>NZ_CP032487.1:2710250-3387813 GCF_004124235.1 Yersinia hibernica
CTTTCATGCACAGCAACTTCTTTGATCATGTGGATATCCCTGCTGAAAACATTAATCTGTTGAATGGCAACGCGCCTGATATTGATGAAGAATGTCGTCGCTACGAAGAAAAAATAAAGTCTTACGGCAAAATTCACCTGTTCATGGGTGGCGTTGGCGTTGACGGCCATATTGCTTTCAATGAACCGGCGTCTTCTTTAGCCTCTCGTACCCGCATCAAAACCCTGACCGAAGAAACCCGCGTTGCTAACTCGCGCTTCTTTGGTGGTGATGCAAACCTCGTGCCGAAATATGCACTTACCGTAGGTGTGGGCACCTTATTGGATGCAGAAGAAGTCATGATTCTGGTGACCGGCCGTGGTAAAGCACAAGCCTTGCAAGCCGCAGTTGAGGGCAGCATCAACCACATGTGGACCATCAGTTGCCTGCAACTGCATGCCAAAGCCATCATGGTGTGTGATGAGCCGTCCACGATGGAGTTGAAGGTCAAAACCGTAAAATATTTCAGCGAATTAGAAGCTGAAAACATCAAGAATCTGTAACAGTTATTAGGGGGCTAAGATGTACGCTTTGACTCACGGCCGTATTTATACCAGCCATGAAGTACTGGATAATCACGCAGTTGTCGTGGCTAACGGATTGATCGAACGTATCTGTCCTGCCGATGAACTTCCGGCTGGCATTGAGGTACGCGACTTGGGTGGCGCCATTCTGGCCCCCGGTTTTATTGATGTGCAACTTAATGGCTGTGGCGGAGTGCAATTCAATGACTCACTTGACGCCATATCCGAAAAGACGCTGGAAATTATGCAGCGCGCAAATGAAAAGTCCGGCTGCACCAGCTTCCTGCCGACATTGATTACTTGCAGTGATGAGTATATGAAGCACGGCGTAAATGTTATGCGCTCATATCTCCAAAAAAACCGGCATCAGGCTCTGGGCTTGCATCTGGAAGGGCCTTATATCAGCCCGCAGAAGAAAGGCACACATAACCCAGCATTTATCCGCCAACCTAGCGCTGAGATGATTGACTATCTGTGTGCAAATGCGGATGTCATTACCAAAGTCACCTTGGCGCCAGAAATGGTTGACAGCAAATATATTCGCCAACTAACAGAGGCGGGGATTGTGGTGTCCTCTGGTCACTCAAATGCCACTTATCAACAAGCTCGTCAAGGTTTTGCGGCCGGTATTCGCTTTGCCACACACCTTTATAATGCCATGCCTTACATTTCAGGGCGTGAGCCGGGCCTTATTGGGGCAATTTTCGATACGCCGGAAGTCTACACCGGTGTCATTGCTGATGGTCTGCATGTGGATTGGGCCAATATTCGCAATGCGAAGCGATTAAAAGGTGAGAAATTAGTGCTGGTCACCGATGCAACTGCACCCGCAGGTGCCGAAATTGATCAATTTATTTTTGCTGGTAAAACAATATACTATCGCGATGGTTTATGTGTGGATGAGAATGGCACACTAAGCGGCTCAGCACTGACCATGATAGAAGCGGTACAAAATAGTGTTGAACATGTTGGCATTGCACTGGACGAATCATTGCGTATGGCCACACTTTATGCGGCCCGCGCTATTGGCGTGGATAAGCAGTTAGGGAGCATTGAAGTCGGCAAAGTCGCCAACCTAACTGTCTTTACCCGCGATTATAAAATCACTAAAACTATCGTTAACGGTAACGAGGTTTTAAAATAAGCGAGTAATTTTATTAATGAGCACTGGCGGACTGTCACAAATTGGCAATGTAGATCTTGTGAAACAACTCAATGGTGCCGTGGTTTATCGGCTCATTGACCAGCAAGGCCCGATTTCGCGCATTCAAATTGCCGATCTCAGCCAGCTAGCACCCGCCAGTGTCACCAAAATCACCCGCCAACTGCTGGAGCGCGGGCTTATCAAAGAAGTTGATCAGCAAGCCTCCACCGGTGGCCGTCGTGCGATTTCTATCGTGACGGAAAACCGCCAGTTCCACACCATCGCCGTCCGCTTGGGCCGCCACGACGCCACTATTACATTGTTTGATATGAGCGGTAAGTCGCTGGGTGAAGAGCACTATTCGCTACCCGAGCGCACACAAGAAACGCTAGAACACGCGCTGTTTAATATCATCAGTCAGTTTATTGAGACTTATCAGCGCAAATTACGTGAATTGATTGCCATTGCGGTCATTCTTCCAGGCTTGGTTGAGCCGAGCAAAGGTATTGTGCGCTATATGCCACATATCAGTGTTAGCAACTGGCCATTAGTTGAAAATCTGCAAAATCGCTTTAATGTCACCAGTTTTGTCGGCCATGATATTCGCAGCTTGGCGCTAGCTGAGCACTATTTTGGTGCAACTCGTGACTGTGAAGACTCCATATTAGTTCGTCTGCACCGCGGTACAGGGGCGGGTATTATTGTCAATAGCCAAATATTTCTTGGCAGCAATGGTAACGTCGGTGAAATCGGCCATATCCAGATTGACCCACTGGGTGAGCGCTGCTATTGCGGTAATTTTGGTTGCCTGGAAACCGTCGCCTCCAATGCTGCGATTGAAAACCGCGTACGCCACCTGCTCGCTCAGGGCTATCCCAGCAAACTCACATTAGATGACTGCCAGATTGGCGCAATTTGCAAAGCGGCTAACAAAGGCGATTTGCTGGCAAGTGAAGTGCTTGAGCATGTGGGCCGCTACCTCGGTAAAGCTATTTCGATTGCAATCAACCTCTTTAATCCACAAAAAGTGGTCATTGCCGGTGAAATTATTGAAGCCGACAAAATCCTGCTCCCCGCCATTCAAGGTTGCATAAACACCCAAGTATTGAAAAATTTCCGCCAAAATTTACCTATTGTCACCTCGCAACTTGACCACCAATCAGCTATTGGGGCTTTTGCGCTAGCCAAACGGGCGATGTTAAACGGCGTGTTATTGCAACATCTGTTGGAAAATTAATTCCTCATAGATTAAGACGGCAGCAGGGTCAGTTACCTCATTGGCCATGTTATAGTGACCCATTGCTGCGGCTAAAAGAGTAATTTAAACAATGACAATTAAAAGCGTTATTTGCGATATTGATGGTGTGTTGTTGCATGATAATCACCCTGTCCCCGGTGCTGATGTTTTTCTGGCCCGCATTCAAGAAGCCGGAATGCCGCTGGTTATTTTGACCAACTATCCGTCACAAACCGCTCAGGACTTGGCTAACCGATTCAGTTCAGCCGGGCTGGAAGTGCCGGAGAGCGCGTTTTATACCTCCGCGATGGCCACCGCCGATTTTCTGCGCCGCCAAGGTGGTAAGAAAGCTTATGTGGTGGGCGAAGGTGCATTGGTTCATGAATTGTACAAAGCGGGTTTTACCATCACTGATATCAATCCTGATTTTGTTATTGTCGGTGAAACCCGCTCTTACAACTGGGATATGATGCATAAAGCAGCCTATTTCGTTGCAAATGGCGCGCGTTTCATTGCCACCAACCCAGATAGCCATGGTCACGGTTTCGCCCCTGCCTGCGGCGCATTGTGCGCGCCTATCGAGAAAATTTCGGGCCGTAAGCCATTTTATGTCGGCAAACCCAGCCCGTGGATCATCCGCGCGGCACTCAATAAAATGCAGGCGCATTCAGAGAGCACCGTGATTGTGGGTGATAACCTGCGCACCGATATTTTGGCAGGCTTCCAGGCCGGCCTTGAGACCATTTTGGTTCTGTCGGGGGTGTCGACGTTAACGGATATCGAAGCTATGCCATTCCGCCCAAGCTATGTTTACCCCTCGGTGGCAGAAATCGATATTATTTAATCTTAGTTGGCGGTCATGGCCGCCACTCTTCCCTAAGCTTCATTCCCTTTTTTAGTGCATTGCACCAAAGTTTCTTGCCATTCCTCCCTGTTTTGGCGCATTTTCTTTTTATGCCCTAAGAACCGCGCCTGCTATAGCGATAAATCTATGGCGCTATAAATTGGCGTGTTTTTTGCATTACTTTCTACAAATTATTCGGATGACTGCATCGTCATGGGGCATAACTTGCATCAATCATAAGCAAGTCGGTAAACATAGTTCCAGCGATGAACGATTCAAATTCAACATCATCACCGCCAAAGCAGAGAAGTTAGGGAGATTATTATGTGTTCTATTTTCGGGGTCCTCGACCTTAAAACCGACCCCATTGAGTTACGCAAAAAAGCGCTGGAAATGTCACGTTTAATGCGCCACCGCGGCCCAGACTGGTCTGGGGTGTGGGCAAATGATAAAGCCATACTCGCCCATGAACGCTTATCTATTGTTGACGTCAATACCGGTGCCCAGCCACTGTATAATGCAGCTCACACGCATATTCTGGCGGTAAATGGTGAAATCTATAATCACCAAGCATTGCGCCAACAATATGGTGACCATTATGAATTCCAGACCGGCTCTGACTGTGAAGTCATTCTGGCGCTGTATCAGGAAAAAGGGCCAGAATTCCTTGATGACCTGCAAGGTATGTTCGCTTTCGTCTTATACGATACAGAAAAGGATGCTTACCTGATTGGCCGTGACCACTTGGGGATTATTCCGCTGTATATGGGCCACGACGAACACGGTAATATGTTTGTCGCTTCAGAAATGAAAGCATTGGTTCCGGTGTGCCGCACCATTAAAGAATTCCCGGCAGGGAGCTATCTTTGGAGTCAAGATGGCGAGATTCGCGAATATTATCATCGCGATTGGTTTGATTTCGATAATGTAAAAAATAACGTTACTGACAAAGTAGAATTGGCGAATGCATTAGAAGAAGCGGTAAAAAGTCATTTGATGTCGGATGTGCCCTACGGCGTGCTGTTGTCAGGTGGCCTGGATTCTTCCGTTATTTCTGCCATCACCAAAAAATTTGCCGCTCGCCGCGTTGAAGATGATGAGCGCAGTGAAGCCTGGTGGCCACAACTGCACTCCTTCGCCGTAGGTCTGGTGGGCTCACCTGATTTGCGCGCGGCACAAGAGGTCGCCAATCATTTGGGGACGGTGCATCATGAAATCCACTTCACTGTGCAAGAGGGTCTGGATGCTATCCGCGATGTGATTTATCACATTGAAACCTATGATGTCACCACGATTCGCGCCTCAACCCCAATGTACTTAATGTCCCGTAAAATCAAGGCGATGGGCATCAAGATGGTGCTATCTGGTGAGGGCTCCGATGAAGTGTTTGGTGGTTATCTCTATTTCCATAAAGCACCAAACGCCAAAGAATTACATGAAGAAACAGTACGCAAACTATTAGCCCTGCACATGTATGACTGTGCCCGCGCCAACAAAGCCATGTCGGCCTGGGGCGTTGAAGCGCGTGTACCTTTCTTGGATAAGAACTTCCTTGATGTCGCGATGCGCATTAACCCGCAGGACAAAATGTGCGGTAATGGCAAAATGGAAAAACATGTCCTGCGTGAATGTTTTGAATCCTACCTGCCACACAGCGTCGCATGGCGTCAGAAAGAACAATTCTCTGATGGTGTCGGTTACAGCTGGATTGACACATTAAAAGAGAAAGCCGCTGAGCAAGTGACTGATCAACAGATGGAAACTGCTCACTTCCGTTTCCCATACAACACACCGTCGTCAAAAGAGGGTTATTTGTATCGCGAAATTTTTGAAGAGTTATTCCCACTGCCAAGTGCAGCTGAATGTGTACCTGGTGGCCCGTCAGTCGCTTGTTCATCAGCCAAAGCTATAGAGTGGGACGAATCATTCAAAAGCATGGATGACCCATCAGGCCGCGCTGTGGGTGTCCATCAGGATGCTTATAAATAATCGAACATAATGCAGGGCGTGAACCTGCCTGCAACTGATTATTATCTTCTTAAAGCCACCCGAGGGTGGCTTTGTTTTTTGTTGGCAAATTCAACAATTAATCATTATAAGTGCTGCTTTAATCACCAGACTGTTCACAAGCCAAACAAACGAACCCTTTCAGCGCTTTTTTGGGAAAAAATTAGTTGACGCAATTCGGCCATATACGCATAATGCGCCCCGCAACGCCGATGAAGGTAATGCGGAAAAAAGATGGCTACGTAGCTCAGCTGGTTAGAGCACAGCACTCATAATGCTGGGGTCACAGGTTCGATTCCCGTCGTAGCCACCATCTTTTTTTCCATGAATGCGGGAGTGGCGAAATTGGTAGACGCACTAGATTTAGGTTCTAGCGCCGCAAGGTGTGCGAGTTCAAGTCTCGCCTCCCGCACCATTACTCGTTCATCGGTTTGTCACAGCGGATGGGATATCGCCAAGCGGTAAGGCACCAGGTTTTGATCCTGGCATTCCCAGGTTCGAATCCTGGTATCCCAGCCATCTTTTTTATCGGATGGAAGCCGTAAGACAACCAAGAGTTGCATTGTAGTCAATCAGAAAAAAGAATTGTATTTCAGTTGGGATATCGCCAAGCGGTAAGGCACCAGGTTTTGATCCTGGCATTCCCAGGTTCGAATCCTGGTATCCCAGCCATACAATTTCTCAAGATTAAAGTTTTTAAGATGGCTACGTAGCTCAGCTGGTTAGAGCACAGCACTCATAATGCTGGGGTCACAGGTTCGATTCCCGTCGTAGCCACCATTTTGGGGTATCGCCAAGCGGTAAGGCACTGGATTCTGATTCCAGCATTCCGAGGTTCGAATCCTCGTACCCCAGCCAAATTTAGAAAAGCTCGCTTCGGCGGGCTTTTTGCATTTTAGGATTTCGGTTAATAGTCGCTCTGCGCTTCGCTGGACTCCTCCGCCACAACCACCAGAGTTACAAAGGGATTACGCGCTGGCAGCCCCTTTGTCGATGAAGTCCCCGTCAGGGAGCGGGCATCAATCTCATATCATCCAAACCGGCCCGTTTTTCCCTAAGTATTCAGCTTAAAAAAACAAAAACCGACTACAATCCCAATGCATATCTCAACGCATGTTCTTTCAACTTGCCAGCGCGCTGAGCGGCCATCAATGCCAAATTGCGGGCGAACTTAATCGGAGGTAAATCATTACTAAATGTGGTGTAAAACAGATCCATACCACTTTGCATAACCAGATTATCGGTACGGCGACGGCGCTGATAACGCAGTAACACCTGCTCACTGTGCCAAGATTCGGCCTGTTCGCGGGCCTGATTCAATACATCCAGCAACGCATCAACATCCCGATATCCCAAGTTAACCCCCTGCCCGGCCAATGGGTTAATGGTATGAGCAGCATCACCCAGTAATACCAGACCCGGCTGCACGTATTGCTGCGCATGACGGCGAACCAGTGGGAAAGAACCCGCGGCAATAGCCTTAACAGCTCCCAGACGGGATGGGAAAGCAGCCGCAATCTCCTGATTCAATTGTGCCATTGGCATCATTTGAAGCTGACGAATACGCGCTGGGCTGTCATACCAGACCAGCGATGCCCAATTATCAAACAAGGGGAGAAATGCGCGCGGGCCGCTGGGAAAAAACTGTTGCCAGGTGGTGTCTTGCTGGGTGGTATCCGTTTTGACGGTAATTAACAGACAAGATTGGCGATACTGCCAACCACTGGTGCCAATCCCGGCTAAACGCCGCACCAGAGAATTAGCACCGTCAGCGCCTATCACTAAATGGCTCTGTATCACTTGCTGTGCATCTAATGTTATCTCCCAGTAGTCGTCTACTCTGGCTATCGTTTGTAGCCGTGACGGGCATAACAACGTCAAATTGGGGCAATCTGCCATTTGGTGCCAGAGCGCTAACTGCAAAACGCGGTTCTCAACCATAAAACCCAGTTCAGGTAAAGAGAGCGAAGCTGCATCAAAGACAACCTGTGACCCCGGCTGCTCCCACGTCTCCAGCCGGCGATAAGGCGCAGACCGCATCTGCTGAACATCTGACCAGGCCCCAAGCTGTTGCAGCAAAGACACCGAGGTACATCCAATCGCGGAAACCCGTAAGTCCGGCACACTATCAGCATCAAACGGCTCGGGAGCTTCATGTTCCAATAGCGCCACTGACCAACCCGTTTGTGCCAGCCCCAGTGCCGCGGCGGCACCCACCATACCGCCGCCCACGACCACAACATCATAATTTGGTTGCGATTTATTCATTTCGGCCATGCTTTAAAAGTGATAAATAACACCTGCGCTGGCAAGTGTCTTGTTTGGCCTAAGTGTACCGGATTTTTCATCGCCCAACAGAATAAGTAAGCCGTTATGCGGTGGTCATCGCAACAGCAAGTGACTACAATAGCCCTATAACCACGGAGCCTTTGCGCTGCCGGCTATACTATTAGGGTGCATGGCACAGAGCATGACACCGCGCAATGTGACTTTTATGATGAATTTTTTGGCGGTAGATAGGCAATGACGAAAAAACTACACATCAAAACTTGGGGCTGCCAGATGAACGAATACGATTCATCTAAAATGGCTGATTTACTGGCCAGCACCCATGGCTACCAGCTAACCGACATCCCAGAAGAAGCTGATTTGCTGCTGCTAAACACCTGTTCTATCCGCGAAAAAGCGCAAGAAAAAGTATTCAGTTTGTTGGGCCATTGGAAGCTGCTAAAAGAAAAAAATCCGGCGCTTATCATTGGTGTTGGCGGTTGCGTGGCATCCCAAGAAGGTGAGCACCTGCGCCAGCGCGCCCCTTGTGTTGATGTGATTTTCGGGCCACAAACTTTGCATCGTTTGCCTGAAATGATTAACCACGTCGCAGGCACACACAGCCCGGTGGTAGATATCAGTTTCCCGGAAATTGAAAAATTTGACCGTCTACCAGAACCACGCGCTGACGGCCCGACAGCATTTGTCTCCATCATGGAGGGGTGCAATAAATACTGCACATTCTGTGTCGTACCTTATACCCGTGGTGAGGAAGTCAGCCGCCCAAGTGATGATATCTTGTTTGAAATCGCACAGTTAGCTGCCCAAGGTGTGCGGGAAGTAAACCTGCTCGGCCAAAATGTGAATGCCTATCGTGGCGCCACTTATGATGGTGAAATCTGTAGTTTTGCCGAGCTATTGCGGCTAGTTGCGGCCATTGATGGCATTGATAGAGTGCGTTTCACCACCAGCCATCCTATTGAATTTACTGATGATATCATTGATGTTTATCGGGATACGCCCGAGCTGGTCAGTTTCCTGCATCTGCCGGTACAAAGTGGCTCTGACCGCATTTTGACCATGATGAAACGTGCCCATACCGCCTTGGAATACAAAGCAATTATTCGCAAACTGCGCCAGGCGCGGCCTGATATCCAAATTAGCTCTGATTTTATTATCGGCTTCCCCGGTGAAACTCAGCACGATTTTGAGCAAACCATGAAACTGGTCGCCGATATTCGTTTTGATACCAGCTACAGCTTTATTTACTCCTCACGCCCTGGTACGCCTGCGGCCGACCTTCCGGACGATGTGTCCGAAGAGGAGAAAAAACAGCGGTTGCACATCCTGCAAGAGCGCATTACTCAGCAAGCAATGGAAATCAGCCGCGAAATGGTTGGCACTGTGCAGCGCATTTTGGTGGAGGGGACATCGCGTAAAAACGTGATGGAACTGGCGGGGCGCACTGAAAATAACCGGGTAGTGAACTTTGAGGGCACTCCGGAGATGATCGGTAAGTTCGTGGATGTGGAAATTGTTGATGTTTATGCCAGTTCACTGCGCGGCATCTTACTGCGCACCGAAGACCAGATGGACTTGCGCACTCATGAGTCCCCGCAATCAGTAATTGCCCGCACCCGCAAAGAAAATGAGATAGGTGTCGGCCTATACCAGCCCTGATTTTTCGAGCCACCCCGCACAAACAGGTACTGCATTGTCAGTGCCTGTTTTATTTTAGTGGGATATTGCGCAGATTCAGTTTTTTTAAGTTGCACCAACCAGTAACCCCCATTTGAATAGCGCCCAAAAGCACAGATTCACAAGCCATAAACTTGCGTCAGTAAGGCGCACCATGAATAATTCATAAATGACATGTATGATTGGCGTCATATCAGTGATATCCGCAGTCATAAGAATTACAGCTAGGCTTCAAATAAACCGGCCCTAAGTGACCCAGAGGAACGCAGTGACTCAGAGAAACAGTTTGCACGTAGTGACACAAGAAATCTTGCTGGAACCCGCCGATAATCAGCGCCTGCTGAGTTTGTGTGGGCCTTTTGATAACAATATCAAGCAGTTGGAACGCCGATTAGGTATTGAAATTAATCGTCGCGATAACCGCTTTAAGTTAGTCGGTAAGAATATCTGCGTTGTTGCCGCGGCAGATATTCTGCGCCACCTGTATGTTGATACCGCCCCTATCCGTGGTGTCATCCCTGATATTGACCCCGAAGATATCCATCTTGCGGTGAAGGAAAGTCGTGTACTGGAGCAAACCGCCGAAAGCGTGCCTGATTACGGAAAAGCCGTAAATATTCGGACTAAGCGCGGCATGGTCAAACCGCGAACGCCAAATCAAGCACAATACATCGCCAATATTCTCGATCACGATATTACTTTCGGGATTGGCCCGGCCGGGACGGGTAAGACCTATCTGGCCGTCGCCGCCGCAGTCGATGCTCTGGAGCGCCAGAATGTACGGCGGATTTTGCTGACCCGCCCCGCCGTTGAAGCAGGTGAAAAGCTGGGTTTCTTGCCCGGTGACCTCAGCCAAAAAGTCGACCCTTATCTGCGGCCACTTTATGATGCATTATTTGAAATGTTGGGCTTTGAGCGCGTTGAAAAACTGATTGAACGTAATGTCATTGAAGTCGCGCCCCTGGCCTATATGCGCGGCCGCACACTCAATGATGCGTTTATCATTTTGGATGAAAGCCAGAACACCACCATCGAGCAGATGAAAATGTTCCTGACGCGCATTGGCTTTAACTCCAAAGCGGTGATTACCGGTGATATCACGCAAACTGACTTGCCGCGCCACCAGAAATCAGGCTTAAGCCATGCCATTGAAGTGTTATCTGAGGTAGAGGAATTAAGCTTTAACTTCTTCCATAGCGAAGATGTGGTGCGCCACCCAGTTGTCGCCCGCGTGGTTATTGCTTATGAAGCCTGGGAAGCCGCAGAACAAAAACGCAAAGAGGCTATCGCCGAACAACGTAAGCGGGAAACTCACACCCCATCTGAGCAGGAGGCTCCGTGAGCCAAGTTATTCTCGATTTACAAATTGCCTGTGCCGACAGCCAGGGGTTACCGACCGAAGCAGATTTTCAGCATTGGCTGGAAGCGGTGTTACCGCAATTTCAGGAAATCGCGGAAGTCACTATCCGCGTGGTTGATGAAGCAGAAAGCCATGAGCTCAATCTGACCTATCGCGGTAAAGATAAACCGACCAATGTCTTGTCTTTTCCATTTGAGGCCCCACCTGAGATTGAACTGCCATTACTGGGCGATTTAATCATTTGCCGCCAGGTAGTTGAACAAGAAGCGGTTGAACAAGAGAAAGCACTATTGGCTCATTGGGCGCATATGGTTGTTCATGGCAGTCTCCATCTGCTAGGGTATGACCACATCGTTGACGATGAAGCAGAAGAAATGGAGTCAATTGAAACTGAAATAATGCAAAGTCTAGGTTATCCAGACCCTTACATTTCAGAAAAAGACCCAGAATAAACCTTACTCCATCAGATATAATTGTCTAATGGGGATAAGTAAAAAGCTGTCGGCGGTGTGTGTCTAGCGCGGCCGATAATAATATTAATCTATACCTCAAAAACTTGAAGTTGCAGCTAGGCGGCAGGAGAATTCATCCCAATGAGCTTACTTAGGTAAATGATTTGGCTGAGTAAATGTAGCTAACAATCCTGCGCTTTCAAGTACGAAGGGTAAACATAGGTAAACTTAACTAAAACGCCATGAGCGACGACCACTCACAAAACAACGATAGCCCCAGTCCCAAGAAAGGGTTCTTTACTCTCATCCTTAACCAGTTATTCCACGGTGAACCTAAGAACCGTGGTGATCTGGTAGAGCTTATCCGTGATTCTGAGCAGAATGATCTGATTGACCCCGATACCAGAGACATGCTGGAGGGGGTGATGGATATTGCCGAACAGCGCGTACGGGATATCATGATCCCCCGCTCTCAGATGGTCACACTAAAGCGCAATCAAACGCTGGATGAGTGCCTGGATGTTATTATTGAATCTGCACACTCCCGCTTCCCAGTTATCAGTGAAGATAAAGATCACATTGAAGGCATTCTGATGGCCAAGGATTTGCTGCCGTTTATGCGCACAGATTCCGAGCCATTCAGCATTGATAAAGTCCTACGCACAGCGGTTGTAGTACCGGAAAGTAAACGTGTTGACCGGATGCTGAAAGAGTTCCGCTCTCAGCGCTATCACATGGCAATTGTCATTGATGAGTTTGGCGGTGTTTCAGGCCTGGTGACCATTGAAGATATTCTTGAGCTGATCGTTGGCGAAATTGAAGATGAGTATGACGACGAAGAAGACAGAGATATTCGTCAGCTCAGCCGGCACACTTATACCATTCGTGCGCTGACCCAAATTGAAGATTTCAATGAAGTATTCAACACCCATTTCAGCGACGATGAAGTGGACACCATCGGTGGTTTGGTCATGCAGGCGTTTGGTCATTTACCCGCCCGCGGTGAAACCATTGAAATTGAAGGTTACTTATTTAAAGTTGCCATGGCGGATAGCCGACGTATCATTCAGGTTCATGTAAAAATCCCGGATGATGCTCCGCAACCCAAACTGGAAGAATAAATCCTCGATGCCTATCGCTTCATACCTTCAACGCCAGTGGGTTCGCGCCCTACTGGCGCTATTTTTTGGCGCCTGCGGTACGCTGGCCTATTCGCCATTTGACTACTGGCCAGCGGCCATTATTTCGCTATTTGGCTTACTCAGCCTGACATTGAATCGCAACACCAAACAAGCCGCTTTTATCGGCTTTTGTTGGGGTATGGGGCTATTTGGCAGTGGTATTAACTGGGTGTATGTCAGCATCGCTGAATTTGGCGGAATGCCGACTGCCATCAATATCTTCCTGGTGGTATTGCTAGCGGCGTATCTTTCGCTCTACACCCTGCTGTTTGCCGGGTTATTAGCACGAATATGCCCGAAAACTACATGGTGGCGGCTCGCCATTGCTGCGCCAGTGGTGTGGCAACTGACTGAATTCTTACGCGGCTGGGTCTTGACCGGCTTCCCATGGCTACAGTTCGGCTACAGCCAAATTAACGGCCCACTGCGTGGTATTGCGCCGATTCTCGGTGTCGATGGCATTACCTTTATGCTGATGTCGATTAGCGGATTACTGGTTTACGCCTGCTATCGACGCCGCATCACTGCTGCAATTATCGCCGCCGCTATGTTATTGCTGCCGTGGCCGCTGCGCCAGTTACATTGGTTCACTCCGGAGCCTGAACGGGCGGTCAACGTGGCGATGGTGCAGGGTAATATTGCTCAATCAATGAAGTGGGACCCTAAAGTCCTGCTCTCAACCCTGCAAATCTATCTGGATGAAACTCGCCCATTTATGGGTAAAGCGCCGATTATTATCTGGCCGGAATCTGCCATTCCTGATATCGAAACAGATCAAATCGGCTTTCTGACGATGGTGGATGACCTGATGCGGGCTAACCACAGCAGCTTAATCACCGGTATTGTTGATGCCCGGCCGCGACCAGAGGGCAAAGGTTACCATTTCTTTAATAGCATCATTGTGTTAGGTGATAAAGCTCCCTACCAATACCCGACCCACAACCGCTATAGCAAACACCACTTGGTTCCCTTTGGTGAGTTTGTGCCGCTCGAGTCTCTGCTGCGCCCGTTAGCTCCATTCTTTGATTTACCCATGTCATCATTCAGCCGGGGCAGTTATGTGCAACCGCAGCTCAATGTGGCCGGGTTTAACCTGACCGCCGCTATCTGTTATGAAATTGTTTTGGGCCAACAGGTTCGTGATAACTTCAGACCTGATACCAACTTCTTGCTGACTGTCTCCAATGATGCTTGGTTTGGCCACTCTATTGGCCCATGGCAGCATTTCCAGATGGCCCGCATGCGCGCCCTTGAATTGGGTCGTCCGCTGTTGCGCAGCACCAATAATGGTATTACGGCCGCAGTCGGGCCAAGTGGTGAAATCTTGGCGCAGATTCCACAGTTCACCCAGCAAGTGCTGGAAGTAAAAGTCACCCCAACCACCGGCATAACACCCTATGCTCGGTTTGGTTCGTGGCCAATGTGGATTATCACCTTGGTTCTCGGAGCATTGACGCTATACCGCGCTATTCGCGGCCGTTCAGATAAAAAATAAACCGCTCTACGGGCATGTCATTGATATGCCCGTCATCACTTTAAACTCCCCCATTATCAGTATTGCGAATCGTTATCACTGCTGTTATCTTGCCGTGCAGTACAAATAATTAGCATGATTTGCAATTTGAGAGTCTTATGTCACTAAATCCTGAATTTATCCTCACGACTGAAGCACAGTTAAGTGAGCATTACGCCGCACCTAATCAGAATGTGTTAAATAAGCAAATAGATCACATTGATGATTACGCCAAAAAACTCATTGCCGCCGCACCTTTCGCCGTGCTGGGCACCTTGGGTAGCAACGGCATTGATTGTTCACCTAAAGGCGGGGAAGCGGGTTTTATTCATGTACAAGATAGCAAAACGCTGATGCTGCCAGATAGACCGGGCAATAATCGTCTGGATGGTATTCGCAATCTGCTCCATAACCCATTTATCGGTATTTTGTTCTTGATCCCCGGCTGGACGGAGGGTTTCCGGGTTAATGGCCGAGCAAAAATCTCCATTGACCCGCAATTGTGCGCACGTTTTAGCCAAAACGGCCAACCTGCTCGCAGCGTGTTAGTGATTGAAGTCGATGAAGTGTTTATTCACTGTGGGCGCGCCATCACCTTTGCTGATCTGTGGAACCCTGAGAAACACGTCGGTAAGGAAAGTGTTCCGACGGCACTGGAGGTCTTTAAGGCCCATCTGGCTATCAACAATCAGCTACTAAGCTAATCAAAGAAATCAAGCTAACATGTTGTTAATTTGAGCAATAGTTAAATCAGTCAACAGTAGCGAGTACCTGATGACTGATTAACTCACTCGCTGTCCCCGCATCACATTTTATCGCCCTCGCTAAATAAGCTATTTCTCCCCACTCTCCCCGTGACTGGCACAGACCTTGCATTATTTCTAATCAAATAGTGTGAGCCATCCGTCAATATCTACTGGGTATTGAGCTATCAAAGGTGATGGCCCCACTGGCGAGGCAAAAGCCAGTTTCAGGTGAAGCAGCACCGTTATTTGCTTGCACATTTATGGGGCGCACCACGCACTGGAATAGTGCGAAGCTGTTTTATTGCCTCTATTTGGTGCGATTTGCGTCTCAAAAAACAAACATTTATTCATCATTTACATAACAATTAGCTATTTTTTAAAGATAATCTGATACAAGTAACAACGAAAATAGCGCGTTGACCAACAAATATCTGTGGTTATGCCAGCACAACAAAATAAGACGATTTTTAGTTTTTCACCTTTTTAACATGACTACATTTTAAGTATCACAACATCAAAGGAGTTGGACCATGCATATGCGTAAATTGGCGTTAGCGCTACTGTTAGCTGGGATAACAAGTGGCGTAGCCCAAGCAGAAGAAGCAAAACCAGAGCAAGCCGCAGCAAAGGCAGAGGCTTCTGTTGACACCTTGAAGAAGATCAAAGATAACGGCGTTATCGTGGTCGGTCACCGTGAGTCCTCCGTTCCATTCTCTTATTACGATAACCAACAAAAAGTGGTGGGTTATTCACAAGATTATTCCAATCTGATCGTCGATGCGATTAAGAAAAAACTTAATGCACCAGACTTACAGGTAAAACTGATTCCAATCACTTCGCAAAACCGTATCCCACTGTTACAAAACGGGACTTTTGATTTCGAGTGTGGCTCCACTACCAATAATCTGGAACGCCAGCAACAAGCCGCGTTCTCAAACACCATTTTTGTTGTCGGCACACGTTTGCTGACCAAAAAAGGATCTGAAGTTAAAGATTTCAAAGATTTAGCTGGAAAACCAGTGGTAGTGACATCAGGCACCACCTCTGAAGTCCTGCTCAATAAATTGAATGAAAAAGACAAAATGAACATGCGCATCATCAGCGCCAAAGACCACGGCGATTCTTTCCGCACCTTGGAAAGTGGCCGGGCAGTGGCCTTTATGATGGATGATGCCTTGCTTGCTGGCGAACGCGCCAAAGCCAAGAAACCTGATCAATGGGATATCGTCGGGGCTCCGCAATCTCAGGAAGCCTACGGCTGCATGCTGCGTAAAGATGACCCAGCCTTTAAAGCACTGCTAGATGAGACTATCGCCACGGCACAAACCTCTGGTGTGGCTGAGAAATCCTTTGACCGCTGGTTCAAAAATCCAATTCCGCCTAAAAATCTTAACCTGAACTTCTCACTGTCTGATGAAATGAAGGCGCTGTTCAAAGCCCCGAACGATAAAGCATTGAACTAACAATAATAATCAGGGTGGGCGGTGCCTGCCCTACAGATTGATGATGGACCGATTGGTAGACAGGATGCGGGGTGGCCGTTCCCCACTCCGCATTTTTTTGTTACCCCTCGCGAGGCCGAAACGCATTGAATCATCAGTCATCAGGATGGCTTATTCATCCTTTTAAGGGAGTTTTTTATGTCAATAGACTGGAACTGGGGTATTTTCCTGCAACCTGCCCCTTTCGGTAATACCACCTATTTTGGCTGGATTTGGTCCGGCTTTCAGGTCACTGTGGCCTTATCATTATGCGCCTGGGTTATCGCTTTCTTTGTCGGCTCATTATTTGGGATTCTCAGAACAGTTCCCAATCGTATTCTGTCAAGTATCGGCGCCTGCTATGTCGAGCTGTTCCGCAACGTGCCGCTGATTGTGCAATTCTTTACTTGGTATCTGGTGGTGCCTGAACTCTTGCCGGTCAATATTGGCATGTGGTTCAAAAGTGAATTAGACCCGAATATACAGTTCTTCCTCTCATCAATGATGTGTCTTGGCTTATTCACCGCCGCCCGCGTTTGTGAGCAGGTACGCGCCGGGATTCAATCACTGCCTCGTGGGCAGAAAGCGGCGGGGTTGGCGATGGGATTGACCCTACCGCAAACTTATCGCTATGTTTTATTACCCAATGCTTATCGGGTGATAATCCCCCCGATGACCTCAGAAATGCTCAACCTGGTAAAAAACTCAGCAATTGCTTCAACCATCGGGCTGGTAGACATGGCCGCACAGGCAGGAAAATTGCTGGATTACTCAGCTCATGCCTATGAATCCTTCACCGCCATCACCCTTGGTTATGTACTGATCAACGCCGTGATCATGCTGTTGATGCGATTAGTTGAAAAGAAAGTGCAGTTGCCCGGCAATCTGGGGAGTAAATAATGTACGAGTTTGATTGGAGCTCCATCGCCCCTGCCCTGCCATACCTGCTGCAAGGCCTGGCGGTCACCGCCAAAATAACCCTCATCGCCATTGTCTTTGGCATAGTTTGGGGCACGGTTTTAGCTGTCATGCGCCTGTCGCCGATTAAAGCGATCAGTTGGTTTGCCACCGCCTATGTCAACGTGTTCCGCTCTATTCCGTTGGTGATGGTGCTGTTATGGTTTTATCTGGTGGTCCCGAGCTTATTACAAAATGTGCTGGGCTTATCACCAAAAACTGATATTCGCCTCATCTCCGCCATGGTAGCCTTTTCATTATTTGAAGCGGCTTATTACTCAGAAATTATCCGGGCCGGGATCCAAAGTATCTCTCGTGGGCAATCCTCCGCGGCACTGGCGCTGGGCATGACCCAAGGTCAGTCCATGAGATTGGTTATCCTGCCCCAAGCTTTCCGCGCTATGGTGCCATTACTGTTAACCCAAGGGATCGTGTTATTTCAGGATACATCGCTGGTGTATGTCCTTAGTCTGGCCGATTTCTTCCGCACCGCGACCACCATTGGTGAGCGGGACGGGACCCAGGTTGAAATGGTGCTGTTTGCCGGTTTGGTGTATTTCGTTATCAGTTTTGCCGCGTCGATGCTGGTTAACTATTTGAAGAAAAGGACTGTTTGATGATTTCCCTGAAAAATGTTTCTAAGTGGTACGGCCACTTTCAGGTGCTGGCTGACTGCACCACCGAAGTTAAAAAAGGTGAGGTCGTGGTGGTCTGCGGCCCTTCTGGCTCAGGTAAATCAACCTTAATCAAAACTGTTAATGGGCTAGAACCTATTCAAAAAGGCAGCATTACAGTTAATGGTATTGGCGTGAATGATAAAGGTACCAATTTGGCGCAGTTACGTTCCAAAGTTGGCATGGTATTCCAACATTTCGAACTGTTCCCGCACCTGTCTATTATTGAAAACCTGACTCTGGCCCAAATCAAAGTCCTCAAACGCGATAAAGCAGAGGCGCGAGAAAAAGGGCTAAAACTGTTAGACCGCGTCGGTCTTTCCACTCATGCCGATAAATTCCCTTCTCAGTTATCGGGCGGCCAGCAACAGCGCGTCGCGATTGCCCGCGCATTGTGTATGGACCCCATCGCCATGTTATTTGACGAACCGACCTCAGCCCTCGACCCAGAAATGATCAACGAAGTGCTGGATGTCATGGTCAAACTGGCATTGGAGGGCATGACCATGATGGTCGTGACCCACGAAATGGGCTTTGCGCGTAAAGTGGCCAATCGGGTTATTTTTATGGATGAGGGGAAAATCGTCGAAGACAGCAACAAAGATGATTTCTTTAACAATCCTAAATCTGACCGCGCTAAAGACTTCTTAGCAAAAATCCTACATTAATCGCCACCTCCCCTGCACCCGTGGGGGAGGAATTTGCGCTTGTTCTCCTTTTACGCCCAGCGAGATTGCTTATCCGCTTTATTATCAGCATCCTCCTCTTAATGTTGCGACGAAAAGAGGAAACATGATGCCCCGCCCGATTATCATTGATTGCGACCCCGGCCATGACGATGCTATTGCACTGATTTTGGCACTGGCCTCCCCCGAACTGAATGTAAAAGCCGTGACGACCTGTGCCGGTAACCAAACCCCCGATAAAACCTTGCGCAATGCGCTACGTATCCTGACATTACTTGAGCGCCAAGATATTCCGGTTGCCGGCGGGGCACTCAAACCATTGCTGCGCGAATTAATTATTGCCGACAATGTCCACGGTGAAACGGGCTTAGATGGCCCATCATTGCCCGACCCAGATTTCTCACCGCAGCCGGAAAATGCCGTAGAGTTAATGGCAAAAATAGTGCGCGCCAGCCCTCACCCAGTGACCATCGTGGCAACCGGCCCGCTGACTAACGTGGCGTTATTACTGGCCGGACATGGCGCGCTGATAGCCAAAATAGACCGCATCGTCATCATGGGCGGAGCCGTAATGTTAGGAAACTGGACACCCGCGGCTGAATTTAACATTTTTGTTGATCCCGAAGCGGCTGACCGAGTCTTTAAATCGGGGATCCCCATCACCATGGCGGGGTTGGATGTGACCCATCAAGCACAAGTGATGGATGAGGACATTGACCGCATTCGCCAGTTGAATAACCCAGTAGCTGAAGTGGTGGCGGGCTTATTAGATTTCTTTATGTTATACCACCGCCAAGAGCGCTGGGGTTTTCAAGGCGCGCCACTGCATGACCCCTGCACTATCGCCTGGTTATTGGCTCCGGAATTATTCACCAGTATTGAACGTTGGGTCGGTATTGAAACCCGCGGTGAATATACTCAAGGCATGACTGTCGTCGATTATTATCAACTCACCGGTCATACGCCGAATGCTGAGGTTCTCATGGGCATTGACCGAAAAGGATTTATTGACTTACTGGTCGAGCGAGTGGCCCGTTACGCGGTATAGCGCATGACACTCCGCCAGCGCGGAGTGTCTCTCTTTGGCCCACAGGAACTTAAGGCTGGAATGGCCGACGCGTAAACTGGTCATGGCCACATTTTGGGCAGACGGGAAGCACTTCAGGGGTATAGAAAGCTAGGTGATAATGGCATTTTTCACAGACTAAATTGCCTAATCCGACCACCTCGCCACTATGATAAACCCCATGATGACTGACATCTTTAAACACCTCACGCCACTCTAATTGCGTTTTGTCGGTGATATCAGCCAGTTCCTGCCATAAACTTTCTTTAATCACCCGCATAAATACACTGTCAGTAAACTCATCCTTACTTTCTTCATAGCTGCGAGCAAACTCCTCCAGATCACGCCGCACCGCCTGAATGATTTGCTCAACTTCACTGCGGGTTAACTCCTCTACCGAGTCCAACCGCTGTTCGGCACTCTCCACCAGCTTATCGATATCACGTTCACCATTTTTCAAGCGTTCAGTCAGTGATGCCACTAACTCTCGATAATATTGAGCTACCTTGTTCATACAGTCTCCTCGATCCACGGTTGTGATAAAGCAAAAGTTGTGACAAAGAAAATAGAGATAAAGTGCTTTATTTCGCCTGCTTGGCTGACCTCGCAGTTATTATCTGCTCCTACTAAGCCTGATAGTAAAGCTAACGTTAATTATTTTAGTCGTAAATGACTGAGGTCACGTCATCTTCAGGTTTTTCTCATGCTACTTTGATGATTTCTGCCATTCACTGCGCAGAAAAAGCCTCCTGTAGGATGCAGAGTGTTGTTGCCGCTGCCGCTTATCAGCTATGCTATGCGGATCTCTCTTTATGATACGAAACAGATGATGCTACAGGCGTAGCTGTTTTTCACTATAGGACCACCGGCCGCCATGCAAGAGCAATACCGCCCAGAAGATATCGAAACGCAAGTACAGCTTCACTGGCAAGAGAAGCAAACTTTTAAAGTCACTGAAGATACCAGCAAAGAAAAATATTACTGCCTATCCATGCTGCCGTATCCATCAGGGCGCCTACATATGGGGCACGTGCGTAACTACACCATTGGTGATGTTATCTCCCGTTACCAGCGCATGCTGGGCAAAAACGTGTTGCAGCCCATCGGCTGGGATGCATTTGGTCTACCTGCTGAGGGCGCTGCGGTAAAAAACAACACCGCGCCAGCACCTTGGACTTACGACAACATCGAATACATGAAGAACCAGTTAAAATTACTGGGCTTCGGCTACGACTGGGATCGCGAGATTGCGACCTGTAAACCCGATTATTATCGTTGGGAACAGTGGTTCTTCACCAAGTTGTATGAAAAAGGTATGGTCTACAAAAAGACCGCGGCGGTTAACTGGTGCCCCCACGACCTGACAGTCTTGGCGAACGAGCAAGTGATCGACGGCTGCTGCTGGCGCTGTGACACCAAAGTTGAACGCAAAGAAATCCCACAGTGGTTTATTAAAATCACCGATTACGCGGATCAACTGCTTAATGATTTGGACCGGCTTGAAAGCTGGCCTGAACAAGTTAAGACCATGCAACGTAACTGGATTGGCCGCTCTGAGGGCGTTGATATCGTTTTCGACGTCGCAGATAGCGAAGAGAAACTCTCCGTCTATACCACCCGCCCGGACACCTTTATGGGGGTGACTTACGTTGCCGTGGCTGCTGGTCATCCATTGTCATTGCAAGCCGCTGCCACCAATCCGCTCTTGGCTGATTTTGTTGCTGAATGCCGTAATACCAAGGTTGCCGAAGCTGAAATGGCCACCATGGAGAAAAAAGGCATGGCGACCGGGCTGTATGTCATCCACCCATTGACTGGCGAGAAATTGCCAATCTGGGCGGCAAACTTTGTCTTGATGGATTACGGCACGGGCGCAGTGATGGCGGTGCCAGGCCACGATGCGCGTGACTGGGAGTTTGCGACCAAATATCACCTGCCCATCAAGCCGGTTATTTTAGCCGCTGATGGTAGCGAGCCAGATTTAAGCCAGGAAGCCATGACCGAGAAAGGTGTCCTGTTTAACTCGGGTGAGTTTGATGGCCTGAATTATGAAGATGCCTTCAATGCTGTCGCTGACAAACTGGTCGCACTTGGTGTCGGCGAGCGCAAAGTCAACTACCGTCTGCGTGACTGGGGGGTCTCCCGTCAACGTTACTGGGGCGCACCTATCCCCATGATCACTCTGGAAGATGGCACTGTTGTGCCAACACCAGAAGATCAACTGCCGGTTATCCTGCCAGAAGATGTGGTGATGGATGGGATTACCAGCCCAATCAAAGCCGACCCTGAATGGGCTAAAACCACCGTCAATGGCATGCCTGGCCTACGCGAAACCGATACCTTTGACACCTTTATGGAGTCATCTTGGTATTACGCGCGCTATACCTGCCCACAATTTGATAAGGGCATGCTGGACCCGGCCGCGGCTAACTACTGGTTGCCCGTTGATCAGTATGTTGGTGGCATTGAACATGCCATCATGCACCTAATGTACTTCCGCTTCTTCCATAAATTGCTGCGTGATGCAGGTTTGGTTGATTCTGATGAGCCCGCCAAACGCCTGCTGTGCCAAGGCATGGTGTTGGCTGATGCATTTTACTACACTGGCCCTAACGGTGAACGTATCTGGGTTTCACCGGTTGATGCTATTGTTGAACGTGATGACAAAGGCCGTATTGTTAAAGCGACCGATGCTGAAGGCCATGAGCTGGTGTACGCTGGCATGAGCAAAATGTCGAAATCGAAAAATAACGGTATCGACCCGCAAGTCATGGTCGAGAAGTACGGTGCTGATACCGTGCGTCTGTTCATGATGTTTGCTTCACCGGCAGAAATGACCTTGGAGTGGCAGGAATCAGGGGTTGAAGGCGCTAACCGCTTCCTAAAACGCGTCTGGCGTCTGGCCTTTGACCACACCGCCAAAGGGGCCACCGCCCCACTGGACATCGCCGGCCTGACGGAAGAACAAAAATCCTTACGTCGTGACTTGCATAAAACCATCGCCAAAGTCACTGATGACGTGGGCCGCCGTCAAACCTTCAACACCGCCATTGCGGCGGTGATGGAGTTGATGAACAAATTGGGCCGTGCTCCGCAGGACACTGAGCAAGACCGCGCTCTGCTGCAAGAAGCATTACTGGCAGTCGTGCGGATGCTTTATCCATTCACCCCTCACGTTTGCTTTACCTTGTGGCAAGCTCTGGGTGGCGAGGGGGATATCGATACCGCACCATGGCCAATTGCTGACGAACAAGCGATGGTCGAAGACTCTAAATTAGTGGTCGTACAGGTGAATGGTAAAGTGCGAGGCCGAATTACTGTGCCTGCCAATGCCACTGAACAGCAAGTGCGTGAACGCGCTAGTCAGGAACACTTGGTGGCTAAATACCTGGATGGGGTTACCGTGCGTAAAGTCATCTATGTCCCTGGCAAACTGCTTAACCTGGTTGTAGGTTAAGGCAAGGAGGAGTTGTGCGACATCGTATTCTGACGCTGTTGCTGGGGTTGGCGGTGCTGGTCACCGCTGGCTGTGGCTTTAATCTGCGCGGCACCACTCAGGTGCCACCTGAACTGCAAAAGCTAATCTTGCAAAGTAGTGACCCATATGGCCCATTAACTCGGGCGATACGTCAACAATTGCGTTTAAACAATGTAACCATTGTTGATGACCCAATGCGTAAAGATTTGCCGACCCTGCGGATTCTCGGTTCCACCGAAAATAAAGATACTGTGTCAATCTTCCGCGACGGCGTCACGGCTGAGTATCAGTTAGTGTTGCATGTTCAGGCGCAAGTGCTGATTCCAGGTCATGATATTTACCCAATTCGGGTCAATATCTTCCGCACTTTCTTCGATAACCCGTTAACGGCGCTGGCCAAAGATGCTGAAGCTGAGGTTCTACGTCAGGAAATGCGTGACCAGGCGGCGCAGCAGTTAGTACGCAAACTGTTAGTCGTACATGCTGCAGAAGTTAAAAACGCGCAGGAAAATGGCGCGACGCTGACCGGCAGTCACCCGGCTACGGATACCGCAAAAACCGCGGATGTCGAAGAGATTAACATTGGCAAACCGGCCATCAGTACTACAGCCCAATGATCCGAGTTTACCCTGAACAACTTGTCGCGCAGCTCCATGAGGGGCTGCGCGCTTGTTATCTGTTATGTGGTAACGAACCTTT
Source organism: Yersinia hibernica (assembly GCF_004124235.1). Lineage (NCBI taxonomy): Bacteria > Pseudomonadati > Pseudomonadota > Gammaproteobacteria > Enterobacterales > Yersiniaceae > Yersinia > Yersinia hibernica. The sequence continues at coordinate 2,734,305 of NZ_CP032487.1, forward strand.
ACTGTTACAGGAGAGTCAGGATCACATTCGCCGTGTGGCAGCATCACATAATTTCAGCGAACACTTCAGTTTTTCACTGGATGCCCACACTGAATGGGAGAATATCTTCAGTCTCTGTCAGGCGCTGAGTTTATTTGCCAGCCGTCAGATACTGCTGTTGAATTTCCCCGACAGTGGATTAACGGCCGCCATGAATGAGCAATTAGTGAAATTATCTGGTCTATTGCACCCAGATATTTTGCTGATATTGCGGGCCAACAAACTCACTAAAGCCCAGGAAAACAGCGCCTGGTTCAAAGCCCTCAGCCCAAATGGTGTGGTCGTCAGTTGCCAGACACCTGAGCAAGCGCAGCTTCCGCGTTGGGTGAACACCCGCGCCAAGAACTTGAATCTAGAAATTGATGATGCTGCTGTCCAGCTACTATGTTACTGCTATGAAGGTAACTTGCTGGCATTATCCCAGGCCTTGGAACGGCTGTCACTGCTTTACCCCGACGGCAAGCTAACACTGCCCAAAGTCGAGCAAGCCGTCAACGATGCTGCACATTTCACCCCTTACCACTGGCTTGATGCCTTGCTGGCCGGGAAAAGCAAACGTGCCTGGCATATTTTGCAACAGTTACAGCAAGAAGACAGTGAACCGGTTATTTTACTGCGCACACTTCAGCGCGAGTTATTGCTGTTGTTAACACTAAAACGCCGGATGGAACAGGCACCTTTGCGAACATTATTTGACCAATTCAAAGTGTGGCAAAATCGCCGTCCGATGATGACTCAAGCACTACAGCGCCTCTCCATGCAACAACTGCAACAAGCCGTGCATTTATTAGCGCAAATGGAGGTTCGCCTAAAACAGGACTATGGCGAGTCGATTTGGCCCGAGTTAGAAACGCTGTCTATGCTGATATGTGGAAAAATTTTACCTGAGAGTTTTTTTGATGGCCAATAAATCCCCGACACGCGCCCTGCATGCCCTGTTCGGTGGTACTTTTGATCCGATTCATTATGGCCACTTAAAGCCCGTTGAAGCATTAGCTCAACAAGTGGGTTTGCAACACATTATTTTGTTACCCAATCATGTCCCCCCCCATCGCCCGCAACCTGAAGCTAATGCACAGCAGCGGTTAAAAATGGTCGAACTGGCCGTGGCCGGCAATCCACTGTTCAGTGTTGATTCACGTGAGTTATTGCGCGATAGCCCATCATTCACGATTGATACACTGGAATCACTACGTAAAGAACGTGGTGCTGAACAACCTTTAGCGTTTATTATTGGGCAAGACTCATTATTGTCGCTTTATAAATGGCACCGTTGGCAATCTTTGCTGGATGTGTGCCATTTGTTAGTTTGCGCTCGTCCTGGCTACTCACAAACCCTGGCCACACCTGAGCTACAGCAATGGCTTGATGACCATCGTGTTTTTGACTCACAGGCACTGAGTCTGCAACCACATGGGGCAATCTATCTGGCAGATACACCTTTACTGGATATTTCTGCTACCGACATTCGCCATCGGCGTCATAATGGTGAAAGTTGCGATGATCTGCTGCCGCGTGCTGTACAGCGATATATTGAGTTACAAGGTTTGTATCGCGGCTGAGGGTTTATATCGCGATGCATTGACCCATGTTATACTCCGCCGCTAAATTTCAGGTATTCGCTGAAAACCCCTGTGAATTAGCATAAACAGCTGGCTTTCAGCGGCATCCTGCCGATAAATACATCATAACAGTTCATTACCGGTCACCGTCCACGGGATATCCCGCGAAACAGCACCAGAGAACGTTATGCACAGAAATCACCCGAGGGGGAACCTTTGCAAGGTAAAGCGCTCCAAGAATTTGTTATCGACAAGCTCGATGATTTGAAAGGCCAAGACATTACGACTCTGGATGTGCAGGGTAAATCCAGTATTACTGATTTTATGATTATCTGTACTGGCACCTCCACTCGCCATGTTATGGCGCTGGCAGATAACCTGGTTCAGGAATCGCGCGCAGCTGGCATGATACCTTTGGGTATTGAGGGTCAAGGTGTCTCTGACTGGGTTGTGGTCGATTTAGGCGAAGTGATTGTGCATGTCATGCAAGAAGAAAGCCGCCGTATGTACGAACTGGAAAAACTCTGGAGCTAAGCGGTGAAACTGCAACTGGTGGCCGTCGGCACCAAAATGCCAGACTGGGTGCAGACAGGTTTTCTTGATTACCTGCGCCGCTTTCCCAAAGATATGCCCCTCGAGCTGGTAGAGATACCTGCCGGGAAACGGGGCAAAAACGCCGATATCAAACGCATTTTGGAAAAAGAAGGCGAGCTGATGCTGGCAGCGGTTGGCAAAAACAACCGCATTGTTACGTTGGATATCCCAGGAACGCCCTGGGAGACCCCGCAGTTGGCTCAACAATTAGAACGCTGGAAGCAGGATGGCCGTGATGTCAGTCTGCTGATTGGCGGGCCGGAGGGATTAGCCCCAGCCTGTAAAGCCGCCGCCGAGCAGAGCTGGTCGCTCTCTCCGCTGACGCTACCCCATCCTTTAGTGCGCGTTTTGGTGGCTGAGAGCCTCTACCGTGCCTGGAGTATTACGACCAATCACCCCTATCATCGGGAATAAGTGGGCGATGAACCTGAGTCAAGTGATGGATCTAAGTAAGATGCTAGTTTTGCGCAACACGCTGGTTTTGGACCATATGAAGTAGCTGCGGGATGAAAAAAGAACCTAATCCTTTTCGCGACTATTCGGCTGAATCAGCCTTGTTTGTCCGCCGTGCCCTCGTGGCTTTCCTCGGTATCCTGCTGTTAAGCGGGATATTGGTTGCGAACATGTACAATTTGCAGATAGTCCGTTTTGAAGACTATCGCACCCGCTCCAATGAAAACCGTATTAAACTGGTTCCTATCGCCCCCAGCCGCGGCATGATATTTGACCGTAACGGCATCCCACTGGCGATGAACCGGACAATTTATCAGTTAGAACTGATGCCGGAAAAAATTGAAAACCTCTCTGCAACCCTCAATGCCCTGCGCCCGATAGTTGATCTGACGGATGAGGATATTGCCAATTTTGAAAAAGAGCGTAAGCGCTCACGTCGCTTCACCTCCATTGCGGTGAAAACTCCCCTTTCCGAGGTGCAAGTGGCCCGTTTCGCGGTTAATCAATTCCGCTTCCCCGGCATTGAGGTCAAAGGCTACCAACGCCGCTTCTATCCCTATGGTTCGGCACTCACTCACGTCATCGGCTATGTTTCTAAAATTAACGACAAAGACGTAGAACGCCTGGATAAAGAGGGCATTCTGGCTAACTATGCTGCAACACACGATATCGGCAAGTTGGGAATTGAGCGCTATTATGAATCGGTCCTACACGGAAAAACCGGTTATGAAGAAGTTGAGGTGAATAACCGTGGCCGTGTTATTCGCCAATTGCATGAGCAGCCACCACAAGCCGGGAAAGATATTTATCTAACACTCGATTTGCACCTGCAAACCTATATTGAACAATTGCTAAGTGGCAGCCGTGCCGCTGTTGTGGTCACAGACCCGCGCAGCGGTGGCATCTTAGCTTTGGTGTCCAATCCAAGCTATGACCCAAATTTGTTTGTTGATGGTATCTCCAATAAAGATTATCAGGGGTTATTGAATGACCCTAACCGCCCATTAATAAATCGCGCCACTCAAGGTGTTTATCCACCCGCATCGACGGTCAAACCTTATATCGCCGTTTCTGCACTGAGCGCCGGAGTTATCAACAAAAACACCAGCTTATTTGATCCCGGCTGGTGGCAGTTGCCGGGTTCAGAAAAACGCTTCCGTGACTGGAAAAAATGGGGCCACGGCCGATTGAATATCACCAAAGCACTGGAAGAATCAGCCGATACGTTCTTCTATCAGGTCGCGTATGACATGGGGATTGACCGTCTATCCTCATGGATGAGCAAATTCGGTTATGGTGAATATACCGGCATCGACTTATCAGAAGAACGAGCTGGCCTGATGCCGACTCGAGAATGGAAGCAGAAACGCCATAAAAAGCCGTGGTATCAAGGGGATACCATCCCAGTAGGGATCGGGCAAGGCTATTGGACGGCCACACCAATCCAGATGGCAAAAGCCCTTATGACACTGATTAATGACGGGGCGGTGAAAACACCGCACTTGCTCCAAAGCACCCGCATTGATGGCGTGTTAGTGCCTTATCAGCAGGAAGATAACACCCAAATTGGTGATATCCACTCCGGTTATTGGGAAATTGCCAAAGACGGTATGTATGGTGTAGCCAACCGTGCGAACGGTACCGGGCGTAAATTCTTTGAAGGAACGCCCTATAAGGCGGCGGCTAAATCAGGTACGGCACAGGTTTATAGCTATGAAACCTATAATGCCCACAAAGTGGCAGAGCATTTACGTGACCATAAATTGATGGTTGCATTTGCGCCCTATGAAAATCCGACAGTATCTGTTGCCATGATCTTAGAAAATGGTGGTGCCGGGCCTGCGGTGGGGACGATTACCCGCCAAATCCTCGACCATATTTTGTTGGGCGATAACAACACCGAATTACCGGATGCAGCACCTCTGCCTCCGGGCGTTGAAGCAGATTAGTTGCAGCGGATTAAGGTAACTCATGACTGATAATCAACAAAAAGGCTCTTTGTGGTACAAAATGCACATCGACCTGCCGTTTCTGATTTGCGTACTGGCGCTGCTGGCTTATAGCGCTTTCGTCATGTGGAGCGCCAGCGGGCAAGACATGGGCATGATGGAGCGCAAAATAGGCCAAATTGCCATGGGGCTGGTGGTGATGCTGGTGATGGCGCAGATACCGCCGCGCGTCTACGAAAGCTGGGCTCCCTATCTTTATTTCGTGTGTGTTATTTTATTGGTCCTGGTCGATGCATTTGGTCAAATCAGTAAAGGGGCACAGCGCTGGCTCGATTTAGGGTTTATCCGCTTTCAACCCTCTGAAATTGCTAAAATTGCGGTTCCCTTGATGGTTGCCCGCTTTATGAACCGCGATGTCTGCCCGCCGTCGTTGAAAAATACCGGCATTGCCCTGATTTTGATCTTTATGCCGACTTTATTGGTTGCAGCACAACCCGACCTCGGAACTTCTATCTTGGTGGCTGCCTCCGGCTTATTCGTTTTATTCCTTTCCGGGATGAGCTGGCGCTTAATCGCCATTGCGGCCATTTTGGTTGCTGCATTTATTCCCATTCTCTGGTTCTTCCTGATGCATGACTATCAGCGCGATCGCGTGATGATGTTATTGGACCCGGAAAGTGACCCACTCGGCGCGGGCTATCATATTATTCAGTCTAAAATTGCTATTGGTTCCGGTGGGTTATCTGGCAAAGGCTGGCTTCACGGCACTCAGTCACAATTGGAATTCTTACCTGAGCGCCATACCGACTTCATCTTTGCCGTGCTGGCAGAAGAGTTAGGCTTGATTGGTGTGCTGGTGTTATTAGCGCTCTATCTGTGCCTGATTATGCGGGGTTTGGTGATTGCCGCCCATGCACAAACCACCTTCGGCCGAGTTATGGTCGGTGGATTAATGCTGATACTCTTTGTCTACGTGTTTGTTAACATAGGAATGGTCAGTGGAATTTTACCGGTGGTTGGCGTACCTTTGCCATTGGTCAGCTACGGAGGCTCGGCACTGATAGTGCTGATGGCCGGGTTTGGTATCGTGATGTCGATACATACTCATCGAAAAATGTTATCTAAGAATTTATAGAGGTGAGCAATGCGTAAGGAATGGCTTTGGGTCGGCATCGCAGGCGTGTTGTTATCAGCATGTACCAGTCAGCCCCCGGCACCGCAGCAACAAGTGCAGCAGACATACAATGGCCCAGTCGAAGAGATAGGCGGTGCAGAGCCACGATATGAGCCGTTTAATCCTAATTTTAATCAGGATTATAAAGTAAACGGCCAATCCTACAGCATCGTCAAAGACCCGCAGAACTTCAGTCAGGTTGGTCTGGCCGCGTGGTATGGAGAAGAGGCAAACGGTAACAGCACGGCGACGGGTGAAATTTTTGACCCAAATGCCTTGACCGCGGCTCACCCAACTTTGCCTATCCCTAGCTATGTGCGCGTCACTAACATCAGCAATGGCCGCCAAATTGTGGTGCGCGTAAATGACCGTGGCCCCTATACCCCAGGCCGAGTGATTGATTTATCCAAAGCCGCCGCTGACCGCCTGAATATTTCGAATAACACCAAGGTGAAGATTGATTTTATTAATGTGGCTCCTGATGGCTCATTATCAGGCCCTGGAATGGTCGGCACCACCATCGCCAAGCAAAGTTATGCGCTACCAACCCGCCCTGACCTGACCTCCAGCGGTATGGGCACGCCAATTCAGCAGGATGCTCCCGCCGTAAACACTGCGGTACGGCCTATCGATAATAGCCATTTATCTGGCGCTGATGCCACACAGCCGGTTGCACCACAAAGCAGTGGGTTCCTGCGCGCATCAACCCCCGTCCCGGCTGGCGTACTGGAAAGCTCCGAGCCGGTAAGCCCACCGGTGGTCGCCAATCCGGGCCCGGTGACCTCACCAGTGGCGACCGCCGCCGCCCCATCGTCCGGTGGTTATGTGGTTCAAGTGGGGGCATTAAGTGATGCCGGGCGAGCTCAAACCTGGCAGCAAAGTCTGAGCCAACGTTTTGGTGTGCCGGGAAAAGTCGCCACCAATGGCAGTGTCCATCGTGTTCAACTGGGGCCATTCAGCAGCCGCCAACAGGCGATTGCACTGCAACAGCGTCTGTCAAATGAAGCGCAGCAGCAGTCATTTGTGGTCGCTGCCCCTTAAAACATACATACCTTGTAGCAATTTAAGGTTCGTCGAATAAAAATAACCGTAACTCTCTGTGCAAACAGAATGTTACGGTTTAAAGCATGACTATGACCGCGCGGATAAATCTGCCGGTAAAATATATAAACGCCGCAGAGTACGGGGTTCACAGGGTGTCTGTGACAACCTCATCTGATATGATGTGGCACGTTTTTAACTTACTTCCACGGATGTTGTTGTCCTGATCATGAAATATGTAACTACTTCTCGCATTATCAAGAGCCTGGCGCTCGGCACTGTTATCGTTATGAGTGCAGCATCTGCTGCGAACGCTGATGACGTCAATTTAAAAACCATGATCCCCGGCGTCCCACAAATCGATGCAGAAGCCTATGTTCTGATTGATTACAACTCCGGCAAAGTATTAGCAGAAATGAATGCGGACGCGCGCCGCAACCCCGCCAGCCTGACAAAAATGATGACCAGCTATGTTATCGGTCAAGCCATCAAAGCGGGTAAAATCGGGCCAGAAGATATGGTGACCGTGGGTAAAGATGCTTGGGCGACCGGTAATCCAGAGTTCAAGGGCTCCTCGTTGATGTTCCTAAAGCCTGGTGACCGAGTGCCTGTATCTAAATTGACCCGGGGTATCAACTTACAATCGGGTAATGATGCTTGTGTGGCTATGGCCGATTATGTTGCGGGCAGCCAAGACTCATTCGTTAATCTGATGAATAACTACGTTAATGCTCTGGGCCTGAAAAACACCCATTTCAAAACGGTTCACGGCTTAGATGCTGATGGTCAGTTCAGCTCCGCCCGCGATATGGCTTTGATCGGCCAAGCTTTAATTCGTGATGTGCCGGATGAATACGCCATTTATAAAGAGAAAGAATTTACCTTCAACAATATCCGCCAAACTAACCGCAATGGCTTATTGTGGGACACCAGTTTAAACGTTGATGGCATTAAAACCGGCCATACCGAAGCGGCGGGTTACAACCTGGTGGCATCGGCCACTGATGGACAAATGCGCTTGATTTCCGCGGTGCTGGGTGGTCACACCTTTAAAGGCCGTGAAACAGAAAGTAAGAAACTGCTGACTTGGGGCTTCCGCTTCTTTGAAACAGTTGCGCCACTGAAAGTGGGCAAAGAATTTGCCTCTGAGCCAGTCTGGTTCGGTGACAGTGACCGCGTACAGTTAGGGGTTGATAAAGACGTCTATCTGACAATCCCACGTGGCCGAATGAAAGACCTGAAAGCCAGCTATGTACTCAATACCCCTGAAATTCATGCGCCACTGGCGAAGAATCAAGTGGTCGGGATGATTAACTTCCAGTTAGATGGAAAAACTATTGATCAGCGCCCATTGGTGGTGATGAATGAAGTTAAAGAAGGCGGCATTTTCAGCCGCATGGTGGACTACATCAAGCTGATGTTCCACCGCTGGTTCGGCTAATCACCGGGCTTGAAAAGCCAAAATCTATCCCCATATTATAAATAATATGAAACTCCCGCTCCGGCGGGAGTTATAATTTTATTGTCGGGTCATTTTTATCCTCACCGTGGCCGACAATAAACGGTCTGCCAACACCCCAGGAGCGCACATGAAAACTAAACTGAACGAACTGCTTGAGTTCCCTTGTTCCTTTACCTACAAGGTAATGGGCATTGCCGAACCTCAGCTGGTTAACCAGGTGGTTGAAGTGGTACAGCGCCATGCTCCGGGCGATTATACCCCACAGGTAAAACCGAGCAGCAAAGGCAATTATCACTCTGTTTCCATCACTATCACCGCGACCCATATCGACCAGGTGGAAACGCTGTATGAAGAATTAGGTAAACTTGAATTGGTCAGAATGGTGTTGTAGCGCCATTTAAATAGTGCCCATTCAGCTATGGCCCGTACTGCTGACTCAGCCGTCGGGCCTTATTCTTTTACGACCAAATTATCTCTTTCATTTGTCAAAATAGTAGCTCCTCACTGCTGGACTGGTATACTGACGCCACCATTTCTGTAACCAAATGATGCCTCGCTTGCAACAATACAAGTTAGTTTTACGTCAGCTAGGGTTACAACCCTATGCCCCCGTATCTCAAGCCATGCACAACTTCACTGAGTTTCGAACTGATACCAGCGCGGATGAAATTTGGCTGGTTGAGCATCAGAAAGTCTTTACTCAGGGTCAGGCTGGCAAAGCCGAACATGTTCTTCTGCCCGGTGACATTCCCGTCATCCAAAGTGACCGTGGCGGCCAAGTCACCTACCATGGCCCCGGCCAGCAAGTCATGTATGTCATGATTGACCTCAAGCGGGCCAAATTGGGTGTCAGGCAGTTAGTCACCGCCATTGAGAACACGGTAATTGAAACATTGGCCCATTTTGGCATCGAATCCCAGGCCCGCCCGGATGCTCCCGGTGTCTATGTCGGCCAACAGAAAATTTGCTCATTGGGCTTGCGCATTCGTCGTGGCTGTTCATTTCACGGCCTGGCCTTAAATGTTGCCATGGATTTGGAGCCTTTCCAGCGTATTAATCCATGTGGTTATGCAGGGATGCAAATGACGCAAGTCAGTGCGCTAAAAACGGGTGCCACTCTGGCTGATATCCAGCCAATATTAGTCCGCGAATTTATTCGTGAACTGGGCTATCCACCGGCAGAACAGCAGCCGTGGTTATTAACTGACTATTTATCATCTAACGTATTGTAAGCATGCCATTAATGCCGCTAACACCGCGGTGACCTCAAGCCGAAAAAATAAACCCATAAAAGTGGGGGCTGAAGGGACGGAACAAAGATGATATAATTTTTAAACAATTTTCAAATATTTTTTAACGAACGCCGCATCTCGTTGAACTTAATGAAAAATCTCAAATTGAGAGATTCAGAACTGGAACCTGCACGATTATGAGTAAACCGATTCAGATGGAACGCGGCGTCAAATACCGCGACGCAGATAAAATGGCGTTAATCCCGATTAAAACCGTGGTTACCGAACGCCAAGAGCTGCTACGTAAACCCGAGTGGATGAAAATCAAGCTTCCTGCTGACTCCAGCCGCATTCAAGGTATCAAGGCAGCAATGCGTAAAAACGGTCTGCACTCGGTTTGCGAAGAGGCATCCTGCCCTAACCTGTCGGAATGCTTTAATCACGGCACCGCCACCTTTATGATCCTCGGCGCGATTTGTACCCGCCGTTGCCCATTCTGTGATGTTGCCCATGGCCGCCCAGTAACACCGGATACCAATGAGCCAGAAAAGCTGGCCCAGACCATTAAAGATATGGGCCTGCGCTACGTGGTTATCACCTCTGTTGACCGTGATGACTTGCGTGACGGCGGCGCTCAGCATTTTGCCGATTGCATCTCAGCAATTCGGGCCAAGAATCCAACGATTAAAATTGAAACCTTAGTGCCTGATTTCCGTGGCCGGATGGATCGCGCGCTAGATATTTTAACGGTCACACCACCGGATGTGTTTAACCACAATCTGGAAAACGTACCTCGGGTATATCGTCAAGTTCGCCCAGGCGCTAACTATGAATGGTCGCTTAAATTATTAGAGCGCTTTAAAGAAGCCCATCCCAATATTCCGACCAAGTCGGGCTTGATGGTGGGTTTGGGTGAAACCAATGCTGAAATCGTCGAGGTTATGCGCGATTTACGTCGCCATGGCGTCACGATGCTGACTCTGGGGCAATATTTGCAACCTAGCCGCCACCATTTACCAGTGCAGCGTTACGTCAGCCCTGCGGAGTTTGATGAAATGAAAGCCGAGGCGATGGCTATGGGCTTTACACATGCGGCTTGTGGCCCGTTTGTGCGGTCTTCTTACCATGCCGACCTGCAAGCAAAAGGGTTGGAAGTAAAATAAATCCATCGGGCCTGAAGTCACTGTTTAGGCAAACTTGATTGAAATATTTTATTACATCTAAAAAGATTACAATTAAAAACGGATCTCCATTGGAGGCCCGTTTTTAGGTTTATTAGCCCGAATTTACCCCAACCAAAGTAGAAATACAGATAACACTTCGGCTAGTGAATAATCATTCTATTACGCCAACCGAAGCATGTCTAAGCCGGGCAAATATCATCAGTCTTTATGTTCGATTGAGGGCTTAACTTCTGTTGCCGCTTTTGATTCAGCCGTTGTGCTGGCGGCAGGAGCATCATCATTGCCCATCGCTTTTTTAAAGCCTTTCAGGGCTGCACCTAAATCCGCGCCCAGAGTGCGCAGTTTACTGGTACCAAACAACAACACAATCAATATGCCGACTACCAGCAATTTGGTAATACTGATACCTTCCATACACACCTTCTTGATTAGCACTGTTTATTAAATCATGGGCTATTTACGAATAAATTGTTGTTTAAAACAAGAGTAATATGTAACAGATTTCGTTAGTGAACTATGATTTACTCAAGAGTCTATTATCACTTATTTTGACTCATCCCGGATGAGACATTGCCGTTAACATCCCCCCAAAGCAGAAACAACGAGGGAGTCGCCAATTGCCTTATTCAAGTAGAATAAATACCCGCCGATCCGGGTTAAGTTTTGCCAAAAGGACTTATTTACCCCGTATATTTGGCTTAGGTGTTGGTATGTTTTGTGTAGGCTCAGTGCTCTACACTCAGAATGCCCCACTGTGGCTATGGTTCATGCTCGTCTTGAATGGGCTAGCATGGCCACATATTGCTTACCTGCTGGCATCACGCTCAGAACAACCATTTGAGCAAGAAATCATGAACATGAAAATAGACTCAGCACTGGGCGGTATCTGGGTCGCAATCATGTCATTCAATGCCCTGCCGTCCATCGTTATTCTCTCCATGATGAGTATGAACAATATTGCTTCTGGCGGGAAAAATATTTTTTGCAAAGGCCTGGCATTGCAAATTGCCTGTAGTTTACTCACCGCCTGGATATTTAATTTACCCTTCAAACCTGAAACCTCACCGTTACAGGTCTATGCCTGCCTACCCATGATAATTATCTACCCCTCCCTACTTGGATTAGTCACTTATCGAACCGCAAAACGTCTGGCCGAAAATAAAGAAGAATTATTGCGTATCAGTGTAAGAGATGGCTTAACAGGGCTATATAACCGCAGGCATTGGGAACATCAACTCCATAACCAATTTGATAGTTGTCGGCGCTATCAACATGGCGCTACATTGATTTTACTTGATATTGATAACTTCAAATCTATTAATGATACCTTTGGCCATGCAGTCGGTGATGAGGCCATTACCATTCTTGCCGAAGAATTATTACTGGGGCTGCGAGCTATCGATATTGTTGGCCGCTATGGAGGGGATGAGTTCGGTGCTATTTTACCGAATACCACTGCAGAACAAACGCGGGAAGTATTAACCCGAATCCAAGAAAGACTGGCCGATATAATTTTCACCCAAGCTCCGCCATTAAAACTTAGAGTCAGTGCCGGTATCGCCGATTATCGGCACGATATGATTAACTATCAACAATGGCTAAAAGCTGCTGACTCAGCGCTCTATCTAGCGAAAGACAATGGGCGTAATCGCATTGAACTCGCCAGCTGAATAGCAAACTATGCCCAATAGATTTAAAGATAAGGGGATACAAATTAATATTCAGTCAGTGTAATATTAATCCCCAAGCTCTGGAGATGACATTCCTCCAAAACCGCCTTTCAAGGCTGATGATGTCTACGTAACCTTTTCAGTCGGGTTCGTAGCATTACGCCTAAGCCTTTCTGAAAAGATCCCTGAATAACGACAAGATACCAACATGATGGTATTCCTAAAGAAAGGTGTTTATGTTTAATACATTACTTGCAGTATTTATTGGTGGCGGTGTGGGCAGTGTCGCCCGTTGGTTAGTCAGCATGAAGCTAAACAGCTTCTCACCCAATATTCCGCTGGGAACACTTATCGTCAATTTAGTCGGGGCTTTTATTATTGGCCTGACATTAGCGCTATTTACCCGCATGGCACATATTGACCCCACTTGGAAGTTGCTGATTACTACAGGTTTTTGCGGCGGCCTAACTACGTTTTCAACCTTTTCTGTTGAAGTCGTCTATTTACTTCAAGATGGGAAGTTAGCTTGGGCGGCAGGCACCATTATACTTAATCTGGCCGGTTCACTCGCAATGACCCTATTGGCTTTCATGCTGGTTAATTACTTTTCTGGCCAATTATGATGGTTAGATACGCCGCTGTTTGCACCGTCTTAATGTTTTCTTAATCTACCAACCGGATAATTATTTAACAGAGAGCAGTTCGCCGATGGGGTGACTGATGTGCTGAATAGAACCTATGTTTAGTTTACCTAAAACAGGAGCCGAATGGCTGGCAGTCATTTTTTGCGTAATTATCATGGTCGCCTTTTTAAAGGTATATCTCTTCTAGTTGCCTCCCCACTTATAACCCGCCTTCCGCTGCTATAAATAAAAAACCCGCCTGATAATAATGAGGCGGGTTTTAAGAGATATGGGCTACTTAGATAGCGATAACATTAGCAGCAGATGGCCCTTTGGCACCGTTCGTGATTTCAAATTCTACACGCTGGCCTTCAGCAAGAGTTTTGAAACCGTTGCTAGCGATGGCTGAGAAATGAACGAAAACGTCCTTGCTGCCATCTTCTGGGGTAATGAAACCAAAACCTTTAGCTTCATTGAACCACTTAACGCTACCTTTAATCTTAGACATCAAACTTACCTTTACGTGAATGTTGGACACAAAATGTGTGTCCAATACAGTACAGCAATAGAACCGTTTTTTGTCCACGGCAGAGATCACAAAAAACAGAGAAAAAGTGAAAAACCCACCTTTCATGCTCAATTTATAGCACAGAAATCCATATTTTTTCCTTTTTCAACTCACCCTAACTGGCCCTAAAAAAGGGTCAGACTGTATCTGAAAGCGATTCCCCTGTATTATACTTATCTATTGGATACGCTAATATGAGATGCATGATGAACGGCAGAATAACAACTTTTTTTGAAGATAAAGGGTTTGGCTTTATCACCGATGAAAACGGAGATAACCGTTATTTTCACGTTATTAAAGTTGCTAATCCCGAGATGATCAAGAAAGGTGCTGAAGTGACTTTCGAGCCAACAACCAATACTAAAGGGTTGTCAGCATTTGCGGTGAAAGTGGCAATTGAAAGCAAATACATATTTATTGCCAATGAGAGAATCAAACTCACCAGTATCAAATCCTTCAATACCTTTACTAAAGAAGTTCCTGCACAGGCCGAAGTCGACAAAGCCAATACAGTTCTCTCAGTCAATTTACTGATGAATAAAATCCGGCCGCAGGATGAAGATATTTCAGAGAAAACTGTGCCATTAAGAATGTTATCAATAACAACCTTCCAGAATATGACTTATACATTCTCAGAACATGAAGTTGATATCGACAGCACCATTGCCAAGTTGAAGAGTATTTAGTTCCGATATTCTGTTACTCAAAACACCGTATCCCAGCCCCATAAACAGCCCCAAATCACTTTGGGGCTGTCCGGGTATTTCTGGGGTTTTGGCGCTGGCATCCCTGCCCGCTAGCACAAGAAAATCCCTTTGGTATTCTCTGATGTTGACGGAAAAAAAAACTAAAAACCCATTCATTTTTATCTTAACTATTTGAACATAAACATTTTAATTAACTCAACGTCCGTACGGGCACCCAGTTTCTTCATGGCAGATCGTTTCTGCCCACTGACGGTTTTCTCACTCTTTTTCAAAATTCTGGCAATATCACCACCCGAAAAACCTTCATTGAATAATTTCAAGACGATATTTTCATTAGGTGTCAAATACTGGCGTTCTGATGATGGTAAGCTCAATACTTTGGTGGATTTGCGATCAGCAAGATTCTCTTTCAGCCCGCGAATCTTGCGTTTAAAAACAGTCGCAATTTTGTTGGTAACAGTATCGACAGAGTCTTCTCTAAAAATTATTGTCACATTACTGAACCTTGGGATACCCTGCAGAAAGCTGTTCAATCGGGCATCACAAATCAAAAAAACATCTGCTTCTGAAGGCGCTTTATCCAGACGTTTTAAAGCCTCAAAAAAACTAAACTCATCCACCCCAATAAAAATGATATCTGCTGAATAAAATGCCTTACGATAGAATTTAAGCTCTTTTTTAAATCCTAACGATGTGAATATCCTTTTTACGATAGCTACCATACCCAATGTTTGATATTTATCGTTATCAACTATCATGCAACTTATCATATTGGCCACACTCGCTGGTGCTTCAGCACCCTGTGAATTGTTAACTCACAACTGTTTGTGATTAAATAAAAACCATTAAAATTATAGACATAGCTCAGAACACACCTTACTTTAAAGTAGACCATAGGGAAGCAGTGAGATATATAGGAAGTCAACACCGGAGAGTGTAGGAAACGTCTTTTTCTTAAAAGAATATTTCTTAATTGCTTATTTCGCGTTGAATCTGCTGGACGTGACAGAATTCGGATTCTATGTAAAAATAGTGAAAAATTAGTGGCCTAATAGGATGATTCTAATGCTGTACCTACGCCGTCTTAAACAGGCCACTCCATTTAATCTTATTTTAAGCCCAACGACTTTATGAGAAATGTCGGTTTACACGCACTGAAAACATTAAGCTGTTTTTCTGCTGTTACTTTTTATTCTGCCAGTAAAACCTGTACAGAGCAGTGTTTTTTAGGTGGTGAAGTAATGGGTGTTCTGTACTTTTTATCAATTATCGCCACCCCACTATTCTTTATGATTATTGGCTACATCGATTCAAATGATGAGATAGATCAAGCGGATATACTTAGAAAATTAAAATCCATTATAACCATTATTATTTTTTGGAACGTACTTTTCTACTTTATCAATGAAGATGGTTTCAAACGAGGTTATTTCCTGCAGAGTTGGCTTTTATTCAGCATTGCTATTATTTACCTGATCAACCCTATAATCTCTAAGGTGTTAAAAAGCAACAGAAGTGCAATCATAACCCTCTCATGTTTAGTGATATTCTCAGTTTCTATCGATTTAATTAGTGCATTCAGCGAAAGACCATATCTGATTGATTTCCCACAATACTTTAGATTGTGGACATGGATTTTCTATTATATGACCGGCAGGTTCCTATACTCCAAGGTTTGTCAGCAAATAACCAAAATGCCGAGAATACTTTTTGTGGCAAAAGTACTGCTTATCCCAACGGCCATCTCCATGTATTACTACGAAAGTTTTATGTCGATATATGTGTACAAAACAGTGAATGCAGGCTATTTCCTCGATAACCTGCATGTTTTAATTCTGAGTTTATGCTTATTCGTTATATTTGATAACTTTGACACTAAACATGCATGGATAAAGAAAACATTAGCCTATATCAGCCCATCAATGATTGGGGTGTATATTTTGCACGATGGGATTTTCTATTTTATTGCTAGCGCATATAATTTATCAGACGTGACATTGAGGTTCACATTGCTGTTATCAGTATTTGCGGCCTCGGTGTTGTTATCACGAGTTCTATTACTCAATAAATACACATCGCGTTTTATCTCATTTTGATTGATATGGCCCGCTGCCACTCTTACTGGCGGTGGGCACCTAAGGTAGAATATGCCCTTATCTCAAATGGTGCTGATTCAAATGCCACGCCAATAGCATCATCATCAAATGAAACAATACGATAGCACCGGCCATTGCCATCTCATTTTGTTATTGAATTTGAATCAAAGTCAGTGTATTGCCAAATACTGCGCCAGTATCTATATAGAGTTGGTTTTTAAATAATGACGGTTTGACTAACGGTGTATGACCGAAAATAAATTTATTTGCCCCGCTAATTTCATGACTTTCCCCCTTCAGGGCCATATTGAGGCGCTTACGGTTCCATATAACTAATTGCCCATCCACCCTTTTGCCGTAAACATACTCATCGGAGGGGTAATCAGCATGGGCGATAACATATTTCCCACTGTCGGTTGTTATCTCAATCACCAGTGGCAATTGCTCAACCTGTTTAATCAGTTGCTCAATCTGATATTTCTTGTTTCCTTCCAATGAGAAAAACCAACGGCCACCATTTGCAATCCAGGTATCCACGGCGGCACCGCCCACCAGCGCATCAATAGCCATCTGTTCATGATTGCCGCGAACAGCACGAAACCAATATGCATTAAGCAATTCAAAACATTCAGTATTCTGAGTTCCGCGATCAGCGAGATCGCCCACAGAGACAAGTAAGTCCGAAGAACGGTCAAAAACAACCTGATCCAATCTATCCATCAATTTTTTATAGCAGCCATGAATATCGCCAACAACAAATATACGTCGGTAATCACTGCCATTTATTTTTTGGTACATAACAGGCCTCACAGTCAATGCATTGCCTATCTTAACTGTAGTTCAATCGCTCGTTTTTTGACCTATTAGTGCTGAATTCAGCAAAAAATAGGGCGGATGTTATGACCACCAGCAGATGTCCATTTTTTGGATGGCCAATGAGCATCATGCCTGTACTCCAACAAATGTATTTGGTCAAATGGTGTGTCGAGCATGGGCCTTGCTTAGCTCGACTTCAATCTGACATGACAATGAGGGAATACGATGTCTATCTCTGCACGAAACCAATTATCTGGCATAGTCCATGCCATTGTTGAAGGTTCGGTCAATGATGAGGTTGTTTTATCTTTAGACGGTGGTGAAAAACTGACTACAGTTATCACCAAAACCAGCTGCAAAGCATTAGGCTTGGCGGTAGGGAAACCGGCAATTGCCTTGATCAAAGCACCTTGGGTTATTTTGGCTTCTTTGGATTGCGGTTTGAATTTTTCAGCGCGCAACCAATTTACGGGAAAAGTCCAAACCGTCACAAAAGGCGCAGTCAATTCAACTGTTGAAGTTATTACTGTTAATGGGCTAGCGCTGATTTCAGTTATTACAAATGAAAGCCTGGAAGAAATGGCATTATCTGTGGGAAGTGAAGTCACGGCATTATTTAAAGCATCGAGTGTGATTCTTGCTACCCAGAAAGCTTAAGAGTGGCTCATTTTTTTATAGTCTGTTTTATCATCGAATAAGCCGCCATCTGGCGGCTTATTTAACGTTGAGCACACGACAAAACTGTCGCACAATCACAGAGGCCGATATATGTCTCTGTAGTGAGCTAATCTTTCCCGGAAGAAATCACATTCATCTGGCGAAAGCTTTGCTTCAATCTCATCAACATTAATTTTCTTTCTTTGATTCTCCATAAAAGCAACCGTGGATGCCACAAAGTCCAGGCTGGTATGGCAATACGCTGAAACGAGTTTCTCAAGTGCTGACATGTTAACCCCCTTATGCGGCCTAGCACATCATATAGAATAACAAAAATAATTATATTTAAAATGAGACCAAGATCAAGCTACAGAGAATTGCTCACCGGTTAGCCCACATCTTGTGGATTCATTGATTTTGCTAACGTTAAACTAAAGCGGAATATTTTATTGTGAGTCGATGATTTTTAGCGGATTCTTCGTTATCGTTCGGATAGACTTGCTAAAACTTACAGTTGATAACAGGAACCGAAGTGAAAATAAGAAAAACAACACTGATTATGATAGCGATTGCGCTAGTAGTTTTTGCTTACACGTATTTTACCGGAGCCTAGTGCAGACAATCCTATGTTAAAAGTCATTGCTCAAGATTTTATAAAACCAGAACACATCGGTGATGTCATGCCACTCTATAAAGAGCTCGTGGCAATGACAAAACTTGAACCCCAGTGTATTTCCTATGATCTGTATATCAATCATAAAGATCCCGGTAACTTCGTCTTTATTGAAGAGTGGCCAGACCAAGCTGCGTTAGATATTCATTGCGCCTCAGAACATTTTCGCCGCCTAGTACCACAGATAAATCAATATCAGCGGAAAGAGTGCAATCTCATTTTTATGCACTCTTTTGAATAATATTGGCAGCAACTCGCTACACCGCAAGTTCCTCCTCTTCGTGATATTGATTCTGCCACATGGCTGCATATCGTCCGTTTTTCAACAATAATTCTTCATGACGACCGCGTTCAACTATCGAGCCTGCGTCCATCACAATAATTTCATCGGCATCAATGATGGTCGATAAACGATGAGCAATAACCAGCGTAGTATGGTTACGGCTAACCTCCCGCAGATGAGTTTGAATTTCGCGTTCGGTATGGGTATCAAGCGCACTGGTCGCTTCATCAAAAACCAAAATAGCCGGATTTTTAAGAATGGTACGCGCAATCGCCACCCGCTGTTTCTCGCCACCGGATAACTTAAGACCGCGCTCCCCTACCCGCGTGTCATAACCATCTGGCAAGCTAATGATAAAATTATGGATATGAGCCAGTTTTGCCGCACGTTCTATCTCTTCAAAGCTGGAAGAAGGCCGACCATAAGCAATGTTATAACGCAACGTGTCATTAAATAGCACCGTATCTTGCGGCACTATACCAATGGCTTCACGTAAACTTGCTTGAGTCACATTGCGAACATCCTGATCATCAAGATAAATTGCCCCTTTAGTGACATCATAAAAACGGAATAATAACCGAGAGAGTGTCGACTTACCGGCTCCAGAAGCCCCGACAACCGCCACCGTTTTTCCCGCAGGGATCGTGAAACTCACTCGATTCAAAATAGGTCTACGTGGATCATAACCAAAACTGACAGCGTCAAACCGCACTTCCCCCTTTATCAAGTGTAAAGCCGCTGCATCAGGGCGGTCGGTAATCTCTTTTTTCACCATTAATAAATCGAGCATATTCTCCATATCAATCAGTGCCTGTCTTATCTCGGAGTAAATAAAGCCGAAGAAATTAAGCGGTTGATATAATTGAAGAAGATAAGCATTCACCAACACAAAATCACCAATAGTCATGCGCCCCTGAGTAATACCTTGTGCCGCCATGGACATCATCACCACCAGCCCGATTGAGATAATAGCAGTTTGCCCCAAACTCAATGCGGTATAACTGAATTGATTCTTTATCGCTGCGTATTCATACAGTTGCCGTGAGGTATTGAAGCGCTCAGCTTCAAACTGTTCATTACCAAAATATTTGACCGTCTCATAATTGATTAAGCTGTCGATAGACTTGGTATTAGCGTCCGAATTGGCTTGATTTAGCTCGCGCCGAAAACGAGTTCGCCAACTAACGGCCATCACGGTAAACAGGATATAGCACACCACGGTCACCAAAATCGCAACCGCAAACCAGCCGTCTAACAGATGCCACATAATAAGAGAGACCAGTGTTATCTCAAATAAAATGGGGAATATAGAGAATAAGATACGCGAAAGCACGGTAGCAACCGCTTGTGTGCCACGTTCAATAGAGAGGGATAATCCCCCCGTTTGTCGGTCCAGGTGAAAACGTAAACTTAACTCATGTAATTGTTTAAATACCCGTAAACCCAGTAAACGCGTCGCGTTTTGGCTAACATGCACAAACATGACGTTACGCAATTCTTCAAATAGAGAAGCACTAATTCTTGCAACCCCATACGCAATTATCAGAGTGATGGGAATGGCCAGCATCTTGGCACTTTCACTGCTTAATGTATCGACCATCGCCTTATAAGCCAGCGGAACCAGTGTCGTGCTGACCTTAGAAACCACCATAAATATGACAGCAGCAATCAGGTAGTAACGGAGTTTCGGATTATTTTTAGGCCACAGATAAGGCAGCAAGAACTTGAGTATTCGGGAACGATCCATATTTATGTATTTATCATCTCAGGTGAAATTGCAGCCATTATTTTTTATATTCTGCCACGTATCAGAGTAATGGCCTAGTGAACAAAGCAATACCAAGAGTCATTGATGACCCTATCGTTGGCAAAGTTGAAAAAGTAAAACATTATTTTGTGAAAATAGAATATCTAATAAGCGGCTTTCAAATTGCGCTTTAATATACATATTCGAAAGCCGCGGTTAAGTGCATGTTTACTCGTCGAAAAACCAATAACCCTGATTAATCAGCTCAGTTAACTCAGCCACAAAAGCAGGATGATGTAATGCCTCTCCCAACTCTTTTTGGCCAATAATGGTATAGCGACACAGCGCATCAGCAGCTTTGGAGTCAACCGTTTCTAACCGCTCACTATTGATAAAGAAGCTATCTCCGACGTGCAGAACCCGTAATCCGCTCAAGCGGGTCAAGACCTCCCCTCCCATCAGGGCATCGACAATTTCAGCCGATTCGTAAGGGGGTTCTGCTGGAGCAATGTCCAACTCATGGCGCGGTGTTGTTGCAAAGCGGCCAAACCACTGTTTGAAATCTTCCGGCTGATTAATCATATCGATCATCATCCTACGCAGACGGTCGAGTTCATACTCTTCAACCTGGCCGGGGTGCTCTCGGCAAGTTAAATCAGGATCACTGTAATGCGCACCACCCAAATCATTTTCCAGTGCATAGTCAGCAAAGCTACTGATTAAATCCCGGCCATTCGGCCCGCGAAAACCGACTGAATAGTTAAAAGCAGTTTCATGAGTGAAACCATCGTGGGGGAAGCCCGGCGGAATATATAAAATATCACCCGGTGACAGATCCTCATCAATAATCGGAGTGAATGGCTCAACATGCAGCAATGCTGGGTGCGGACAAAACTGTTTTAGCGGCAATTTATCACCAACACGCCAACGGCGGCGGCCCATCCCTTGAATAATAAAGACATCATATTGATCAATATGCGGCCCAACACCACCACCGGGGACAGAGAAAGAGATCATCAAATCGTCCAAACGCCAGTCTGGCAACACGCGAAATGGCCGTACCAATTCAGCGGATGGGGCATGCCAATGATTAACCGCCTGGGCTAACAGCGACCAATTAGTCTCGCCCAGATGGTCAAAGCGCTCAAAAGGCCCATTACTCGCCTGCCACTGACCATTTGTATGGCTGACTAAACGGCTATCGACCTCTGCTTCCATAGCCAACCCCGCCAATTCATCCGGAGTAATCGGATCGACAAAATTCGGGAAAGCATTCTTTAATACAACCGGCTGTTTTTGCCAGTACTTTTCTAAAAATTCGGGCCAATTAAGGTTAAGTTGATAAGCCATATTTTATACCAGTAGGAAGACAAATGGCTTTAATTATAAAATGGCTAACATCCGCATCGCCTTGTCATTGGTCAATGACACTGCTCAGTTAAGTAAAAAAGCAGAATATCCAGCACTGAAAAAACTATCAAATACCTATCCTAACAGGGCCACAGCAAAAACAGCCAAGAGCGGCAACCATTCTCAATATAGAGGTAATTTATGCCGCCAATTACTCTCGAAAACATAATGAATAACCTGATATTCAAGCGCCACGGCCAATTTAGAACCCGGTCTTGCCCGTTTATTTAAACGGTTCTCATCAATACGGCTCATTTAACCTAAAGCTGCCGTTTGCCCCAAACACCCTATCAAATGATGATAACAATCAATATCTGCTTGAACTTAACACCGGATTTCTGCTAATTAAATATCAATTCGTAAGCTACGCTATGAGAGAATAAGCCTACGATTATATTTTGGATTACAGCGAAATTAAGGCCCGATATAATGCAGAAAAAATGGACAACTCAGTGGATTCCGGGGCTCACGACGTTCATTCATTATGATAGTGCAAATTTAAAATCTGATATTCGCTCAGGGCTTTCCGTTGCCGCCGTCGCATTACCCGTCGCCATTGCTTACGCCGAATTAATGGGCATCAATGCAATTGTAGGGCTTTATGCTTGTATTTTACCTATGGTTGTCTATGCGCTATTTGGTACATCAAGGCAATTAATTGTTGGCCCAGATGCAGCAACCTGTGCCGTTATCACCGCCGCAATCGCACCTCTTGCCCTTGGTGATCAAGATACTCTCTGGCAAATGGCTATTGCCATGACGATGATGACCGGATTCTGGTGTGTCATTGCCGGTCGCTTCCGTCTTGCCGTCTTTGCAGAATTTCTGTCCCAGCCTATATTGCAAGGGCTTTTGAATGGTGTCGCTATTACTATAATGGTTGGCCAGATTGGCAATATTTTGGGGCTAGAATCACTCCCATCAGATTTAATTAAATGCCTAATTGCTTTACCGCAAAAACTAGCCGATACCCATAAATTAACATTAATACTTTCAGCTACCAGCCTCTTTGTCTTATTCGCTCTACAAGCGCTACGGCCCACATGGCCAACACCACTTATAGTCATGACTATTGCAACACTACTAAGCTGGTATCTAGACTTCAACTCAATGGGAATAGCCATCATTGGCAGTTTAGGCCACGGATTACCCCATATATCCATGCCACATTTTGACCCTAACTTATTGCGTGAACTTATTGTCCCATCACTTAATCTCGCGGTCATCAGTATTGTGAGCTTTATGATGACGGTACAAAGTTTTGCCAGTAAAAACGGTTATGAAGTCGATATTGACCAAGAGCTATATGCATTGGGTTATATCAATATTGTTGCGGGGTTATCACAAGGGTTTGCCGTAAGTGCAGCAACAAGTCGCACCGCGGTCAATGACAGCAATGGGGGTAAAACCCAAATGGTGTCATTGATTGCTGCCTTAATGATTGCACTGGTGCTTTTATTCTTGGCACAAACTCTTAGCTTTATTCCTTTGGGAACACTAGGGGCTGTGCTTATTTATGCGGCATGGTCAATGTTCAGTTTTAAAGCGATATCCTCCATGCGAGCACATAATCGCTCAGCCTATATTCTGACTGTATTTACGTTAATAGCAGTGTTGGCTGTAGGGCTTATCGATGGTATTGGGTTTGCTATTATCCTTGGTGTTCTACAATTCCTTCGCACCGTATTTAAGCCAACAGATCAGTTACTTGGCACTGATAACCAAGGAGTAATTCACCCTATTAATCCTGAAAATGATATTAATCCTATCGATGGTTTAATCATGTATCGCTTCAATTCTATATTGACCTATTTTAATGCAACTTATTTTAAAAGACGTGTAACCCAACTGGTTAACAGTGCAACCATTGCCCCTAAATGGCTAGTCGTCGATGCAACCACCTGTTTTACTTATAATGATGCAAGTGTATTTGCGATGCTTAAAGAACTGATTCCAACTTTGAAAGAGAAAAATGTGACACTTATTCTTGCCGGCAGAAGTACAGAACTGTCTATTTGGCTAGCGAAGAATAATATATCCCATTACATGGAAGATCTTATCTTAGTACCAGACCTTTATTTTGCTGTCAAAATGATTCAAAAGGATGAAATCCAGGACAAAATAAAGAGACAAAAAGCCGCTATAGAATCTGCTCAAGATATTTAAATAGTGCTTTACAGTTAACCAGGCCAAACAGGCAATACAAGATAATTTGCACTTTGGCCTCTGGTTTTACTCACAAATAGCTACCAAGGCAGAGTGTCTTCTCATGCGGAATGACATCTCTCTGACTCGGTAGTGTCAAATATTAATCTACGATGACGCGACCATTAAGTGGCTGCACCGGACGATTGTTGCTGTGGTGAACAGCGGAACGAAATTGGCTAATTTGTTCGCCAGATGCACTAACTTGCTTATCAAGCACCAGCCAGCTCACCCCCTCAGTACATGGAGGCGTGGTCAATGAGCCACTGAAACGGTAGAAATTAAACTGTTTTGGCAACAATGCATTAATATCAAGCGGCTTATCCAATACGGCCGCTTGGTCAATAGTGGTAGGGATTTGCTGCCAAGCATGCGCCAATTGTGAATTCGTTTTACCCTCTTGGAACATCAGCGCCAAGACAACCAGTGCGCCCACTTTATCTTTATACACAAAATGTGCTTCCAACGGATACTGTTTGCCATCAATCTCATTCTCACTCGGGGCGTGGAAATGGAATTGTTGCAACGTAAATGTATCGCCATCCAGTTTTAGCGTATTACCATCACTAACATTAATCTGAATAGTGTGACCATTATTCACAATTTGTTGCTTGCCGGGCTGGAAAGCCAGTTCAAGTTGGCCGTGATGCGTTTTTAGCGCCCCTTTAATATTAACCGGGGACTGATTTTTACCTGTTTCACACAATGAGAAATCTGGCGATAGTTTACCCCAATGCGCTGGGTCTTCCTGCCCCTCATATCCCCAATGTGCATGTTCTGCGGCACTGATAGTAAAGCTGGTAGCCAACATAGCTGCCAATAATAGTTTTCGTTTCATTTCGAATCCTTTCCAAGCAAGAAAATGGTGCTAACCCTAATTGGTCACTGTTATTACGCGCAGGAGAGTAAACTCATTTTTTTTAAGGATAAATCAGCAAGTTCCTACAGAAATGAAGGAAATCACATAACCCATTATGTTTATTGAATTTTTAATTAAGGCGTAAATGTAACTGTTTACGTCCTCAATAAAATAATGCCGTTAACCATATTGCGCGAAATTTATTTCATGCTTATTACCCCAATCCTTGGGGAAGGGTCTTTTCGTGCTGTACTCCTGTTATTTAAGTGTACCCACTGGCGTATTATTGCCATTAGTCACTATTCGATTCTGTCGCATTAGCGTGGGCAAGTTACCTAACAACGCTTTAATGCGATAGAACCGTATTTACAATACTAGCAAACGGCCCAAAGGATTATCTGGCCATGGCAAGGATTCATGCACTACTTTTTCTAAAAAAAGGAGCTCAGTTTATCACCATTAGCTATTTGCAACAGTGCCTGTTTAACTAAAGTGGTTTTCTACACACTATTGGATAAGGAGTAACATTATCTTTACTGAATACATTAACCGAGCCATAAGTCGTATTAACAGCAATAGAATAATCGCTATCAAACCATTCAGATGCCCAAGAATTTTCCTCGTCAAATCCTGCGCCAGAATAACTAGTTAGGCTTCCCCACTCACCGTATAGCCCTCCAATTGAACCAGTTTGAATACTACCGGTATTTCCATTCCAATTATCCGAACTCAACTGTCTGACTGTTGGTAATTTATAATCGGATTTGGTTGCACAGTAAGCATCAGCTTCTGACCGCAATGTTCGGGTTGCCCCCGAATTAATATACCAGCCCTTAACGGTATAACTGTAGTTTATAGTTGCTCCAATTCCACTTTTCGGCGTGCCCGTGATAGTAACCTTATTACCGTTACCGGTCCCGGTGAAAGAGACAACGCCATCGCTTACTGACACCCACGGGGCATCTGCATCCCAGCTGTAATCAGTAGCTGTACCACCACTATCACTCATCAGGTTGAGTGTAAATTTAGCACCCGTAAAGCCAGTGGTTGGAAATCCGGCATCTTTTGCAAAGGTAGAATTGTTTACAAATATATCTTTTAACACTGCCACCCCCCAGATGCGATATGCCACCGACTCGGACTGTGTTACCCAGCCTGTGAGTTTCAGCTGTGCTTTCAGGTCTGAACCCGCCGTCTGTGCAGTATAGAGACGAGTGTAGCTGCCGTCATTATTGTCACTCCAACTGCTACCGGTTTTTACCCCAGCGTTCGGTACAGCCACGGTGCCATTCGTCAATGCTGCTGCCTGGCCGTTCACCGGGTTGTTTAACACATCCCTCAAGGTCACAGTCACTTCCATGTCGCTACCTGCGGCATAAGTGGTGCTGTCAGTCTTGATGGCTGATGTCACCTGCGCTGCTGTACCGGCAATTAGTGTAACCCTCGCGAATAGGTTACCAATAGCGTTCCCGCTGAATTGTGGCACAATCGAGTATTCGCCTGTCTGGGATCCTTTTATAGTTGCGGTGTAGTGGCCCGCTTCACTCTCAATAATGTCGCTTATGGTTACGGCGGACTGCCCTCCTCCCCTGCTGTTACTGTTGTTAGCAACAAATGACAGCCGCTCCTTCAGCCCACTCAGCGCTGTGCCGTCCGCATTTCTCAATATCAACGTCATTACTGACAGTGCGGTGTTATCTGCAAGGATGATATCTGGCGAAGCCGTAAAGGCGGAATGCTGCGCATCCGGTGTCATGTCACTGATAATGACTTGAGCCGAAGGCAGTTTTACCCCCTGAACAGTCAGTGAAATGGTGAGCGTTTCTGCATCATTTCCTGCCGTCACCGTTATATCTATGACACCGGTACCCTTTTTTTCAGGGGAAGAGACTGAAGCGCTTTTTGCACTAGAGCTGTTTATTTCAATACCACTTATCGGCACATTCACGGCGTTGCCCTGACTGTCTTTAACGGTAAGAGTCAGTACCTGTGTGCTTTCCCCATCTGCGGGAAGTGTACTGTTTGCTGGCGTGAATGTACTATTCTCTTTATTCACCTCTGGCACCTGTACCATCACCTGCGTCTCGCTTGGGCTTGATATGTTTCCTCTCTTGTCTATCGCCACAGCACTAATAGTGTATGTGTTTACACTTTCCGGTAACACCACCGCCCAGTCCCCACCCTTCTGTATGACTTTTCCGCCAGCGGCTACCAGATAGGATACTGACCAGTCAATCCGTTCCAGCCCGTACTGACTGTTCACCGACACGTCCAACGATTTCTGCTCACCGGCATATCCAGTCACTAGATCTGCTGTTTGTAGACGGATGACTTCCTGCTTCTGATAATCGAGCACAATATTGTTATTACGTTCGACTAAATCGTAGCGGCTGCCCGCCAGTGTCCGAGTTGAGGCCACTGCTGAGGGATTGATATGGGACTGCCAAGATTCACCCAGCCGGTAGTTCAACTGGAAGTTAATGCTGCTGTCATTCTTACTGCCTTTACCGGCTCGATGTTCTGCTCCCACAGTTAATAATGGGATCGGCGTATAATTCACCCCGGCCGTCACGGCATGGGGGTTCTTTTGGCGATTGTCTTTACCGAACAGGGCCACTTCATCCCCGCGGTATTTCTCATACGCCAACTTAGCGCCCAATTGCGGGTAAGCGGGCAGATAGGCTTCTGCTTGCACATCGTAGCCATTGGCCGGGCGTTCATTGTAGTCGGCAAAATCCCGCGACTGGTGCCAGTCGGTGATGCCGAAATAGCTGTTGGCAGACAGTTTAAGGTAATCGGTCCAGGCTTCAGCCCCCACACCGACTCGGCGGTTTTTGCCCGTTATGTCGTTATCAAAGAAGGTGTTGGCACCATACATCCAGTTATTATGGAAAGTACGTACCCCTGCGCCGATGTTAATGGTATTGCGGCTATCTTTATTACGCGCGCCCAGTTGCGTAAATAACATCGACTTTTGATTATCATAGAGAGGCACTAATACATCAACGGCACTGCCATCGAGCTTAAAATCGTCATTTAGATTCATTTGTACGCGGGCGGTGCCGAACTGACTGAGCCATTGTTGTGCCTGACTGTTGAATTCATTGTTGGCAGCAGAGCGCACCATTTGCTCACCGGACTTGGCAATATGGCCACTGGCTAATGCTGCGGCACCGATTTGAGCATGACCGGCCAGCTTATTTTCCAGAGAAATATCTGTGTTGATATTTTTTTGATTATCAATGGAGAACGGGGAGACTTTGCGGGGCACATCAATTTCATCCCCGGCGGTTAATGCCATAAAAGGTTTGGCGAAGGTGCGGTATATATTGATTCTTTTAAGTTCATCGACCGTCATACCGTTTCTTTTAGCGACGATATTGATATTCTCTCCAGCGCCAAGAATATAAGATTCAGTGGGGCTGTTGATAGCGGCAGCCTTGGATGTCGCCACGGCGGCAATAGCAGGCGTGAAGGATAAACTTAAAGGAAGCAGTAACTGGAATAGAATATTGACCCAAGCAATAACCTTGAACGTTCGCGGCTGTGCGCATGGGGCTGCTAATTTGCCTCCCGAGGGTATTTTGAATGATTTTGTCCAATAGAATTTATGCATTAATGGTGTCCGATTAAGTGAAATAAATATTTGAACCAGAACTGTATTAAGGCGTCTTTATATTTTAAGAGTCATAGACGTAGCGCACCCTTGAGGTGTTCTTAACTACTTTTTCCGTGTATTTTCTCGTTTTATACTTGGCGCCATCGATTGCCGATGCCGACACTAATGCAACAGGGCAAATATTAGCCCCGTTAAACCAATCAAAACGAGTAAAATGGCTAAAACCAGTTGAACTCTGGTACCAGCCTTAATATCAGTATATTTTTTGCATAAAACATACCTTTTCACGTTCGTTCGCCTCTATTCATTAATTTCGCTCATTGTTATCGAAATTTATCGATTTCAAAACAAATAGAGTCTTAATAAAATTTAAATAAAAAATAAATAAAAAAGAATTGCTCTTAAAGGTGGTTGTTTCACATTCAGGAGTCATCAGGTAACATGTTGTTTTTTTTTGCGATGTTACCTGCCCATACCGTTAATCCGAAAAGCCTTCAATATTATTGCTCAGTGTGTCCGCTGGTATCTGGAACTTTGTCGCATTAGTAAGGCTATTTAAGCCGCCAACAAATAGGATTGTTATGCGGGGGCAATCCTTCACTTAGCGGGTGTTGATATTGCCCTTTTCGTGTCGTGTGAATCAGTTCGATGCCAGTTAGGGTCATCTGGGCCCGTCTAAATTATTTGTAGCACAGGCAAGGGAAATGTGGTGGAGAATAACGCGCTAGGCCTCGCCAGAGGAAAAACAGGCCAGACGGGATAAGATCGTGAAAGGAGCAAACATAACCAAAGCGATGTTTGGTCTTTTGGACGCAATGTATTTTGCAACAGTGCCAAAATAACAGCATATTATTCGACGAGCTCTTAATGAGACAAAACCTTTTTTACACGCAACCGCTCAGATTGCAGCAGCGAAAGATAGACTATTCCTATCCAGAACTGGCGTTTAGCCATGAGCAGTTTTATGATCGAATTTGTTCTCACCTTTGATACACTGGCAGTCACACAGAATTATAGACAGGCTCCCTTCAACACCTTGCTACTGCATTTTCGCTGAAAGCATAACTGTGTTTATCATGGCAAACAGAGAAAGATAACGATGAAAACGTCGTCAAGCTTTACGCAAAAAATTATCACTATCGCGATCTGGACGTTAATTTATTATCTTTCAGGTGTTATTTCTCTGAAATTTGACGATCCAGCCTCAAATATTTCGATTGTCTGGTTCCCTGCCGGGGTCGCCACTGCAGCTTTTTTATGCTCACGTTGGCGCCAATGGCCGGTTTTACTCGGCTGTTTTGTCATAATCAATCTGGTACTTGATAGCTCACTTAAAGAAAATTATATATTATCATTGGCTTATGCCTTTCTATCCATGCCATCAACTATGCTTATCGCTTGGGTAGTACGCCGTTTTTCCCGCCGAGGAGACGATCTGCACACTGTTCTAATGTGGATCTTTTCTACCATCATTGTCAGTCTGTTAGATGCACTGCTTGCCTCAATCGGTTTTGTTCTATTTGGTAAAGGAACATTTCAGGAGATTTTCTGGGTTGGATTTGTTGCTGATGTGACCGGAATATTCTTTGCTACCACGGTCATTATGGGGCTCTTTAATATCCAATTTCGTACCCATATTTCACCGGTCAAAAATAAGCTTTCAGGGTCTATTATCTGGCTTCTTTTGTGCTTATTTACTTTATTGATTTTCAATAACTCATTAAAAGAATTTAGTGGCGCTATATTACATATTCATAACGATATGCTCATTTTCACCTTTGCCTGTCTGCCGATCATCTTAGCCGTCATGCTGTCTATTTCGTGGGGAAATCAGGGGGGCTCTATCGCCTTACTGACATTAGCGACCATCGTTATTTACTATACTGGGCAAGGCTATGGGCCATTCTTCATTAAAGGATTGCACCACGGGGAACCCCTGCTGTTAGTCCAATGCTATCTCACGGCAACAGCGCTGCTCATGGTATTCCTACGCGTTCTTACGCGGAGTACACATCATTTTAATGAAACTAGTGGGGCACAGCATGCCGTTTACCAACTCAATCTAAGCACCGGTGAAATTGAATGGGGCCACCTTTCTGACGAGTTGGCCAGTATTGACCCCACTATTATGTCCAAGATGAACAAATTAATTGAGCAGATCCACCCAGATGACAAAAATAAAGTGTTAGAGCATTGGAGCAGTTCGGGTGAGCAACAGCATTTACCTCAGCTCGACTTCCGCTTGAGCATTCAAGAAGGTCATTGGGTCACCATCACCGACAGTGAAAGTATTTTATTCAGCCATCATGAGCCACGCATGATCATTGGGAATTGGCATATTACCCGCTCCGTCCCCCTTTTTAAGGCCAATTGAGGCAGGATAGTAAAGATGATCCAGATTGCATTATTACTCTTTGGCGCAGATTTCGTTCGGACAAAGTCAAAATACCTGTGGTTCATAGGCATTCTATGGGGGATTGCTGGCAGCCTTATTTTTATCGATGGGCTGGATGGGCAACTTTATTTCCCTTTAAAAACGTTCGGTCTTTTCCTGATATTAGAAAGCCTGATAACGCTAAGTGTGGCCTCAAGTGGAGTCGGCGCTCAAAAAGCAGTTCTGTATTTTAAAGGTGGGATCTTTTTCTTCAGCGCCGTGATCATTATTGTTAACCAAGCCTACAGTAATCTGCTGCTGTCGATAATTTTTGGTTTTGCTTACTTTATCATCGGGTTGTTTGTGGGCGTTTCAGCCTGGGTTGTCCGTTTCCCCCGCTGGCAAACGGCACTATTCTATGGTCTGGTACAGATTATTTTTGCATTTTTCCTATTTATTCACTATCAGGCGACTATCTCGTTTTTCCTCGGCTTTTTGATGATAGGCAGTGGACTTAGTTGCCTTAAAATGGCCCGGCGTACCAGCCAGATGAAGCGGGCAACATCCGTATTCCAACTCATGCAACCTACAGATATTTTGATTTATGAGGGAGTTAAAAAAAGTCGGAAAAAAACAGAGACCATAATGGCTGAAAAAACTGCGCCCTCGTTACCCTCCACTCTCATTGTTCATATCTGGACACCGGAAGGTTCTGCAAGCAATCGCCCAGTTCCACGTCCACTTATTAACCGCTACATTGCGGCAGTAGATGAAAACGGGGTCATCTCAACGGGTCACGCGGCACTTGAAGCACTCCCGGACGTGTACATAAGTTTATATCCCGCTGAAGACCTTGATCGTTCCCCATCTGAGTTTTTCCGCTTGCTCAAGGCAACTCGCGACAACGATGTCAAAGGGACTTTCCAACCCAGCTATGCTGTAGAATCAGCAAACTGGTGTGAATCCGACAGGCAGATCCGCTTTAGGGATTTTAATCCCGAGGCCTTATCTGAGTTTTGGCAAAGTTACCGCAGAGAAGAGACGTATAATCTAACTTACCGTAATTGCTCAAGCAGTGTCGCCTATGCGCTGGAAGCCGCGCTTGATGGTGTGCTGTCACAACGCAGCAAAAACTGGTTAACGACCTTTAAAGTGCTTTTCATGCCCGAATTGTGGATAGCCGCCCAAGTGCGTAAACGGGCCTTGATGATGGCCTGGACCCCCGGATTAGTCATGGACTACGCGCGAGCACTCAGTGCCATTGTGCACCCGGTTCCACAACCCTGGCATCAACGAATGCCGTGGAAAGCGAGGGTGGCCAATCAGAATAACGCGCGAGAAAGAGAGTAAGAAAGAGTGCGCCATAGACCCGCAGCCCACCACTATTTGGCCAACGCCGGGTCTTAGCAAGCTGGTCCAGCGGCAGCATTTGAACAAAAACTTACGGTTTCACTTTTTATCGGGTATTTAAACGGTTCTGTCGCCTGTATTATCCCCCCGATTAATAAGCAAAATCGCTGATTCTCATTATTGGCAATAAGCCCGAAAAAAGTATAGATACAACCTCGTCCTAGCCTCGATGGATGGCAAGATTCCGGTTATTTCAATATTCATCTGAATGCAGAAAAACAAAAAAGCCCAGCAAAGTGAGCTTTAAAAATTATGTTATAAAACCGGTACGCTCTCAGCCCTAACCAATGTACTGACCACCTATACAAAACAGTAAAACTTTCAGCGATGACTACAACCAGTTACAGACTATTGTTATTTATATTCCGTAGGCAAAGTTTATGGTCATAGAGCCATCAATTTCAGTATTTTGCGTTATCGGGCCATTCATGCCAGAAACAGTAGACAAATATGTCCCAACAGCCATATCAGTGGTAAATATTTTTCCTGCCGTTTGCACATTATTGGCGGACGCCCAACCATGCACACTATCGTCATTAAATACCTGTGAATCGTTAGCTACCGTAAAAGTACTGGCTTTTGTATTAAACACTTTAACTGGTACACCATCGACCTTGGCATTCTGCATGTTTACAAAGAAAGAACCTATCTTACCGGTGCCATTCACCATCCCCAAACCATAAGTAGAAGTACTTGGAGGAAAAGCAGATGCCGTACGATTATCTATTGTTTTAAAGGTCAAATAAGTTGTAGCATCACACGTTATAGCCCATGTTTTGGTCATTGTATCCAATGAACCAATATTGGTACTTGATATTTTTGTTGAACTAATTTTACCAAGATCATAAATACCACCATCTGGTGAGTTGACCACACATGTTGGTACCGATAATTTACCCGCGACTTTTAATTCGGCAATGGGGGGCGCAGCAACTGCAACCGCTGAACTAAAGATCAAAGAAGATAACATGACGACTTTAACTAATTGCTTACTCATTTAAATATCCAGAAGTTGTACTGCGATGTGAAGTAAAATCAAACTAAAACCGCGTGCGAAATAATAAGTGTTTGAAGAAAGTGAAATACTTTCAGTTTTTATCAGTGTGAAATTATAAATCCTAGTTCAATTTTTAAATATAGGACTAAAAGTTTATTGATGTAGGAATTTTCTTAAATTAGCCTCAGTAATAACTTGATTAAAGAGACGGATTACTCCGACGCAGCAAGTCTTTTTGATTGTGTTGGCTACGTGAGAAAATCATCATTCTGATGCAAGAGTATGTAATTGCAGCAATTCTAACATTTAACTAACCGGTATTACGGGCCACTCAATATCTGGTGCTATCAATGTCTCTACTCTCGTGAGTCACACTCAATACTTTCCCAAGCGGCTAATTCCGTTATCTCTTTAGGTTCAACCTGATTAACCGATACATTAATAAGAAAAATATCAATATAATTCAAAACCATAAAGACAAATCAATAAGAAAATCAATTTTTGTTTAATTATTGTTTCATCACGACTTGTAAAATACTGCCCAACTAAATACATAAAGGAACTTTTTAATTTGAAAATTTCAATCATTGCAGCAACTGTTATATTCAGTACCATTTTAAGTGGGTGTGCAGTACAAAATGACAAAACACAGTTTCACGGCATAGGCTTGACATACCAGTCAGATATCAAAAAGCTAGATAATGGCGACTATTTTACTGAAGTTGAAGCCGCCCCTGCAGCGGGTCGAATTAAAGGCGCTATTGGTACAGCCAGTAAAAAAGCATCAGATTTTTGTCGGGTACAAAATAAAGCCATGAAAGAAGTGAAAACTGATATAGATACTCATTTACTGGTTAATGGTGTTGCTCGCCTGACATTCCAGTGTGTGTAAATATCCTTAAATGGCATTAATTTTCAATATTATCAAGAGAGCCGCAGTGAAAGTGGCTCTCTATTGCTCATTTTAATATTCCCTTTCGCACACGGACTAGGTATGTAGTAGAAATAAAAACCCCGCACCGTAGCCTGGCCTGGCCTCAAATATGAACCATACCTAAACTTGATTAATATGATTATGCGTAATGTTTTAATAACGCATTGATCACATGTAGTAACGAATGGACTAAAAACAAAAATATATAATCACTATTTTTCGATATTCACAGCCAATTAAGTTCATTAAAACCATAAAAGTAATAATATTCATTTAAAAAATAAAAACCATGCCAGTAATTTGACTTAAATCATATAGTAAACGCAAGTTAACCGTACTCTATTAGAACCACTTCAATGTTTCCTTGGTGTTGGCCGATTTGGCATCCCTTACTAGCCTGATAATAGTAAGTTTTTTTTATGCCCAATAGTTAATAGCACAATAATCGTGACTTTGTGGTACTCGATACCCGTGTAATAACGTCCCAATATTACCGCCGTGAAATAGACAATGGCTGCCACTGGCGCACTAACGCGCCAGAAAGCAAAGCCCATTTTCGGGTTTTGTTTGTGTACGTACTATTATTTACTCTTCAAGATACCGACCACTTATTACATCCAATGCACCAGAAAGCATCTTCACCCCCCTGCATTGCCTGTCTTTTCCGGCACTTTTGTTGAATGGCGACTTACAAAACTGATTCATTCTCCCGGCCCAGTAAGCCTTAACTAACGAAGAATCAACCAGTTTTATACATGCAATATGTTCTTTCACCGAATAACTGCGAATACACGCCGCTTCCGATACGCGCGCTATCGCAGGCACTGGAATGTATTCATTTGTCGAAGAAGAACCAGAAAACGCCGAATTTGATATAAGTAGGATGCTTAGAAGTAATTTCATGTTAATTCCTTGTGTAAAACATGTGAAATATAAAATTACCTCCTAATTAACGAAACTTCATATTAAGAATATTCAGTGCAAATATAGCTATGTAAAAAAAAGTGTACGGGGCGGAAAATACCCCCGCCACCGCCCTGCTATCTGGCAATGAGAAATTCGTACCGCAGCAGATTGCCAACCCTACGCCAGACTGTGTTGACCGGGGTCAGACACAGCCGTTCTAATGCTCATCAGGGAATAGCTTAAGATGGAAATAGAATTTGTTGTTTCATTGGGTCTCACTAGGCCAATGAAATATTAAAAAACGCATAAAAATCCACGCCAGAAATCATCTGTATGGCACCATCCCATGTTTCAATCGCAAATATTAGGTTGGAAGACCTGCTCAGCAGGTCTTCTAGTGAGGATTATGGGAGAGTTGGTGGCTTCGGTAATACACCAGGAGGGCAATACTTTAGTAAAGCAGCGATTGCCTTACCCGCCTCTGATGACTCGGCCTGAATTGTATCGAGGTTTGCCGATATATCAAAAATTCGCGCAGAACAAATTTTATCCACGACGCTACTGTCATACGCCCGGCCCTGAACGTGAATATTTTTATCACATTCTTCTTTATAAGTGCGCATGACCGAAAACAACGAAATTAATTTATCTTTATTATCTCTGGCGCCAGCCTGAGAAAGATCAAACTTGCCGTTGAAAATTTTCAATACCTCAACTCTATTATCCGTATTAGCGGCGAGTTTTTGACGCTCTTCGTGCGTGAATTTATTGTTGGCCAGCGCTTGCTCGCTCCAGTGTTTAACGAGAGAACTCATTGCAACACCGTCTACTTTGTTGCTACGAATAGCCTCTAAAAACACATTGGGATCTTTTAATAGCCCGTTTAATGTAGAACGACTGATGTTCGTCTCCCCACGAAACATACGATTTAAATAAGCAGGATCCCTGCACATTTCTTCGCGTACTGCATGACAAACACTCCGGGTAAACTCTACCGAAATAGGGTCAATGGGGATTTTAACCGGCAGCGAAGACGACACGTTTGTCGCCGATGGTTCCTGCTTTGGTCGCCATAGGTTTGATAAACGATGAACTCCCTCTGATACTACTTTTTTCATCGTTGCCACAGAATTAGATATTTTTGCTATGCAGGAGAGAACTCCCTCTTTGCCACTTTGCAGAGCTCGTTCAGCAACGGCGGAACCCTTAACATACAGCGAAGAGGCAATATCAGTCATCTCCCGATACTGATTCTGAGATGGGAAGAAAATCATAATTCTATTTTCCTTTTGTTGAGCATTGTCGCCTTGCCATTGGCTCCGCGATATTTAACAAGAAATATTAGATAACTTCCTGCACGCGCTGGATAATATCCCCGACGGTGAGGTTATTGCTGATATCTGATTCCGGGATCGTTACGCCTATTTCTTCGAGGCGCATCAAGAGATCAATAAGCTCAACAGAATC
Source organism: Yersinia hibernica (assembly GCF_004124235.1). Taxonomy (NCBI): domain Bacteria; kingdom Pseudomonadati; phylum Pseudomonadota; class Gammaproteobacteria; order Enterobacterales; family Yersiniaceae; genus Yersinia; species Yersinia hibernica. Next base: position 2,771,016 of record NZ_CP032487.1, read on the forward strand.
CAGCGCTAGGTCAGTAATTAAACTGTCCTGCGGCTTAATATCATTTGGCAAAATACCGTTAACCTGATAAATAAGGTTAGCCACCTGCGATTCTACAGACTTATTAATTACTGAATCATTCATAGTTAATTACCTACGGCCGCCCGCCTCTACGTTTGAATTCAGCTAACTTTTCCTGAAAAGGAAGTAATTCCCTCGGCTGTTCAACTTTCTTATTATCGAGATTATCGAATACTGACTGATCCCTTGGCTTTAACTCCGAAAATATCTTACCCAGCTCGTCGGAGTCAGACTCGGAAACCGGGGGCAAATAACTCACCGGATTTGTTTCTCTGTTCCATAAACTCACAGTGCGCTCAGTAGTGTAGACAGGCTTGGTAACAGCCTTCTCCTTGGCATCACTAGTAGCCGTCGAGGCAAATCGGGCTGGCTGGAAACCATCAGCAACAGATTTCCGATTAGCCTGTTCACCGTTCTTTCGCCCAGCCCGAGGATTTAATTGTAATTCACCGTCAACAGCCATTGAGGAGGTAGCTAATATTCTCCCGACATCATGCTCTGCGGTTGGCTTTACTGTCTCTGTTTGAGAGGCGACACGGCCATTTTTATCCAGATGATCGAAAGCTGACGGATCTCTTTGTTTCAATGCTTCAAACTTATCCGCCAGCGTCACAACTTTTCCGCCGGCCTCGTTGAACTTAGGCTCGGTTTGCGTCTTATTCCCACGCAAATCCACCTTATCCAGATTATCTTCTTCTAAATTCTGCGTCTTCTGTGCTTTGGATGCCCCACCATCTAACTCCGTCATCAATTCATTCTGATCAACCAGAATGATTGGTTTTTGTTGATCCGTGGGCACTGAGATAATGTTGGTCTGGTTGCTAGTGTCTGTTTCATCCACACCCGCTGTTTGAGTCGCACTACTCTGCGAGTCAGGTTTTGGTGTCTGGGTTTCGATCTCCGACGTAACATTATTCACATTCACCTGCCGAGGGGCGGTGATCTGCTCCGGCTCAAAGCTCTGCACACTGGCCAGATTTCTCAAGAAATGACCTTCTACTCCGCTGTTCGCTTTAAACAGATCCTTGATCAGATTAATCTTTTCAACATTAGTCAGCCCGGAATCGAGAATATGTTTAACGATGGCGGAGTTAGAGTCTGTCGGCCCAGTAGCCGCAGCGCCAACTGAATGGCTAATATCTCCAACATTTCCACCTTTACTGTTAACATTAACGGTAACCCCCCCCTGTCCTGGCGTGGTTGAAATAAATTGCCGCTGGTTATCAGCACCATCTTCCGGTTCTCTATTCAGAGGCTCGGGGCCTTTTGGAGTAGGCGTTACCTGCTCAGCATCATAAAATGTGAGGGTTTTTGAAATAGCCGTGCAATCATGGACAAAAAAGTTCAACTTCTGGGCCATCGTTTCCCATGGCTGATCGGGTTGCGCTAGGCCCTCCACATCGTGCTGCAACGTAGACTTACACACATCCAGACATTGTTTGAAGATAACTTTATCCTGAACATTCACTGATTTCGCCTCGTGATGGGCTTCCCAGGCATGCATGCAATGTTCAATATACTGGTTAATTACCTTCTCAAAAGCTCCCGCGCTATATTTAGACACCAGAGCAGAGAGTTGCGCTGCCACCTTTTGCTCTTTTTTTTCATTACCACCGGCGGCGGCTAATTTATTACTAACAGTTTTAAGGGCGTTGATATCTTCTACATTTCCGCTATTTTCCACATCGCTATGAATTACACCGATAAGGGTCCTAATCTTATCACCCTCGGTACTTAATTTCTTATTAAGGAAATCAAGCGTGAGATTTTTATGAGTTTCATGATAAACCAATTCTTTAGCATTAATTGTCTGATGCGGCTGCTGTAGAAATAGCGCTATGGGATCGTTTTTAGCTTCTGTAAGCAGACTGATAAAAGCCGGTCTACCGGTTGCACAAGCTGTACACCTTATTTCCCGGGCATAGTTAGCTTGAATATCCTGACTTGCTGCACCATTAACAGATCCAGGCATAATAATTACTCCTCCACAGTCCTATATTTTTATATTGATGCAGGGTATAAAGCATCGGATTAAAACCTTTAATAGTCGTTTCAAGATAGATTTATTTTCTTTAACATCCGTTTCTCGATCGCGACTCTGCCTTTCAGGTTGTTCGATTAATAGTTGTGATGCGCAGTCATTACTCCGGCCATAAATATTTTTTGCGGTGTCTGCCCGCATCTGGAAATAATAACGCTGACCTGCAAGAGGGCCTTCGCCGGCTGGAGAATAATGTTCTGGTCTTACCGAAGCACAGTCAAAATGCTCTGCGAAACTACCTTGCGAGCCATTAGATGACTCACTGCTCATACGACTTAAAAATCGATCTGGCTCTCCAAACCTGATCTGAAGCCCTGAAACACGACAGGCGAATTGGCCGTATGTTTCATTGCCTCCTTGAGTCAGATAACAATCTTGCCTTAGGCTTTCTTGCGATCTGGACGCGTAGATACTCTCCATAGCAATCACTCACCAGGTCATTATCCGAATGCTTTAATAACATCTTTTGCACTTTCCGCCAGTGAGGCGATCGCACCACTCAAGACTTTATTTAAATTATCGAAGGTACTATTGGCCTGCGTATAGCGTTGGGCAAAAGACTGCATATTACCTTGTAAAGCACTCGCCCCCCCATTAAAAGAAGCCAGCCATGCCTGATAGCTGGCAGTGGATACTTTGTCCCCATTCATACCTGACGGATTCCTAGGTGCGGCATTATATTGGTCGAGATTGAACTCAATTTTACCGCTACCATCCACCTTAAAAGCTGGCTCAAGGGTCGTGACCATACTTTTACGCTGTTCAAGCGTCATCTGATCCCAATTTTTAACGCTGCCCAGGGCAAGGGCAATGTTTTTAACTTCCGTCTCGAAGTCGGTATATCCCTGATTCATTTTGGTTGTATCAAATTTAACATTATTCCCATCATCTCCAGAGGCAACTGCTTCTGCTGCTGCACCCTGTACATCCGTATTATAAGCTTTATACATTTCTGTATACTTCTGCATCAGATCAGCATAGAAGTCTACGTAATCACCTTTGATATTCTTAATGGCAAGCGCCATTCTTGCCCATAGTTCGGCATAACTGGTATGGATGGAAATTTCGTCTCTTTTATTACTATCCTCCGGGGCCGCTTCCTGCACTGCCTTTTCTTTATCGGCCATAAATTGACTGACCGAATAGTTCGCTTTGGTACGGTTCGTGGCCACCTCGCGCTGGATATCCGCCAGCGCCAGAGCGGTGTTTTTTACCTGTTGTTTCTGGTTCGCGAGCATCTCAGCCACATCATCCGACGGCTGTGCGCGGTCATTGGTTGTCTTAAGATGCTCTAATGCGGTGCGCAGTTTGCTGTTATTGAAATCTTCTGCACTGGTATCCAGCCCATACTGATTAAGAGTTGCCCTGATACCATCAAGTTTATCCGCCCTATTCGGGGCTTCCATTTGGGCAATCAGTTCTTTCAATAACGTTATATTCAGCTCTGAAGAAGAACCCGCGTGGGTTTCGGCAATTGGCGCAGACTGGGTGGCACTAGTATCAGCTGGGCTATAGTGGATAGCATTGGGCAAAGTATTATTTACGGAAAACATAGCCATATTCCTTTTACAGCAACGTACGCTGACTTTCTCTGCATACGTTGCTGATTCTATAAGAGTTAGCGAGTACGTTCGGCGATGGAAGACACCGCGCTGTTATTAGCGTTGAGCACACTGTCAGTCATGCTTCTTATTGCCGCATTAGTTTCAGCGGCTTTCTTAGCCGTCTGACTCTGGGTATTGGCCAGTTCGTTATTTACATCACGATCAGCACGAGCCAGCTCTGCCTCTTTCTGTTTCTCAGCGGCGGCTACGCCAAACGCGCCTTCTGCAGCCCCCTGCCCGGAACGAATCCCCTGGTTGGCATACTCAGCGGTAACACGACTTTTCTGTGTAGCAAGTTGTACCGCATTGTGGTTATCACGCTTAAGCGAGCTGGCATGCAGATCTGCCGCTTGCGGATGACTCATGGTGGCCTCAACATCACTGGATAGCTTCTTGTTCTGATGCACCATGGTGTCTTTGCCACTTTTGATCGCGCTCTGATGCTCACGAACACCAAGCTCAAGATTTCTTGCCGGTTTGAGGTTTTTGGTGATCGAGGTGCCTTCTTTATTCAGCGCTTTCATCTGAGTCGCGGTCGTTGCCCCCTGACCTGCTATCCCCATCACACCGGAAGTAATTGCACCGTTAAGATTCTGCCGCGCAGCCTCGATGGTTTTATTACCCGCTCGGGCCGCCGCATCGACGCCCCTGATAGTTGCCGCTGCAGCCGCTTTGTTTGCATCTCGCTCAGCATTCAACATCGTGGTGGTGATAGTATTGCTCACTTCAAGCTGCTTCATCGAGCCGACAACGTTGATAAAGTGTGGGCCTACAGCATCTGTGGCGGTGATATCAGTGCCACCTTCAACAGCTGGCTGTGAGCGAGCCTGAGTGGAGGACGACGAAGTGTTGGTGACCGTCGACTCACTAGTGTTTTTGCTATTCTCTGCCGACTTATTATTTGGCTGAGTAATATTAATCTGTGACGTCAGTACGCCAGGCACCGTCGCTGCCAGACGTTCTGCTTTGTTGGCATCGCCTTCCCCTGCGACCGATAACTTCACAACTTTAGCCGGCGAATCAGTTTCTATTTCTCCCCCATTACGTTTCTGTGCCGCTGACATGGCATGGGTAGTGTCACTGCGCAAACTCTGTTTTTCCATCATCAATGACAACATGCCATCCTTTTTCGCCAAGTCAGACACATCTTGGATATTTCTTTTCTCTTCATGAACAACAACATTCTTTATTTCTGTCTGAACATGTTGCGACTGAAAAATACGCTCTTGCGAACCAGCACCATTAATTGAACCAGACATAATTGATAAAACTCCTTTATTTTATTGAGAGTAAAAACATATTCCCGCCGTTTATCCGGCGACAGCACTCATCTGTTTAGTAATATATTTGCCGGCCTGCGCCTGGTTTTCCGCCACTACTGCGATATTTCTAACAATCTCATTTACCGTTTCCATGCGGTGAGTGAAGCTATCAATGGCGCGAGTCATCATTTCATTAAGTAAATCCTGTAAAGCAGCATCTTTCATCATCTCGGCTCTGATCTTCGATGCTTCCAGCAGCATATTGGCCGCAACAATCCCAACTGCCGCCTGACTGCTGGTGTTGACCACATTCAGACCGACGACTGCCTTCTGGCTATAATTCGATACTTTCGCCATTTGCAGCTCATCTGCGCCCAATGAACGGCCAAGCCCCTTGCTAAGGCGCTTTAAAACTTGGCCGAGCGCACTGTCCATTAATCTTTGCATGGTAGACTTTGTCGCTTTTTCAGCCACTTCTTGCGCAACCTCTTCCGCCACCTCCTTCACCGCAGTGCGCACAACATTTTTGGTTACGTCCTTAACAACTTCTTTTTCCACTTCCACAGCAACGTTTTTGGCCATGGTCTTGCCAGCCTCTTGTGCCACGTCGGCGCCAATCTTCTTCATCAACACGCCAAAGAGCTTGCTCATCACGCTACCAGCAACCATCACACCCGCAACAAGTACCGCTGCAGCCGCAATGGCACCGAGGATTTGCCCCACCATATCTGCGGTTTCTTTATCGACACCATAGGCTTGAAGAATGGCGGAGAACATTTTGCCCATCATCTCCATCAGGGGTTTTACAATCGCATCCATCAGCGGTTGCATCGCGTCTGCCATGAAAGACCGCCCACTCACCGCCTGACTTATCTCATCACCAATAGCCAGCGCCAGCCCTACGGCCGCTAGAGCCAGAGAAGCCCCGCCGGTGAATGCTGCGGCGGCAAAACTGACGGCAGTGACTATCCAACCCAGCACCTTGCCAATACAGCCCATGGTCTTCTGCATCTCTTCGGCTTTACGAACTTCCTGTTCGTATTCCTGCGCCTTTTTCTCCGCATCCTTGGCTGCCGCTTCCGCCAGTTTCTGTTTTAGCTCCGCCGTCGCCAGAAGATCGTCGCTGGAGCTTTTATTAATCAGCTGCGACATCAACGCCATCAGGAATGTCAGGGTTTTGGACTCCGGGGCGTTCTGCTTACGCTGCTGTTCAATGGCACTTTGCTGCTGCGGGTTGAATGACTCAACCAACTTCTGCGACTTAACTTGTGCCGCTTCCAGCGCCGAACGCGAACCTTTCTCTGCATTAATCGCAGGGTTTAATGTTTTATTGGCAAAGTTGTTATAGGTACTTGTGGCCTGAGCCAGATTAGCCTGCGCATTGACTACTGCCGTTTTAGCGGCATCAATCTTGCCCTGTAATTCTTCAGAAACCGGATCTTGCTTAGCGGCCTCAGCCTCTAGGGCACTCATTTTTTTCTGCGCATCGCTCAGTGCCGCCTGGGCCTTACTGATATCCTGCGACAGCGTATCCGCCTGTTGTTGAGCAGCCTTAAGTGCGTCAGCATCGCTGGCCCACTGCGTCCCCTGCTGCTCAAGCTGAGACGCCATCTCGGAATAAGCACTTGCGGCTCCCCCCATCATGCCGTTGATGCCCTGCAGCTGCGACAGCAGGTTGCTCATCGACGTCTCAGTGGTGAGCTGCATGACTTTCCCAAGCAGTGCCGTCGCCCAAGCAGAGGCAGAAAGTTTCGCTTCACTACCGCTCTTAGCCATTGCTGGCTCGTCGCTCACAGGAGGCTTGAGCTGAGGCATTTCCTGGCTATCTAAATTCGTCCTTGGGGTATTCCCGTTAACAGTATTAATGGTCGATTTCAGTAGTTTAAGTAACTGATCGGGCTGCAAGGTTTGCAGCGCGCCTTTAACAGAATTCAGCTGCGGGTGATCTTTTAGCTGCGCATTGCCAAGGCGTTTTGCCTGCCCGATTTGTTTTTTTAATTCAACATCTCCGGATTCCAACCCCGCTTGATGATGATTTACCGGCTCCTGGTTTGCTGGTTCCAGCATTGCTGGCCGCGCTACCTGCCTGATTATCTCCATTATTATTCCTCATTAAGTTTCTCCTCTTCAGGAGTACCGGTCTTTTCACTATTTATTTTATTAAGCGCAGTAATATAGGCTTGTGCCTTTTCACTTAATAATGCGTCGTTAGATCTGCTAATTACGATATCGAAACATTTACGAGCTTGGACGCCCTGACGCAGCATCAGATTACATTGACCGGCATAAAACATAGGCCGGTAATCCTCTTTAGATAAAGAATAAGCGAGAGCATAAAACTCAATGGCTTTCGCATAATTCTTTTTCAGTTGATTGACCGCCGCTAACCCCATTGCATATTCAGGATTATAAAAATCATAAATACAGAGAAAGCGAAATAGAGATTCGGCATCGTCTAATTTACCAAGATGATAAAAATCATATGCCAGTTTATAAAGATCCTGCATGGTGTCATTGGGAACAACGTAGACATCCTTTAGCGTTGCCCCATTTTGAATAGCATCCAGTAGACTTTCAGCATAAGAATCTAGCTGTTCATCACTTTTAAATTCTTCTTCATCGTTGAGTAAATCCAGCATATTTTTATTAGCCATTCCAACCTCTTTCCTTATTAATTGATAACGCCCAAAAACAGCCAATTAACCCAAAGACCGACAGTAAAGAAGATATAATCATCATACTGATGGGCTCTGGTGGTTAATACAAAAAAACCGCACAATTACCGGCTACGAATAACCAGATGGAGTATCCTGAGATTCTGGAGAAGTCGTCGCGCTTTCATCCACGTCCATAGTCATCTGAGCCATGCCAGAGATTTCGACCTGACGCAGCCAAATAAGAATGTCCATAACATCAATCAGCACATCATCATTTAGCGAAATGAAACTGAATTGACTATAGGTGTGATAAAGCCTGCGGGTCAGCGGGATATTACGTACTACTGGCACGCCGATTTTTTCCGCATAAGCAATAGCCGCTTTGGCTTTCATATTGGTGCAACGTAGAGCAATAAACGGCAGGGCTGCCATTTCCGGGTTGAAATAGATAGCCATTGCAATATGCGTTGGGTTCGCCATCACTACCTCAGAATTTCTGACTGCCGCCATTTCTTCACCAGAAAGAATGTCCTGATGGGCCCTTCGTCTGGCACTTTTAATTTGTGGGTTGCCGTCGCTCTCTTTACGCTCTTGTTTAACCTCGTGTTTATCCATTTTTAGATCTTTAAAATGGAGAAAGTATTCGACAATAAAATCCGCTATAAGCACAAAAACAGACCAGCCAATAAACACCAGTACGGCTTTCAGGGTCAGTGAGACCCAACAGGCAATAAGCCCAGCAATATCAGTACGATAAAGGGTTAATACCTGGCGAAGATCATTGTGAATCAGGGTATAACAGGTAACGGCGAACACGATGAGGTAGCAAATGGATTTCACCAACTCCTTGACCGTGCGCATGCTGAAGATTTTCTTTATCCCCTCCACCGGATTAAGCGCTTTGAAATTGAGTTTGATCGCTTCCGTCGCCATGGAAAACCCCGTCTGAAGCAGGGTGGCGGCAATACCTACTAGCGCACAGACCGCAATAAATGGCAGGCAAAGTAAGAAGAAAACACGCATCAAGCCGATTAAGAAATCATTGATTCCAATCTGCGTGTTGTACATCAGAGCCATTGAGTAAAAATTGCTGAAATCATCGAAGCTCATGCCATAAGCCAAAAAATAGATCCCGGCCAACAAAATGGCCGTTGTGATGAGATCTTTACTTTTGAATGTCTGGCCTTTTTTTGACGAGTCTTTGCGTTTTTTACTGGTGGGGTGTTCTGTTTTCTCTGCCATAGAAATGTCTCCTCAGGAAATGAATTGCCGGAAGCCCAAAATGGAGAACATTTGCAGCGGTTTCTCAGACAGCGAGTGAAATCCATAGAAAAGGAAAATCGCAAAAGCAATAAAGCTTTTAATGGCGAGCGATAATGAAAAAGGATTAAGCTGCGGGCAATAACGCGCAAACACACCGAGCAATATTTCAGCCACCATCATCACTAACATTACTGGGGCAGAAAGTAATATGCTGTTCTGCATTAATACCACAAGTAGTTGTCCAGCCTGCTCCCAATGAATGCCCTCTAACGTGCTACCGCGCGGAAACATTTGATAGCTTTGCACCATCACTTCCATTAGCAGCCGCATCCCTCCGCTAGCGAAGAAAATAGCGCCAAAGGCAAAGTTCAGAAAACCGGATAATATTGAACTTTGTACACCATTAACCGGGTCAATACTGTCACTGATAGTGGCCCCACGCTGGTTATCAAGAATTTCCCCTAACCCAATAACTACCCAGAAAGGTATACACAGAGTAAAAGCCAAAATTAAACCGATGATGCACTCTTTTATTAGAATAATAAGCCAGCCTTGCTCTGGAGTTATCGTGGTTTCAAAGCAGGGCCAGAGACCAATAATAGTCAGAGAAATAATCGTATTCTTAATAATCAGGTTTGATAAAACCCGTTCACCCAATACCGGCAACATATAAAAGACGATCGCCAGCCGTGCATAAACCATGACAAAAGTCAGCACGCTGTGCTGAAAATTAAGATAAAACGCCACAAACAGCATATATTTTCCGTTTTAACGAAAAGCCATATAAAAAGCCTGAGTGGCAAAATTCATCATTTCGGCTGAAAACCACTCCATCAGCATAAAAATGCTGGCAAATACCGCGAGCATTTTCAGCCCAAAAGGCAGCGTTTGTTCCTGAATTTGCATTATTGTCTGAAATAGGCCAACGAGAATGCCGACAATGGTGGCAAAGGCGATAGGCACCGCCGTCAGCTTCAGCACGACGATCAGCGCGGAATTACCAATAAACAATACATTACTCATGATGTCATCAGATCGGCATACTGAGCGATCAGTCCTTTGGTTAACAAACTCCAACCATTCATTGATACGAATAGAATGAGCTTAATCGGAATGGAGATAGTCACCGGGCTCATCATCATCATCCCTAGCGCCAGTAAGATGCTGGAGACCACCATATCGATGACCACAAACGGGACATAAAGGTAGAATGCAATTTTGAAAGCACTTTGAATTTCGCTTAATGCATAAGCTGGCATCAGGGTCATTAGCGGCAAGTCCGTTAATTCATGGTCTTCAACTTCAGGCTCTGACTCACCGCTTCTTTGCTGCTGTACTTTATTAAAAAAGCGGATTAAGTCATGGTCGGAATATCTCACTAGGTAATCCCGATAGCTCCCCAGCCCCTGATCCACCAGTTGGGTAACGGAGCGGCTGTCATTGAAGTCAATATGGTTTGCTTCGATGTAGCTGGAAATTTTCTGACACACCGGCATCATGACAAATGCACTTAGAATAAGCGCTACACCATTTAGCGTTAAGGTCGAAGGTACCTGCTGGATCCCTAGAGCATTACGCACCATCACCAAGACAATTGAGAACTTAATAAAACAGGTTCCCCCGGCAATAATGAAGGGTAATAAGGTAAAGAACGACAATAGCGCAATTAGAGAAATATCATTACTCAACATCGGGTTGTACCCTGTTACCTTGCAGAGTGGGATTAACGTGATTGACCTCGACTGCAAGAGATCCATTCTCCAGGGCCACCAGCTCACCGCGAGCAAATAGCTTTTTGTTCAGATAGATTTTAATGTTCTGTTCGGCATCGGGGGTCAGCGCTAACGCCGTACCCGGCGTAATCTCTTCTAACTCAGCCAGCGTCACTGTCCGCCCATCCAGCACAAACTCAATGTCGACGGGCAAACTCATCCACTCGTGCAGTACCTCTTCTTCATGGTATTCCTGGTCATGCTCGGCCAACTGTTCTTCCACAATAACCTCCTGATTAGGGTGATAACTCAATTTATAAAGACGGCGATGGCCTACAGCCAAATGGGCGAAATCCTGTGTTATTAACAACAAATCGCCAGGAGCCACATCGGCCAACTGGGCAAGGGGGAGCTGGCTGTATCCCAACACGTATTGCAGCCGGAAAGGCACCCGATAGGATGAGATAGCGGGCACGCCCTGAGCATTATCCTCACTCTTCGGCCAGTCGAGACACAGCAGCGGACATGGCTCGGCGGGAAGCAAAAGCGCCTTTTCCGGCAAAGGGTTCGCAGACAGTGCAATCTGCGCCACATCCCAGACTTGTTCTTCGAATAAAAAGCTCAACTGAAGATGGTTTAACCAACGAGCCAGATAGTTAAGGGGAACTTCCAACCAAGGAATATCGGGGAGATGGGCGTCCATATACTCGAGCCACGCATCAACGTTAAGCCAGGCATGCCCGCGGTTACCTTGTTCATCCTGAAGCAGCAGCTGTAGATAGCGCTCTCCCGCAATGAATTCAGTAATCTCGCTACCCGGATGCCGGCTACACAGCAATTCAAGCATCAATTGGCGGCTGTCTCGCTGGCGCAAATGACTTCTTAAGCTCATTCCTGATCCTCATCCTGCTGTTGCTGCTGCCGGCGCTGCTGTTGCTGTTCATCTCGTTCCTGCTGTGGCCGCAGAAGATCAGGGGAGAGGCTAGTCAAATGGCCCATATTGCGGAGCAGCACGTCCGCCGCGCGGACATCGGAAGGAAGCAGAGTGACATTTCCGTCCCGACGTGCTTCTGTTGGCACTGATATCTTGACCGAGTGGTCACCGGACCAACGTTGAAACTGGTAATTCACCTCCAGCATCTGACCTTCTCTCCCCTCTTTGACCACGTTAGTCCCTGAGCTGGCCTGAGTCTTGAGTTGCTGGAGCGTGGTGGGCATATTTTTGCTTTGCATTGTGGTTTCACCGTGTTTCGGCAATACGCTCTCAGACGGCTTCTCCCCTTGCCAAAACGGTCTTACTTCGCCAAAGTCATCTTTGGTCCGTTGTAGCCGGCCCTGATGGCCCATTTCAGTCTCTGGGACTGACCTATTAAAGGTTATAGGGCTTGCAATCGCGGTGGCCGGAGATTGTTGCACTGGCACTGGTTGCTGAAATTTTGTAGCTGCTGCGGTGGTGGGTAGCAGCTTAAGCGCCGCCTCTTTGCTACTCACTGCTTTGGTTGCTTCATCTTTCTCAGCAGCCCCGGATTTTTGGCCGTGACTCGCCATTGCCGCCACCCCAGCAGCGGCTAATGCCACCTGCCGGCGCAGACTATCGCCCTTATTCATCTGCTGAGAATCGACGGCAAGACCAAAGAAAGGCGGGGTATTTTGTTTCATCGTCTGTTTTTCGGTTTTCAGTAACCCTCCACCATGCGCCAAAGCGGGAGTCAGCCGAACGAGCGTATCCAGCGACAACATGGCAACCGGCACACTATCCTCGCCACCTTCTTTCTGTTTTTTCTTTTTAGCAATCTGGTTCAGCAAGGCACCGTCATCCGCCGCTGAATCTATATTTATCGCCACCTTCATGCTTGCTTCAGAAACTTTTTCTACCATAGCTCGCAATCTCCTGAATTTCATTTTCTATATTATTGTCGCCGCGGCGCATATATTCGCGGCGCAACGGTCGCAAATAATAGGAAAGTTTGTAATGCTTTTTATCCAGCAAGATAATCGCGCTGCGATGCTGCTCGAGACTATGCTCCAGCTTATATTCCTCAGTTTCCAATTGGCTTATTTTATGGAGGACCAACTGTTGGTGTGTTAATAAAGCTCCCTGCTGTCTTATTCCCTTATAAATATCCGCCCGGCTGTGGACTCCGGTAGGCGTTAACATTTTTATCTGTTGGTTTATATCCGCACACTCTTGCTGATATTCAGCCATTTTCAGTCTTATTTGCGCTAACTGACTTTCCGCTTTGGCAATATCACCCAGCAAAATCTGCTGTTTGCGCTCCAGCATAGAGACAAACTCACGCCCTTTACGCCATGCTTCCATTTAAGCTTTCCAGACAAACCTGCATGTCCGTTTTCTCGGCCATACTTTGTTGAAGAAAGGCTTCCATCTGATTTTTGCGGTCAAAAGCAGCATCGTTATCCGGATTTTCCCCCCGGCGATACTCACCGAGATCCAGATACAGCTGCATCTCTTTTTGGCGCAGCAGATATTCCCGAAAGCGCGTGGCCATCTGTCGATGTTTCGGGTCGGTAACCTGTAAAAAAACGCGGCTAATGCTCTGCATAACGTCAATCGCCGGATAATGCCCTTTTGCAGCCAACTTGTTACTCAAGTAAATATGTCCGTCGAGAATGGAGCGAACTTCATCGCCAATCACATCCGACTCTTCTTCATTTTCAATCAGCACTGTGTAAAAGGCCGTGATAGATCCGTTTAAAAAGCACCCTGGCCGCTCCAGCAATTTGGGCAAAGCCTCAAAAACGGAGGCCGGATAACCTCGCCGGGCCGGCAGTTCTCCCATGCTTAATGCCACATCTCGCAGCGCTCGGGCATAACGGGTGATCGAGTCAACAAACAGCAGGACATTTTTACCTTGTTCGCTGAAGAACTCGGCTATCGTCGTGGCTATCTGCGCCGCGTTACAGCGCTCAACACAAGAGCGGTCTGAGGTGGCGTAAACCAGAACAATCTGTGAACAGCGCGACGAACGTTTCAGCTCTTCGACAAATTCCGTGACTTCGCGCCCGCGCTCGCCGATGAGGCCGATGACGTAAATATCCGCCTCAGAGTGTTCAATTATCATGTTCATCAAGGAGGTTTTACCGCAGCCCGCCGCCGCGAAAATCCCCATACGCTGTCCCTGCCCGCAGGTCAGCAGCCCATCAATTGCCCTGACGCCGGTTACTAGAGGTTCAGCGATAGGTTTACGTTGGGTAAAATCCTTGGGCGAGCCACAGGCCTCAAGATTTTTAGCTACAGTCAACCGCACCGGTGCGGCATCGTCCAGACGCCCGCGCTCCGTGCCGGTTGCATCAATAATGGTCCCGGCAATATTTTCATGAACATTGATACGAAAAGGCTTGCCGGTTGGCAGCAGAACATTGCTGCGGGAAAATCCCTTATTATCATTAAGTAGACTCAGTAATGTATGTTCCTTGTTAAACCCGATCACCTGGGCAATCCCCAGCACATCAGGCTCAAGTAAAGATTTCTGAATCTCGCATATCTCGCCGATTCGCGTCCCCGGTAGATGCGCTTCAATCACATTGCCCTGAATACGTAACGGATGTGCCAGATGAACCAGACAATGCGCAACCATCGTGTCAACCTCAGTAATTAAACCAATACCGAACGATAGTCCTGCAAAATACTCAGGTAGTTATCCAACATCGATAAAAAGTCTTCGGAACATTTCAGATGTTTTTCTTTAATCTGGGCGCGCAGTTCAATATCGCTATCAACCGGATATAAACACGGTTGGCCGGTATAAAAGTATTCTTCGTTGTGGTTCAACATCAGTGGTAGAAGGCTGGCGCTGCAATAACTTAAAGACGCCGGAGCCTGTTCAACAATTTTTGCCCATACCCAAACTTCATTATCTTCACTGCGGACATGAATAGTCGGAATATCATCTTTCATATTCAGAGAGATGGTTGAATGATTACTCAAATCGCTATCTAGAATATCAGCCATTCCAGCGTCTTTAAGCATGGTGGAAAGTAGTACAACGACATCGTATTTCATTTATTACCTCGAACTAGTTTTCTAATGAACCAATAACATCAACATCCACGCCGGATGCAACGTCGCCATAAGAAAGCACTTCCATTTCCGGGTAGCTTCCTTCGATAATTTTTTTCACAAAACGGCGGATATCCAGCGACACCATTAAAATAATATCGCGAGCGTTGGCGCCATTACTGTTGATACACATTTCCAAGCTTCTAATAATACTTTCGGTTTCCGGTGGCGGCAGATTGATAAATGTGCCGCCTGAAGTTTGGCGTATTCCGCCGCGCACTAAACTTTCCATATCGTGCGACATAACCAGAGTACGAATCTGCCCATTGGAAGCAAAACGGTTAGAGATATAACGCGATAATACGCCGCGAACATGCTCCACCAGCATAATTGGGTCCTTTTCCTTCGGAGCCCATTGCACTAAGGCCTCAAGAATAAGACGCATATTTCGAATAGAAATCCGTTCCTGTAATAGTCGTTGGAATACTTCAGTAATACGTTGTACGGTATTATTTCGGTAACACTCTTTCAGTAATTCAGGATGTTTTTTCTCCAGATCGTCAAGCAATGTTTTGGCTTCCTGAATACCGAAAAACTCGGAGATATTGTGTACCAGCAAAGTTGAGACGCAGGCATAGAACTCATCGACCGCCGTTCTTGAGTAAAAACCAAGCTGCAACGCCGTTTCGCTATTCTCTTCCGGGATCCAGTACGCAATACCCTGAGCGGTTTCAATGGACTGAACGTTTTCATCAATAATTTGCAGTTCGTCGCCACGCATCAGTACCTTGCACATGCCGGGTAAAATGTCATACGCGCTAACCTGAATTTCATTGATAGCCACCGTTAATTTGCCGCGCACCATCTGCTGGTCATAATTCATCACCACTTCAGGGAGACGAACACCATATTCAATAAAGAAGTTGCGCTTAAGCAGCGAACACAAATTGTGCTCCTGGAAATAATGTTCATACCCTTTCCAGGCAGTAATAATTAACGGGATAGTTTCAGGGATATACTCACCGTCAATCATCACTGGCTTACTTTTCAGTACTGGCTCTTCGTCCTCTTCTGCGGCGTTATGGACTGGCTTCTTACCTTTCTTTTCATCAATCTTATCCTTGATGAAAACCCCCATTAATAAGGCTGCCAGTAGGACAAACACCAATAATGGAAAGCCCGGCAGCATCCCCAGAGCAATCGCCAGAATAGCCGTAATAAGCAGGATAAATTTATTGTGGAACATATCCTGCAAAATTTTGGCACCAAGGTTGGTGTTCTCACTGTTATTAACACGCGTGACAATAAGGCCACCGCTTATTGAGATAAGCAATGCTGGTATTTGCGCGACTAGCGCATCACCGATGGTTAATAATGTAAACACCGACACTGCATGGGATAAATCCATACCGTGCTGTAAGGTGCCAACGGCAATACCTCCCAGGAGGTTAACGAAGATAATAATAATTCCCGCGATGGCGTCGCCTTTAATAAACTTCATCGCCCCATCGAGCGCACCATATAGCTGGCTCTCTGCTTCGAGATCGCTACGGCGTCGTTTTACTTCCTTTTCATCGATGACCCCAGCTTTTAGGTCGGCATCGATGCTCATCTGCTTGCCTGGCATAGCATCCAGAGAAAAGCGTGCGGCCACTTCCGCAATACGCTCCGAGCCTTTGGTTATTACAATAAACTGCACAATGGTCACAATGAAGAAAATAACAAAGCCCACGACCAGATTATCTGCAATAACGAACTCCCCGAAGCTAGTGATAATTTCCCCAGCATCGGCATCCGCTAACACCAAACGGCTGGTACTGATAGAAATAGCCAAGCGGAAAATAGTACTGATTAATAGAATCGACGGAAAAGTCGAAAAATCCAGAATCCTTGTAATATAAAATGAACCAAGAAAAATTAATAAGGCTATTATCAGGTTGAGGCCGATAAGAAAATCAACCAAGTACGTCGGCAATGGTATAATTAACATTACAACGACCATGACCATTATCGTCAGGATAATGAGTTCAGGCCTATTGCGAATTTGGAGAATAAACATTCTAAGCATGAGTAGTTACACATCTTTCCGCAGCAGACAATTTATTTTTGCCCGCAATTATTTGTAATATTCATTCCAGATACCGGTATTCTTCTCTTTCTTGGACATTGTGCGCAGCAGAGAAGCCAGATAGTTGGTAATGACTCCACGATAAATAGCATCGGCAAAAAGAAACTCAGGGGTCATATTATAAATACTGCGCAATTGTTGAATAACCATTGACCGCTGTTTTAGCAATAGCAACGACATAAAGTTTTTACTGAACTCTTTTAACGTTAGTTTAAATTCGTCAGTGTCAACTAATCCCGCTATATAGAGCTCAACAATATCCGCTTCGCCCAGCATCACCTGATTGTTTCTCATCTGTTCCCGGAATGGGAATTTAGCAAAACTCTCATTCAGCAGTTGGTCCAGGGTATGCAACAAACGCGCGTCGGATAATTTTGCGCTGAGTGGGCCAAACTCAGAGAAATGAATGCCGGGTTCATTTGCCTTCATGTCGGCAATGAGGGCCGACAGTGTGAAAGCTAATAAGCGCGTTCTGTTCTGATAACCATAAACATCAATCCAGTCTTTGTAGATAAAGCCCGCGGGCATCTCCAGTTCGAGAAAATTGAGATAACTATTACGCAAGTCCTTGGCTGAAAGTGGTTTGTCGCCGCTGCCATCAATAAACCGTTTTGCCAGACGGCCGACATTAATACCTGACTGCATTTTTTTACTATCACCAAATTTTTCTAAATCGGCGATTGCTTCTTTTATTTTCTTCTTCTGGAGTTCCGAGAGCTGGCGGCTTAATAACATTTCGCGCAGCGCGAGCATTAAATCGCTGTCATTAGGGAAGAGTTGACGAGCGAAATTCAATAAGTTATTCAGATCACGCAGTTTGGCCACGTGCCTTATCAAAGTATCCAGTTTTTCATCTGCCTGATCCTCAAGCATCGAAGAAACAAAATCATTATCTGCATTGTCATTTTTGCGTCCTGCTTTGCTAAAGCGGCCAAATGCGCTGAGGAGATCGGCCATTTCCTCTGCGGCATTACTCATCTCTTGCTGCAAATTTACAGGTAACGCATCCTCACCTGCATCATAAACAGGCTGACCCGCGCGGCTGTCCGGCATTTGAGTTTCAATACGATTAAAGTCAACACCAGCAACAGAACGAATATCCATGACTTAACTGGTCCTTAATTGTTTTTCATCGTTTCGCGTAGCATGGATACCGTTGATTTCAACGTGACCTCGTTCCCCACCCATGTACGGCCCAGCACTGGATTACTCTCTTCCCGCCCCTGCCAGGTTTCGCCGCTAGCCAGCAGCCCAGGCTGAATAAGGAACAAACGAACCATTTTTTTGTGGCTGGTATAGCTGTAATCGAACAGCTTGCCCAACATAGGAATGTCACGCAGTAACGGAATACCGACGCTATGGAACTCATCCTGATCGCGACTATAACCGCCAACCAACAGGCTATACCCGACAGGCACCCGTGCTTCAGTGCTGATCTGGGTGTTATTTACCATTGGCAGGCTATCGACATTTTGGGTTTTACCATCAGCGTTGAGCGGCAGCCCGCCGTCCTGAATATTCAGGATCATTTCGATTTCCTGCTGACGCTGTGCCAAGCGCGGCAAGACGCTAATCATGGTGCCGTAAGTGACTTTTTCGAGAGAAGAGTTACGCTCCCCCACTAACTTGGCGTAAAAGCTACTGTTGTTATCAAACAGCGCTGGAACATTTTCCTGAGTCAGGATCTCTGGCCGTGAAACCACCTGAGCATTACCTTTTTTCGCAAGCGCAGAAACATCCGCCAGAAAATGAATACTGCCTTCTGGGGTCAGCGAGCTGGTATTAAAGGAGACACCGGTATTTCCCAGTTTTGCTGCACCCTGCCAGAGAATACCCAACTCATTAATATCATCCTTCGAGATATCAATGATCCATAGCGACAGCTGGATCTGTTGCTTTGGAATATCAATCGCGCTGACTAAATCCTCAACAAAACTCACCTGCCGCTCGGAACCCTGAATAAGCAGACTGTTGGTATCCGAGTAACCTACGATACTGATAGACGACTGGCCGAGGGCATCTGGCTCATACTGACGCTTCGCCGCGGGTGCCGAATTAAAAGAGGGCAATGGTGGAAAATTACCTTTTTGAGTGGCCGAAGCCGCCTCAAGCGCACCTCGAGTATCACTATCAATAGTGATGTTCGCGCCAGCCGGGGCCAGACGTCCGCTGCCGCTATCGCCAGAGTTGTTCAGCAACTGGTTCAAGGCCGTCGCAACGCCGGGTACGGTAATCGGGGTATCACGCTGGGTAAAGGTGCGATCGTTAACAAAAGTATTTTTCAGTTTGATCACACGAATAGTACTTTCACCTGTTCCAGGGCGGGCATAGGTTTCATCAATATACTTTGCCGCCGCCTTAATAAGCTCCACGTAGACTGGTGGCCCAGAGACATAAAACGATCCAGAACGTCCATCCGAACGCAGCGGAAAGCGGGCATCATACAATCCTGACGATTTTATATAGGCGACCAGACGGTCAAAAGGCGCATAGGACAAACGCACGATGCTGCTTTGTAACTCACTGGTATCGTAGATGTAGACGGAACTGCCATCGTCATACCAAATAAGCCCGGTACGAGCAGCTAACGTATTCAACAACTCTTTAGGTTTACTGAGGTCGAAATTTCCGGAAACCTTTTTTTTGGCCGCTTCAGTGCTAACAATAAAGGGTTTATGAAGCGCACCACCGATAACAAAAAAGAGCTGCTGCACACTGTTATTACTGGCGATATATGTATTTTCGTCATCCCGCGCAATATTGCGGACATCGGCCGAGCCTCCCTGCATATCTTGGGGATCCAAAAGCGCGGCTAGCGCCGAATGACAGCTTATGACCCCCAATAATAAATACGGCAGATAGCGAGCTGGTACTTTCACAACCATCTTATTCATGAAGTAAGCCTTCCATTTTTTTAAACTCCCTCGGTGTGATGCCAAAAAGTGATTTAATTTCACTGGAAAAGTGAGATGACGATGCGTAACCATTATTTCCTGCAATAGCCGCGATCGAGTTATCTTTCTCTATTAACTGCAAGGCACTGTGTGCGGCGCGCCAGAGGCGTAATTGTTTTTTTGGCCCCCGGGTAAAAGCATGGTGACAAAGTTTTCTAAAATAAGATTCAGACACACCGTAGATCTTACTGGCATTACCAATTTTATGTCTGTCACTCTCTTTATCTTCATTCATAACCTGGGATAACAGAAAATGTGCAATCCAATAGCTTTCTACATTCCTGATAAAAGAGAACAGACTTTCCAACTGGCGATCTTGTAGCTTCAATAACGTAGAAATCAGCATTTCCATTATCGATTTATATTCTTTCTCAACCAATACTGCCAAGTTTCGTTCCGTATGCATTAATAATGAAGAATTCTTTTCCTGCTCGCCTCGTTCGGAAATAGCGCTGCGAGATTTAGCCTGATAATCTAAGAATGAAAAAAGCGTCGTCGCCTGTGACATAGTCAGCGTTTCAATAACCCACTTGCCACTAAGAATAATCTTCATACTATCCAGCGTCGCTAATACAAAAGGCTGAGTAATCTCTTCCAGACGACCATCAAAGTCCTTATTCTGTTCACCTGAGGTAAGTAAAACCATAACGGATTCATTATCCAGAGGTCTTGCAAACAGCACGCCATTATTTAATTTAATAATTTCATCGTTCACATTAAGGGGCATTGCAATAAACTCGCCATCATCGCCACGTTGCCGCATTGTATTTCTCTGCTGGCATTGAATATCGCTAATAAGCATATTTTAATCTCATTTCAGTAAGCTTAGCAGTAATATTAAAAGAATAAATTAATGCTTAGTGATATCAGAATCTCGAATTACTAAAGAAGGTATCAGAAAAATATTAATGGTCAACGCAAATTCCGAAAAGTAAAAAAAATAATAATTTATATAAAAATATTCAACAAAAGATCAAAAATTAAGCATTGAGTTCACATTCCAATAAAGATAGAGTGCATATTCTCAAAAGTAGAAGTAGCCACAGCCGTGTTAAGCTTAATAAGATTATCATTACTAGAAGTAATGAATTTAATTTTCAATATATTCTAGTACTGTTTGAATCGTTACTATTAAGCGATATTACTTACATTAGTCAGTTGCATAATAAAATCGCGAGGGACTCTGCTGCCGTCCGGTTACTTGTTTGATATTTTTAATGGCCCTTTTTCTATGAACAGCGACATGAATAAAATAACCGATGAGATGCCCGCACCCGAGGCACAGAAAAAATTCACCCTGAAGGTACTGTTTGGTCCCATGTTTGGCTGTGAACTCCACCTTCCGGCAGATGATTACTTTCTGATTATCAACCCAGGACTTGCGCTCCAGGATACCTCAGCCGCATCAATTTCTGCCGGAGATCATGCCGTAACCTATACGCAGAATACGCTTTATTTACCCTGCGATATGCCGTCACCCAATATTATTTTACGCTTGTCAGCGCCTTTTGAGGATGAAGAATCGACGGGAGGTTATCGCCTTGAAGTCCAAGGGGTGGATAAAAGTTATCCGGCGCTGCTGAATGAGAATGAAATCTTTCTCCACGAACATATTCGTTTTGCCATTAAGTGCAGCGAAGATGAATGGCCTGAAGATATTAAAAACTTTAATCTTCCTCCTTTATTCGATGCTGAATTTATCAAGCAGGAAAAGCTAGAGGAATTTAATATAAAAAAAAGTCATACCCTGATTATCGGTTCAATCGCGCTATTACTATTACTGCTTGCTGCGGCGGTTATCTGGTATAAAAAGCTAGACAACGATCAACAGGTATTAACGCTAAATGAAGTTCTGGCTGGCGCACCAATGCCTCTGGAAATTGTCCGTGGCCATGATAATAATTTAATTTATGTTCTGGCGACAAAATACCAGGCAATGGAATGGGCACAGGAAGCGATTTTCAAATTGCAGGAAAAGAATAGCAACAATAGCGTGGTTCTTGTCTGGTTGTCTCAGCAGAAGAATGAGGCGATATCACAACTGACTAAAGCAGGTTATCCAGTACTACAAATTGATTATTCCAAACCACAATATCCGACCATTGCACTCTACAGGGGATTAACTCCACAGGAAGAGGAACAATTCAAATCGGTTGCTTTACAAAAAATTCCATTTGCGCTCGACATTAAAACTTTGGTGAAAACTAAAGCTCAATTATTACAGGAGGCTCGCCAAGGGCTGGACCGCCTGCATATTTATTACCGCCAAATTAATACTTCTAATGGTTATGCTTTAGTGGTCCGTGACGCTCTCAGCGATACCACTCTTCGAGCCTTGCAGTATTTCATTAAAGAATTCAATCACCAATGGGGAACTCGCGTTATTAATTTCTCAATTAATCTCGATGAAAACTGGCTACAGGATAAGTCATATCTTGACTCCTCTAATGGCTATCTGTTTTTAAATCCTCGTCATTGGTACTTCCCACTAAAAAAGGATATATAAATGCCTGATCCAAATACACCTGCCGTGGATTATAACGGTTACTTCCTAGATAAAGTATCTGCCGGCTTCGAAGCAGGCGCTAAATCTATGATAGACGAATTAAAGGATGCTCAAAAGGCGCTGGAAAAAGACCCTTCCGACCCATCCGTGCTAGCTAACTATCAGGCTAAACTGCAGCAATACACTCTGTTTCGTAACGCCCAGACCAGTACCGTAAAAGCATATAAGGATATTGGCGCGGCAATTATTCAGAACTTCCGTTAATTCATCCGGGTACGGGATCCTCTCGTACCCTTTTCTACTTCGGAGTGATTATGAGTCAATTTAATGAAGCACTGTCAGCATTAACCCGGCTCTCGCCAGACAGTACAAACCTTGAAGATAATGTATCCGTTAGTGTGCATGACCAAAATTTTAATAATTTGGTATCCAGCACATTTAATAAACTCAGCGAAACCGATACACAGTTTAAAAATGTGATTAACACCCTCAGCCAGTCCCCGCATTTCACCAGTGATCCGCAAAAACTGCAGATGCTACAAAACTATCTCGGTGAATACAGCAACTACGTTTCCCTCGTGAGTACCCTTGCCCGCAAGGCGGTAAGCACTATTGAAACTCTGGAAAAAGCGCAATAATGATGAACAAATATTCGCGCGTCCTAGCTGCTGTGCTGTTAACTTTTATGCTTAGCGCTTGTAATGACGAGAGCCTGCTTTTTAACCTTACCCAAGAACAGGCCAATCAGGTTCTGGCCATCTTGCAACAGCATAATATTTCGGCAAAAAAAGACGGAACCCTTAAGGCCGGTTATAGAGTATCAGTGGGGGAATCTGAAAGTACCGCTGCACTATCTATCATTAACCAGTACCAACTGCCATGGGCCGCTGACGTACAAATAGGGCAAGCTTTCCCGGAAAGTTCTCTAGTGGCATCACCTAACGCAGAACAAGCTCGCGTTATCTCTTTGCAAGAGCAGCGGCTAGAGCAATCCCTGCGTATGATATCCCAGGTAGTGAATGCTCGCGTTCACGTCAGTTATCCCCCATTTAATAACGACACTAGCGGCAAAAAAACCATCGGCCACGTTGGTGTCCTTATCTCCTATAAAGGAGATATTGATGACAATATGTTTATTTCACAGATCAAAACATTAATAAAAAACAGTTTTGACGATGTGCGCTACGAAAATATTTCGGTTGTGTTGTTCCCGGCCCCAGTTATTCAGTACGTTGCGCCAACCAAAGTGCCGAGTAACATCCCCGCCCAGTGGATTATCATACTTTCTGCTATGGTTTTGTGCGCTGCTGGTACGGCGGGCTTTATGCTCTATAAGCTCAGCCTTCGACCGCCTTCTACTCAGGATAAAACTAGCGAACTGATTGAAGATGAGGCAACCGAACAATGAAAGTGGAAGATCAGCGCATGATGTCCATTTTATATGCTCCAGCAAGCTATGCGCACCTGAGCCACTTGCCTGAGATGTTTCGAGCAAGTGAAATTCGGGAAGATACGCTGCTCAATTTCTGGCTACTGAAATGTGGCAAACTCGGTGACCTGCCCGCCGCCTGGCAGCCCAGCGACGCCACACTTTCGTTACTGCTTGCGCGCTGGCATCTGATTCCGATTGCTGCACATTTGATTGGCGGGTATCTGCTGCGCAATCGTCTACCGGAACAGGGCGCGGTACTGATGTCTGACCCACGGCTATTGGCTTTCATCTCTCTGCCACTGCTGCATCAGGTCACTCTTGACGGAATAAGCAGTCCGCTTGATACCGTTTCCTGCGGTGCGGTGTTTATTCTCGGCCAGTTCCCCGAATTGCCAGCTGCGCTTCGCCAGCGACTGATGCTGCACTTTCCTTCCTACATGGCGCCGGCGCAATTCCCTGCGCCAAAAACGCTAAATCACATTAATTTGTTACGAATGGCTTTCACTTATGCGCACCATTACTATTGATAAATTACCCGAGGATTTGCACCGACAGGTGGTCATTAAATCCTCTGAGAGAACCCGCCATCAGCGGATGGCCGTGGCGCTGGAGCGTACCCTAAGCCGTTGCAGTGAAATTCATGCCGAGTACGAGTTAAAAACTGTAAAACTCCGTGAAAACTGTGAGAAAAAAGCGTTCCAGGCCGGTTTTCAGCTGTTCTTCTCCCAACTGGTGATGTTGCTCGATGAGTATCAGCGCCAACAGAATAAGCGACAGGCGGCCTTTCGCCAGCAGATCGCCACCGCACTCAGCCAGTCTTTACACGATCCGATGATCGTTGAACGCATTATCCACCACCTGCAGGAACAGTGTGGGCACCAGAAAGCGCTGCGCATCATCATTCCCAGAGCGGTTAAGCTACCGGATGGCGCAGACACTTCGAACTACCAATATACCGATGACAATCACATCACCGTGCAAAATGACATGGACGCAGTACGTTTCCCCAGTGAATCGCTTTGCCGCTCGTGGTTACAGCTCGCGGATGAGAATATTGTTCCTCTCAACGAAACCATTAACAACCTGACTCCCAACCTACTTCGTGACCTTGCCGGGAAACTCATCGCCATGAGCCACCGGAGCCCCTCAGAACCCGTTAACCCTGACGAGGATGAAAACCATGACTAACATCAGCAGTATTTCCTATCCCTCACTGCCCGCTCTAGACAGTGAGCCGGCAGAAGAAAGCTTTAACGATAAAGTACTTCACTATTTCCAACAGAATAAACCGCAGGGCAAACTTAGCGAATTAATGGATAAGATGCGGGCACTCTCACCTGATAAGACGGTTTCAATGCATCAGTTGAACGAAGCGCTGCTCTACTCCGATACCTATTTGCGCCATACCGAAGAGTATAAAGAATATACTGATGAGGAGCTGGACAAGCACACCTTCCGGTTACTTGGTGTGAATATGTTTTTTGATAACATGATGTACAAAAGTTTCACTAAGTCGGATGACGATACATCGTTATAATTTCTTCTAGCTAATAATCCCGGCATTTTGCCGGGTATTCTGATAATGAAAATAAAATCATTCACTCCTATTGCTATCACACTCTCTATGTTGCTCTCACCTTTTGTTGCGGCCCAAAAGGTTGATTGCATCATTGAGGCAGCACAGTGCTTTCAAATTAACCCACTGGTGATTAAAGCAATAATCTGGCAAGAGTCAAAGAACCGCCAGCAGGCAATAAATCGAAATAAAAACAGCACCGTTGATGTCGGCATCATGCAAATTAATACGGTACATTTTGCGGCTTTGAAAGCACTCGGTATTGACGAGACTTTGTTACATGAAAATAGCTGCGCAAATGTTTTCTCGGGTACATGGGTACTCAAACAAAATATTGAGCGCTACGGCTATACTTGGGATGGGATCGGTAACTATCACTCTAAGACACCCGTGCATCATGATAAGTATGTCAAAAAAATCATTTCGCTTATTGCGCACCAAACGTCGGTGATCGATAAAATAGAAGTGACCAGACAAGAAGGTATCCGCGAGCGCTTCACTTGTCGATAAACAAAAAATGACCAGGATTCAGCCCGCGATTTTTAATATTAGTTGTAAAGCATAACGCAAGCATCTTTGCTTGCGTTATGGTGTAAGGATTATAACGCCTCAGAGTCTGTGCAGTTCAGTATAAGGTGAACAGCTAAATGGCAACTGGCGTAAAAGGTATTTCCACTGATATGTTATCTGGTAAAAGGATGCTAGCTATAATACCTGGCATTATTAATTATTTACGGGTATTTTTTTCATGTCTGCACATTTACCACGTAACATGTACGCTGTGTGATTGCAGATTACTCCCTCAGTCGTTTTGCAGCAGTGTAAAAAATTATTGTCGGTTGACGGTTTGAAATCTGCTAATGGTAACGGAGTGAGATTTTTATTATTTTTAATAAAATCCAAAGGATGACTTCTGGCAGACATCGCAGCAAAGACCAAACTAAAAAAAAATGCGGCTATCGCGCTCCAAAGTAATGTTTGGGGCGATACCCTCTTTCTGACCTGAGCTTTAGGGGCAGAATAAGGAATAACTGACATCGAAGTAGCGCAAACCGGAGTGATATTAATAATCGACTGGGTGGAAAAGGAAACATTATCCACTTCGATACTTCCCGGAGATAACGTTGTAAAACTACATTTATCGGGCTCTGCCTCAGGCTCTTCCCAGCAAGGCTGGACAGTAAGTTGATAGCCCAATTTTGGAATAGTAATAATAATGTTTTTTGTATCATCGCCTAAGCTGATCCTGAGGGAACGGATCATCTGTGCTATACTTTGTGAGGTGACATATCCCCCACCCCATACTTCGGCAAGAAATTCCCCCTGAGAGACTGGTTCAGGGTATTTTGCGCAAAGTAGCGCGAGCACATCTGACTGTTTTTTTCGTAATTGCAAAACAGTATCGTCTTGTTGCAGTGTTCTTGAATTTGGATTAAATATAAAATTAAGAAAGTAAATTTTCCCTGCATTTACTACGCGTTTTTTCATTTTAGATCCCTCAGGCGTTTAACTTTATGAGTGAAAATACCATCAGGAGAACGCATGAGCAAATATCTCAATCCATGTTCTTAAATATTTCCTGCTAGTTTACTATATGACAATACACCAACTTTGTGATAATGGCCTTACAGCAAATGGCAGAAATCCGCTGGGTAATTATGCATTCCTTATCACATTACAGAAAACTGAATTGTTGCCAACGCAAATTTACTGTGAATGCAATAACGCACCTCTATCCAGACAATAACATTTGAAATTTTTTTCAACGATCGATGTATATTTTACAATAGTCAAAAAGATCACTCAGTTTATTTTCGGGAAGATATCAGCCAACCCGACATCCTTTATAAATGAGTTTTCAGAAGGGACATCCTTGTCGCCATTGAAAGTAATCTCCCCACGCTACATGAATATTTACTTTCTTCCCCTGATGATAGCTAACGATATATACACAACTTATTTATGGGAATTATTTAATATCCCATCTTTTTTCGCAGGAAAAAATATAACACGCGGTGGGGAGGCGCTCTACCAAAAAACGCCTCAATGGAGGTGACTACTGGGTAATGATCAAACTTGATATGCAGCGACTTACCTATACCAGCCAGCTCGAAATAGAGCCCTATAAACAAACTTTTGCTTCCCTATTTATTAAGATCAAAGATCTTAATCTCTGGTCCTGGCAAGCCACATGGAATCTAGCCACTTTTCATCAACAGGG
Source organism: Yersinia hibernica (assembly GCF_004124235.1). Taxonomy (NCBI): domain Bacteria; kingdom Pseudomonadati; phylum Pseudomonadota; class Gammaproteobacteria; order Enterobacterales; family Yersiniaceae; genus Yersinia; species Yersinia hibernica. The sequence continues at coordinate 2,798,453 of NZ_CP032487.1, forward strand.
ACATATTTGCGGGGAAGCTACAAATTGAGGTCGGCCATTTTATTTCTACCAATGCTGACATCCGGGCCAACGTTTACACTGACGTCAGCATCGCACTGTGAGTTCAATCAATGGATGTAACACGCAGGCTAAATCTCTCTGCCGCTGATTTAGAGTCTAATGTTTTCCTTGGTCTCTCGGTACAATGTTATTTAATTTGGTTTGATACCAAACTCGCTGGCGTTGGTTTTAGCGTTTTACCGTCAGGATCGCCTCTGCAATTTATCTAGTAGGCAAAAGGCTGTTTATAAACCTTATCAACAATTTCGTGGATATAGACATCACCGAACTCCACCTTAATTGGGTGAGTCAGCTAAAAGTGCATGGCGCGGTTTCCTATTGCATTAGAAATATCTAACCCGATGCCGCGAGCGCCACCATGGAGAGCAAACAGCCCTCCATCCATAATCAGCCCATCAAAGGTCACCATGAAATGCGCCCCGCCTTGTTTGTCAGGGTTCAACTCATGAAACGCGCAATTTTCCAGGTGAATACTGAATGGCTTTGACGGCTCGCCATCACGGGTGATTTGCTCCAGCGAAAGAGTTATCAGGTCAATAGCCTGTTCCCGGCCAGCAGCATCAATCGCGCAGGGTGTGTCGATGACTGAATCCTGCATGCTTAATTTTCCCGACGCATCCATTGCCAACACGCCGAAGACCGCCACGGGTAGCACAAGCCACACCAGTAAGGAGGACATTACAAAAGAAGCACCGTTACTCATAGTATCTCACCATATAGAAAATGCAGAGAGCCTGCCGCGGGCTTACTGATAAGCCAAAATAAAGTTGGTAATCGAGGTGAAAAAGCTCGAGCCACAGTATTGGTTCCACCACTGCCGCTGAGATAGGCGGAATAAGTCAGAGTGTTATCTCCTCGCTATGTTTTGGTCACCGAAGCTGGCGGTACCTGGTTTGTCAGCACAACAATCCCCTAGACCAAAGGCGCAAACCAATTTGGTTAATGGCATTTACTCATTTTTTTAAAAGTTTATTACGAGCGTTACCCACAAAAAAATCACCTAGCTACAACTGCATAATAGGCTTTTATTAATTTACTTAACTATCTTGATAACTAATATCAAAAACTGCTTCAGTTCCAGATAAGAGCGAAATATATAAAAGCGTTTTCTGGAAGAAATTCCATCGGTGGCTCTATACGATCAATAACACTTTATTACACTATATCTATTGTATTTAAATTCGAGATTAAAATAATCATGCCTAACTCATTAAGTGTACGTGATCAAAACAGTTTTGTTTCCGCATATAAAAACTTACTCAACGAGAATGACAGTCGAATTCATAAAAAGGACGTCAACACGTTGGAAAAAATCCTCAGCAAATGTGATAAGGTTGAGGTTGGTCAACTGTTAATGACAAAAATGGAATCCTGCCCAAAAGATCCCGCCACATTGGAAAACACTTTTAGCAGGTTATTTAATAAACTGGTAGATCAGAAATCTGACATGCATCAGGACAAGGAAGATAAACTTAAAAACATTCAAAAAAAACTTGAACCTGTTGTTAAAGACATTCATTCCGCGAAAATAAGTAGTCAGATAAAAACTATTAATAGTAAGGTAAATCTAATTTCAATGAGTATTTCCGACAAAAAAATTAGCATCGAGAAATATCAAAACATTATTTCCAATGCTGACATACAAATAAAAAAATTGCATGATGAGATTAAACCTTTCACGGCTAAACTGAGTAACACCTCAGAGGAAGAATTCGCGGCCAAAGATGGCCTGCGTAAAAAAAATACTGAAGCCTATATTAGTAAACTAGAAACCAAGCAAAATACCGCAATCACGGCAATCAAACGTGAAATTACCGAGCAGGAAAACAGCCGTACGGAATTGCTCAATTTTGCAATAAAGCACAATGTAAGCGGCGCTGAGTCAGACCTAATACGCGCTGAGTCTGGCCTCATTTTCGATAGCCGTGATACCGGTTTTGGTACTACTAGCTGGCGTGACCATCTGGGTAGCGATAAATATGCCATCAAGAATTTTGGCTATATTGAGAAAGAAGGCCGCCGTCAATATTCTGCCCTGACAAAAGCACCAAACCTAGAGGGTAGACAGTGGCAAAAACTGCTGACAAACTTTAATGACGCGCCTAAAAACATTAATGACTTAAACAAGCAATTGACGCAACTGAAGTTCGAATATAAAGGTCAGATAAGTCATGCTAAGTTTGAAAACCAATTGTCTTCAAAACAGGTTATTCAGCAGAATATTAATAATAAAAATCACAGCATCAAATCGTTAGAAGATAAAAAAGTCTCTACACAAGAAAAAATTAATTCAGGTAATAAGTGGATATCTTTACAACAAGAAATGAAAAGTGAGCTGACAGCACAAATAGAATTGCTTCAGTCCCAACTTAAATAATATGTAGTAGCTTAGACTTGATCTGACAGTTTCCGGTTATTTATACCTGTGTCTGTCAGATTAAATCTGTGACCTGTTCCCCGTTGATTCCCCCCCCGATGTTCGTAATATCTTCATAAGCCACATGAGAACATCCCCATGAACAAACGTTTTTCCGACCAACAGATCATCAGTATTCTCCGCGAGGCTGAAGCCTAGACGTCAACCCGCGAATTGTGCAGGAAGCATGCTATTTCAGATGCCACTTTCTACACCTGCTGCAAGAAGTTTGGCGGCACGAAATGTATTTAAGAAATACAAAAATCCCATTTGGGATTATCATTATTGCTGCTGACGCATCAGAGATTACTTACCATACAATTCGTGACTACAACATGATAGCAAGGGGAGCTGATAAGTTATGGTAGATGATATTGAACAGCGGATTTATGATCTTGTACGGCCTTATGCTGGCTTCTATATATTCAGTAGAAAACAAGTGCCTTTAACTCCTGATACAGACTTAGACACTGACCTAAGTATTGATGAGCTAGAAGTAGAAGGTCTGATGAATGATTTTTTTAAAGAATTCTCTGTTCAAAAAGGGAATTTCAATATTAAAAATGACTTCCCTGATGTTCCTTTTTCTTTTAATCCATTCAAGAAAACTGCTCCCATCCCCGTGCCAGACTTCACTGTAGGAATGCTTATCGAATCCGCCAAGGCTGGCCGCTGGCTATATGATTGAAATAGACCGAGCCATAAATCGCGGTTGTGTATTTTATTCTGGCAGTCGGGCCACACAGGGTTGAGTTTCGTCAGTTCAGTCCGATTGACGGCTACTCGATACTGTTTCTACTTCTTCAACATCACAATTTCTTCAGGTTTTGCAGGAAATGGGCGGTTGGGAATCAATCGAAATGGTGCAGAGGTATGCACACCTTGCACCCTGCAGGATTCGAATTGAAGCCTAATATCCCTTGCTATTACTGGTTTTTTCTCTGTTCGAAAAACTCAGGAGCCCCCAATTGGGCCCCCAAACGTATTTCGCTGGGATTGTAAGCTTAAGAGAAACTCAGTTAAGCAAGCTGATTCTATCCCATTGAACTTTCAAACAACATTCCATTCACAACGAACGTAGGGATATTTTTATCTTCCCCGTCGATAAACTGGATTTGAATCTGTTTATTACCCCACCACTACGGAAATCGAATATGTAGATGGCATAATTCGCGCCCTAGAAGCTTATGATTCTGACATTCTGCCATTCTGCCATTCTGCCATCCTACATTTTTCTGAGCCAAACCCACCATGTGCAAGTATGCAAAGATACTGTTTGGCTGCCTGCAGCTCGTTCACTGAAGGTGTTTGCACTAACTCATTAATCTTTAAAGCAAATTTTGGATAAAGAGTCTGCTCTGGTGCACATTCAATATACCATTTCTGTCCGCACTCTATGCAGTGATACATGGATTGTGAGTAATCAAGCTGCGGCTCGAAATACTCACTATCCGGTGTTTCGAAGTAGTTATTATGGATTAAGGCTCCAAAAAACTGAAAGCCCCGATCCAGATATTCGATTTCAGCCACACAAGTTGGGAGCTTTTTACAATTACACATAAAATTAAGTTACCTTTAGCCGCACAACGGGGTAGCCATAGCACGGGTGAAAACATAACACTTTGAGCGTTTCAGTCGTGACTGAATACGAGTTATTGTGGTCATGTTATCCTCCTTTGATCATTTCTTCATCATAGCAAACATACAGTACTTACCCTGCAGCCAACATCCCCGGATAATGTTTAGCAATGATATTGTTCATCCGAACAACCAACTCCAACCGCTTGAAGGTTAAGTGCGCCGTTCCTTTCTGAAAATAACGAATGCTGAAAAACTCATCTTCGTAAACATCCGTCGAAGGGTTATCCCTAATATGATCCATCAACCGTATAGTGATATCGCCACGGTTGTCGGGTATTGGTTTACCATCCAGCAGAAATAGCATTCGTTCTAAGTCTACCAGTTGATCTCGCCGCCGGCCCCAGTTAAGCCCAAATCCCCAGCGGTCACATTTGACCAGTCCTGTCACGATGATTTTCTTGCCAAACTTGCAGGGGCTGTTCGTCTTAAAATCCCAGCTCAGGCCTTTAAAGACGTTGATGACACCCCGTTCAAATACGTCACCTTTGCTCTGATGCAACTGCTCAAACGTACTGAGAATATTGGCTTCACTGACGGCAGGAATGTCATCCCTTTCCAAGCTGTTGTACCACTGCTCACGAGCCTGAGCATCCATGAGGGAAAGCATGCCCGACTTTTTCATTAAATCCCGCCAGATACTGCGATCGAGATTGCGGGTAATGGCTTTCATCGCCGTTTCTGATTTCTCCATTAACCAGCAGCCGCAGCGAAAGTCCTGCTTCATGGCCCAGTCCAGGGCGGTTTTGCCGCCGATACTCTGGGTCAGTATCGAAATATCTTTAAGCTGGTGGATTAATGCTTCAATCTGCGCCAGCGCGCCGTTACGTCCGGTAACGATGCGTTCAATACTGGTAGAGCAAATCACATCAGTGTGGCCAGTGATGACTTCAGGTTCTGTTAGGGTGAGTTCGGGCATTTTAGTTTTTTCCTTTATATAAAACAAAACGCCAACCGGTGAGGGCTGGCGTTTAGATGTGTGATGTTCTGTGGGCTACTCTGATTTTGCGTGTTGCAAAAGTCGTAGGTGATAGAGATTGCGAGCGCCCTACCACGACTGTTCAATCCAGGACAACAATGTCACTCCATCTGACCTGCTCCCCGTTGATTAACACACCCCGATGTTAGTAATGTCTTCATAAGCCACATGAGGACATCCCCATGAAGAAGCGTTTTTCCGACCAACAGATCATCAGTATTCTCCGCGAGGCTGAAGCCGGGGTATCCGCCCGTGAACTCTGCCGCAAGCATGCCATTTCCGATGCCACGTTTTACACCTGGCGTAAAAAATATGGTGGTATGGAGGTGCCAGAGGTTAAGCGCCTGAAGTCACTTGAGGAAGAGAACGCCAGACTCAAGAAGCTGCTTGCCGAAGCCATGCTGGATAAGGAGGCGCTTCAGGTGGCCCTGGGCCGAAAGTACTGACGACAGACCAGAAGCGGGAAGCCGTGGTGTTGATGTGTGATGCGACCGGTCTGTCGCAACGTCGTGCCTGCAGGCTGACAGGTTTGTCCCTGTCGACCTGCCGCTACGAAGCGCAGCGTCCGGCGTCGGATGCACATTTATCCGGACGCATCACCGAACTGGCACTGGAGCGCAGGCGTTTTGGCTACCGCCGCATCTGGCAGCTGCTGCGCCGCGAAGGGCTTCATGTTAATCACAAGCGCGTGTACCGGCTTTATCATCTCAGTGACCTGGGAGTAAAACGTAGACGACGTCGTAAAGGCCTGGCAACAGAACGTCTGCCGCTGCTCCGCCCGGCGGCACCTAATCTGACCTGGTCGATGGATTTCGTCATGGACGCGCTGGCCACCGGTCGCAGGATCAAGTGCCTGACCTGCGTGGATGACTTCACGAAGGAGTGCCTGACGGTGACCGTTGCCTTCGGGATTTCAGGTGTGCAGGTCACGCGTATTCTGGACAGCATTGCGCTATTTCGCGGCTATCCGGCTACGATAAGGACCGATCAGGGCCCGGAGTTTACCTGCCGCGCGCTCGATCAATGGGCCTTTGAGCATGGCGTGGAGCTGCGACTTATCCAGCCCGGCAAGCCGACACAGAACGGATTTATTGAGAGTTTCAACGGACGCTTTCGCGATGAATGCCTGAATGAACACTGGTTCAGCGAGATCAGCCATGCCAGGAAAACCATCAGTGAATGGCGTCAGGATTATAACGAGTGCCGCCCGCACTCCACGCTGAATTATCAGACGCCGTCTGAATTTGCGGCGGACTGGAGAAAGGGTAATTCTGAGAATGAAGGATCCGACATTACTAACTGAGCGTTGTATTTAATCCTGGGGGCAGGTCAGATCAGCTAGTCAGAGATTGGCTAAGTAGTTTAGGTGATCCGGTTGAAGGGGGTGAGTAGTGCGATTTAAAACTGATACCGGCGAATATGCGTGGTTCTTTCCACGAGTGCGCCCAAACATTGGCACCCAAGTTAAAGCATGGGATGAGTCCGGGAATTATTTAGGGGTTGGAGTGGGGTCATATCGACGTAAAAGCGGGGGCGTGATTGTTGTTGATGGTAAATGCTATGACTCCAATCACGTTATTCATTGGCTTCCAGTTCCGGTTGAAGGGGGTGAGTAGTGGGTGTTTATGACGCATATCAGGAATATTTAAAAATAACCGATGAGGTTGTTAATGACGCTTTTGATGGAACAAATTTCGGCAGAACTGATTTCAGAGTGATTCTCGCCGAAGTAGTTATTAAGCGCGGCGCTGGCTACCACTGCGGGCACACAGCCACCACGATAGCTAAAGAGCTGAAACTGATAACCGACAAAACAGAGAAGCCTACGGCATTAGGTTTTCAGGTGGTAATGGATATGTTTTATCGCAAAAAGGAAATGGCTAAACGGGCAGAGGGGAATGCAGATGCTGAGTAAAGAGCAGATTAATAGCGCAATGCTGAGTTCGCTAGAAGGGTTTTCGTTTTCAGTAGTTGACTCTTTGGAATTTGAATTGAGCCGCAAATTGACAGCGAGTGAGCAGCAAGAAGTCTTTGTTATTGTTGAACGTGCCGTTTCAGAGAGCACATCACTGCGTGAGCAACTTGCAGAGTTGAAAGCGTTGGATCCCATCGGCCAAGTCATTAGCTGTAACGGCAATAAAACACTCGGTTGGATTAATGATGCACCAGAAGGCACCTTGTTATTCAGAGCAGCCAAACCAGCGGAGGACTAATGCTCATAGGTTTTGTTCTACTCGTCAGTTCATGCTCTACCTGCACCGCCCAGCCAGTAACCGAAGATATCTACCCCACTCAATCCGAATGCCAACAAATATCAACGCTGATACATGAGCGCAGGCCTGATGCTGTGCTCATGTGCGGCGAAGTGTATCGGCAGTAAATAACCCAGGATTAACGGAAACGGATTTCGCTATCTGGAGATTCCCTATGCGAGTAACCATCTCAGCGCCGGACCCCGGCTGCGTTGAATTTGCCACGCGCGCGTTAAATGCATTCATCAAGGGCCGTGGAAATGGTGAGTTTCCCAATCCAAGCGGCGCAATAAGTAATTCATTCTTTGGTGCTGAATGCACTGAAAAGCCTAACGGTAATTATTCGATTAAGTGCTGGCGCATTCCAACTAAATTAGCGGAGGCAGCGTGATGTGCGACGAAATCGACCAGGCCCAAAAACTTGAGCAACTCAACATTGATATCGGTATCGCTAATCGCAAGCCGACAATGACGTTTACGGGCCGCTGCCACTTCTCAGAGTGTAGCCAGCCCATAGAGCGCGGCTTGTTCTGTGATGCCGGGTGTCGGGATGATTATGAGATTGACGAGCGTAGAAAGGGGATGGCAGCGTGACAGCATACTACAACGAGATTGACCCCTATGCAGCCCAATGGCTGAGAAACCTTATTAAAGCCGGTCACATCGCGCCGGGCTATGTTGACGAGCGGAGCATTGAAGATGTCAGACCCGATGATTTACGAGAATTCACACAGTGTCACTTCTTCGCCGGCGTTGGAGTTTGGTCATACGCATTGCGACAAGCAGGATGGCCCGATGATAAGCCCGTCTGGACAGGAAGTTGCCCATGCCAACCTTTCAGCGCGGCAGGCAAAGGAGATGGGTTTGATGACGAGCGGCACCTATGACCATCTTTTGCCTGGCTCATCGATCAGCAGCGCCCTTCAATTGTATTTGGAGAGCAAGTTGCTAGCAAAGCTGTCGATGCTTGGATCGACCTTGTTCAAGCTGACATGGAAGGAATGGATTACGCCTTCGCAAGTACGCCGTTCCCGTCTGCGGGCGTCGGTGCCCCGCACATCAGGGATAGAAATTTCTGGTTGGCCGACAGCCACCACAATAGACAACAATCAGGTGCGCGGAGAAGCAGCAGCGCAGAATCATCCACGAAGGGGATCGACATTAGGTGGAGTGGCGAGATTGGCGCATTGGGCCACCCCCCGAAGTTGCCACTCTGGACACACAACAGGGAGTATCGAGCGAGCGGAGAACAATCGGGGCAGACTGGAAGACATGATATTTCTGGCTTACTGGCCAACACCGATGGCACACGAAGCAAGGCTGGGGTATCAGAATCGCAACAACGGGAAGAAGGGGACGCAGGAAATCTTAACTACCGTGGTAGTGAATTCAGTGGGTTATCGGGAGCATCTAGCACCCCATCAGCCGGCCCGGTTAACGGCTTCTGGCGAGATGCTGATTGGCTCCTGTGCAGAGATGGAAAGTGGCGGCCAGTTGAACCCGGCACATTCCCGCTGGCTGATGGGATTACCAACCGTGTGGGACGATTGCGCGCCTACGGAAACGCTATCAATGCTGAAGCGGCAAAAGTCTTTATAGAGTCATATATGGAGGTGGCATGAGTGAGATTAAGCACCCGGCAATTCGTTACCACGGCGGGAAATACCGATTAGCTCCGTGGATTATCAGCCACTTTCCGGCCCATACACATTATGTAGAACCTTTTGGCGGTGCTGCGTCAGTATTGCTCAGGAAAGAAAGAAGCTACGCGGAAATCTATAACGATTTGGATGGCGACGTGGTTAATCTCTTTTTCGTTCTGCGCGATATGATGTTGAGGGAATGCCTCATTGAATCGTTAATTTTGACGCCATACTCTCGCATCGAATTTACAGGCGCATACGCTGAAACCGAAACAATGGTCGAAAAGGCCCGTCGATTGATTATCCGGGCAACAATGGGATTTGGCTCTGCCGGTGCAACAAAAGGAACAACCGGTTTTCGGCTGGATACTAAGCGGGGGTCGGCAACCGCACAGCACTTGTGGGCAAGGATGCCTGATAATTTAGCGGCAGTTGGCCAGAGATTCGAAGGTGTGTTGGTAGAAAACCGCGACGCTGTTCAATGCATGCTAGACCATGACACTGATTCAACTCTTCACTTTGTAGACCCACCATACGTTCACGATACCCGTGTTATCTCATCCAAATATTACCGCCATGAAATGGACAATGACGCCCATTTAAACCTGCTAGATACCGTAAATAAGCTTGAGGGGATGGTCGTTCTCAGTGGCTACAACACGGATATGTATAACGACATCCTCTCCGGCTGGCAGAAGCAGGAAAAACAATCATCGGCTGCCGGCCGTAAAGGTTCGGTTAAGCGCCTTGAGTGCCTGTGGCTGAGTCCTAATGTTATTATCGGGAGTAAAGCAGCATGAAAATACCAAAAATACCAGATGTAGCGTGGTTCTTTATCGTCATTATCGCATGGGCGGTACTAGCGACTATTTACACGATTGAGAATGAGATGGTGAGGGGGATGTTCGGATGATGCAATGGAAAATGTTATCAGGTGCGCCACGTGATTTCGACGGTGCACCACATTGGGCCAAGCGACTATGCGTCCAGCGCGGTACCGGGCAGAAACTATGGTGGGATGGCATGCAGAAATATCAGGACAAAGAGCAGTTGCTCGATGCTTACACATCTGACTTTGATGAGTGTGTCGATATTTTGGCAGAGCGGCGACTTGTACCCACTAAAGAGGTGGCACCGGAATGGAAACAACCATTGAAAATGCTATCAGGTCAGTAGCTCGAGGTTGTAGGACAGAAATAATTGAAGCCACGGACGGCAAGCCACTTTAAGAACACGACAAAATCATCACAGAAATCCTCGACCGCCACGCAAAAAAAATCACCACTCTACCCCCTAACACTTTTCCGGCTAAACGCTGGTTAAGTTATTTCGTCCGTCAGATTGATAAAGAGATAAGAGGCCAAAATGGATAAATACAGTCTCACATTCGATGAGGCTTGCGAATTTCTCGGCGTGTCACGCTCAACAGCAAAGAAATGGATTTCATCAGGCCGCCTGGCTGCCACTCGCAAAGACCCAGATAAAAAGCAATCACCCTACCTATTAACCAGAAAGGCCTGTATTGCTGCATTAAGCGATCCGGTACACACTGTGTCCGTGATCGGCGGCGGGGCGACTAAGGAGATACCATGTCAATCTTCCGCAGGGGTTCCGTTTGGTATGCCGACTTCACGGCACCGGACGGAAAACGCGTTAAACAGTCTCTTGGGACTGAGGACAAGCGGCAAGCACAGGAGTTGCACGACAGACTAAAGGCAGAGCAATGGAGAATAGAACGCCTGGGTGATTTCCCAGACGTGACATTTGACGATGCCTGCCTGCGTTGGCTTGAAGAAAAAGCACACAAGAAGTCACTCGATGCGGATAAGGGCCGGATGGGATTCTGGCTTATCCACTTTCGAGGAATGTTATTGAAGAATATTACTGAGGCAAAGATATACGCAGCAATAAGCAAAATGACGAACAGAAAGCATAGGGATAACTGGGAGTCGAAAGCTGGTTCGCTGAGGAAGCGCGGTGAGGTGCCGGATCCATATGTTGATGTACCAGTGAGCATCTCAACAAAGGCAAAACATTTGGCATTAATGAAGGCAATTATGCGAGCTGCTGAGCGTGAATGGAAATGGATTGAGAGGGGGCCGGTAATCAAGGTGCCGCAGGAAAGAGGAAGGCGGGTTAGATGGCTTGAACCGCATGAGGCAGTTCGCCTGATAAATGAATGCTCAGAGCCATTAAAGTCTATCGTGATATTTGCCCTGTCCACCGGGCTGCGCAGATCTAATATCGTTGACCTGCAATGGCAAGATATAGACCTGCAACGCAAGGTTGCCTGGATACACCCGGAGGAAAGCAAATCTGGTCAGGCAATTGGGGTCGCTCTCAACGACACCGCTTGCCGGGTACTTCGAGATCAGATTGGTTATCACAAAAAATGGGTGTTCGTACACCGGAAAGCAAGCACGCTTCCAGATGGAACAAAGTCAGCAGCAATAAGGAAGATGCGCGTTGATGGTAACACGGCCTGGAGGCTGGCTCTGAAACGAGCAGGAATAGAAAGTTTCCGCTTTCATGACCTGAGGCATACGTGGGCAAGTTGGCTTGTTCAGGCAGGTGTTCCGCTAACAGTTTTGCAGGAAATGGGAGGCTGGGAATCAATTGAAATGGTACAGAGGTACGCACACCTTGCACCGCGTCATTTGAGCGCCCACGCCAGGCAAATTGATAGCATTTTTGATGGTTATGTCCCAAATTCGTCCCATACGGATAATTTGGAATTACTGAAAGCTGTATAAGTCATTGATTCTTAATGGTACGCCCTACAGGGCTCGAACCTGTGACCTACGGCTTAGAAGGCCGTTGCTCTATCCAACTGAGCTAAGGGCGCATTTGATATTTACCGCAGCATAGAACGCTGCCGGTAGTCAGTTGCGGGTTGGATTATACGGGCAGTCGCTTTTGAGTCAATGGGTTTTCGCCTTACGATTTATCAACTGGCTATTTAATCGTTAATTAATCGTTATTATACGCCTGACAGCACGCCCCGCTTCTGACAAAATAGCTAGATTCCCGCTTTTTTAATTGATGGACCCTTCCACTGATGTCAGCGAAAATTATAGATGGTAAAACGATTGCGCAGCAGGTACGAAACGAAGTTGCTGCGTTGGTACAGAAACGTTTAGCCGCGGGTAAACGCGCCCCCGGCCTTGCTGTTGTGTTGGTCGGTGAAAATCCAGCTTCACAAATTTATGTCGCCAGTAAACGTAAGGCATGCGAAGAAGTGGGTTTCGTTTCCCGCTCTTATGACTTGCCGATGGCGACCACTGAAGCAGAGTTATTAGCATTGATTGATTCACTGAATAACGATAGTGAAATAGATGGAATTCTGGTGCAATTGCCACTGCCTGCCGGAATTGACAATGTCAAAGTTCTGGAGCGCATCCATCCGGATAAAGACGTCGATGGCTTCCACCCATACAACGTTGGCCGCCTGTGCCAGCGCGCCCCTAAACTGCGCCCTTGCACGCCACGCGGCATCGTTACACTGCTGGAGCGCTATGAAATCCCAACTTACGGCCTAAATGCTGTCGTGGTGGGGGCATCGAATATTGTGGGTCGGCCGATGAGCCTTGAGCTGTTATTGGCCGGTTGTACCACTACCGTCACCCATCGTTTTACTAAAAATCTGCGCCAGCATGTCGAAAATGCGGATTTACTGGTCGTTGCCGTAGGCAAACCCGGCTTTATTCCCGGTGAATGGATTAAGCCAGGCGCTATCGTGATTGATGTGGGCATTAACCGCCTGGAAAGTGGTAAAGTAGTCGGTGATGTAGAATTTGATGCCGCCGCCCAGCGTGCGGGTTGGATTACGCCGGTTCCCGGTGGCGTTGGGCCGATGACCGTTGCGACATTGATACAAAATACCTTGCAAGCCTGCGAGGAATATCACGATATCAACGAAAATAGAGTGAAAGGACAGTAATGGACATTTTTCATTTAGAAAAACACCCGCACGTCGAGTTGTGTGACTTATTAAAGTTGCAGGGCTGGAATGACAGCGGTGCCTCAGCAAAAGCCGCCATCGCTGATGGGCAGGTAAAAGTCGACGGGAATGTAGAAACACGTAAGCGCTGCAAAATCCTGGCTGACCAAGTTGTTGAGTTTCAAGGTATGAAGGTGCAGGTTAAAGCCTGAAGTCTATCTCCCCAGCTGGCAGCATAAAGTATGGGCAAAAAAATTGCGGTCACTGGTCAATGCCAGCACCGCAATTTTTTTCGATTCTATCCGCCAGATGTGCGTGTCCAGCGGGGGCAACAATGCTTATTTACGGCGCCATGTCGTCCCTTGCGGGCCATCCTCCAGCACAATACCCAGCTCATTCAATTGATCACGAGCCGAATCTGCCAGCGCCCAATCTTTACTGCTACGGGCATCATTGCGCTGTTTAATCAGAGCTTCAATTTTTGCCACTTCGTCATCGTCAGTGTGCGCACCACTTTGTAAAAACAGCTCCGGGCTCTGCTCCAATAAGCCCAGCACATGAGCCAATCGCCGCAACTCTGCCGCCAAACCATTCGCCGCAGCGATATCTTCAGTTTTTAAGCGGTTCACTTCACGGGCGATATCAAACAGCACAGAATAGGCTTCGGGGGTATTGAAATCATCATCCATTGCCGCCCGGAAACGCGTTTCAAACTCCGCACCACCTGCAGGGGTTGCATTCGCATCCGTGCCGCGTAATGCCGTGTATAAACGTTCTAATGAAGCACGCGCTTGCTTGAGGTTTTCTTCGCTGTAGTTCAACTGGCTGCGATAGTGGCCGGACATCAAGAAATAGCGCACAGTTTCAGCATCGTAATATGCCAATACATCGCGAATAGTGAAGAAGTTATTCAGTGATTTCGACATTTTTTCTTTGTCAATCATCACCATACCAGAGTGCATCCAGTAATTTACATAGGGGCCATCATGGGCGCAGGTTGACTGCGCGATTTCATTTTCATGGTGGGGGAACATCAAATCAGAGCCACCGCCGTGAATATCAAAATGCGCTCCTAACTGCTTACTATTCATTGCGGAACATTCAATATGCCAGCCTGGGCGGCCTGGCCCCCAAGGTGATTCCCAGCTAGGTTCACCGGGCTTGGACATTTTCCACAACACAAAATCCATTGGATTGCGTTTAACATCAGCGACTTCAACGCGAGCTCCCGCCTGCAACTGATCCAAATCCTGCCGCGACAACAGGCCGTAATCCGGGTCACTTTCAACGGAGAACATAACATCGCCATTAGAGGCCACATAAGCATGGTTGCGGGCGATAAGTCTTTCTGTTAGTTCAATAATTTCCGGGATGTGATGGGTGGCGCGCGGCTCTAAATCTGGACGTTCCAAATTCAGTGCATCAAAATCTTTGTGCATTTCAGCCAACATCCGCGTGGTCAACTGCTCACAAGTTTCATTGTTTTCAATTGCGCGTTTGATGATTTTATCATCAACATCAGTGACGTTACGGACATACGTCAGTGAGTAACCTAAATAGCGCAAATAACGCGCAACGACGTCGAAAGCGACAAAAGTACGCCCATGCCCAATGTGACACAGGTCATAAATAGTGATCCCGCATACATACATACCTATTTTACCGGCATGAATAGGCTTGAATTCCTCTTTTTGGCGACTCAGTGTATTAAAAATCTTTAGCATCGGGACATTCCGTGGTTTTTTGTTTTTGCAGTACGCATGGTTAAATAGGATATCATCAGATGATGCGGTAAATCAGCCCCGATACTGCACTTTTTCGCCTATAAAGGCGGCGTTTCGAGTGCTGACTCAATCTCGCAGATATGATATAAGAGCCGTCTAAAGAGTTACGACTCATTTGTGAATACACTTATTACACTAGCAGGAATATTATTATGGTCACTTTTCATACTAATCACGGCGATATCGTCATCAAGACCTTCGCGGATAAAGCGCCAGTTACCGTTGAAAACTTCCTGAACTACTGCCGTAAAGGTTTCTATGATAACACTATCTTCCACCGTGTTATCGATGGTTTCATGATCCAAGGTGGCGGTTTTGAACCGGGCATGAACCAAAAAACAACTGACGCCCCGATTAAAAACGAAGCCAACAACGGCCTGAAAAACACCCGTGGCACCTTGGCAATGGCGCGTACTAATGATCCACACTCTGCCACTGCTCAGTTCTTTATTAACGTTGCTGACAACGACTTCCTGAACTTCCGCTCAGAACGCCCAGATGGTTGGGGTTACTGTGTATTTGCTGAAGTCACCGAAGGCTTGGACGTGGTTGATAAAATCAAAAACGTTTCTACCGGTCGTAGCGGCATGCATCAAGATGTACCTAAAGAGGATGTCATCATTAAAAGCGTGACTGTCAGCGAGTAATGACAGCTTGATGAGCACACTTTTTATTGCTGATTTGCATCTTAGCATTCAGGAACCGGCAATCACTGCCGGTTTCCTGCATTTTATCCAACGTGATGCTATTCATGCTGATGCGTTATATATCCTGGGCGATTTATTCGAGTCCTGGATTGGCGATGATGACCCCGAGCCACTGTATCGGCAAGTCGCTGCGGCATTAAAATCCCTGCAACAACAGGGTGTGCCCTGCTATTTCATTCACGGCAACCGCGACTTTCTGCTCGGTAAACGCTTTGCAATTGAAAGCGGCATGACCTTGCTGCCGGAAGAGAAAGTAGTCGAGTTATATGGCCGTAAAATAGTTATTTTACATGGCGATACCCTATGTACTGATGATGCTGACTATCAGCATTTTCGCCGCCGGGTACACAACCCAATTATCCAAAAATTATTTCTGTGGCTACCGCTGCGCTTTCGCTTGCGCATTGCCGCTTATATGCGCAATCAAAGCCAGCAAAATAATAGCGGTAAATCGCAGCTGATTATGGATGTCAATCCGCAAGCTGTGATTGATACTTTCGAGCGCAATCATGTTAATTGGATGATTCACGGGCATACCCATCGCCCTGCGGTGCATAATGTAAAATTAGCCGAAGCAACAGCGCACCGGGTTGTTTTAGGCGCTTGGCATGTCGAGGGTTCAATGGTCAAAGTCACTCAAGAGCATGTCGAGCTGATTAAATTCCCGTTTGAATCAACTTGCAGCCAATAATTACCCCACTCTTTTTCATTATCTTCATACAAAAAAACCAATAAAACCCACCAAAAGCCGCGACGCAACCGTTTTCCTCGCCTTTAGCTCATGATATGCTCTACGCCCTCTTCGCCAGTGACAATTCATATAAAGTTGTTCTGGCCGACGCTTGCGCAATCACAGGAGCTTTACACCCATGGGAGCCAACCTCGATTCGGCTTATGCAGCCGGGGTTAAAATCGCTATCGTAATGGGGTCCAAGAGTGACTGGGCCACCATGCAATTCGCCGCCGACGTGCTCACCACGCTCAATGTTCCGTTCCATGTCGAAGTCGTTTCTGCTCACCGCACCCCGGACAAACTGTTCAGTTTTGCCGAGCAAGCCGATACCAATGGCTTGCAGGTCATTATTGCCGGCGCGGGCGGTGCTGCTCACCTGCCGGGCATGCTGGCGGCCAAAACGCTGGTGCCGGTCTTGGGTGTACCGGTGCAAAGTGCGGCCTTAAGTGGTGTCGACAGCCTGTATTCCATCGTGCAGATGCCGCGCGGAATCCCGGTGGGAACACTGGCAATCGGTAAAGCCGGTGCGGCAAATGCCGCCTTACTGGCCGCCCAAATACTGGCGCTGCATGATACTGAATTGGCCGCACGTCTAGCGGATTGGCGTAAAAATCAAACGGATGAAGTGCTGGATAATCCTGATCCGAGGGATGAAGCATGAAGCCAGTTTGCGTATTAGGCAACGGTCAGTTGGGCCGCATGCTGCGCCAGGCCGGTGAGCCGTTGGGTATTGCTGTTTATCCGGTAGGGTTAGATGCCGAACCTGAAGCCGTGCCCTATCAGCACAGCGTGATTACCGCCGAGATTGAGCGCTGGCCAGAAACCGCCTTAACGCGCGAGCTCGCCACCCATACCGCGTTCGTTAACCGCGATATTTTCCCGCGTCTGGCTGACCGCCTGACTCAAAAACAGTTACTCGATAGCCTGAATTTGGCCACCGCGCCCTGGCAATTACTGGCCAGCGCCAGTGAATGGCCGCAAATTTTCACCACACTAGGTGAATGGGCGATTGTGAAACGCCGAGTGGGGGGGTATGACGGCCGTGGTCAGTGGCGTTTACGCGCCGGTGAACAAGCGAGTTTGCCAGCAGATGCTTATGGCGCCTGTATTGTCGAGCAGGGCATTAACTTTTCCGGCGAAGTTTCATTGGTCGGCGCTCGCAGTTATCAAGGTAAATCAGTGTTTTACCCACTCACTCATAATCTGCATGAAGATGGCATTCTGCGCATGAGTGTGGCGCGGCCTCAGCCAGATAGCCGCTTGCCCGCTAATCGATTACAGCAGCAAGCTGAAAAAATGCTATCAGCCATTATGGATGAGCTGAATTATGTTGGTGTGATGGCGATGGAGTGTTTTATCGTCGGCGACAATTTGCTTATCAATGAGTTGGCCCCCCGGGTGCATAACAGTGGTCACTGGACCCAAAATGGGGCGTCCATCAGCCAGTTTGAGCTGCATTTGCGCGCTATTTTGGATTTACCACTGCCGACACCGGTGGTGAATACTCCATCGGTGATGGTCAATCTGATTGGTACGCCGCTGAATACCGCATGGCTGTCCCTGCCCTTGGTGCACCTGCATTGGTACGAAAAAGAGGTGCGTGAGGGGCGCAAAGTGGGCCATTTGAATTTAAATGACCCCGATGGCGCAGCATTAAGCACGGCATTGGCCGCATTAGCCCCGTTGCTACCCGCAGAATATCAAAACGCCCTGCATTGGGCGCAAGAGAAGCTGTAATTGATACGCGGGCCGCTGATTCCGCCCGCGTTACCGCTCTAATCGGTGTAATGACGGAACAAAGCCCGCCCCCGCAGCAATCTGGCCCCTAGCCAGCCACCGCACAGTGACAACAACAGCGCGGCCGCCAGTGGCAACAGCCACCACATTACCCAGTTAAGCTGCCATGGGAAATCAAATACTAAGCGCTGTAATGCCCAAAGGGCGGCTTCTGCACCCATGGCAGCAGCCAGCCCCGCCACCAACCCCAAGAGGGCAAACTCCCACCACAATGTGCCGCGCAGTAAGCGTTTACTTGCTCCTAGAGTGCGATAAACCACCAACTCCTGCCGGCGCTGGCGCATACCTACCTGTATCTGGGCCAATAACAGTAACGTGCCACAGATAATCACCAATACCACCATGACTTCCAGTGCCCGGCTAACCTGCTGTAATACCTGCCCGACCTGTTTTAGCATCGCGCCGATATCCAGCAAACTGAGGGTTGGGAACTGGCGGTTTAATTGCGTCAAAACCGCGCCATCCCCCTGATAGCGGAAACTGGTCAGCCAGGTTTGTGGCTGGCCATCCAGCGCACCCGGCGGGAAAATAAAGTAAAAATTAGGGCGCAAACTTTCCCAATCGACCTGGCGAACACTGCTCACGGTGGCACCAAATGACTGAGTATCGCCACTGAATGTCAGTTTATCGCCGACTTTAATCCCCAGCCGGTCAGCAATTCCCTGCTCGATGGACACTTCATCTGCTTTGGGCGGCCATTGGCCTGCGGTGAGAATGTTATGAGCTGGCAAATCTTGCTGCCAGGTCAGATTCAGCTCCCGATTAACCGCTTCACCACCGGGGGCATCCTCGGCAATCCGCTCGGTCGCCAGTTGCTGATTAATTTCAGACAAGCGAACCCGGACGATAGGATAAAAAGTCGATGGGATTATCTGATGTTGGGTCAGGAACTCCGTGACTTGCGGCACCTGCTGCGGCGTCATATTCAATAAGAAATAATTCGGGCTATCGGCGGGCAACTGTTGTTGCCAGCGATCCAGTAAATCTCCGCGCAATACCAATAATAAGGCTAACAGCATGAATGACAATGAGAATGCCGCCAGTTGAGTCAATGTCATCCATGGTTGGCGCAATAACCGGTTGATAGCCAGGCGCAATGATAAGCGGGTAAATGTCAGGCGGCGTAATAGCAATAATCCGCCCCAGCCAATCACACCTAACAGCAACGCCAAGACCAGCATGCCGCCGAGGATCGCCCATAACAGCGAATTCCCGCCCATCAGTAAGGCCAGCAGCCCCACGACGATGATAATCATCACCGGAATAAAATAGCGCAGCGGCCAAACATTGGCGCTGACATCACGGCGCAATACCCGCAGGGGTTGCGTCGCCAGCAATTGCCGATAGGGGCGAATTCCCACCAGCAACGAAATTAATATCAGCGATCCCATTGACCATATCCATGGCCATAAACCCGCAGCCGGTAAAGCTGCCGGCAATACCGGGGACAACAAGCGGATTAAGATTTTCTCGAACAATAGCCCAATGACGCTGCCACACAGGCCCGCCAGCACCAAAACAGAGAGCCATTGGCCGATGATCAACCGCCGTAAAGCACTGCGCCCGGCCCCCAATGTTTTCAGCACCGCCACTAAATCATAGCGGCTGCGGCAATAATGCCCCATCGCCACGGCAACCGCGGCAATTGATAGCAATAAGGTCAATAACGCCGATAGCAACAAGAATTGCTGCGCACGTTGTAGCGATTTCCCCAGCGCGCCGCCGGATTCTTGCAGGCCATACCAGCGCTGGTCTGGCTTCAATTGCGGGGCCAGCCAATCACTAAATTGAGTGATAGCTTCCGGCGAGCCTGCAAACATATAGCGGTAGCTCAAGCGGCTACCCGGCTGGATTGCACCGGTTTTTTCGACATCCGCCAGGTTGATTAAAACACGCGGCGCAGTCTGGAATGGGTTAAAACCGGAATCAGGCTCTTGAAGCACTTCACCAATGATTTTCAGTGAAGTATCACCGACTTCCAAGCTATCGCCGACATTAACCCCAAGCAGCGCCAGCAATCGCGGGGCCACCAGCGCAGTTCCCGGTTCCAGTTTGGCCTCGGCCGGTAAGGTTTCCAGCTTGCCATACAGCGGATAAGCTAAGTCCGTGGCTTTCACATCGGCCAGTTGCGGGCGGTCACCGGCATAGGTCATCGTCATAAATGACAGCTGGCGGCTGACAGACAGCCCCTGCTGCTGCGCTTCCAATAACCACCCCTCAGGGGCGGGATGGGAAGTTCTTAGCACCCGATCACCGGCTAAAAAATCACGACTTTGCTGACTAAGTCCTTGCTCCATCCGGTCACTAATGCTGCCCAGCGCCAAGACACACGCCACCGCCAGGGTTAATGCCAGCCAGACAATCAGCAGTGAGGGGGAGCGCCATTCACGCCAAAACCAGCGCCAAATCATGCTTCCTCCCACAATTTACCGTCTTGTAGCCGCAGCCGACGCTGGCACCGGCCAGCCAGTTGTACATCATGGGTCACCAGAATCAGCGTGGTGTCATAGTCGCGGTTAAGGGAGAATAACAAATCAGCAATACGGTCGCCGGTGTGCCGGTCAAGATTACCGGTGGGCTCATCGGCAAATAATATTTTGGGCCGACCGCTAAACGCGCGGGCCAGCGCCACGCGCTGCTGTTCGCCGCCGGAGAGTTGGGCCGGCAGATGCTGCAGGCGCTTCTCCAACCCGACCTGTTTTAATAACTCAATGGCATGGATTTTACTGTCGCGATCATTTTCACCGCGGAGCAATGCCGGGAGTTGCACATTTTCCAGCGTATTGAGGGTCGGCACCAACATAAATGATTGGAACACAAAACCGACATTTTTGGCCCGCAGTAACGCGCGCCCCTCTTCATCCATCGCGGTCAAAGATTGGCCGAGTAAGCTCACCTCACCACTGCTGCCATCATCAAGGCCAGCCAGGATCCCCAACAAGGTTGATTTACCTGAACCGGACTCACCAATCAGCGCAATTGTCTGAGCGGGTTTGACAACCAGCTCAACTCCGGTAAGGATGGAGAGCTGTTGCTCACCCTGACCGACGTGTTTATTAAGATGATGAACTTCAAGAACGTTTTCCGCTGGCATCTTCCCTTCCTATTGCTGTTGGGATTATTCAGTTTGCGTGCCGCCGCAACCGATACACTTTTGATTCTCGGCGACAGTTTAAGCGCCGGTTACCGCCTGCCAATTGCCCAAGCATGGCCCTCACGGCTGGATAAAACATGGCAAGCCACCCCAGCATTACCCAAGGTGGTTAACGCCAGTATCAGTGGTGATACTGCGGCACAGGGCTTAGCCCGCCTCCCCGCCCTGCTGCAACAGCATCAGCCGCGCTGGGTGTTGATTGAACTGGGTGCTAATGACGGCTTGCGCGGTTTCCCCACTGCAGATATTGAGCGGGATCTTAGGCAAATTATCACTCTAATCAAACAAGCAAAAGCGCAACCTTTATTAATGCAAATCCGTATTCCGCCCAATTATGGTCGCCGCTATACTGATGCTTTTACCGCCATGTATCCACAGCTGGCACAGCAATTCAACATTCCACTGGTGCCATTCTTTATGGAACAAGTTGCTGTAAAGCCCGAGTGGATGCAGGATGATGGCTTACACCCTAACGCCGAGGCCCAGCCTTTCATTGCCGATTGGATGGCGCAACAACTCCAGCCGTTAGTAACCAATAAGTCTTAGTTAACCACTTGTTTAGATAAATAGAATCACTCACTAGGTAAAGTTATGCAAAAAGCAGTATTAATTACCGGTTGTTCCAGCGGTATTGGCCTGATTACGGCGCAAGACTTAAAAAACCGCGGTTACCGCGTGCTGGCGGCCTGCCGTAAACCCGAGGATGTGGCCAAGATGGCGCAATGGGGCCTGGAGGGGATTGAACTGGATTTGGATGACAGCGCCAGTGTCGAACGAGCGGCGGCGCAAGTTATCGCGTTAACCGCAGGGCGTTTGTATGGTTTGTTTAACAATGGCGGCTTTGGGTTATACGGGCCATTGCAGACCATTTCGCGCCAACAGCTGGAAAAACAATTCTCCACCAATCTGTTTGGTACCCACCAACTGACGCAACTTTTGCTGCCGGCCATGCTGCCACACGGTGAGGGGCGCATCATTCAAACCAGTTCGGTGATGGGGTTGGTTTCAACTGCTGGCCGTGGTGCTTATGCCGCCAGTAAATATGCACTGGAGGCTTGGTCTGATGCATTGCGCATGGAACTGCATGACAGCGGAATTCATGTCAGTTTGATTGAGCCTGGCCCGATAAGCACTCATTTTACGCAAAATGTGAATCAAGCGCAGGTTGATAAACCGGTCAATAACCCCGGGATTGCGAAGCGCTTCACCTTACCGCCTGAAGCTATTTTACCGAAATTGCGCCATGCGCTGGAAAGCCCGCGCCCGCAATTACGTTATCCCGTCACCTTAGTGGCCCATGCGCTCACCATATTACGCCGCATATTGCCTGGGCGGATGCTCGATAAAGTCTTGCGGGGCAATGCCTGATAATAGCGATGAGGGTTGAAGCAATATAATTTGCCCCCATTTACTGCTAAAACGGATGAGAGAAAAAATTCATGCTAGCACCTACTACGATTGATATTACTGAAGCTAACCTACACCAGACCTTAGAACAATCCATGACAGTGCCAGTGCTGTTCTACTTTTGGTCTGAACGCAGCCAGCACTGCCTGCAACTGACCCCGGTACTGGATAGACTGGCCGCTGAATATGCGGGCCAATTCATTTTGGCGCGCGTTGATTGCGATGCACAACAGATGGTAGCGTCCCAGTTTGGCCTGCGCTCCATTCCCGCGGTTTATCTCTTTAAAGACGGCCAGCCGGTAGATGGCTTCCAAGGGCCACAGCCAGAAGAGATTATCCGCGAGTTACTGCAACGGGTATTGCCGAAACCTGAAGAGCTGAAAGCGCAGGAAGCTGCACAATTAATCAGTGAGGGCAAAGTGCAAGAAGCGCTGCCATTACTGAAAGACGCCTGGCAACTGATGCAACAAAGCAATAACCCACAAACCAGCGACATCGCCCTGCAACTGGCGGAGGCACAAATCCTGCTCAATCGCAGTGAAGATGCTGAGGGCGTGTTAGCCACCATTCCACTGCAAGACCGTGATACCCGTTATCAAGGGCTGATTGCACAAATTGAGTTGCTCAAACAAGCCGCTGATACCCCCGAGATCCAGCAGCTACAGCAACAAGTGGCGGAACAACCGGATAATGTCGAACTGGCGGTACAATTAGCCCTGCAACTGCATCAGGTTGGTCGCAACGAAGAGGCACTAGAGTTACTGCTGGGTCACTTGAAGAAAGACCTGAGTGCCGCGAATGGAACCGCGCGAAAGACATTAATGGATATTTTGGCCGCATTAGGCACTGGCGATGCGCTGGCAGCCAAATATCGCCGTCAACTGTATTCATTTCTGTACTGATAGGGATATTTAACAGTCATTCACCGTTATTCTATTGCCATTATTTGCTACTGCGCGGGGGCATCCCGCGCTGTTTTATGCTACCTGTTGCTCACTTTTTCTCATTTACACGCATTTACCTGCCTTTCATTAGGCATTTAGCGCGCGGTCACGTAATATTAAGAAACAATATTCATTGCTGACAGGAAGTTAAATATGTTTACGGTTATCCCTGTTCTTATCGTTGTCGCCCTGATTGTGGTCTTTTCCTCAATCAAAATCGTCCCGCAAGGTTTTCAATGGACTGTCGAGCGTTTTGGTCGCTATACCAAAACTCTGATGCCTGGCCTGAATATCGTCGTGCCATTTATGGATCGTATTGGTCGTAAAATCAATATGATGGAACAAGTTCTAGATATCCCATCGCAAGAAATCATTTCCCGCGATAACGCCAACGTCGCCATTGATGCCGTCTGCTTTATCCAAGTCATTGATCCCGTGAAAGCAGCATATGAAGTAAGCAATTTGGAATTGGCCATCGTTAACTTGACCATGACCAACTTCCGTACTGTTTTAGGCTCGATGGAACTCGATGAAATGTTGTCTCAGCGCGACAACATCAATAGCCGCCTATTGCATATCGTCGATGAAGCCACCAACCCGTGGGGCATTAAAATCACCCGTATTGAAATCCGTGATGTGCGCCCACCAACTGAACTGATCTCTGCGATGAACGCCCAGATGAAAGCTGAACGAACCAAACGTGCAGATATTCTGGAAGCCGAAGGGGTTCGTCAAGCCGCTATCCTGCGCGCCGAGGGTGAAAAACAATCACAAATTCTGAAAGCGGAAGGTGAACGTCAGTCAGCCTTCTTGCAAGCAGAAGCGCGTGAACGTGCGGCAGAAGCGGAAGCTCAAGCAACCAAAATGGTTTCTGAGGCCATCGCTGCGGGTGATATTCAAGCCATTAACTACTTCGTGGCACAAAAATATACCGATGCATTACAACATATCGGTTCGGCCAATAACAGCAAAGTCATCATGATGCCATTGGAAGCCAGTAACCTGATGGGCGCTATTGGTGGTATTGCTGAGCTGATTGGTGAGAGTAAAAACAGCCGGGGTAAATAACCATGCTGGTGGATATTGCAGCAAATCCGAACTGGTTTTGGCTATCACTCGGCGGGCTATTATTAGCCGCTGAGATGTTGGGTGCCAGTGGCTATATGCTGTGGAGCGGCGTCGCTGCCGTGGTCGTGGGTATTCTGGTCTGGCTTTTTCCCTTCAGTTGGGAGATGCAAGGTGTGTTATTCGCTGTTCTGACCGTGATTTCTGCATTTCTGTGGTGGTATTGGTTGAGTAAACGCACCAAACCGCTGCCGGCCATGTTAAACCAACGTAATCATCAATTGTTGGGGACACGCGCGACCTTAACCGAGCCGACAGTTGACGGCTATGGCCGCATGAAAGTGGGTGACAGCAGCTGGCGTATTTATTGCTCTAATGAGTTGAGTGCCGGTAGCGAAGTTGAAGTTATCTTAGTGGAGGGGAATACCTTGCATGTCAGGGCGGTTCACCGTCACTAACCCGCTATAAGGCGCATTTATCTGGATGCGCCGCTCACTACAGGCTCGGGGTTCCCGGCCTGTCAGCTAGCTTCCTCTTGTTTATTAACATCTTGCTTCTCGGCGGTGTGGCAACACCCGGCCAGATTATTAATAATCGGGCAATCCGCGCCGTCATCCCCTGGGCACTCATCCGCCAAAGCCAATAACCGCAACCGCATCTGATTAAGATCATTAATGTGTGTTTCGATTTCCGCTACCTTTTGTAATGTTGCCGCTTTCACATCAGCACTGTGGCGCGCTGGATTATGAAACAGTGCCAGTAACTCGCGACATTCATCCAAGGTAAAACCAATCTGCCGCGCCTGGCGTAACAGGGTTAACTCTTCAATATGCTTGGCGCTGTAGCTGCGATAGCCATTATCCGTGCGGATCGGCGGGGTCACCAGTTTCTTCTCTTCGTAAAAACGAATGGCTTTACTGGTTAAACCGGTTTTTTTTGCAACATCGCTAATATTCACTTTACCCCCTTGACCTTCCCCTTGCTGGAAGGTTTAACCTCTATAATTAGTGAAAGGAACCATGTCAGTCAAGCGGAATAAAACCAGTACAGCTTACCGTCCATTTTTGCCCTGAATAAGGGATATAGCTAGGAATACCGACTAAACTTATCCCGAGAAAATTTATGGATAGGTTCTTATTCGATAAGGAGTTAATTATGTTACAAACCACTGTGTTGGCCTTACACGGCCTCTCCTGTATGAATTGTGCCAAACGGGTCAAAACGGCATTAGAAAGTCGTGAAGATGTTCATCATGCAGAAGTAAATGTTCACTACGCCAAAGTGACTGGCGAGGCCGAAGCCACGACACTTATCGATACGGTCAAACAGGCGGGTTATCAGGCAGAAAAAGCGCAAACCCCCGATATTGAGTTACAGCTTTCGGGTTTGAGTTGCGGGCATTGCATTGAATCGACTCGCAAAGCACTGGAAGCTGTTGCCGGCGTCATTGCCGCAGATGTCACACTCGAGAGTGCCAAGGTGTATGGCAAAGTTGAGGCACAAGCCTTGATTGATGCCGTGGAACAAGCCGGTTATCACGCCACATTAGCAGGGGCGCATGCCCCAAAAACTGAGCCGCTGACTCACTCAGCCCCATCACAGCCGGAATCCCTGGCAGCGGCCTCTTCTACGGTTCCGGCAACAACATCAGCGGCAGCACCCGCCACCAGTGATAGCGACAGTGTTCAGTTGCTACTGACCGGAATGAGCTGCGCCAGTTGTGTATCCAAAGTACAAAATGCACTGGAAAGTGTTGAGGGGGTCGAGGTTGCTCGCGTCAATCTGGCCGAGCGCAGTGCCTTAGTCACCGGGCACCCGAGCAATGAAGCCCTCATCGCTGCGGTCAAAAACGCCGGATATGGTGCTGAAATTATTGAAGATGAAGCGGAGCGACGCGAGCGCCAGCAGCAAATGTCGCAAGCCAGTATGAAGCGCTTCCAATGGCAAGCCGCACTCGGGCTATTATTGGGTATCCCATTGATGGGATGGGGATTATTTGGCGGTAGCATGACGCTAACCCCCGCAAGCCAAACCCCGTGGCTAATTATCGGGATAATCACCCTGCTGGTGATGGTCTTCGCGGGCGGCCACTTTTATCGTAATGCTTGGGTTAGCCTGAAAAATGGCAGCGCCACTATGGATACCTTGGTGGCATTGGGCACCGGCGCGGCATGGATTTACTCCATCACAGTGAACATCTGGCCGGATGTTTTCCCGATGGAAGCGCGCCATCTTTATTATGAAGCCAGCGCCATGATTATCGGCTTAATTAATCTTGGTCATGCCATGGAACAACGCGCCAGACAGCGCTCGTCAAATGCACTGGAGCGCCTGCTAGATTTAGCGCCACCTACAGCACGGCTGGTGAGCGATGAGGGCGAGAAACTCATCCCATTGGTTGATGTGCAACTGGGCATGATCCTGCGCTTGACCACCGGTGACCGTGTCCCGGTTGATGGGGAGATTGTGCAAGGTGAAGTGTGGATGGATGAGGCCATGTTGACCGGCGAACCTATCCCACAGCAAAAGTCAGCGGGTGATGTCGTCCACGCTGGGACACAAGTTCAGGATGGTTCCGTGCTGTTTCGCGCCAATGCTATCGGCAGTCAGACAACATTAGCGCGCATCATCAAACTGGTTCGTCAGGCCCAAAGCAGTAAACCAGAAATCGGTAAACTGGCCGATAGAATCTCCGCGGTATTTGTGCCAACCGTGGTCGCGATTGCGGTTATCGCCGGGCTGATTTGGTATTTCTTCGGCCCGCAACCGCAGTTGGTCTACACCTTGGTGGTCGCCACGACAGTGCTGATTATCGCCTGCCCTTGTGCCCTTGGGCTAGCAACACCCATGTCGATTATCTCCGGTGTTGGCCGCGCGGCAGAGTTTGGCGTGTTAGTGCGGGATGCGGATGCATTGCAGCAAGCCAGCAACCTCGACACCTTAGTGTTCGACAAAACCGGCACTCTGACCGAAGGACATCCACAAGTGGTGGCGATTCATACTTTTAACGGCGTCAGTGAGCAGCAAGCACTGACATGGGCCGCCGCACTGGAAACCGGTTCCAATCACCCACTGGCGCGCGCCATTTTGCAGCGGGCCGAGGGGCTAACACTGGCGACGGTAGATCAATTCCGCACATTGCGCGGTTTAGGGGTCAGTGGTGAAGTCGATGGCGTGCCATTATTGCTGGGGAATAATCGCCTGCTGGAGGAGGAACAAATTGATACCCGCGAGTTGCAATCATTAATGCTACAGCAAGCAGCAACGGGGGCGACGCCGGTTATTCTGA
This sequence comes from Yersinia hibernica, assembly GCF_004124235.1. Lineage (NCBI taxonomy): Bacteria > Pseudomonadati > Pseudomonadota > Gammaproteobacteria > Enterobacterales > Yersiniaceae > Yersinia > Yersinia hibernica. The sequence continues at coordinate 2,826,261 of NZ_CP032487.1, forward strand.
CGGCACGGGGCAAACCGGCGGCATTGTTATCTATCCGCGACCCGCTGCGCAGTGACAGTGTCAGCGCGCTGCAACGTTTGCACCAGTTAGGATACAACTTGGTAATGTTAACCGGTGATAATCCCATTACCGCGAATGCCATTGCCAAAGAAGCCGGTATTGATAGGGTGATCGCCGGTGTCCTGCCGGATGGCAAAGCCGAAGCCATCAAGCAACTGCAAGCCGCCGGACATAAAGTGGCAATGATTGGCGACGGAATCAATGATGCCCCCGCACTGGCACAAGCCGATGTCGGCATTGCCATGGGCGGCGGCAGTGATATTGCGATTGAAACTGCGGCCATCACCCTGATGCGCCATAGCCTGCATGGGGTGGCGGATGCTGTTGAGTTAGCCAAAGCCACATTGCGCAATATGAAGCAAAATCTGTTAGGGGCATTTTTCTATAATGCGCTGGGGATCCCCATTGCGGCGGGTATTCTGTTCCCATTCACCGGGACATTACTCAGCCCAGTCGTCGCCGGCGCGGCCATGGCTCTGTCATCCATTACCGTGGTCAGTAATGCCAACCGCTTGTTGCGTTTTAAACCTAAGCAGTAATTAGGAACCGAATGGCACACACCCCTTTATTGTGTGCCATTTAGCGTTTAGCATGTTAAGAAACGCTAATAAGGGAACTCGATGGGCCAATTATTACGCCACCTTGCAAAATTTCTGGGCATAACAGCCCCGACAACCTACACCTACCCTGCACTAGACATGACTTTACCCGGTGGACGTCACTTTCACCTGGTTGGCAGCATTCATATGGGAACCGAGGGTATGTTCCCGCTGCCCCACGAGTTATTAAATAAATTGAATCAGGCCAACGCACTGATTGTAGAAGCAGATATCACTGAAACAACCCCACCATTCGGAAACGATAATCTCAGCCCCCCTTTAATTGACCGGTTATCTGAAGAAGACTATCAACAATTGCTGCAACGTTGCGAAGAGCTGGACAGTGACCCGCAGTTCATGGCCTTGCTGCCCGCATGGCAAGTTGCCTTGATGTTACAGGCCCGCCAAGCCCAGCGCTTAGGGCTACGCGGCGAATACGGCATCGATTATCAATTATTGAAAGCCGCCGCTGCGCAGGAGAAAACAGTGATTGAGCTGGAAGGCGCACAAATGCAGCTCGACTTACTGGCGACCCTGCCCGATAACGGCATGTCATTGTTAAAAGACACCTTAACCCATTGGCACACCAACGCCCGCCTGCTGCAAACCATGATGGGCTGGTGGCTGGAGCACCGCCCGGTAAATGACTTGGCCACTCTGGCCCCCACTTTCAGCCAAGGTCTATACGACGTGTTGATGATTCAGCGCAACAAACGCTGGCAACAGCAGCTCGAACAGTTACCCGCCGGGCACTATGTGGTCGCGGTCGGAGCATTGCATTTATATGGCGAAGGCAACCTACCTGAATTATTGAAACCCAACCATCATTAAAAATCCGAAAAAAATGGCCGATATCACTATCGGCCAGTCAAAGAGGAATTTTCATTATTTTAATTATTCAGCACTCATATTCCTTGCGGATAATATGAGCAGCAACTATAGGGTAGCAACCTGATGATTAGATTAGCAACTGACATTCATCATATATCGTGCCGCGCGCGATCATTGCACTGATTTTGTTGGATTAATTTTTAACCTACGACAATGATTGCGTGTAGGATATCCCACTTGAATAAATTTTCATTTTTAATTGGACGTTTATGATGACACCTGCCGTCGTTTTGCTGGAAAAACAAAAAGTTACTTTCACTTTACACCCCTATCACCATGATGCAGCAGAAACCCATTTCGGTGATGAAGCAGTCAAAAAACTGGGCCTCAATGCGGATCAAGTTTATAAAACATTATTGGTCGCCTTAAATGGTGATGCCAAAAATATGGCAGTTGCCGTCACCCCCGTTGCCACTCAACTTGACCTCAAAAAAGTGGCGCGAGCACTGGGGGCCAAAAAGGCCGAAATGGCTGATCCGCAATTAGCACAGCGCAGCACCGGCTATTTAGTCGGCGGCATCAGTCCATTGGGGCAAAAAAAACGCCTGCCCACCGTGATTGACAGCTCAGCGCAAGAATACGCGACTATCTTTGTTTCCGGCGGTAAACGCGGCTTAGATATTGAATTAGCAGCAACGGATCTATGCCGTTTGCTGCAAGGTACATTTGCCGATATTGCCAAGCGGGATTAATCGTAACCAGCATTGAGTAATTGACCAGTGTTGAACGTGGCAAGTTTCACAGAAATATGTTTGAAAAATCACCAGCCAGACGCGGCGGCCTCTTATCAATACGGTGAGCTCAGGCCTTAAAACAAAACTGGGATGACATACACCGCTTAAGATGCATATCATCCCAATTAATTACAGTTACTTATAAACAATCTCACCTTGCGGCTGATACTGATTAACATCCAGTGGAGAGTGCTTTTCAATATACTGTTTTAGAACTTCTGCATCAATAAAGCCGGTATTCACGTAGCCCGGTAAGGTAGCAATCTTCGGATAGCCATCCCCGCCTAACGCGTTAAAATTCAATGTCGCCAGACGATAAGTTTTATTGGCGTCCAGCGGTTTCCCTTGGATTTTCACGTCGCTGACACCATGGCCATCAGCCACTAAGCTAACGTTGGAAAATTGAGCATAAGCACCTGAATCTACTTTCTTATTTGCCACCACAGCTAGATATTTCTCAATGTCGCCGCCTTTCATATCGGCATAAACTAAGGTATTACCAAATGGTTGAACCTTGAGAACATCTTTATAGGTGATATCACCGGCGTCAATAGAGTCACGAATACCGCCACCACTCATCACTGCAAAGTCAGCACCAGCTCGTTCCATTTGTGCGGCCAATAGCACGCGTGCCAAATTAGTTTGCTCGAAACGAACTTTACTGCGATCTCCCTCGAGTTTGCCATTCACGCTGCCGATTTTAACCTCCAGCTGCGCCTTGCCCTGCTCTTCAAACGGCGTTAGGAGTTTTAGCATTGATGGGTCTTGCGCAATCTGTTGCGTATACAAGACGCGCTCACTGCGCCCATCCGCTTGCTCAACTTTTTGCTTTAAATTGATCGGAATTAACTGATAATTCACTAACTGCAACTCACCATTACGGAATTTGAAATCAGCCCGCCCCACATATTTGCCCCACTCATGCGCCTGCACAATCCAAGTACCATTCTGCCGGTCTGGAACACAAGGCGTACCCGGCACATAATCAGCCTGCTTACGGTTTTCACTGGCCATACAGACGGGATCTTGTGAGTGCCCCCCGACAATCATATCCAGATAACCTGCAGGTAAGCTGCGCGCCATTTCGACATCACCCGGCGCATTAGAGCCATGTTTGCCATCATCATAATGCCCCATATGAGTAGCAGCGATAATAATGTCAGGCTTTTCGGTTTTTCTCAGCTGAGAGACAACTTGCTCCGCTTCAACGGCTGGGACGCGAAATTCAATATCAGTGAAATACTCGGGATTACCGATCTTAGCGGTATCGTCAGTGGTTAAACCAATTACAGCAATTTTCACACCTTGTTTATCAAACAGAGCATAAGGTTTGAATAACCGCTGCTGAGTGCTTTTTTGATAAATATTAGCTGACAATAATGGGAAAGTTGCCCACTTTTCCTGCTGGCGCAACACTCTCAGCGGGTTATCAAACTCATGATTGCCAATGGCCATGGCATCATAACCGACCAGATTCATGCCGCGGAAATCAGGCTCGGCATCCTGTAAATCAGATTCTGGTACACCGGTGTTAATATCCCCACCGGAGAGCAGCAACAGGCTTCCTCCCTCTGCGGCCACTTGTTTGCGAATGTCATCAACTAAGGTTTTCTGAGCCGCTAGACCATATTCGCCGTGATCATTTTGCCAAAAGTGCCCATGGTGATCGTTGGTATGCAGTATGGTGATATCGTAAGTTTTATCTTTCTCCCAAGCCGCTGCCCATCCCGGTGCAAACGCTAGCGATGCAGCCAAAGCATATGCTGTGGTTGATAATGAAAAACGCATGGCAAATCTCCATATTGTCGTTAAAACTAACCAGCTCAGGGCCAGCTTAATCAGTGAAAATGAGGTAATGCATACCAATACCATGATAAATCAAAGTGATACAGTGACACGGTTCATATTGTAATGTAATGACGCATGGAAGAATTTCAGAACATTGCTATATATATCAAATTGTCTCTGCTGTAGTAAAAATCATTCGTTCTGCATAGTATGTATTTATTACCAATTCATTATTAACAGTGAAATTATTAGGCGAATACTCACTATGACCGATCGTTCTGAGACTGAATTCCAGCCCTCCGTTAATACCACTGTAAAACGCACTTCCTTCTCTATATTGGGTGCTATTAGCGTATCTCACTTGCTCAACGACATGATCCAGTCGCTGATTCTGGCGATTTATCCTCTACTGCAAGCTGAATTTTCACTGAGTTTTGCACAAATTGGTTTAATCACACTCACTTACCAGCTTACCGCCTCGTTATTACAGCCATTGATTGGCCTCTATACTGATAAACATCCGCAGCCCTATTCACTGCCAATAGGGATGGGTTTCACCCTATCGGGCATCTTGTTGCTTGCGGTAGCCACATCGTTCCCCATTGTTTTACTGGCGGCTGCACTGGTCGGCACCGGTTCTTCAGTCTTCCACCCAGAATCCTCACGAGTCGCCCGCATGGCCTCCGGTGGCCGCCATGGTATGGCTCAGTCTATTTTCCAGGTCGGGGGTAACTTCGGCAGCGCGCTGGGGCCGCTATTAGCCGCTATCCTTATTGCCCCTTATGGCAAAGGCAATGTGGGCTGGTTTTCACTCGCCGCATTACTGGCTATTGTGGTGCTATTGCAGGTCAGTAAATGGTACCAACAGCAACAAAGAGCAGCACATGGCAAGCTAATAAAGGCCTCATCGGCAAAAGTGCTGCCTAAAAAGACGGTTATTAGCGCGTTAGTTATCTTGATGGTACTGATATTCTCTAAATACTTCTATTTGACGAGCATTAGCAGCTATTACACCTTTTATCTGATGCATAGGTTCGGTGTTTCGGTACAAAATGCTCAAATACATTTATTTGTATTCTTATTCGCAGTTGCCGCCGGCACCATCATTGGCGGCCCTCTTGGCGATAGGATAGGCCGGAAATATGTTATTTGGGGGTCAATATTAGGTGTAGCGCCATTTACCCTTATTTTACCCTATGCATCTCTGTATTGGACTGGGGTTTTGACCGTGATAATTGGGGTTATCCTTGCCTCTGCCTTCTCTGCCATACTGGTGTATGCACAGGAGCTTATACCAGGGAAAGTGGGGATGGTTTCCGGCCTATTCTTCGGTTTTGCTTTCGGTATGGGCGGGTTAGGTGCGGCTCTACTAGGATATGTCGCTGATTTAACCAGTATTGAATTGGTTTATCAAATATGTGCATTCTTACCATTACTGGGGATATTAACGGTCTTCCTGCCTAATATAGAAGATAAGTAATAGTAATAACCTTATAATCCCGACTGAGATAGCAGTTTCAGTTGGGAGATTTCCCTGCGAAATAGAGATAGAAACAGCAAATCCCCCACAAACAACCACTTCAAACAATTTCCATGCCAAAGCTGACTTTTATCGATAAAAAATTAATTTTTATCGCGCATTGATCGCATAAATGCAATAAACTGATGTTATTGCTGTTAAATGCTTGCTGCCCTGGCTATATCCCACCGATTTCACGATGCAGGAAGACAGCCAGTGAATGAATCCCGATGAACTTACTCAGGTAAGTGATTGAACGCAGCCAACACGCCTGCAACTAAGAAGATGGCAGGTATAATGAGAAGGAGTCTGGATGCACCACTCAACACCCTTAATTACCACGATCGTCGGAGGCCTTGTTCTCGCCTTCCTCTTGGGCACCTTGGCTCACCGCCTGCGCATCTCACCACTGGTGGGGTACCTCGCCGCAGGGGTGCTGGCCGGGCCATTTACGCCAGGTTTCGTTGCTGATACCTCATTAGCACCAGAGCTGGCTGAAATTGGTGTTATCTTGTTGATGTTTGGTGTCGGACTTCACTTCTCGCTTAAAGACCTTCTCGCAGTAAAATCAATCGCAATCCCCGGAGCAGTGGCACAAATCGCCGTCGCCACCTTGCTGGGAATGGGCTTGTCTCATTTATTAGGTTGGGATTTGATGACTGGTTTTGTCTTCGGCCTTTGTCTATCAACCGCCAGCACCGTGGTATTACTGCGCGCACTCGAAGAACGGCAACTCATTGATAGCCAACGAGGGCAGATTGCTATTGGCTGGTTGATTGTCGAAGATTTGGCGATGGTGCTCACACTGGTGCTATTACCCGCCTTTGCGGGGGTGATGGGGAACGAAACCACCAGTTTGAGCCAGTTATTCACCGAATTGGCGATAACCATTGGTAAAGTGATTGCTTTCATTACCCTAATGATTGTCGTTGGCCGCCGGTTGGTGCCCTGGATACTGGCTAAAACCGCCAGTACCGGCTCCCGTGAATTGTTTACCTTAGCGGTGCTGGTATTAGCGCTCGGGATTGCTTACGGCGCTGTAGGCTTGTTCGATGTATCCTTTGCTCTTGGCGCATTCTTCGCCGGAATGGTATTGAACGAATCTGAACTCAGTCATCGCGCAGCACAAGACACCCTGCCACTACGCGATGCCTTTGCCGTCCTGTTCTTCGTGTCAGTTGGGATGCTGTTCGACCCCATGATTTTAATACGTGAACCTTTAGCGGTACTGGCCTCCCTGGCAATTATCATCTTCGGTAAATCAGCCGCCGCATTCATATTAGTGCGGATGTTTGGCCATTCAAAACGCACGGCACTCACCATTTCTGTCAGCTTGGCACAAATCGGTGAATTCGCCTTTATTCTGGCAGGACTTGGGATTTCTCTTGGTTTAATGTCAGAACATGGCCGCAACTTGGTATTGGCTGGAGCAATCTTATCCATCATGCTCAATCCGTTGCTTTTCACCCTACTCGATCGCTATTTAGCCAAGAATGAGACAATGGAAGATCTTATTTTGGAAGAAGCAGTAGAAGAGGAAAAACAGATCCCTGTCGATTTATGCAACCATGCATTATTAGTGGGTTATGGCCGAGTCGGCAGCTTATTAGGTGCCAAACTGCATGCGGAAGGTATTCCATTAGTGGTCATCGAGAACTCTCGGCCAAGAGTCGAAGCGCTGCGTGAACAAGGTATTAATGCCGTATTAGGCAATGCTGCCAGCGCAGATATTATGTCACTGGCGCGCTTAGATTGCGCACGTTGGCTATTACTGACCATTCCAAATGGCTACGAAGCGGGGGAAATTGTCGCATCGGCTAGAATTAAACGGCCTGATCTTGAGATAATTGCTCGTGCGCATTATGACGATGAAGTGGTTTATATCTCAGAGCGCGGTGCAAACCAAGTTGTTATGGGCGAACGTGAAATTGCTAATAGCATGCTTAATATGCTGAAGATAGAAACACTGACGGAAGAAGACAAACGCCCACTTTGCCCAATTTAAAAGTCTTCCGTAACGAACCACAATATAAACAAAAAGGGCCGGCAGATGCGGGCCCTTTTTATTATCTGATGTTGGATTATCTTTCCCAGTACGACTCTTCCAAACTGTCTTCTCGTTCTGGCAAACCACGAGTTAAACGCGGCGAATGCTGATTCAATACTTGGTAACTCACGCGATTCGCGTATTTACACACTTGCGCCAATGAAGAGTAACTAAGATAGCTACGAACATGTTTGCTAGAGTTAGGAACATTATTACGATGATAACCATTAGCCGCAATGTCGTGCAGCACGGCGGATAATGCACCATCGCCAGCCCCATTTGTATTCATTATTTTCTCAGGCCCCCCCATATAAGGGGCGATATGAGAATAAATACGTAATGGATTATCACAATGCTCTTTACGCATTGCTCGGCTGAACTCATACAGATTAAATTCGGCAATAGCGCCAGGCAATAAAGGATGCTGAGTTTGCCGCTTATTGGCTTCTTCCGTATAACCCGCCATATAAAGCCCATTTGGGCCTGCGGTACAAAGCACTAAATCAACCCAATTCAAAGCCATATCTGATGCCATCAGAGGATCATTCAACCCCGTCAGTTCATAAGCTTCATCTTCATTCATCGCAACGATAGAAACATGCTCTTTGAGAAAATCACGCCACCACTGAGGATTATCTGCAATGACGTATTTCGTTCCAAGGGTCATCACCACGGGGACATTATATTTCTTCGCATAGTTGATTGCTTGCATGGTCGCATCGGGCATGGGCTCACCCGGTTTGCAGCGCACCAGATAAGCAGTAAGAACCAATGCCGAGGCACCCGCAATAATATCTTCAGGAATACTTTCTGGCCGTAGCTGATTCATTTGGCCGGGGCTGATTGCAAATGTCCGCTCACCATTATCTGTAATTAAAGTAAAACAGCGGCCAATCGCGCCATCAACAGCCTGTAAGTAGTTCAAATCAGTACGGCTTGAGGTATTACATAGGTAACGATAGGCATAACTGCCAATTTTGATATTACTGCACATCGTACCCAGCAAAATAGAGCGGTCATCGGCTAACACAGAATAATTGTGCAACGTATTACCAATAGTCCCACCGGCAAATTCATGAGTGATTAATCCATTAGCTGCTAGCTCCTGATAAAGACACTCGGCAACATCATCCTCGATAACCAAAGAATGCCCTTGGCTAAGGCCATAACGGGTAATAAAGCCCTCATCAACCTTGGCTTCAATATCAACCAGCGTCTGGTCAATGCCCACAATATAGGACGTGCTCACTTCATTCTCTGCCTGTGCCGGTTGCAATAAAGGATCACGGGCATTAACAGGAAAATAGTGCTTAGATTTGCGTTTACCAGGAAATTTCATTGTTGTTTATTAAAAATTAGAAATGAAAAGAGAGTGAATTTTAGCACAACTAACCGGATATTCAGCGAACATAGCCATTGGGATTCAATTGCTGCCACTTCCATGCATCTGCCAACATATCGGTTAAAGTTCTTCTAGCTTTCCAGCCTAACTCTTTAAAAGCAAGCTCTGCGCTCGCCCAACACTCGGCGATATCTCCAGGACGACGAGCTACAATTTCATACGGAATCTTTTTGCCTGATATACGTTCAAACTCTGTTACCATCTGTAGCACAGAATATCCAACACCCGACCCAAGATTATAAGCCTTAAATCCTGGCGCGAGCTTATTAAGTGCACAAATATGCCCCTCAGCAAGATCCATAACATGGATATAATCTCGAACACCTGAACCATCAACAGTAGAATAATCATTACCGTAAACAGCCAATTTCGGTAGTTTTCCTATCGCTACTTGAGTAATAAAAGGCAATAAGTTGTTAGGTTTACCATTCGGATCTTCACCAATCAAACCTGAACTATGGGCACCAACAGGATTAAAATATCGTAATGCTCTGATGGCAAAATCCGGATGAGCAATAGAAAAATCCTTCAATATCTGTTCAACCATCACCTTTGATGAACCATAAGGGTTTGTGGTGCCACCAATACGGGCGTTTTCAGTGAGAGGAACAAATTCAGGATCTCCGTACACAGTGGCAGATGAGCTAAATATTAATTTTCTTATATCAGCAAGCACCATTTCCTCAAGCAACACTATCGAACCGGTAACATTATTTTGGTAATACTCAATCGGTTTAACAACAGACTCGCCAACTGATTTCAAACCCGCAAAATGAATAACCGCATCAATTTTATGCGCAGAAAATATCTGCTTAAGACATTTTCTATCTAATATATCACCTTGATAGAACACTGCCGTGCGACCCGTAATTTTAGATACGCGTAGCAATGACTCAGCAGACGCATTAGATAAATTATCTAATACAACGACATCCTCACCATTCTCTAAGAGAGTTAATACTGTGTGTGACCCAATATAACCAGCACCACCAGTTACTAAAATAGTCATAACTTACCTATTAATCTTTTGAGGAACCAAGACATACTTTATCGCCCAAGAATAATTTCTCTGCATTTATCTTTCACGTTATTTATATCAAATTTATTCTTTTGCTTCTGAGCTGCTTTATAAAATGAATCATAATTAGTAAATACATTTCTCAGAGCAGCCTCTAACTCTTCAGCCGTATTCCCAATTAAAATTCCATTTTGATCAACAACCTCACTACAACCACCTACATCACTCAAAATAACCGGCAAACTGGCGCTGGTGGCCTCGATTGCTGCCATGGGCAAGCCTTCACTTTCTGATGTTAACACAAACACATCATACTCATTAAACTTGTCAAATCCTTTAATCTCACCATAGAAATGAATATTGTCATAGTTACCATATTCACTGTTAAGATCTTGATAGTATTCACCATCGCCAACAATATCGAGATCATATTGAGGGTTAGCAGCAACAACTTTTAAAATTAAATCAGGGCGTTTGGGATAAGCTAACCGACAGACATAAATAATTTTATTCTGACATGGTCGGTTTGGCCGCTTAGCTAAAGGGGTTATAGCATTAAGCTGAGTTATTATCTTCTCCGGTTTAATACCAATAATCTTAACTGCTTTCTCTGCATCACTCTGAGAGACACACCACACAACGTCTGTAATATGCGACAGTAACTTTTCAATATAACAAAATATAAACTTCAATATATTGCCATTGTAAATACATGACCATCCATGAGAAACATACACACCACGAAAACGTAAAAATAAACGAGCTAAGCGACTATAAAGACCTGCATTGGCCGAGCTGGACACAACAACATCAACTTTATTTTCTTTAAGCGCTTTATACAAAACGTAAACAGCCTTAATGCTGGCCATTTTTCTGATCTCAGGAATAATAATGACCTTATCACAGACAATCGTTTCAGTTAACCAACCTGGTTCCGAGGTTATCAAGATAATCTTACAATCATCTTTGAGTAGTTTAACTTGCTCTAATACCCAACCTTGAGCACCACCTATGATTGATTTAGTAATGACAAATGCAACATTCTTCATATCAATTCCATAAACAATAAAAGGAAACCATGATTAGAGAGCGACCTCAACACTGTTAGTGAACAGCAGTATTTTTTGAATTTTCGTCATGCGTTTTTTGCCAAACGACATCACAGATACCATCTGTTGGCTGAAATCCAGCCGGTGCTTCTAATAATAAAGAACGAATGCATTCATAATTAAAGTCATTGCAGGCGGTTTCAATTCTGTTAAGAAGAGAATGTAGTTTATCCCATTCAAGCATGACTTCAGTTGCTGTCATAATTCGGGGATGAAAAGTATTCTGTACTGATTCACCGATCAATAATTCTTCATATAACTTTTCGCCCGGCCGCAACCCCGAAATCTCTATTGCAATATCACCATCAGGGTTTTCATTACTTTTAATCGAAAGGCCTGAAAGGTTAATCATCCGCTTGGCCAAATCAATAATCTTAACGGGATCGCCCATATCTAATACGAAAACATCACCGCCTTGCCCCATAGCTCCTGCTTGAATAACAAGTTGAGCAGCTTCAGGGATAGTCATAAAGTAGCGAATAATATCTTTATGAGTGAGAGTTATCGGCCCCCCTTCGGCAATTTGCTTCTTAAAGAGGGGAACAACAGAGCCAGATGAACCTAAAACATTACCAAAACGGACCATGCAAAATTTTGTTTTACCTTGCTCTTGCGATAATGCCTGTAACACAAGTTCTGCCATTCTTTTGGTCGCCCCCATGGTATTCGTGGGCCGAACAGCCTTATCTGTAGAAATTAAAACAAATTTTTCCACTCCGGACTTAATCGCCGCTTTCGCACAATAAAGGGTACCAAATATATTGTTTCTTACCCCCTCAATCACATTATTTTCAACAAGGGGCACGTGCTTATAAGCAGCAGCATGGTAAACAGTATTGACCTGAAAACTAGACATTACTTGGACTAACCGTTTTTCACTCTGTACGGAACCAAGTAGTGCGAAAAACTGAGTCTCAATGTTATGATTTTTACATATTGCCGCTATTTCATTCTCGATGGAATAAAGTGAAAACTCAGAAATATCAAACAGAACTAATAAACTCGGCTTCTCCATAATAATTTGCCGACATAGCTCAGAACCAATGGATCCCCCTGCCCCAGTCACCATCACAGCTTTGCCTGTTATATTCTTGGCCAGTAATTTTTTATCAGGCTCTACTGGGTCTCTGCCAAGTAACTCTTCGATTGAGACTTTCTTTAAACTACTGATTTGTGCCCGACCTTCAACTAAATCGGACATACCCGGAATAGATAAAACTTCACAAGAAAGATTTTCAAGTTTACCAACAACAGCTCTACGCTGACTTTGGCTAACACTTGGCATGGCGAGTAGTATTTTTTTAACACCGTAGCGCCCAATCAAATATTCTAGTTTTTCAGAAGGATAAACCGTGACACCATGAATAACAGCTTTATGTAATTTTGGATTATCGTCCACAAAGGCAATTGGAAAATATTCGCTGGCTTGCATAAGGGCAGGAACTAATTGCCGGCCTGAAGCACCAGCACCATATATAACAACAGGAATCTGCCCTTTAACCCCATAATTTAACAACATTCTAAAGAACAACCGCGAACCACATATCAGTACTAGTGAAAAAACAAAGAACATAACTGATACGGTTCGGGGTAGGTATACCCCTAAGAAATAGGAACCTGATACCAGTAATCCAGAGGATAGTATGACGCCAATCATTACAGTAGTGACAATTTTTGCACTAACATAACGTAATACTGTTCGATATAAGCCAAGTCGGACATACACTAATAGGGTGGGTGGTATAATGACCGCCAAAGCAACCCACTGTTCAATACTGGTAAAGGGGCTATCTACATCCAGGCGAACCCAAAAAGCACCCCAATATGCCAAAGCAATTAAAATCGTATCTAACAACAGCATGATGACGCGCTTGACGGGCCTTGGAAGCGATAAGATAAACACGAGAAACATAAGATCAACCCTAAGACGGAATACGCCATTTTTAACAATGGGCAATTAAATTCATTTACCTGGCTATAAATTAAAGTCGATTAGTCATTATTAACACCAGCATTGAGTTTATAATCGATACATATAAGAGGCATATAGGAAATAATGAGCGCTATTATTGGATTGACAATGCCCATCCCAACTAACATCGCAATAGGAAACAGCCAAATGATATTGATAGCAATTGCAGATAAAGTTACGGGTAAATGACGTTTGAATCTTCGAGACGCGATTTGGTAACCATGACTTCTATGAGCTTCATATACTTTAAAACCACCAATAATTCTGCGTACCAAAGTCCATGTAGCATCAACAATGAATAAACCCAATAAAATTAACCAACAGAAGAAGAATTTTGTTTCTATCCAACCCGCACTTATCGCTAAAGAGCCGATAATTAATCCGAGGAAACCACTCCCGGCATCACCCATGAATATTTTAGCTGGTGGGAAATTCCAAAGTAAAAAACCTAAAACAGTGCTAGCAAGTAACCCAAGCACTAGATAATGACTCAACTCTATATGGTTATCACTCATAAAATAAATGATAATTGCGCCAATACAGGCTGTTACCGCCTGTGAACTTGCTAAGCCATCAATACCATCCATGAAATTGTAGAGATTTAACATCCATACTAAAAATAACAAGCCAAATAAGTTGCCTAATATCCCCAAATCAATAATAAATCCAGCCACTGTTAATATGGGGAAGCCACCTAAGCAGAATAATAAAAATGCCGCAGTAGCAAAATGGGCCAGAAGGCGCCAGCGGGCAGCAATATGCCCATGGTCATCCCAGAAACCCACCAGCGCAATAACTCCACCTGAGATAACCACGCCTACCGCAGGTAAAAGTGGTAGATAACCTTGAAAATAGAAAATAATTATTCCGACCAGGAAACTAATAACTATAGCTACCCCACCCCCTCTAGGGGTTGGAGTAACATGCGAGCTACGCGAGTTAGGTGTATCAATAATATTATTCTTTAATGCATAGAGTCGTAATAAATACGTTAATCCTGCTGATGTAAGAAAGAATACAAATAGTAATATTATTAAATCAGACATTTTAACCCCAAATTTCTTTAATAGTCATGGGAACTATAAATACACCTTTATAATACTGCGATTCCAAACAAAGTTTAGCTATTGTGAGAGTATTGAGTATATATAGATGTCCAACGGTCAATTATTTTCTCAATGGAATTTCTTTGTATAATTCGCTCTCTCACCTTATGACCTAATATTTCTTTTTCTTCATCAGGTAAATTTATCATTTTATCTATTTCCTGAGATAACATTTTAGGATTTTTAATTGGAACAATGGAACCGCAATCGCCTAAGGCCTCAGTGATACCACCGGCATCGGTAGCTACGATCATTTTCTTACATGCCATCGCTTCAGTTATCACTAGTGGGAAACCTTCCCATTCAGAGGAAAGCACGAATATATCCGCAGCACACATTAATTGTCGGATATCATCTCTGTGTCCAAGGAATGTCACATACTCTTCAATACCAAACTCTTTTGCCATGCTTTTAAGCTGATTATCAAGATGACCTGTTCCGACGATAAAGAGTCGGGGGGATTTTTGATAGTTATTGTCTTTAATAAGCAAAGAAAAAGCAGTTAATAAGTTTGGATAATCTTTTGCTTCTGTTAGTCTCCCTACACTGAGAAGTATTGGAGTATCATCTAATATACCTAACTCTAATCTCTTCGCTTGCCTGTCATTCATTGAAAAATCAAACTGAGAAGCATCAATACCATTTGAGACAACAATCATTCTGCCAGAACTCGAGGCCCCTTTACGAATAAAGGACTCAACGGCATCCTGACTAACATTGGTTGAAAGAGAAGCCAGCTTGTCAGTATATTTGTATGCTAGCATTCGTAATGAACTTCCTTCATTGGTATTATGTGCTGTGCATATTAAAACAGGTATTTTGGTGAAAATACGTAAAATTCGAGAAAATAAGTTAGCATGAAACATATGGCTATGAACAACATCTGGTTTGAATTTCTTCATTATTCCCCGAACTTTAAATAATCCTTTAAATAAACTAAAAGGCGTTTTTTCTAATTTTAGTTCTATCAATTTAACGCCATCACCGGGTTTAACTAAAGTTTCGCCAGTCAACGAAATTATCATAACATTATGCCCCGCCTCATACATTTTATTGGCGATCAAGACAGTTTGTTTCTCGGCTCCACCCATACCAAGCCCAGTGATAATATACAATAAGTTCACTATTAACCTCTTGTTATTGCTTATTTATATCGAGAAAAATTATAATTAATGACTCTGTTTTTTAATTATGTTTAGTTAAGATATTAAAAATGAATTAAATCTCATTTATCAATTTTGTCCATTGCGGACCTATTGTCACTTCTATTTTATATTTCTCTGCATTTTCCAAAGATCTTAGTGACATTGTTTCTCTCAATTCTTCATTGTTCATCAGTATAAGTAGTTGCTGAGTAAAAGCATCACTGTTTGCAAAGGGGATAAGAAAGCCGTCATTATTATTAATAATCAATTCTGAAGGGCCGGTATCACAATCATATGCAATTATTGGTAACCCGCTCGCTTTAGCTTCAAGTAGCACCATGGGGAAACCTTCAAATCGAGAAGTCATTGCATAAATGCTAGATTGGTCATATAAATCATTCACATGAGGAGTTGATGGCAGCAATTCGACATTATTTAAATTCAACTCTTTAATCTTATCTAATAACAACGTTTTATCTTCACCATCTCCAGCAATGATAAGTTTCCAGTGGTTATTTTTCTTTTCTACCTTAGCCCAAATATCGAGCAGAAGATCAAAACCCTTCTGATAATTTAATCGCCCTAATGCTAAAACTTTTTGTGCATTTTTTTTAGTTAATTTATTTTTAGGCTCAAAAGGCAATGGATTGGCTATAGCGATTATTTTTTCAGGATATTGGTTTTTCTCTAGCCAGTAGCCACGATCCTTCTCAGTTAGAGTCACAACTGCATCAGAATATCTGGCAGCTACTTTTCTAGCAAGCTTACGCGATTTTATATTTAGATTACTTTTATAGTTAAAATGCTCCCACGATATATGCTTTATCTCGGTACCTAATAAAGCGGTTGTACTGAACAATGCTAACATTGTATCAACATCGATCAGAATATCGATTGATTCAGTTTTTAAGATACGACGTAATCTAAAGACAACAGAAAGATAGGCAATAGAAAAACGTTTTTTTTCCTCAAAAAGTGAGACTAATTTTATATTCTCATCGACATAAAAATTAGGAGGAGTATTGCCACTTAAGCTGATAATAACAACCTGATAGCCATTTTTAACAAGATAATTTGCGAGCGCTAAACTGACTCGTTCAGTTCCACCGGTATGGCTTATATCACCACCAAAGAAAGCAACCTTTTTCATAGAATAATTATTGCCTTTTAATTTTATTAATTATTGCACCAGGTAAAGTAACAATTTTAACCAAAATAGAAGATTTAGTCTGGTCAATATACTTACTATCCATCATAGCTAAAGCCTGATTAATTCTTAAAACAGATTTTATAAAATCTAATGGACGGGATAGCCACAACTTTAGCGGTACATTTTCTAATAAAGCTTTACGAGAAATATAATGCCCTGCAGCATGTTTTTTTATCGACGATTTACTTAGCCTATTATTTTTTTCATCATCAAAAAAAATACGCACTGGAATTGAGCTATAATAAAAACTATATTTTTTAGCCACATTACTATAAAACCAAATTTCCGGAATAAAATTGATACCAGGTTTGACAGGATATAAATAATTTTTGATTAATTCTGTTTTAAAAAAGTCGATTCGCTCACCGCGAATTCCGGAGGAAAATTCATCAAACCATGAATTTTTTTTATCCCCATTAGATAAATAGCAGTTATTAGGCTGTAATGTCTCTGAATTTATCGATATTGCCCTGATGCCTATAATTTCATTATCGTCAAATACTGTACTCATTGTCAGTAATTTACTGATAGAGTCAGTCACAAGGGCGTCATCAGAATCCAACCCGATAAAATATTCTCCGTGCGCATTCTCTAGCGCTGCATTCCATGCGGCTTGCTTCCCATTATTACTTTGATAGATATAGTTTATTTTTATTCTTTTTTCATTTTGAAATTCTCTAACCACATCACGCGTATTATCTGTGGAGCCATCATCAACTATTAACCACTCTATATCATCTCTATTTTGTTCTAGAATAGAAAGATAGCAACGTTTTAATAGATGTGCTCTATTGAATGTAGGTGTAAATATAGTGACTGCAGTCATTTATTTTTCACCTCATGTTCAACAGATGAAACCAATCTAAAAAATAATTTATATTTAAATATGTAATATAAAATAGACTTTAGTTTCCCCGAATGAAGAATGGCTTTTAATGGAACAATTTCATAAGCTTTATTGTAACTTTCTAAGGCTCGGGATTTATTAATATGATAGATTCTGGCGCATTTTGAAACATGAGACAAAAATACGCTCGCTAAAACCACCGCCCAATATTTACTATTATTTTTTAAGTATTGATCTGTAAACCTGACTAACCCGAACTCACTATCATCAAGGTCGGATATATATATATTTTTAGTAATACTGCTCGATACTTGTCTATATTGTACAATTAAATCTTTGCATTCAAATATTGATTTACATTTATTAATTAATATAGGAAGGAGTAATTGGTCTTCAAATCGTCGGCCAATATCAAAATTAATCCCATTAAAAATATCTCTATTGAAGATACAACGCCATACATAAAACATTTCACTCTCTGCTATTCTCAATTTTACAGAATCAAGATTATCGACAGTTAATTTATTTTCTTTTATTAACTTAAATGCTTTTTCTTTATCGTCTATAATTTCGCTGTAATTAAAAATCAAGCCATCAGATGAATTAGCTCGAATAACTTCCTTGATAGTGTGATAAATATCATCACACCACAAATCATCAGCATCTAAGAAAGTAATATATCTTCCACTAGAGGTCGATATTCCTTTATTTCTAACAACAGAGATACCCGCATTTTCTTGTGCTATATAAACAAACTCAAAATTTTCACTGTATTTTTTTATAATATCTGCTGAGTTGTCAGTTGAACCATCATTAATAATGATGACTTCTAAGGTATTATCCCATTGTGAAAACACTGAAGCTAAACACGAATCAAGATATTTATCAGCATTATATACGGGTATAATCAGTGAGAGTAATTTTTTATTATCCATTTTTATTTCTCGCAAGAATTTCAAATAGTAGTTTCTTTCTCTTAAGAATGATAGCCAAGCATATAAAGGATAATGCCTCAATAGTAATAATTGAAACCACCCCACCCACTGCACCATATTTAGATGCAAGATATGCGCAGAGAGGTATATGAATTACGGCAGAAATCATGGGTAAAATAGTATAAGAGGCTTTATGTCCATGTGGGAGTAAAATATAATTACCAAGAACAGTTGATTGAATCACTAATAAATAAACAGGAGAGAATAAAATCAGTAACCTAGATACCTCTGAATACTCATGGCCAAACATAATCCTGGTAATTAATTTAGAAAAAATAATCACAAATATAGTTATAACGATGCATAGAGCCCCTTGCCAATAAAAAATCTTTCTAATGAGTGCATAAGCTTCATTTTTTTTACTGACTAATAAGGAGTTTATTCTCGGATAAAATGCATTTCCTAAGACGAGAAAGACCCCCAGAATAGCACCTTTTACTCTATCTGCCGCTGTGAATATACTTACCTCATAGACATTACTGAATATACCAATGATAATTGTAGTGCTCATGGTATAAAGACTAATGGAAAGTGTTGCACAGAATATTGGGAATGAGTCTTTTAGGGTATGTGAGACTCTTAGACTGGAGAACTTGACTGTCCTGACTAGTTTTTTTCGATATATATATATTATAGCTATAATACCAGCCAGTAAGTTCATTGATGATTGGATCATCACTGCATATTTAACATCAGCATCACTGTGTACAAATATAAAGAATAGCGGCAGCATCGATAGTTTTGCCACTATCATTAGATTTGTTACAACAGACAGTTTTTCTATTCCTTGGAAAAACCATATTGGCATTAATGTCGTACCTATTAACATAAGTACTGTATAAATCAATTCACGTTGAATAACAGCATGTGAATTAGTCGCAAGAAGTAAAATAACAATTAAAATTGAGATTAAGCATAATATAGATTTTGAAAACAGTGTTTCAAAGAAAACCTTAGATATATATTCTGGATTATCTTGATGTTCAGCTATTTTCTTTGATGCTGATAAATTAAAGCCAAAATCAATTAAAATAACAAAATATTGGGCTAATGAAAGTGTAAGACTATAGACCCCAAACCCTTCGACTCCTAAAACACGAGTTAAGTAGGGTAATGTTAAAAGAGGAATAATATAGTTACTACCCTGCAATAGCAGTAAAGAAAAAATATTTCTTCGTAACACTGACATTTAAATTTCCAGCTATTGGATTAAATTATATATTTCATGAGTTCTGAGTGTATTAATTAGCTCATTATCCCCATAGATAAATCTATTTTGTGTGGTAACAACCAAAATATAGCTAAAATCAAGACACGCTACCGCCCTTGGCTTACAGCTACCAATGCACTGTTTTCAGATTCTATACTGTACTCAACTTAAAAATTAATTATAAAAAACAGTCAGATAAAAATCACGAATACTAGGATAATGAACCAATCTCTTGTTTCACCAACTGCTCTAAAAGATCAATATGAA
Source organism: Yersinia hibernica (assembly GCF_004124235.1). Classification (NCBI taxonomy): domain Bacteria; kingdom Pseudomonadati; phylum Pseudomonadota; class Gammaproteobacteria; order Enterobacterales; family Yersiniaceae; genus Yersinia; species Yersinia hibernica. Next base: position 2,846,180 of record NZ_CP032487.1, read on the forward strand.
TTTCATCATCGTTCAACGCCGGAATATATTCAAATTTTTCACCACCAGCATGTAAGAAAATTTCTCTATTTTGCTCTTTGATCTCTTCTAGTGTTTCTAGACAATCAGCAGAGAAACCGGGGCAAATGAGTTGAACATGCTTAACACCTTGGGAGGGTAAATTTTTTAATGTTTCGTCTGTATAGGGCGTTAGCCAAGGCTCGCGGCCAAAGCGGGACTGATATGTCATCATAATTTGCTCTGTCGGTAACGTTAATTCCGCCCGTAAAGCATGATAGGTATCTTCACAGCGCTGAGGATAATCATCCCCTAATTGAGCATAGCGCTTAGGAATACCATGAAAAGACAACAGTAATCGGTCTGGTTTTCCATATTGCACAAAAGTGCGTTCGACACTTTGCTGCAATGCAGAAATATAAGCAGGATGCTCAGCATAATCACGGATAAAAGCAATCGATGGCAAACGGCGATAGCCTTTTAAAATCCGCGCCACCGCATCCCAAACTGCTGCACTTGTTGAGCAAGAGTATTGCGGGTAGAGCGGTAATATCACCAGCTTGGTGACACCTTGCGCGAGTAATTTATCAATGGCATCAGGTAGATTTGGCGAACCATAGCTCATGCCTAATTCAACGGGAATATCGGGCATGCGTGCCGCTAATGCTTTTTGCTGCCGCCGGCTGTAGACCAACAAAGGCGAACCTTCGTCCATCCAGACAGATTGGTATAGCTTGGCCACGCGCGGTGACCGAATCGGTAGAATAACACTGCGCAATAATGGCCACCAAAGCAATCGCGACGTATCAACCACCCGGTTATCACTCAGGAACTCGGCCAGATAACGTTTGACAGCTTGCGGTGTAGGAGCATCCGGTGTCCCCAGATTAACCATCAGTACGCCAGGCTTACTTTGCATCATGCAGAAGTCCTTATTGTGTATTGCACCGTTTATTCAAACTCACCAATGCACTTGCAACGGTATCCGTAAAATAATAAAGGCGACCTTAGGCCGCCTCGACTATCTTACCATCCAGAATTAACCGAGAATAGTCGCCAGTTCTGCACTGACTTCTGCTACTTTACGGGTTCCGTCCAGTTTAAAATATTGGGTATTGCCTGCATCAGCTTCTTTACGATAATAAGAAACCAAGGGTGCAGTTTGTTGATGATATTCGACCAAACGTTTACGTACTGTGGCTTCCTGATCATCTTTACGGATAGTCAGTTCTTCGCCGGTCATATCATCTTTATCTTCGACTTTAGGCGGGTTGAATTTTACGTGGTAAACACGGCCTGAAGCCGCATGTACCCGGCGGCCGACAATGCGCTCAACAATTAGCTCGTCCGGCACATCAAACTCCAGCACATAATCAACCTTAATACCGGCTTCTTTCATGGCATCAGCTTGAGGAATGGTACGTGGGAACCCGTCTAACAGGAAACCGTCACGGCAATCGTCCTGTGTAATGCGCTCTTTAACCAATGCGATGACCAGCTCATCAGTGACCAGCTTGCCGGCATCCATAATTTCTTTCGCTTTCAGACCTAACTCAGAACCTGCTTTTACAGCGGCGCGCAACATATCACCAGTAGAGATTTGCGGAATACCGTATTTCTCCATGATGAATTGAGCCTGAGTACCCTTACCTGCGCCCGGAGCGCCCAGCAGAATGATACGCATTGCGTAAATCCCCTTGCTATGTAGTTTTTCTATGTGTTTTTACTTAAATAAGTCGAAAATGCGGAAAACGAACAACCATACCATTTTCAGGGGGGTTGGCTCAAGGCGTGCGAGGTTGCTTAATCGGATTGTATCTGGAGTACGATGGAATAATAGAAGGTAATAGCCTGAAACAACATAGAAAAGCCTCTGGCAGGTTATCTACCAGAGGCTTTCTGTCACTCAATTATGCCGTTAATAACTGATTCATTCGGCGAATAAACTGATTAGGGTCATCAAGTGTTCCCCGCTCAGCGAATAGAGCTTGGTCTAGCAACAACTCGACCCATTGCGCAAATTGGGCATCATCTGCCACATCAGCGGCGCGTTTGACCAAACTGTGCTCTGGGTTCAATTCAAAAATGTACTTCACTTCCGGTGCCTGTTGGCCCGCAGCCGCGAACAATTTCGCCATCTGCGTACTCATTTCATCAGCATCGGTCGTCACAATCGCCGGAGTATCTGTTAAGCGGTGGGTCAGACGGACATCTTTTACCCGCTCACCTAGCAAAGTTTTTACACGCTCAACAAAAGGCTCCAGAGCTTTATCTGCTTCTTGCTGCTCCGGACGCTCTTCATCAGCCAGTTTATTCAGTGAATCATCGGCTTTGCTGACTGATTGGAAAGCTTTGCCATCGAACTCGGTCAGGTAACTCATCATCCATTCGTCGATACGATCGGATAACAGTAAGACTTCAATACCTTTTTTACGGAACAGCTCCAGATGTGGACTATTCTTAGCGGCGGCATAGCTATCAGCAGTGATGTAATAAATCTTCTCCTGCCCTTCTGCCATGCGGCTGACATAATCTTCTAAGGCGACAGTCTGCGCCGAACTGTCTGTATGGGTTGAAGCAAAGCGCAACAATTTGGCAATAGTATCTTTGTTGCTACCATCCTCCGCTGGCCCCTCTTTTAGCGCCATACCGAACTGTTGCCAGAACTGCTGATACTGCTCAGCATCATCTTTAGCCAGTTTTTCCAGCATTTGCAGCACACGTTTTGTCAATGCACTGCGCAGGTTTTGAGTCACACGGCTGTCTTGCAGGATCTCACGCGAAACATTCAGTGGTAAATCATTGGAATCAATCAGGCCACGAACAAAACGCAGATAATTCGGCATAAACTGCTCCGCATCATCCATGATAAACACACGCTGCACATAGAGTTTCAAGCCGTGTTTGTGATCACGATTCCACATATCCCAAGGCGCTTGCGCCGGGATGTACAGCAGGCTGGTGTACTCTTGTTTACCCTCTACGCGGTTATGGCTCCAAATCAGCGGGTCAGTAAAGTCATGAGCAATATGTTTGTAGAATGCTTTATATTCGTCATCGGTGATTTCAGCTTTGCTACGCGTCCATAGCGCTTGGGCTTTATTGATTTTTTCCCAGGTGACCGTGCCGTCTTCTTCATTTTTACTTTGGATTTCTACCGGCAGTGCAATATGGTCGGAATACTTGCTGATAACCGAGCGCAAGCGCCAGTCATCCAGATATTCATCTTCACCCTCGCGCAGGTGCAAGGTGATTTCTGTGCCGCGATCTTCTTTGGTGATATCCGCGATGGTGTAATCACCCTCACCCTGAGACTCCCAGAACACCCCAGCATCTGCTGGCGCACCGGCTGCGCGGGTACGGACAGTGACTTTATCTGCCACGATAAATGCAGAATAGAAGCCCACGCCAAACTGGCCGATTAATTGACTGTCTTTAGCTTGATCTGAACCAATAGATTCAAGGAATGCTTTAGTCCCTGATTTCGCGATAGTGCCCAGATTATCAATGACTTCATCACGGCTCATACCAATGCCGTTATCACTTAGGGTCAAAGTGCGTTTTTCTTTATCAAAAGATAACCGCACACGCAGCTCACCATCACCTTCAAACAATTCAGGGTGAGATAGTGCCCGAAAACGTAGTTTATCTGCGGCATCAGAGGCGTTAGAGATAAGCTCGCGCAAGAAAATTTCTTTATTAGAATAGAGCGAGTGAATCATCAAATGGAGAAGTTGTTTGACTTCAGACTGGAATCCACGGGTTTCTTGACCTTTCATACTCATTAATTACCTCAATCCAAATTACCGATAGGTAGATAAAATCGAACAATGAAAATTAAGTGGGGCCAATAGAGAGCGGTTTCAAGTCATAACGGAGAAAAAAACTGAGAATCAGGGGCGATTTATTGAGCATCACGAATAAAATTATTCATATGATAATCAATAACAAAACAATCGCCCACCAGATTAAATAGCCGCGGTGCGGAATGAAATTAGTACTTAATAGGGTTACGGCCCGCTAACGAGTGGGATAAGGTGGTGCCGTCAACCATTTCCAACTCCCCCCCCACCGGCACACCATGTGCAATGCGGCTGGCTAGCACCCCATACTGGCCACACATCTGGCCAATATAGTTGGCGGTGGCATCCCCCTCGACGGTCGGATTTGTCGCCAGAATGACTTCACTGATAGTTTCAGTTTCCAGCCGTTTCTCCAGCAAGTCCAAACCAATATCACCAGGGCCAATACCATCCATGGGGGATAAATGCCCCATCAGCACAAAATAACGCCCGCCAAACTGGCCGGTTTGCTCGATGGCATGAATATCTGCTGGGCTTTCAACCACACAGATTTGGCCATTTTGTTGCCGTCGCGGATTAGCGCAAATAGTGCAGCGCTCTTGCTCGGTGAATGTCCGGCAATCAGCACAGTGGCCGATTTCGGACATCGCACGAGTCAAAGCCTGCGCCAGACGCATGCCACCGCTACGATCACGCTGTAGCAGTTGGAATGCCATCCGTTGTGCTGATTTTGGGCCAACCCCCGGCAAACAGCGCAACGCCTCCATTAATGACTCAAGGAGTGGACTGGTTTGCATCAGAACGGCATCTTAAAGCCTGGTGGCAATTGCATACCACTTGATACAGACGCCATTTTCTCTTTTTGCGTTTCATCAATACGACGCGCAGCATCGTTGATTGCAGCGGCAATCAGGTCTTCCAGCATTTCTTTATCATCTTCAACCAACAGGCTTGGGTCGATTTCAACCCGGCGGCAGTTATGCGCCCCATTGATAGTCACTTTTACCAAGCCCGCGCCAGATTCACCGGTAACTTCCAATTTGGCGACTTCTTCCTGCATCTGCTGCATTTTTTCCTGCATCTGCTGGGCTTGTTTCATTAAATTGCCAATACCGCCTTTACCAAACATAGTCATCTCTCATCGCAAGGGGCTGCGTCGGTGCACCATGCACTTATCGCAGCGATTAAACCGGTCGGATACTTTCTTCATCCAATTCGGCGTCGAAAAAGCGACGCAGTGTTTGAATATTATTATCCGCAATAATTGACTGGCGTGCTTGTACCAGTTTTTCTTCATAAATGGCTTGCCGCCATTCCAGCGGAGTGCGCTCCGCCGGGTTATCATCTTCAATAACACTCAGGGTGACGGCATTCCCGTGTAATTCGCTCAATGCATCTGCCAATGCCTTTTGGGCCGCTGGCGAGTTTAAATGGCGCTGGGCAGAACGCAAGTGAAGGCAAATATTACCCGGTTCTATTTCTTCTTTAAATGCATTCAGCGCAAGTTGTTGCACCAATTTAGGAATCTGTAGCTTATCAATCTCTGCGGCCCATGGATCTCGCAGCATCGCCTCTTGCGCCAATTTAGCAGACAGTTCCGGCGTCTTTTCATGCTCCAGCGCAGAACGCAAGGCTTTAGGGGTGGCCACCGGCTCTACCGCCACCTCAGGCTGATTCTGCGCCGTCCAGCGGTAAGCTTCTTTCTTCGCTGGTTTCTTTTCTTCTGTGGATTTAGCCGCCAGCCGCTGTTGGCTACGCTCAGTCACCGAAGCTAAGCGCTCCAGTGTTGAGTTTGCCGGCCGCGCTTTTCCTGGCGCTGCCGGTTCATTCTTTTTTGCTGTCGTCGTCCCCGACTGGCGCAGTAATTGCGTGCGTGCTTGAAGCAATTGCGCGGTAGAATCCGGCAGCTCGGCATTGACCTGCACCGCTGCACCTAATGGTGGAGCCTCGTGCTGCGGCGCATGTTGAGTGTGAAGCGCTGCCTGCATATGCTGCGATACTGAAGTACTATCAGCAATTGCAGCCGGGGGGCTGGCAGAGACAATCTGCGGCTCGGCAATGATGGCTTTCGGGTGAAACGCCAATGCCCGCAACAAGGTCATTTCAACCCCCATGCGGCGGTCTGGGGCGTATGCCAACTCTTTTCGCCCCACCAGCAAGGTCTGGTAGTACAACTGAATATCTGTCGGCGGTAGCGTTCGGGCCAGCTCACGTAAGCGCGGTTCGATGGTGGCGTAATGATTATCCAGCATCGATGGCAATAGCTGCACCATCGCAATGCGGTGTAGCAAACTTAAGGTTTCAACTAACAGATTTTCCCAGTCAACACCACGGGAGGCCGCTTGCTCAAGCTGAGCCATCACCCGCGCGCCATCCGCACTCACCAGCGCTTCAATGATCGCCAGCGGCTGTTCATCATCTAACGTACCTAGCATTTGACTGACAGTGGCAGTCGTGACCTGACCATCGCCCATGGCTATCGCCTGATCGGTCAAACTCAGCGCATCGCGCATACTGCCATCAGCCGCTCGCGCCAGTAATTGCAATGCTCGAGCATCACTACTGATTTGTTCAGCTAGCAATATCTTTTCAAGCTGCGCCCGGATCACCTCAACATCAATGACTTTGAGATGAAACTGCAAACAGCGGGAAAGTATGGTGACGGGCAACTTTTGTGGGTCTGTCGTCGCTAGCAGAAATTTCACATGAGCAGGCGGCTCTTCAAGAGTTTTCAACAAAGCGTTGAAACTGTGCCGTGACAACATATGAACTTCATCGATTAAATAGACTTTGAAGCGGCCACGGGCGGGGGCGTACTGGACATTATCCAGTAGCTCGCGTGTATCTTCAACTTTGGTGCGCGAAGCGGCATCAATTTCAATCAAGTCAACAAAACGGCCTTGCTCAATTTCCAAGCAGTTAGCACAGATACCGCAAGGGGTGGCAGTAATCCCCGTTTCGCAATTAAGTCCTTTGGCCAGCAACCGGGCGATAGAGGTCTTACCTACCCCGCGGGTACCAGAAAATAAATAGGCGTGATGAATTCGCCCTAATGAAAGGCCGTTGGCCAACGCCGTCAGAACATGTTCCTGACCAACGACGTCTGCAAACGTTTTGGGGCGCCACTTACGGGCAAGGACCTGATAGCTCATTAATGCTTCATCATTGATTTATAAAAATAATTTAGTCACCAATACAAACCACGATTTAACTTATGTCGCTAGCAGGTGGTCTGTTTTCGAATAGCTGCATTCGAATAGTGACAGGCTAAATCTTAGTGTACCAGTACACCCATCGTCATTCCCAAAAATTTATTTTGTGAATATAGGCTTGTCGATTCTTTGTACCCTGTGCTGAATATTTTAAGACAAAAATTTGATGTGATGAACGGCGTGGGGTGGCTGGTGTGCAATGACACAGGTGCAAATTAAGTCAAGTACAATAGGAATAGCTGATTAATACCGGAGAAATAGTACAGGAAATGAGAGTAAAACAGCCCCATAATTAGCTATGAGGCTGATACTTTTGTACAATTAATGGCCGTCGAAATCAACCAGACTGTAGCAAGTAATCCCTTGCTGATTCAGGCGAGCTTCGCCCCCCAAGTCCGGTAAATTAATCACGAACGCGGCATCAGTAACTTCACCGCCCAGTTGACGAATAAGCTTAACTGTCGCTTCAATAGTCCCACCGGTCGCCAGTAAATCGTCAATAACCAAGACTTTATCGCCCGGTTGAATACTGTCAGTGTGGATCTCAAGTTTGTCAGTGCCGTATTCTAACTCATAGCTTTCGCTGAGGGTGGCGCGTGGTAATTTACCAGGCTTACGTACTGGAACAAAACCCACCCCAAGAGACAAGGCAACCGGCGCACCAAACAGAAAACCACGGGCTTCAGTACCCACAACTTTAGTCACGCCCTTGTCCAAATAACGCTCAGTCAACAACTCGATGCTGGCTGCATAGGCTAAGGGATCTTCCAGCAAGCTGGTCACATCACGGAACAGTATTCCCTTTTTTGGGTAATCGGGGATAGTTTTGATACTGTCTTTAATATATTTAAGCTGTTGTGCTGTATTAGGTGCAGTAGCGGTCATAATTTGTGCCTGATAAAACTGCTGTACATACTAAAACGCGGCCAGGCGATGTTAAAAAGGCATCGACTGAGTCACTCATTCTATCTACCGATCACTCCCCGATAGAAAAAATTACTGCCTCCTTAACCCTAAGGACGCAACGAGGGAATATCCCGCGCACGAAAACGCTCAAATCTATGCAAACTGGCATTAAAATGCAACTAATGTGAGCTGCTCAGTGCCTTTTTTGTTGCGATAGGTCAATAACTGGCATACGCAACATGAATGTCAACAATAGCGTTAATATCACAAGCAAGATTGCCCTGACCCACCAAATTTTCACCAACCAAAGCGAAATGGCGAAAGTGAGTAACGTGACCAATATTGCTTTCCATTTAACGCCAGAGGGTAAAGCGCGATGCTGCTGCCAGGTGCGGATATAGCTACCAAACCATGAACGATAAAGCAGCCAATGATGAAAGCGGGGCGAGGAACGGGCAAAACACCACGCCGCCAATAGCAAAAAAGGCGTGGTAGGTAAAAGAGGAAGCACCACCCCCAAGGTGGCCAAAACCACGGCCAGCCAACCCAACGCTATCAACAACCAACGAGACATATACTCCCTTTATCTACCCTAAATAATTCGAGTTGCTGGAGGGCGGCAATTGAGCGACAAATCCATCGGAAACCGATTTGAACGCAGCAGCAGCTCACACAGGCGAGGCCGGCACGAAAGCAACCAACACAGATGCAGCCTGAAGTATAACGGGTATAATGACATTGATTAAAGTGGCTCTATCATTAACGCATGCACTCATCACCAACAAATATTCTGGTCATTATTAGCGCAAAATAGATATTTGCCGCCCCTTTACTTGTAACCCCCGCCATTCAAAGGCAAGCTGGCGAAAATACCCAGGAGAAGCACCATGAGTACAGAAAAGCTATTGCAGGTGCTTGAGAGCCAAATAGAGGCATTATCGGCGCAGGTTGGCCCACAAGCAAATACTCCGTCTCAACAAGCCCGTTTTGACCTGAATTTATTTAGCAATCATGGTAACCGTTTTCGCGATTACCTACTGGAAGTACACAAAAACATGGCCCAATTAAAACAGGTTGTTGCAGAAAATCGCACACAGCAAGTTGCTTTTTTGGCTGAGAAACTGGTTGCACAAATATCAGCCTTACAAAGAGAATTAGCGACGCAAAAATTGAGACAATCCAATCCTGAGCCTAAATATAATAAATTGGATCCTTACCATAAGCTGGCTGAGCACCAAGACTACGAACGCCGAATAATGACAATGATTCAGGACCGAGAGAGCCTACTGGGTAAACAGAGCCTATTAACTGAGCAGCAAAAAATACAGAAAGAACTTGCTGCCTTGGAGGGCCGTTTAATGCGGTGCCGGCAGGCGCTGACAAAAATAGAGCGGAGCATTGAGAAGAAAGAGAACGGTTTTTGAATATTTGTCACATTTTTTGAATCGCTAGGGTTTCGATTGCGAATAGTTTTCTATAATGTTGAGTATCTACTAACTTTCAAGTTGCCGGTATGTGGCAGGGTTCTAACTCTTTTCTTATATAAGTTCCTTGGCCCCTCTTGTTTGCCTCTGTTTGCAGCTTGAAATCAATTGGTAGATGGATTGAAATCAAGCCAGATGGACACCAGCAGTATGGTATCCCCGCCCGGCTTTCCTAACTCACTGAAAATCAAATGTTGGCCAGATTATGTCAGTTGAAAAAGCTTCACCAGAACTGCAACTGGCAGTAGATCTCATCTACTTGCTGGAATGCAATGAGATAGCGCCGGAAACAGCACTGGCGGCGCTTGCCATCGTGCAACTTGATTATCAGCGTAAGCTGCGCAATCAGAAATCTGATTGACTTGGTTGTTTCTGTTATTTAATCAAGGCGATACAACCGGTATCGCCCTGTTGTGATTCATTACATAGCAGATTATTGAATTCATCAATATCTCCCCACCAGATTCTGTTAAACCAGTGGTTTATTGGTATCCGGCAAATCGGGTTTGCTCTCCCCTAGAGTAGGCGTTTCAGACGCTCCGCGGGGTAACTCTTTGTTATCGAAAGGTCGACTCACTTCTTGAATTTCAGTGCCATCGGGTTTATGCAAGTAAACGTCCAACTGATTAAACGCGATATTAATATCATTCTCGCGGCATAGCTTATCAATCACACTATTTAACTCATCAACTGTATAGCTACGATCCCGTAATTCGCGCACATATACACGCAATTCATGGTCAAGAGTGCTAGCACCAAAATTAAGGAAGAATACATGAGGCTCGGGATCTGTCATTACCCGCGGATTTTCATGAGCGGCTTTTAGCAAAATTTCTTTTACTTTTGCCAAATCAGAACCATACGCAACACCGACCTTAATAATAATCCGGGTTACGGTATCCGATAGAGACCAGTTAATCAGGCGCTCAGTCACAAAAGCTTTATTCGGGATAATCACTTCTTTACGGTCAAAATCGGTGATTGTCGTAGCACGGATACGTATTTTGTTAACATTACCGGAGAAGGTACCAATAGTAATGGTATCGCCGATACGAACAGGACGTTCAAATAAGATAATCAAGCCTGAGACAAAGTTGGCAAATATTTCCTGTAAACCGAACCCTAACCCCACCGACAGAGCAGCAACCAACCATTGTAACTTATCCCACGAAACCCCGAGTGAGCTAAGTGCAGTTATTCCCCCAACGGCAGTAATCAGGTAGGTCAAAATGGTGGTGATAGCGTAAGAGGTTCCTTGGCGTAGTTGTAGCCGCGATAAAACCACCACTTCAAGCAAGCCAGGTAAGTTGCGAGTCAGAATATAAGCAACGACTAATGCCATCAAAGCGACGAGCATATTACCCAAGGTGACAGCCTGGACAACACTGGCGCCCGCTACTGTTGAGGTGTAATGCCACAAAGAGATGCTGTCCAGATAAGAGATAACCGTGATTAAATCAGCCCAAATAGCATAAAAGCAGGTAGCAAAAATCAGGAACAGAACCATGGTGGTCAAACGTAATGACTGCTGGTTAATTTGCTCCAACGCCAATGGAGGCTCTTCTACTGGCTCGCCCCCCTCTGCACCCTCTTTAACCAGATTTTGTCGCCGGGCAATTGCGCGGCGGTAAGCCAAACGCCGCGCTGCAACGCCTAGCCCACGAATGGCTGTCAGATACACAATATTCCATAAGAACAACAAATAAAGGCTATCAATCCAGCGGCCAGCCAGTTGCAGTGTTGTGTAGAAATACCCGGCAACCATTAATCCAATCAATACGATTGGTGTTCCCGCAATAGCAGTGACAATGACCAGCCGTACGGCATGAGAGTCTTTCTCACGCCAGCTATCGCGGCAGAGTGGATAGACGAACAAGGCCAGCAGTGCCAACGCAATGACAATGACAATCTGGCCAATAACATCATCTACCAACCTCAGCGGGCTTTTCTCCCCCAAAGCAGACCAAAAGATAACGGGCAGTAATGCCGCACCTAAACGCACCATTTGGCGTCGATAATGTGCACATCGGTCAGCCGCTATCATGAAATGCCGCTCGGTGATGCCACCTGGAGATAACATGCGATATGTCAGGTCAAACACCAGCCAGAATAGGGCCAGACGTTGGAAGAAGCTCCAGAGGAAATCACTCAGATTGAAGTCTGAACGCAAACACCAATACCCCACGCCCACAATGACCAAAACCCCTGGTAGCACTTTCAGTAAAGTGAGCAAAATGGCCTTCGGGGTGTGCATTTGACTATCGTGCTTTAATTGCCCGACATCAGCGGCCAGCCTATCCAAATGCTTATTAATGATTTGATAGCGGGAACGGATCACGCCAACCACAATCAGCATCGGTATCAAAAACACCAGTGACTTCATTAAGCCCGCTAATACGTCATCCCAGGATAAGGTGAGATGAAAATTACTCAGCTCAGCTTTCAATGCCCCCGGCAATGCTTTCAACCAAGACCAATCCATCGGTTTATTACTGCTAACCCAAAAGATTTGCTGGGTCAGAGTATGTTGCAGTGACTCATTAACACTCAGTAATTGCTGCTGATTAATTTGCAGATTTATAGCCAACGTCAGCTGATTACCTAATTGCTTATTAAGCTGGTCTAAGAGCTCACGCCGGATATCGACTATCTGCCCCAATGCATCCTCGACATCAGGGCTGACTTTCTCTTTACTATCAGTCATTAAGGTTTGAATGTATTCATCCCCTTGGAATAACTGATCTCGCTGCTGATTAATTTCAAATTGCTCTAAACGCAAATCCGCTATGCGTGGCCCCATATTGGTAATTAAACCAGATGCAGGCAAATTGAGTTGCTGCTGATACAAAATACGAGAAAGTAGCAAACTGCCCCGTAAAACGGTGATTTGCTCCTTTAAATTACGTTCAGATTGCAGAGCACGATCCAGCCAATTTTTGACTCTAATATTCTGTTGTACCAGTGTGTTGCCTTCTTTCGTGGCATTAATCAGCCGCTGGCTCAATTCTTTGTTAATCGCCAATTCACGGCTGACCAAGGGATTATTTTGAATGTCAGTCGCATCATCGGGCACCTGCGCTTCTTTCGCCGTTTTCTCTGAGAGAATTAACCGCTTACCACTCACGACCTCTTGCAATAGCTGGACATAACGCTCCAACTGGTTGATGTGCGCAGTTGTGTAATCCCGTTGTTTTTGCAGTAAATCTTGTAAGGTAGTATTCGCGTCCAGATTCTTACGCTGTAGATCGAGCTGCGCATTTAACATCACTTGCTCGGTCAACAGCGCTTGCTGCTGGGTCGGCCGTAAAGCCGCTTGACTCGGAGCCAATCCGTTGAGCTGGTTGCGAATCTGCATTAAACGCATCGATGCGCTATACATGGCACTTTGCACACGTTCTGGTTGAGTTTGCAGGGAAATTAGCTGGCTGTTATAGGCGGAGAGATCTTCTTGCGCGGATTGTAAGTCATCCAATGTTTCATTTAGGCGTGATTCCAACTGGCGTAATGAGTAGTTTGCCAAGGATTCCCGCGTCAACGTATCTGCTGAATTGTTCTTCAGTGCATCCAGCCCTTCCGTCGCTTGGCGTAATTTCGCAGGTGCCTGCGCTAATTGCTGTTTGAGCTGACTGGCTTCCTGCTTAGTACGCTCAATAGTATCAAGGTACTCCAGTGTCTTCGTCAGATCTTGTTGTGATAGTTTTTCAGCTGGCGACAATATTTTTTGTTTTGACAATGTATCCAACTGGCTCAGCACTTCACTACGCGTCGGCACATCTATACTCACCGCGGCAGCAAAAGCCGATGTTGAAGCCAGTAGTGTAACTATAAGCAGGATAAGTATCGTCTGTAGGCGCACTAAAAATGCGCCGGTTAAGCACGAAAACGATAAAGAATAAGGATTATGAAATCTGCTGCTCATATTTGGACTTCATTTCAACAGAGAGGCTGAAATCCTATCACGTTCAGTCTCGAGCTATAATAAGAAAAGTCTTTCAGAGCGTGAATAGCTGTAATTAATGCGGGCAGATACGCACTTGCGGCTGAATAGGATGTAACGGCCAGCAATATCGGTTGATTAGAGCCACCAATAGGCGTATTTCCTTCACAACTCAAAACGTCAGAACTTTCTCGGCGGCTAGCGTCCATTGAGCCAGTTCGCCCAAAGTACCGATTTCCACCCCATCAACTAAGGCTAACCCGCTAATACCGCGCGCATCTGCACAGGTTTTACAGAGTTTAACCGGAACATTTTGTGCTGTAAGGATTTCCAACATTTGTTGCAAATTGTAGCCTTCGCGCGGTTGCTGCCCATTAAGACCGGCAATAACGGCATCAGACATTAAAAATAGACGTAAATCGAGATAAGCCTGCTGTTCTTTTAATGCAATGGCTAAACGTAGCGCATTAAATAAAGATTCCTGACCATACGCAGCACCATTGGCAATGATGACCAGTGAACTCGTTTCATTACTCATATAAACCTCTACAGTTAGTCCGATATCTCGTTAATAGTCTCTTTTAGCAAGCAAGGGCTGTGGCCTAGCATATCCAGATAGGCATCAATTAATACTGGTGCCTCTTGTTTTATATCAAAACTTTCTGGCATAAAAAGCCAGTTTTCCATCAAACCTGTAATATAGGCTCTCATGATAATCGCAGCTCGGCGAGTATCAAGATTGGTGGGCAGTTGATTGGCATCAATACAGCCTTGCAAAACCGTTTCAATTCGCTCATAACTAGCTAAATCAAGAACTTTGCGTGCATCATGGAAGGGGGTCATTTCTCCGACAAATTCACATTTATGGAATACAATCTCCATCAATGCGCGGCGTCGGCAATCCTCACGTGTAGAAACAAGAACATAAATGAGTATTTCACGCAGAATACGGAGTGGATTATCAGGATATTTTGCCTGATACTCTAATTCGAGCTGATCAACTTTGGACTCTGATAACTCCCAAACTTCGTTAAACAGGTCTACCTTATTCTTGAAGTGCCAGTAAATTGCGCCTCGGGTCACGCCGGCGGCGACAGCAATATCAGTCAGTGAGGTGCCGGAAACACCGTGCGCAGAAAATTCCCGCACAGCGGCATCTAGAATTTGTTGCCGGGTCTCTTCGGCTTGCTGTTTGGTTTTTCGTGCCATAGCGTTGTTTTTTCGAGGGGGTGCGATTTACATACATTCACGAATGTATGTACCATAGCACGCACATATAATTTACGCAGCAATGGGTTTTAAAGCTTGTGATCCATTGAATTAAATTAAAAATCGGACACTTGAGGTTTATCTATGAGCAAAAACAGAGGGGTAATGCCTCTGGCTGCAATTCTGGTACTTTCAGGCAGCTTAGTACTTATAGGATGTAATGACAAAGATGCGGCGCAAGCCCATGCTCAACAGGCACCTGAAGTCGGCATTGTGACGTTGAAAGCAGCGCCACTGAATATCACAACCGAATTGCCTGGCCGCACGTCCGCATTCCGTGTTGCAGAAGTTCGTCCGCAGGTTAGCGGTATTATCCTTAAACGTAATTATGTTGAAGGCAGCGACGTCACTGCCGGAACATCACTTTATCAAATTGATCCTGCGACTTATCAGGCCGCTTATGACAGCGCAAAAGGTGATTTAGCTAAGGCCCAAGCTGCAGCTGAAATCGCTCGTCTGACGGTTAATCGCTACAAACCATTGCTGGGTACCAACTACATCAGTAAGCAAGAGTATGACCAAGCGGTGTCTGATTCGATGCAAGCCAATGCTGCTGTTTTAGCCGCAAAAGCAGCGGTAGAAACTGCTCGTATTAACTTAGCTTATACTCAGGTCACCTCGCCAATCAGTGGCCGCACAGGTAAATCTTCAGTGACTGAAGGTGCATTGGTGACCAGTGGCCAGGCAACTGCGCTAACCACTGTTCAGCAGCTTAACCCGATGTATGTTGATGTCACTCAGTCAAGTGATGAGTTCCTGCGCCTGAAAAAAGAGCTGGCTGATGGCACGCTCAAACAAGAAGACGGTAAAGCTAAAGTGCGCTTGTTGCTGGAAAACGGCACTGAGTATGCCGAAACCGGTAGCTTGGAATTCTCTGGTGTGACGGTGGACGAAACCACCGGCTCCATCACTATCCGCGCTATCTTCCCTAACCCGAATGAAGCATTGTTGCCAGGGATGTTCGTCCGCGCCCGTCTGGATGAAGGTGTCCGCCCTGATGCACTGTTAGTGCCTCAACAAGGTGTGACGCGCAATCCTCGTGGTGAAGCCACCGCGATGGTCGTCGGAGCGGATGACAAAGTTGAGCTGCGTACACTGGTCGCAAATCAAGCTATTGGTAATAAATGGTTGGTGACTGACGGCTTGAAAGCAGGCGATCGTCTGATTGTTTCCGGTTTACAGAAAATCAGACCGGGCGTGCAGGTGAAAGTGCAAGAAGTTACTGATACAGAACAAAAAACAGCCCCGGCTGACACAGCGAAGAAGTCTTAAAAGGAGCCGGTAATTCATGGCTAAGTTCTTTATAGATCGACCTATTTTCGCCTGGGTTATCGCCATCATAATTATGTTGGCGGGTGGCCTTGCGATAATGAAATTACCTGTCGCGCAATATCCGACCATTGCGCCACCGGCAATTACAATCTCCGCCAACTATCCTGGCGCCGATGCGACGACTGTGCAGAATACAGTTACGCAGGTTATCGAACAGAACATGAACGGTATCGATAACCTGTTGTATATGTCTTCCAGCAGTGACTCCTCCGGTAACGTTCAGTTGACGTTGACCTTTAACTCAGGCACTGACCCCGATATTGCCCAGGTTCAGGTGCAGAACAAACTGCAATTAGCCATGCCATTGCTGCCGCAAGAAGTTCAGCAGCAAGGTGTGAGTGTTGAAAAGTCCAGTAGTAGCTTCTTAATGGTTGCCGGCTTCATTTCTGAAGATGGCACCATGCAACAGGAAGATATCGCGGACTATGTAGGTTCTAACGTCAAAGACCCTATCAGCCGTACCGCTGGGGTGGGTGACGTTCAGCTATTTGGTTCCCAATATGCGATGCGTATTTGGATGGATCCGCACAAACTGAATAACTTCGGTTTGACGCCTGTTGATGTTATCAACGCGATTAAAGTACAAAACAACCAAGTTGCCGCAGGTCAATTAGGCGGTACGCCACCAGTACCGGGTCAAGAATTGAACTCCTCCATTATTGCTCAAACGCGTTTGACCAATGCAGAAGAGTTCAGCCAGATCATGCTGAAAGTGAATACTGATGGCTCTCAGGTTCGTCTGAAAGACGTTGCTATCGTTCAACTGGGTGCTGAAAGCTATAACATCATTGCCCGTTATAACGGTAAGCCAGCGGCAGGTATCGGTATTAAGCTGGCAACAGGGGCTAACGCCCTGAACACCTCTGCGGCAGTAAAAGCGGAATTGGCAAAATTACAGCCTTTCTTCCCGGCAGGTTTGAAAGTGGTTTACCCGTACGACACCACACCGTTCGTTAAAATCTCTATTAACGAGGTGGTTAAGACGCTGGTAGAAGCTATTATCCTGGTGTTCATCGTCATGTATCTGTTCTTGCAAAACTTCCGCGCAACGTTGATTCCAACGATTGCGGTACCGGTCGTATTGTTGGGAACCTTTGCCATTCTCTCCGCCTTAGGCTATTCGATAAACACGCTGACGATGTTCGGGATGGTGTTGGCGATCGGGCTATTGGTAGATGATGCCATCGTGGTGGTAGAGAACGTCGAACGTGTGATGCAAGAGGAAGGGCTACCACCGAAAGAAGCCACCAAGAAATCCATGGAGCAAATCCAGGGTGCCTTGGTGGGGATTGCGCTGGTACTTTCTGCGGTATTTATCCCGATGGCCTTCTTCGGCGGCGCGACCGGGGCAATTTATCGTCAGTTCTCAGTGACTATCGTTTCAGCCATGGTGCTGTCGGTTCTGGTGGCGTTAATTCTGACACCAGCACTGTGCGCCACCATGCTCAAACCTATCGCCAAAGGCGAACATGGCCCGAAAACCGGCTTCTTCGGTTGGTTTAACCGCATGTTCGACAAAAGTACCCACCACTATACCGACAGTGTTGCCAACATCCTGCGTAGCACCGGGCGTTATTTGGTTATCTATCTGGCACTGGTGGTTGTGATGGGCTTGCTGTTCATACGGCTGCCCTCTTCATTCTTGCCCGAAGAAGATCAGGGCGTGTTCCTGACCATGGTACAAATGCCGGCGGGTGCAACCCAAGAACGTACCCAGAATGTGCTGAATCAGGTGACTGATTATTACCTTACCAAAGAAAAAGACGTGGTTAATTCAGTATTTACTGTTAACGGCTTCGGTTTCAGTGGTCAAGGTCAGAACACCGGTCTGGCATTCGTTAGTCTGAAAAATTGGGATGAGCGCCCGGGCGATCAAAACAAAGTTCCAGCCATTGTTGGCCGTGCTTCTGCGGCTTTCTCAAAAATTAAAGACGGTTTAGTCTTCGCCTTTAACCTGCCAGCGATTGTGGAATTGGGTACCGCTACCGGTTTCGACTTCGAGTTAATTGACCAAGGTAACTTGGGGCATCAGAAGTTAACGGAAGCTCGTAACCAACTGCTGGGTATGGCGGCACAGCATCCAGATATGTTAGTGGGCATGCGGCCTAACGGGCTGGAAGATACACCTCAGTTCAAAGTCGAAGTGGATCAGGAAAAAGCACAGGCGCTTGGGGTGGCTATTTCTGATATCAATACGACCTTGGGCTCCGCAATGGGCGGCAGCTATGTAAACGACTTTATCGACCGCGGTCGGGTGAAGAAAGTTTATGTGCAGGCTGATGCACCATTCCGTATGTTGCCGGGTGATATCGATAAATGGTATGTCCGCAACAGTTCTGGCCAGATGGTGTCATTTGCCACCTTCTCCAGTGCGAAATGGGAATATGGCTCACCGCGATTAGAGCGTTATAACGGCCTGCCATCCATGGAAATTCTGGGGCAAGCTGCACCGGGTAAAAGTACCGGTGAAGCCATGGACCTGATGCAAGAGTTAGCGGCTAAGTTACCTAGCGGTATTGGCTATGACTGGACGGGTATGTCTTATCAGGAACGTCTGTCGGGTAACCAAGCTCCGGCCCTGTATGCCATCTCACTGATAGTGGTCTTCTTGTGTCTAGCTGCGTTATATGAAAGCTGGTCAATTCCATTCTCAGTTATGTTGGTGGTACCGCTCGGTGTGGTCGGTGCACTACTGGCCACCACCCTGCGTGGGTTGGAAAATGACGTTTACTTCCAGGTTGGCTTATTGACCACCATCGGGCTATCGGCCAAGAACGCCATCTTGATTGTTGAATTCGCCAAGGAGCTGATGGACAAAGAAGGGAAAGGCTTGGTTGAATCAACATTGGAAGCGGTGCGTATGCGTCTGCGGCCAATTTTGATGACCTCACTGGCCTTTATCCTAGGTGTTATGCCTTTGGTTATCAGTAACGGTGCCGGTTCTGGTGCGCAGAATGCGGTTGGTACCGGGGTTATGGGCGGTATGATAACCGCTACTGTCTTGGCCATTTTCTTTGTTCCGGTATTCTTCGTGGTGGTTCGCCGCCGCTTTAGCCGGAAAAGTGAAGATGTAGAACATGCTCATGCTGTTGACCACAAGGTGAAGTAAGCCAACTGGGCAATTCATGAAGTCATATTTAAAAGGCCGCAAATGCGGCCTTTTTCTTTACCTCTGGTCAATCGCAGCCACCTCATCCCAGCCGAAAATAAGCCATTATCAACGTCCTAAAGCAGCCAATTTCGTCCGAGTAATTATATTGTGATCAATATACCAAATAACCTTTTGCACATTTGCAGCCAAGCGATAAATTACTATGATTAAATATTCATAAAAATGAAGATAATGGCGAATGGAAACGAGATTAAAAATCTTATATGACGCTCAGCTTATTGATTCCACAGTCTACTTCGGGATGCTTAATGTCCTCACGCGCCTGGAACAATACTGGCAATTATCTATTCGCCATCCGCAAGGAGAAATACTGATTACTCACATGGCGAATGCGCTGATGCGGGCGAGTCAAGGGCAGGTTATTTTGCCTATTGATGATGAAATATTAAAAGAGATTGAAGCCACTGCAGTTTTTGTCAATGTCAGAGAAATCAATAGCGACCTGCTCTCACTGTTTGCCTTTGAAGTCCCAGACCACGAATTAGGATATTTATTAGTAAACTTATATGGCCTGTATCTGGCCCAGTAAATGCAGTGCTCGTCATTTTAGCACTCACTAAATATTCAAAAAAATGAAAAATAAATATCATTTTACTCTCAATAATTCGAGTGCCAGGAAGGCGATAAACGCATATCCAGCTTGAAATATGACGAGGATATTAGGGATAGAATATGCTACTCAAAGCATTACAAAAACAGAATCCAGCGCTCATAGAAGCGGCACTTTCGTTATGGCAACAAGGGATGATTAAACCTGACAGCTACATTATTGATGTTGATCAGGTCAGACAAAATGCAAGTTTACTGCTAGAAACCGCAACAAAATGTGGCATTACTCTTTATTTCATCAGCAAGCAGTTTGGCCGAAATCCCCTGCTGTGCAAGCTCCTGCTGGAATGTGGCTATCAAGGTATTGTGGCGGTGGATTTCAAAGAGGTACGCCAACTCTATCAACATAATTTGCCAGTGGCCCACATTGGCCATTTAGTACAAATCCCAAGCGGGATGGTGGATGAAGTTGTCTCCCATAACCCCGAGGTCATCACGGTCTACAGTGTCGCCAAAGCACGCGAAATTGCTGCAGCTTGCGCGCGCCAAAACAAGGAGCAAGCGCTGTTGTTAAAAGTCTGCCACCCCGGTGACTTGGTTTATCCAGGGCAAGAAGCTGGATTTTCTTTGGATGAATTACCCATTGTTATCAATGAAATAAAAGCAATTCGCGGCGTGCGATTGGTGGGAGTCACCCATTTCCCTTGCATGCTTTTTGATCCCGAAAAGGGCAAAACATTACCCAGTCTGAACCTCAACACCCTGATTGAGGCAAAAAGTATTCTTGAGCAACATGGCATCCAAGTGGAGCAGGTGAATGGCCCTTCCGCGACCAGTGTTGAAAGCTTACCGCAACTGGCTAAATGGGGGGTAACTCATGCTGAGCCGGGCCATTCATTGACCGGAACAATGCCTTCCAACCAGCAGGGTAACCAGCCAGAACAAATCGCCATGCTTTATCTGACTGAGATTTCACATTGCCACCAAGGTAACAGTCATTGCTACGGCGGGGGATACTACCGGCGTGGTCATTTGCGCAATGCGCTGGTGCATGACCGGCACTGGCATGCCAGCCAAGTCCTGAAACCCGCCAATGACAGCATCGACTATACCTTGAGCCTGGCGGAGCCCTTTACTGTCGGCAGCCCGGTCATCATGTGCTTTCGCACTCAAATTTTTGCCACCCGCAGTGATGTGGCCCTGGTCGCCGGGATCCAATCAGGCCAGCCCATACTACTCGGAATTTATGATAGTCAGGGAAATACCATTCCAGCGACCGCCGCACAGGAGGGGTTATGAGTAAGTTCATCGTACTGGTCATTGACAGTTTTGGCGTAGGTGCCATGCCTGATGTTTCTGATGTTCGCCCACAGGATGTCGGGGCAAATACCTGCGCGCATATTTTGCAAACTTACCCCAAATTGCGTTTAGCCAATCTGGAAAAACTGGGGTTACTCAATGCGTTGCATCTTGGTTCTCCTGATTTCCATGACAGCGTAATGCAAGACAGCCCTCAAGCCAGCTTTGGTGTGGCGCTGCTGCAACATGAGGGCGGCGATACTTTCATGGGCCATCAGGAAATTATGGGCACCCTGCCCCGCGCGCCCCTCAGCATGCCATTTTCCACCGTAAAAACGCGCGTGGCTAATGCCTTACGCCAGCAAAGTTATCAAGTTGAAGAGCGCAGTGCGCCTGATGATAGCAGTAATTTGCAATTTCTCTGGGTCAATAACTGCGTCGCAATTGGCGATAATCTTGAAGCAGACTTGGGCCAAGTATTTAATATTTGTGCCAATTTAAGTGAAATTAATTTTGCGCAAGTCGAAAAGATCGGCCGAATTGTGCGCGGTTGTGTGGAAGTAAACCGTGTTATCGCCTACGGCGGGCAACTGAGCCATAGTCATGCAATCATCGGCGCAGCCGAAGTTAAGCAACAACATTACATTGGTATTAACAGCCCGAAATCCGGTGTTTACGATAAGGGTTTCCAGGTTATTCATCTGGGTTATGGTGTGGACGCTAATGTTCAGGTTGCGCAGCAGCTCGACAAAGTCAACATTCCCACAGTGCTGGTGGGTAAAGTTGCTGATATTGTTGCCAACCCTGCCGGGCGAAATTATCAACAACTGGTCGATTCCCAGGCTATTCTGGATATCACATTGGCAGAAATACAACGCGCAGGCAGTGCATTCATCTGTACGAATATTCAAGAAACTGATTTGGCCGGCCATGGTCAGGATGTCGCGCGCTATGCCGAGCGCCTGCAATTGGTCGATAATATGTTGGGTAAAATGACGGCGGCCATGGCAACCGGGGACTGCTTGGTAATAATGGCAGATCACGGCAATGACCCGACTATCGGCCACAGCAAGCACACGCGCGAGCAAGTTCCCTTGCTGGTCTATCAGGCCGGAGTTACTGATTTTCAACCCAACAGCATTCGCCTGGGCACCCGACAAACAATGTCTGATGTTGGCGCAACCGTCTGTGAGTTTTTCGCCGCGCCAGCCCCGCAAAATGGCCACTCTTTCTGGCGACAGCTCACTGAGCACAGTCACTAATGGAATATATTCAGAGTATTTGAAATATATCCCAAATACGGTAACAACAGCCGCCACCGTCAAAAGTCCGCAAATGTCGATTTGCGGTTTTTTTTTATTCGGACTTGAAACTGAAAAATGAATGGAGCATAATTATTGTTATAATATAACATAACAAATGGAGTTCTATATGAAACCCGCCATCCATCCTAACTATCGGACCGTGGTTTTTCACGATACCAGCGCAAACACCTATTTCATCGTGGGTTCAACCATTGCTACTGAGCGCACGATTGAACGCGATGGGCAGACCTATCCTTATGTCACATTGGATATTTCTTCTGCTTCGCATCCGTATTACACCGGTAAACAGAAAGAGTTTTCAAAAGCGGGCAGCGCCGCGCGTTTCCATCAGCGCTTCGGCAGCTTCCTGACCAAAAAAGCCAGCTAATTCTGAGAGTTGATTATGCAAGTATTGAGTTCATTACGATCGGCCAAAAACCGCCATCCCGATTGCAAAATCGTCCGTCGCCGTGGGCGGGTGTATGTCATTTGCAAAAGTAATCCACGTTTTAAAGCCGTTCAGGGAGGAACACATAAGAAACGTTGATATTGAGTTGATTATCTATCATTAAAAAGCCCCGTTGCGGCCCAACGGGGCTTTATTATTTGTCATAAAAGTGTGAGAAATTAGCCCCAGACGTCCCGCCGAGGCTAAATTATTTGACTACTTCATGCTGTTCACCAGGGTATCCACATTGTGTTTAAAAGCTTGTGCATAGGTCGCGGCCGGGCCATCAGCAGCAGATAGTGCTTCCGGATACAGCTCTCCGCCCGCTTGCGCGCCACTGGCCGCCGCAATCTGTTTGACCAGCCGGGGATCCGTCTGATTTTCGATGAAATAGGTTTTTATTTTCTCTTGCTTGATTTGATTAATCAGCGCAGCAACCCCACTGGCACTGGCTTCAGACTCGGTAGAGAACCCGACCGGTGACAGGAAGTTAACCCCATATTCCTGGCTAAAGTAGCCAAAGGCATCATGGCTCGTCAGAACTTTTCGCTGTGCGGCAGGCACCTTGGCAAATTGTGCTTTGGCGTAAGCATCCAGTTTTTCCAGCTGCTGAATGTATTCGCCCCCGCGTTGGCGAAAATAAGCGGCATCTTGCGGGTCTGCAACAATCAACGCATTCATCACGTTATTAGCATATTTAATACCATTCGCCATACTGTTCCATGCATGGGGGTCAGTGACCATTTCCCCCTCTTCATCCATCTTGCGGCTATCGACGCCGGTAGAGGCCACCACCACTTGCCCCTTATAGCCAGAGGCCGTAATCAGCCGCTCCAGCCAGCCCTCTAATCCTAATCCACTGATAAACACCACATCAGCGTTGGACAGTTGCTTGCTATTTTTGGGTGTCGGCTCAAAACTGTGGGGATCACCATTTGGGCCCACCAAGGTCACCACGTTGACATGCTCGCCCCCAACCTGCTGGACGATATCACCGAGAATGGAAAAACTGGCAACAACCTCAACTGTTTTTGCCATCGCCAGTGGGCTTGACAGTAGGGCAGCCACCGCCAAACTAATAGGTAAATACTTCATTTAACTCTCCTTTTATGACAGGTACTTCTCAACGGCGCGCGGCCACTAATACACCACCACGCGTCCCAAATAAGATAGAGGCGAAGAAAATCAGACTGGCGCTCAAGACAATGGCCGGCCCGGCAGGTAATGAGGCGTAATAAGACCACAGTAACCCGACGATACTGGCGAGCATGCCTACGCCGACGGCGATGCCCACTGTCTGCGGCAAGTTTTTGGCCCAAAAGCGCGCACTGGCCGCGGGCAACATCATTAACCCGACCGACATCAATGTGCCCAAGATCTGAAACCCAGCCACCAGATTAAGCACCACCAATGACAGAAACAGTGCATGAACCACCATCAACCAGCGCCCCATGCTGACCCGGAGAAAAACTGGATCAAATGACTCGACCACCAGTGCGCGATAAATGGCCGCCAATGCCAACATGGAGAGTGTGGTAATAACCCCCACCATGGTCATGGCATGAGTATCAACCGCTAAAATAGAACCAAATAACACATGGAGCAGGTCCATACTGGAACCGCGCAAAGAGACCAGGGTGACCCCCAAGGCCAAAGAGCTCAGATAGAAACCCGCGAAGCTGGCATCTTCTTTTAAGAGGGTGCGCCGGCTCACCCACCCCGACATCATGGCAACCGCAAGCCCGGCAATAAAACCACCGACGCCCATCGCAATCAGTGACATACCTGAAATCAAATATCCGATGGCGGCTCCGGGTAATACCGCATGTGACAGCGCATCCCCCACCAGGCTCATTCGTCGTAATAACAAAAAAACGCCCAGTGGCGCTGAACTGAGTGATAGAGCCAAACAGGCCACTAATGCCCGCCGCATAAAACCAAAATCAAGGAAAGGGTCAGTCAGTAAATGAAGCAATATCACGAGTTAACGGCCCTCAGTGAGCCGGGCTGCGCGGCTGGTGAGGAGAGTGGGCAAGATGAGTGATGAGAGTGATGCCACTGCGCTAACACCTGCTCTGAGGGCTGCCAGCAATGGCCCTGAGGTGTTAGCCACAATGTGTGCGGGAAATGCGCTGCCACCATCGACAGGTCGTGTAAGACGGCAATGATGGTTCCGCCTTCATTATGCAGCTGATGAATAACCTCAAGTAATAATCCCACTGTTTGGCTGTCGATGCCGGTAAATGGCTCATCCAGCAAAATCAGTGGGGCTTGCTGTACTAAAAGGCGAGCAAAAAGCACCCGCTGCAACTGCCCACCAGAAAGCTCGCCGACAGGTCGGCGGGCCATATCCAGCATACCGACTGTAGTTAATGCCTGTTTGATTCGTTGCCGTGATTGATGATTAATTCCACCGAGCAATCCACTCTGTGGCCAGCACCCCATGGCCACAACATCTTGCACGACAATAGGAAACTGACTATCTAACTCAGTCTGTTGAGGTAAATAGGCCATCTGCGGGGCGCTGCCAGCAGTAAAGCTGATATGCCCAGCCACGGTGGGCTGTAAACCCGCTAATGTTTTGAGTAATGTGGATTTACCGGCCCCATTTGCTCCGATAATTGCAGTCAGAGAACCGGCCTCAAAATGGCCGTCAATCGGCGGTATCAGAGCATGACTGCCATAGCCAATCTCAGTGTTTCTCAAATTTATCATGGCAATATATTCGCCCAATAAATGGCGCACCACAGCAACGCGCAAAGTAAGGCGACACCGGCAACACGCTGCAATGAGGAGAGAGAAAACAACGTCCAGTGTGGACGTGGAGCAAACCGAGCACAGAATCTGTTCATGTTAGAGAAGAATAGGTGGATTTATTGATACTTTATAACATCACATAATATTCTTGAATTCAAGAACACATCATGACCTGAACCTTTTCAAAGGTAACAAGCTATGACGGGATCCCGACACAATACAAACTGTAGGCAGAGAAAAGTGGCCGCAATGGATAAAACAAACCCTGCTAACATAATTAGTTACAGTAAATGAAACTATCTTTACGCCCGCTTTACTGGTGAGAATGAGACTAATCTTGCTACTCTCCCCCAGCACAATTCGGTGATGCTCGCAAAACAGTGAATGACACAATAAAAAATAAGTCATGTGGTGGTCACTCCTCTTGATCAAATCCGCATAGCATTCTAAATTAATAGAGGTAAGCCGAATTAATCGTAAGTAATAGCCTTAAATATGAAAAATCCTATTTAATAATGGTTATTTTATTGCCATACAGTGTTATTGAAAGATACCGGTCTTAATAACTTCACGGCATGTTAACTCGCCGGTTTAGTTGATAAACCTCGTTAAATTTGATTTTTTTGATTCAAATCATACCAATAGTCACTGAGGAATAAATGTCATCGCATTTTTTGCAACAATGCTAGGGCGTTAATGAATTAATCTTGCCACCATAAGCGAACAATTAATGAACAATGAAATAGCTGGGGACTTCTCCTCAGAGTGTTACCCGGTTTCATTACTCAAAAATGTTATCAAAAATAATATTCGTGAAATTGAAGAAAGTTTAGTTTCTGGGTTAACGTATTATTCTGAAAATGCCCAGTACACTCTTGGTTCATTAGAAATTATTGATATTTTCGCTTTGAAAGATAACTGTTATTCAATGACTTACTGTTATCGTTGGTATATCTTCAACCCATGTTTGGATATCAACACTGAAGAGTCAGTAACAAGTACTGTAACATTTATTGTACATCCCCAAAAAATCATCTTTGATATAATTAACAATGACAGACCTTCAACCGCTGACGAATTGTAAGATTAAGTAATAAAGTTGCGCGGTGAGCGGAGAAATGATTTATATTCATAGCAAGACAAGTTTATTTACTTTACCGATAAACTTCTGCATTTATATGATTACCGATCTACTCACATTGTGTTATCAACACCGAATTAAGCGTTTACGGAGGGGATGATATGGATGAGTACTCACCTAAGCGGCATGACATTGCCCAATTGAAGTTTCTATGTGAGAGTTTGTATGATGAAGGCATTGCTACCCTTGGTGATAGTCACCACGGCTGGGTAAATGACCCAACTTCTGCCGTAAACTTACAACTTAATGATTTGATCGAGCATATAGCTTCATTTGTGATGAGTTTTAAAATAAAATACCCTGATGACGGTGACCTTTCGGAGTTAGTGGAAGAATATTTAGACGATACATATACTCTGTTTAGTAGCTACGGAATCAATGATCCTGAATTGCGGCGCTGGCAAAAAACCAAAGAGCGTTTATTCAGACTTTTCTCAGGGGAATACATCTGTACCCTGATGAAAACTTAAGGGATAGTTTTCCTATATTATTTATATATTGAGAAGAAAAATTGCCATGACAAAAACTGACTACCTGATGCGTTTAAGAAAATGTACGACTATTGATACGTTGGAGCGTGTAATTGAAAAAAATAAGTATGAACTTTCAGATGATGAGTTGGAATTGTTTTACTCAGCAGCAGACCATCGCTTAGCTGAACTCACAATGAATAAACTTTATGATAAAATTCCACCTACTGTTTGGCAACATGTGAAGTAGTCTGCTTAACGCTGGTTAAGACACACAACGTTGAGCCGATCATTGCTATCGGCTTCAATGCAGCAGGCAGGTTATAAGTGTTTAATAGTAGATAAACGTCTTGATAGAACTAAGTGAAGCACGGTATTGAAGGTTATCTTTAATTCCGCGTTATTGCATACCTGTGCCTAGATGAAATTCTGTCAGTTATCAGGGCATTTATGGGATACTGTGCTTTTGCGCTATTTTATTTATTAGTCTCACCTGAATGCTAATAATTTAGAGATATTATTAATTATTTGCTAAAGCAAAATGCAAATAAAAACCCCACCAAGAAATAAATAAGAAAAATCTCATATCAGCATTCAGTAAAATGCTGATACTTCGTGCGCTTGCACAAAAGTGGTATTCATCTCCCGGTGAGCATCTAATCAGTAAAGATGGTAGATACCTGCCAGCTAGCAAATCAGCATAAAAAACCTTTGCTTTCAATCAACTACCCTTAGTGACATACCTGATTAATATTACTATTTTTACAATGCAGCAAGAAAAAGCACAAAGAAACCATCGAGTTAGCAGGGTATGAGAAACTGGTGGATTATAGAGTTATCGGCACGTGTTAATAGAAATAGCCGCCGTATTAATGGCCGCATATTAGAGATAAATGTTAAAAATAAATGTTATCCGTCGTGTCTTTATCATTTTCTGATTGAAAATTGCTCTTCTGCTCCCCCGCCACTCACCAATAAATCAGCAAAAAGCGGTTTACTGAATTTGCCCCTATCAGGAGCGTATGAATTCTGTTTCGCTTGCAGCTATCAAAAAAAACCAGAGGAATTACCCTCTGGCCTTTCGTTTTGGTCAATCCGATAATCGCTTAATACTTTAACGTTAACCTAACTCTAAATGGACGTTAGGTTAATGGACTGATTATTTTATCTGATACACATATAAGCCGCACTTTGGTTACCAGCAGAATGCACTAACCCTGAGTCTGCATGGAAATCCTCACCAGGAGTTGACGTCCACATAAAACTTGTTGCTGGGAAGTCGCTGTAATTATGCAGATTTCCCCATTCCCCAACGAAAGTACCAATGCTGCGTGCTAAGCTCCCGGTGGATACTTCATTGCCTTCAGGTAATCTCATCCCTTGAGCAATGCAGGCGTTATTCGCGACCGACCAAGCCACAGTAGATGTATTAAACTGGCCGACCCAAGAGTCTAACTTAAACTGATAAGTGAATACCTTGCTCTTGTCTTGTTTCCAGGCAGCAGTGATGGTTACGGTTCCCGTGGTGTCATTATCAAGATTAACCAAACCTGAACTGCTGACACTGACGTTGGCATCGCTACTTGTCCACTCATAGTCGCTATTGCTGGCAGCATTGCCGTGCGGCGCTATCTGGAAGTTGGCATTTTTAAACCCTTTAGTTGGGAAACCACTGTTAATACTGAAGCCGCTATAAGCATTCACTGGTGTATTCAGTGATGCTTTCGAGAAGTCAGGATAGAACGTAACGTCTTTATCATGAGAGCTGCTGACACCCGCAGTGTTAGTCATTGCAGCGGTTACTGTACTGATGGTGCCGCCGACATTAGTCATGGTGAGGTCAGTCATGGCTTTACCATCAGCCCCGGTTTGCACTGAAGCTGTTTTTACCGTGACACCATTGGTGGCGCTGAAAGTCACCGTCATGTTAGGCACTGGATTGTCCTGCTTGTCCAGCACGATAGCTTGTACCCTGTTGGTGCCGCTGCCCGCGGTTTGATTATTGACTTCCACAGTAAAGCTATCAGCGGTAATCGTTGCGGTAGCTGCATCAGGGATAAAGCTCACATTCACCTGTTGTTCTGCACCATTAAGGCGCGCTGTTACCGCATAACTACCTGCCTTGGCGCTAGTGATTTTCGCTGTTGCCACACCCTGGTCGTCGGTGGCGGTGAACTCACTAATGGTTGCATCGCTAACCGTGCTGAAAGCGACACTGATATTAGGTACGGTATTACCGAACTTATCGACAACTGTCAGTTTTACACTATTGGCGCTGCTGCCATCGGCAGGTTGGCCGTCAGTAACCAACTGCAATTTATGTTCAGCACTCCCGCTCAATGTGGCACTGCCAGCATCGGCGATAAAGTTCATATCAACCTGTTGTGTTTCACCATTGAGTTCAGCTTTAACGGTATAACTAGCAGCCTTAGTGCTGGTGATTGTTGCCGTTGCTACCCCTTGGCTATCACTGGTTGTTGTCGCCACAATGTTAGCATCGGCATCAACGGTGAAATTAACTGTAACCCCAGACAATTTATTGCCATAAGCATCAGCCACTACCGCTTTCACTTGGTTCGCCGCAACATTGTCAGCTAAGCTGCCATTAGTCACCACTTGCAGGCTATTGTCTTGTAAGGTCGCACTTGCCTCATCAGCCACCATGCTCACTTTCGTTTTGACATCATTTAGCTGCACACCATTAATCTGGGCGCTAATATTCACCAGTTGTGGTTTACTGCCGGCGGTAAGTGTGGCTTGATAAACACCAGGAGCCGACTCGCTGATTTGAGTTATCGAATGCTCGACACTTGGCAATGGCGCGGCACGTGCAACTCTGGCGCGTTTTACGTCAGGCAATTCTGCCAATTCAAGTGAGAATGTCAGTTCATCAGCAATACCCGTAATCGGCTGGTTATTATTGTCCTTGATATTAAGTGCAATAACACTGCTCGCCACGGCATTTGCTGGCAGGGTTGCTGGTGAAGCTACCATATTAGAGGTATCGGCATTCACACCATAGTCATCTACGACGATATCGCTGTATGCAACCGGAGAAGCATTACCTTGGGTATCGTATGCGATGGCGCTGATACGATAAGTATTATTCCCCTGACCACCCGGTAGGTAGCTTGGCAATGTTACCTGCCAATTATTGGCGCTGCCGGTCATTTTCCCGCCAGCCAGCGTCAATGCACTGGTTTCCCACTCAATACGATCCAGACCTTGCTGTGCCGTAGCATTTGCCACTAATGGCATGGTTTGTCGGGCAGAACCACTAACACGTGCGGGTAACTCCAGGGTCACCACATTCTGCTTACGATACTTCATAACAATCTGATTATTACGATCGACCAGATTATAGCGGCTGCCAATCAGGCTACGTTTAATGGCAACAGTATTAGGATCAAGCTGGTGTGCCAGCGGGGTGCCGAATGCGTAGTTAAAGCCAAGATTTAAGCGGGTGTCATTCATTCCTGCGCGCCCCATCTTGTGGTCGACGCCAACAGTAAATAAAGGAATTGGGGTATAATTCACCCCCATAGTAACCGCGAGTGGGTTTTTCTGACGATTATCAACACCAAACAAACCAACTTCATCACCAAAATATTGTTCATAAACCAACTTACCCCCCAATTGTGGCAATGCGGGTAAATAAGCTTCACTACGTATATCAAAGCCGTTCGCGACTTTTTCATCATATTTATCAAGGTCTGGTGAGTTTTTCCAACCACTCACGCCAAAGTAACCGTTGGCGGCCAGGTTAATAAAATCACGGCCATATTCCGCTCCGACGCCAATACGGGTATGGCTATAGCTAGCATCATGATCAACAAACAAGTTATAGCCCAGCATTTGCTCGGCAAAGAAATGACGCTGGCCCAGACCAAAGTTCAATGTCACGCGGTCATCAATGTAGCGACCGCCTAATTGAGTGAAAGTCAGCAAATTTGGGCTATCAGTCAGTGGCAGCAATACATCTAATTGACTGCCTTTAAGGCTCAGTTTTTCATCCAGATTAAGTTGTACTTTCGCACTACCAAACTGGTTAAGCCACTTTTGCACCGCTTCATTACCTGCACTGGTAGCTGTGCCGCGCGCAATGGAACTTGCTTGCTTGGCTGAGTCACCGTCAGCCAATACTGATGCCAGACGCGTTGCCGCATTAGCCGTAGTTTGTTCAGCCTGAGAACTCGAGGCGTCAACGGTTTCAGCCGCCATGACTGCTGGGGTAAAAGCAATACTTAAAGGAAATACTGCCTGGATTACAATATTTGCCCAGACGACCGATTTCGCAAGGCGAGTTCTATTTAGCTGTTTGGTTTGATGTGGTGGTGATACGCGATGGAGTCTCATACTTATTTATTTACACTCTATAAGTCAATAATTAAAAATATTAAATATCAAATAACAACAAGCGCTTATTTGTATTATATTTCTGAATTACGCGGTATTACCCCACATATCAAACACGGGAAATCCGCCATAAAAATGGTGAAATTACTGAGGTGATTGAAACCGGTGAGTGAATATCTATTGATAAGAGATAAAAACAGTCATATTAAGGCTCGTTGCGACTAACACCCAATACCAAAACCCAAGAGGTAATATGATTGATTTAATGACTTTTATTTATAAAAAACACTTACTTTATTTCTATCACGACAAAATCATTACGACACCAGCTTGCCTGGAGTAGATTACAAGAGGTACATTTATAACACCATAGATACATCTAAGTTACAAAATTGATGGCGCTATTAAACATCATATTGCAGATTATATATATAGGATCATAAGAGCCTCTTTCGTAGGAAACATCCTACAATAGGCCGAATTTAAGATTTTGTCTTATTTCCGGCCTTGTTACAGAGAACATCTAGATGTGTGATTTCTGCTTACTTATTAGCCAATATAACTCATCATGAACGTATTCAAAAATCGAGATTAAAGGTTAATGGCTGCTGGTCAAATCTTTAGTATATCATTGATAAAATAGGATATATTATAGATATTATTTATCTCAATGGCGTAACAAACAACAAAACTGCCTACCGGTTTTTGGCGATATTTTAAGCAACGTAAAACATCGGTAGATATCCCGATTTATCAATACGGACAAAGCTTCAACATATGGATGGGCACTGACATTACTGAAAAAATAAGAAAAATGCCCATTAAATGTTAAGCATTAGCAGATTAAATACCGAAATAATGTAAGTGATTGGACCACAGAAATCCTAAGCGGATAACTAGCACCCTTTAATGGCGTGTAAATACAGCTGGAAATAGCCTTTGGACTAACTCGAAGATTTAACGCAAAAAAAATAAGGGGAAATAGAAAAAAAGGTAAGGGATAATGATGATTCAGGAAATTAAAAACTGAAATTGTGTTTTAAGTGGAATAACACAAGTAGGATAACCTGCAAAATCAATAATAAAGTTGGTTCATATGTACCACATTCTAAATGTAGATCCAGGATGGTGCAGCGGACCTGCAAGTCATTTTGAGTTCCGGTATTTAAAGTGTACCTACCAACTCAATCAGGAAACATCGGCACTTTTCCCATAGCGGTTATATGTAATTGTTGTATTGGAATACCCAAGTAGCTAAGAGGTTAATTATTCTGTAACACCATGTTCGTGAAAGTAGCCGCTGCATAATACCATTGTGATAAAAATGATGAAAAAGCTGGAGGCTATCCATTGGTGCGGTAGAAAGGTTGTGAGGAGAAATACGAATTTTGCGGCATTTCTGCGGCGTCAGATAGACTCTGAGCTAGCACCAAATACCGTGACAGGAAAGCATGATTAGCGCCATAAATGATACACAAAAATTGTATCACTGCCGTTTCAATGCAAGAAACAAGTGGATAACATGATAAATATCATGCAGTTAGCTGAAATGGTGGAGGCCCTGCCAGCTACATCCCGGCACACACCTCGCCTGCTGCGGCTGCTTCCTTCCGGACCTGACCGAGTTCACAAGTTAGTGTTGCGGGAGAACCAACAGGGCCTCCATTGACGTTAACGGCTCCTTATACTCTGGAGCGGTGGGCATTATCGGCCATGCACCATCAAATAGCAAGGCACCACCAGCTAACCGGTGGTTTATTGCCCAGCTATTTGATGATGAGTGCAGAATTTATTTTCTTCTGGCAAAAAAAGCCCTGATGATATTATTTGTTCCTATCGCCTCGTGCCAAGAACAGAAAATAAAGAGGATGCTCAGAACCCAATGACCGAGCCAAGCGACCCGCAAATTATCGACAGCTTTCGCCAGCGTGTATTTCAGGTGGTTGCAGCTATTCCCTACGGGCAAGTGACCACCTATGGCGATATTGCCCGACTAATAGGCTCCCCCAGAGCTGCTCGTCAAGTTGGAGGCGTTCTTAAACGCTTACCAGAAGGGTCTACCTTACCCTGGTATCGCGTCATTAATCGCCATGGCGAAATATCGCTAATTGGCGAGGATTATCTCAGGCAGAAAAATGCCTTATTAGCGGAGGGCATTGAAATTAGCCCGACCGGGCGCATTGATTTACAGCAATATCGCTGGCGATACAGCTAGTTTCAGCGCCACAGAGCCATACTCTGTAGCGCATAAAGCCGCTCAAAAAGTTACTGTATCGTCCCTGTGCCTGTCATTGTTGCTGCGGGCGCAGTTTCAATGGCCACAGAAGTGACAGGAACCAGTAGCAGGTTAACCTGAGTGCCAGCACCATTGTTAATCACCTCCTGAATGGTATCTGTGATGAACATTAGCTGGCCATTATGGGTAATAGCGGCGCTCACAATTATACGGGCATTTGGTTGAATTTCTGCTGGGTTAAACGGCAATGCGAAGCTAAAGGGAGCCTGCTTGCCTTCAGTGCGAATCGCTTTCTGCGCAATAACCCGTGTCGGGGCATCAGCCAGTGAAGCATCCGACAGCGTAACCGTGACGACGGCATCCGGCGGCAATGCAATGCGCTCGCGGATATTCACTGCCCCCTGTACGGCTGGTTGCGCAATAGGTGCAGCCGCCTTTGTTGTTCCCGCGGGCACCGGGACATCAACACCTTGATGAGCACAGCCGGCCAAACTGATGACCAATGCTGCCCCACCCGCTATCTGCCAGAATTTTATTGATTGCCAAGGTTTCATAGGTCGCACTCCTTCTTATTATTAAGATGCGAGTTATTCACAAAAAAGCTCGCGATTAATAAGTGGCTTCAACCACCTAGCCTGCTAATTATAGCACAATATGCTACCACTTACTGATTCCCCCCTGATTGAGCCATTTATCAGACGATTCCTGATAAAATGACGTGCAATTGAGTGACCGTTTCACCGCAATATATTGACGACCCCCCGCTGGATTCAGCACACTGTGCATGAACTCAATCATCAGGGGCCACAGCATGAGCCAGGCATTAGAAAAACTGCTCGATCTACTCGATCTGGAGAAAATTGAAGAGGGAATTTTCCGGGGCCAAAGTGAAGATCTGGGCTTACGCCAAGTATTTGGTGGCCAGGTTGTTGGTCAGGCAATTTATGCGGCAAAACAAACGGTGCCCACTGACCGGGTGGTTCATTCATTTCACAGCTATTTTTTACGCCCGGGGGACAGCAGCAAACCCATTATTTATGACGTAGAAACATTACGCGATGGCAACAGTTTCAGTGCACGTCGGGTGAGTGCGATTCAGAATGGTAAACCTATCTTCTATATGACGGCGTCATTCCAGAGTCAGGAAGATGGCTTTGAACACCAAAATACCATGCCGGATGTTCCCGCACCGGAAGGGTTAATATCTGAAACGGATATTGCCCGCCAATTTGCCCATTTGATCCCCGAAAAAGTCAGGGATAAGTTTATCGGCCATCAGCCGATTGAAATGCGCCCAGTGAAATTTCACAACCCACTGCAAGGCGAGAAAGCAGAGCCTAGCCGCTATGTCTGGTTCCGCGCCAATGGCAAATTGCCGGAGGACTTCTCGGTTCATCAATATTTGTTGGGTTATGCATCTGATTTTAACTTCTTGCCGACGGCCCTACAGCCTCACGGCATTGGTTTCCTTGAGCCGGGGGTGCAAATCGCCACAATCGATCACTCCATGTGGTTCCACCGCCCATTCCGTCTCGACGATTGGTTGCTGTATGCCGTAGAAAGCACCTCAGCTTCAGGGGCTCGTGGCTTTGTTCGCGGCCAAATCTATAACCGGGCGGGGGTTTTGGTTTCCTCGACAGTGCAAGAGGGGGTTATTCGTTTGCATCGATAATGGCAAAAATATCAGGGGCGATGTTTCCATCGCCCCTGTTGCTATCATCATTATTATTAATTTTACTGCCAGTGAGAACTTATTGGCATGCTTAACTTACTGATTGTATGCATTTTCGCCGTGGCTGTTCACATCCAGACCTTCGCGTTCTTGCTCTTCCGGAACTCGCAAACCCACCAGCAAATCGGCAATTTTGTAGGCAACGAAAGCAACCACACCAGACCAGACCAAACAGACTCCCACGCTGAACAACTGCACCCCGACCTGATGGCCCATCGTGACGCCAGCAGCATAACCTGTGCCGCCCAATGAAGCCGATGTGAAGACACCGGTCAAGATACACCCGACAATCCCGCAGACGCCGTGGACACCAAACACATCGCAGGTATCATCCACTCGCAGCCATTTTTTCAACAGCACCACCCCCCACAAGCCGGCAACGCCACCAATCAAACCGATAATCAGTGCGCCACCAACCCCGACAGTACCTGCAGCTGGTGTAATCGCCACCAAGCCGGCGATACAACCTGAACAGGCACCTAATAGTGATGGTTTGCCGCGTAAAATCCACTCAGCAAATACCCAAGAAAGAATGGCACCCGCTGTTGCGACAACGGTGTTCACGAAAGCAAGTGCAGCAATTTCGTTAGCGGCGCTGGCAGAACCGGCATTGAAACCAAACCAGCCGATGTACAGAATTGCCGTCCCCGTGAATACCATCGGTAAGTTGTGCGGTTTGAACGCCTCTTTACCAAAACCGGCGCGTTTGCCCAGTAAGTAGGCTCCGACCAAACCGGCAATCGCGGCATTAATATGCACCACAGTCCCACCAGCAAAGTCCAGTGCGCCGTCCAGTGCCAAGAAGCCGCCTCCCCACACCATGTGCGCCATTGGCAGGTATGAGAAAGTGAACCACAGCACAGCAAAAATAAGTACCGCCGAGAAACGGATACGCTCAGCAAATGAACCCACGACCAGAGCCACGGTGATACAGGCGAATGAGGCCTGGAATACCACATGGATATATTGATAGAAGGTGCCGCTCAAGCTCGTCAGGCCGATGCCTTTGAGCATCGCCATGTCAAAGCTGCCGAAAAATGCATTACCCGCGCTAAACGCTAGGCTGTAACCATACAGAATCCATAGAACACAAATCAGGGCAAAACTCACCATGACCTGGGTCATCATCGACAATACGTTTTTGGAACGCAGCAGGCCACCGTAGAACAGGGCAATACCGGGTACCGTCATAAACAGCACCAAAGCGGTGCAAATCATCATAAAGGCATTATCGGCTTTGTCAGCGACAGCGGGTGCTGCGGCCATTGCCAAAGAGGGCAGCATTGCTGCCGAACTTAGGCCCAACACGGATAAAAGTTTTTTCATTATCAACCCATCCCTATTCACTAAATTTGAGCCTGCAAATTACAGTGCTGCTTCGTCTGTTTCGCCGGTGCGAATGCGAATAACACGTTGCAATTCAGCAACGAAAATTTTGCCATCACCAATTTTGCCGGTATAGGCGGCCTTGCTGATAACATCAATGACTTCATCCAATTGATCATCAGCAATGGCGATATCAATCTTCACTTTAGGTAAGAAATTGACACTGTATTCCGCTCCCCGATAGAGTTCTGCATGCCCTTTCTGGCGACCAAATCCTTTTACTTCGGTGACGGTCAACCCCTGAATACCTACAGAGGACAAGGCTTCACGCACATCCTCCAACTTAAATGGTTTGATAACCACGGTAACCAGCTTCATATTTGCCCCTTCTCGATTTAAGTCGAATTCATGTCTGCCACGAAATACTTATCTGCCATAAGACACTTACCTTTCTCAAAACAAGTAAAGCAAAGGCTATGCCATAAATAATATTTACGCGTATTTAGTCTCGAAAAGGCGAATTGAGGGCAGTTGGGATGGGCCCCCCAAAAGCTTTATCGGGGGATAAAAAAGAATGAACAGTTTTTGTGCACTAAATTAGTGCGACGCGCGTCACAAAAGTGCGCGAAGAGGTTCCTGCGCTATTGCTTTGCTTGATTATGGTGCGGCCCATCTAGAGCAGGAATTAACCGGGTGAATGCCTAAACAGGAAAGTCAAAAAAACTGGAAGGGAAATAGAGAAGCCCATGGGGCCGCGTGACCCCACAGATGACTTTTTAACTTACGGCGGTTTCAACTTGATCAATAGCCGCTAAATCTTCACTGACTAATTGCAACTGGTACATTTGATAATAGCGCCCGTGTGCCGCCAGCAGCGCTTGATGCTTACCTTGCTCAACAGCCACTCCGCGGTGCAAGACCATAATAGTATCGGCATCAACAATCGTCGAAAGACGGTGCGCTATCACCACCAGCGTGGTGTTTTTCCGGATTAACTGTAATGCCCGCTGGATGGCCTGTTCCGTGCCCGAGTCAATATTCGCGGTTGCTTCATCCAAAATCAGGATTTGTGGTGCCTGAACCAATACCCGAGCCATGGCCAAGAGTTGTTTTTGCCCCACTGACAATGTATTGCCCTGCTCCCCGAGTAAGCTGTGCAAACCATCCGGCAGTGCATGGACTAATGGCGCCAATTGCACAGTTTCTAGTGCATCCCAAACTTGCTGCTCACTGATGTCACGACCTAGCGTCACATTGGCAAAAAACGAATCCGCTAATACCACCGGGTCTTGCTGCACCATCGCGACACCCTGTCGCAGTGTTTGATGTGATAATGTGGCCAAAGGCCGCCCGTCAAGCAAAATCTCGCCCTGCTGTATTGGGTAATACCCCATCAACAAGTTTGCCAACGTGCTTTTGCCACTGCCGGTGTGGCCAACCAAGGCGATAAACCCGTGTGAGGGCACATCAAGGGCGATATTTTGCAGCACCATTTTATCGTTACGATAAGAAAAACTGACATTATTAACCTGAATACGGCCACTGGTTAGCGGGCGGTCATCAGTACCGTAGCCTTGCTGGGCGCGATCCATCAGCTCGAAAATACGCTCCCCGGCAACCACGGCCTGCTGCATAATCGACTGCTGCGATGTC
Organism: Yersinia hibernica; assembly: GCF_004124235.1. NCBI lineage: Bacteria > Pseudomonadati > Pseudomonadota > Gammaproteobacteria > Enterobacterales > Yersiniaceae > Yersinia > Yersinia hibernica. Next base: position 2,884,563 of record NZ_CP032487.1, read on the forward strand.
AATTCAATTAATGGTTCATTCAGCCGACCCAGATAATTAATGAATGCATACAGCACCCCGACACCCACTGAACCCTCGGGGCTGAAACCAAAAAGCAGCAACAAACCACACAGCACCATGGCAGAAAATAGGCTCAACAGCGGACGTAGCAGGAAGCCCTCCAGACGCAACGTTTGCATCCGCGCCGAATAATGGGCACGGCTAGCCGCCTCCATTCGCTCACCAAAGCGGGCCTGCTGACGGAACTGCTGGATAACACCCATGCCATTAATGACTTCATTAAAACCATCATTAATATCCGCCAAATAAGCTCGAACTCGGCGCACTACTGGGGTGCTATAACGCTGATAAATGGTCATTACCACCAACACTGCTGGGAAAATACAAATCGAAATCAGCGCCATACGCCAATCCAGACTGAACATTGCCACCAGCATCGCACCAATTAACGCCGCACTTTTCAATACCGTGGACACCACCATCACATACAAATCTTTTATCACTTCAGTGTCATTCGTCACTCGGGAAATCAATTGCCCGACAGGTTGGGTATCAAAAGCACTGAGAGGCTGGCGTAACGCCGCATCCATAACTTCAATACGCAACCGCTGAACAACCCCCACGGCCGCGCGATTAAACAGTAATGCCTGAAAATAGTGCAATGCAGCCGCTAACAATTGCAGCAGCAGATAAGCGAGCGCCAACCCACTGACTAACCCCAAAGGTAATGTGCCTTTCGCCACCACGTGATCAATGAAATAACTAATTAACAATGGGCCACTGACCTCTGCGGCGGCGGCAATCCACAACATCAATACCGCTAATCCTAGTGGTTTACGATATGGGGAGCCGTAGGAAAGCAGGCGTTTTAGTGTCGGCCAAAGCTGTTGAACTTTACTCATCGGTTTGGGCCTCCGACTCACCGTCATCCAAGGCAGCCTCCAATTGTTGATAGCGGTACATTTCCCGATACCACCCAGATTGATTAACCAATGTGTTATGGCTGCCGCGCTGCATCACGCCACCGTGTTGCATGACCAAAATTTCACTGGCTTCAGTTAAGGCTGAAAGACGGTGGGCGCTGATAATCACAGTGCGATGTTCGCCCCACTCCCGTAAGTTTTTTAAGATTTCATGTTCAGTCTGACCATCAACCGCTGAGAGCGCATCATCAAGGATCAGAATCTCTGTATCCAGTAGCAGCGCCCGAGCAATGGCAATACGCTGTTTTTGCCCACCGGATAGCATCACCCCGCGCTCACCCACCTCGGTGTCATATCCTTGAGGAAGGCGTAAAATATCTTCGTGCACACTCGCCAAACGCGCCGCCCGTTCAATCTGCGCCTGGGTCGCCGCCGGTTTCCCCAATGCAATATTACCGGCGACCGTATCAGAGAATAAAAATGGCGTCTGACTGACCACCGATAAGCGCCCACGCCAGTCATGCAGCCGGATATCTGGCAGCGGATGCCCTTGATAACAAATTACGCCATCATCAATATCAAATTGCCGTTGAATTAATGCCAACAAGGTACTTTTACCCGATCCCGTCGGCCCGCATAACCCCAGCATCTGCCCTGGTGCCAATGTCAGAGACACATCATGCAAAGCGGGTTGCTCAGCTTCTGGGTAATAAAAATGGCGAATATTCACCGCCAAAGTGCCACGGTCGCTCGATAACGCGACCTTGCCGTCTTTCACCACTGGCGCTTCTTCCAACAGGCTGCGGATACGGCTATAAGCCGCGCTACCCCGCTCTACGATATTGAACATCCACGCCAATGCCAGCATCGGCCAAATCATCAATCCCAAATACATCACAAAACTGGTTAGCTGCCCCAGAGTGATACTGTGATTCACCACCATCCAACTGCCGCCGCCAATAGCCAATAAATTTGCAATACCGATAGCAATATAAATCGTCGGGTCAAAACGGGCATCAATACGGGCGACATACATATTTTTGGCTCCCGCTTGTGCGGCAACCTGCGCAAATTGCTGCGACTGACTATCTTCCAAACCAAAAGCTTTAATCATGCGAATGCTAGTGAGGCTTTCCTGCGCCTGATTATTGAGACTCGAAAAGGCCCCTTGCGCTGATTTAAAGCGCTGGTGCAGTTGGTCACCATAATATTTGATGACCACCGCCATGACCGGCATAGGCAGCAATGATAAGAGGGTCAATTCCCAACTGATTTGGGTGCTCATAACAATCAATACCGCGCACCCCATCACCAGCGAATCCACCAGCGTCAAGACCCCCTCACCGGCAGCAAAGACCACTCGGTCGACGTCATTTGTCGCACGCGCCATTAAATCACCGGTACGGTGACGTAAATAGAATCCAGGAGCTTGTTGACTAAGTTGACGATAAAATTTCGCACGCAACTCGACAGCCAGCTGATAGGAGGCACCAAACAGTAAAACTCGCCAAACATAACGCAACAGATAGACCACGATAGCCGTCACCAGCATCACGCCTATCCATACCAATAACATATTGGTCGACATCTGTTTTGTACTGATGCCATCGACAATGACCCCGACCAATTTGGGCGGGAGTAATTGCAAGATAGCAATAATGATCAGCAGCAGCACCGCCCCCACATAGCGGCGCCACTCACGGCGGAAATACCAGCCTAGTTGTGCAAACAATCTCACGCAGTTTTATTCCATGGTCTAATAGCGAATAACATCGGTATTTACTCGCTAAATGCGACAGTGAAGTAGAATACCATCGTTAAAATGGTTTTTTATACCCAATAGATTGCCAGCAGCCAACACCCTTGCTGCTTGAAAAATGATGGGCAATCACTCGGGGACAGGTAACACTGTGGTGTACTTGATTTTTTCCATCGCAAAGCTCGATGTCACATCAATTAGCCCCGGGACACCATTAACCATGCGCTTGTAGAAGTTATCGTAGCTTTTCATATCAGCAACTTCCACTTGCATTAAATAGTCATATTCCCCGGCCATACGATAGAACGCCAGCACCTCTGGCATCTGCTTGGTGAACTCGACAAACTCTTGATACCAACCGCTATTATGCTGCTGAGTCTTGATCAGTACAAATGCAGTGAGTCCTAATCCTAATTTTTCACTGTCTAATAATGCCACTCGCCCACGAATAAACCCCTCATCTTCAAGGCGTTTCAAACGTTTCCAACAAGGTGTGGAGGTCAAATTGACGGCGTCGGCCAGCACTTGCAGTGATTGCGTGCAATCTTCTTGCAACATACACAGGAGTTTACGGTCAGTTTTATCTAACATAACGAGCAACCATAGAATAAATTTCTACCATTTGGCGATAAAGAAGTAAAAATGGCAACGTTTTTTTCTTTAATAACCGTTAATCTAGTTATCATAAGTTTACTATCTATATCGCAGGCTATAAATGACAAATACTTGGGTAAAAAATGCTATCAGTGAAATAGAAGCCGATTTTCAGCGCTCCGCTGATACCCACTTGATTCGGCTAAATCTGCCAGCATTTCCCGGCATTTATCTCTATTTAAAAGATGAAAGCACCCATCCGACTGGCAGCTTAAAGCACCGCTTGGCGCGTTCACTATTCCTTTATGGTTTGTGTAACGGCTGGATCAAAGAAGATACAACCATTATTGAAGCCTCCTCCGGAAGTACGGCGGTGTCCGAGGCCTATTTTGCCCGTTTGATTGGTTTGCCATTTATTGCCGTGATGCCGAGTTGCACCGCCCGACGTAAAGTTGAACAAATCACTTTCTATGGCGGCCGATGCCATTTTGTCGACCATGCTGGGCAAATTTATGCCGCCTCCGAGCAATTAGCCCGTGAGCTTAACGGCCACTATATGGACCAGTTCACTTATGCTGAGCGGGCGACTGATTGGCGTGGGAATAATAATATTGCCGATAGTATCTTCCGCCAAATGGCGCGCGAGCCTTTCCCTGTCCCTCACTATATTGTGATGAGCGCAGGTACCGGCGGGACCTCTGCAACTTTGGGCCGCTATATCCGCTACCAAGGGCACGATACCCAACTGATGGTTGTCGACCCGGAAAACTCAGTATTTTATGATTGCTTTTGCAACGGTGACCGCACAATAACGGGCAGTTGCGGCAGCCGGATTGAAGGGATTGGCCGACCACGGGCGGAACCATCATTCATTCCGCAAGTCATTGATAGCATGCTACGTGTGCCAGATGCCGCCAGTGTTGCCACTATCCATTGGTTGGAGGGCATTCTGGGGCGCAAAGTCGGTGCTTCCACCGGGACGAATGTCTGGGGAGCATTGCAATTGGCCAAACAGATGCGGGAACAGGGTAAAACCGGTGCCATCGTGACATTACTGTGTGATAGCGGTGAACGTTATCTTGATACTTATTACAACAGACAATGGGTGGGCCACAATATCGGCGATTTAACCCCATTCAGCAATGAACTAAATAACATGTAATTTATTGATAAATGGCCTTTAAACCGGCCATTTTAAAAGAAAAAAACCGGATGGTTATCCGGTTGGCTAATAGCTATCTTCAACATTATTGGTGCTAGCCCAATAACCCGATGATATACCTCAGAATTCGGGGGAATAGGTGAGGTGTGGTGAACTTAGCCAATGTTGCAAATAGTGCGCTACGCCCTGTTCCTCGCAGCGACCAATAACCTGTAATTGGGGTAACTCTTGTTTCAATTGTGGCAATGCATTTCCCATGACTAAGCCACGACCGACCCGCGACAACATCTCTTTATCATTCATCGCATCACCAAATGCCATGCAATCTGCCAGGGTTAAATCGAGGTGATGACTGAGCCGCTCTAAAGCAGCCCCTTTGTTACAACCACGAGGCAACATTTCGAGACAGTCCACGGCTGAAAAACAGAAATCGGCCTGGCCCGCCATTTGCTGCTCAAGCTGAACTTTGAGATAAACCAGCTCCTGATGTGGCGCAATAAAGCAGATTTTGTGGTTGCCAGTCAGCGGTAATGTATCTAGCGCGGTCAGTTGGAACTGAAAACGGCTGGTTTGATGGGCCGCCAACAATGCTGGGTCATTGTAATTAGTGAACCAACCATCATCGCGGAAAATATGAATACTGGCGTTCGTCTGCCAGGGGGTATGCAGCACAAAATCCACCAGTTCCGCAGGTAAATCCATACCATATAAGGGGGCGCCTTCCCTGTCACACACTCGGGTACCATTGCCGGTGATTAAATAACCATCAATACCTGAATGAGATAGAATTCCTTTCATATCAAGGTAATGCCGGCCTGTAGCAAAGGTCAGAATCATCCCGTTTTCCACTAACTGATGTAATGCATTTAATGTCGCGCCACCTATTCTATGGTCGCGCATCAGTAAAGTTCCATCCATATCAAAAGCGGCTAAACGGTACATGCAAAACCTCATCAAGAGTAAAACTGGTGGTAGGGATAAAATTATGGCGTAATATTTACTGAACTAATAGTGAACAATTAATTTAAACTGTTCCTGATTTATAGTCCCCCCTAAAAAGAGGGCAAATACGTTCATTTTGTCTGTATGGCTATTCTTTGTTTTTATAGTAAAAAATGGCAAATAAAATAGCCCTAATGGATAGGTTATTAATTATGCGCGTCATTCATCGGCTTACCCAATATCAACGTTTGCACCAAAAGTTCGGCGATAATCTGGCCGCCACTACAGTAGGTGAGGTCGCAAACCTGCTATTTTGTAGCGAACGCCATGCTCGCACCTTAATACAACAACTGCAGGCTAATGGCTGGCTCAGTTGGCACTCACAAGTAGGGCGCGGAAAACGGGCACAACTGCAATGCCTGAAAAGCCCCGACATGCTTCGGGCCACCTATCTGCAAAGTTTTCTCGAGCAAGGTTGCCATCAAGCAGCACTTGAGTTAGCTCAGCTGGAACCTGAACGCCTGCAAACCTTGCTAAATCCGCATATGGGGGGGCAATGGCAAGCAGACAGCCCAGTCTTGCGTATTCCCTACTACCGTACACTCGAGCCCTTAAACCCACTCACTGCCACTGGCCGGGCAGAACAGCACCTGATTTATACTTTGCACGCCGGTCTGACTCGGTTTAACACCGGTGATCCACAACCCAAACCGGATTTAGCCCATCACTGGCACGTCAGTGATGATGGTCTAAGCTGGCAATTCTTTTTACGCAGCCAATTACGGTGGCATAATGGGGAGCGTATTCGCGGCCAACAATTATTGCAGACGTTGGAGCTACTGCGAGAAAATAGGCGCAGTCAGCCTAGTTTTACCAACATTTTAACCATCACCCTGCCCCATGCCTTATGTCTACAATTTACACTTTCTCAGCCAGACTACTGGCTAGCTCATCGATTGGCTGACTTACCCTGCCGGTTATTTCACCCAGACCATCCACTACTAGGCGCAGGACCTTTTAAGCTGGCGACCTTCGAGCCGCATTTGGTGCGGCTGGAGCAACATGAGTTTTACCATTTGCAGCACCCTTATCTGGAAATCATCGAGTACTGGATAACCCCCAACCTAATGACACCATCAGCAGACGGGAGTTGCCAACATCCGGTGCGTATTACCATTGGTCAAGCAGAGGACGTGCCCTTAGCTCGCCCTGTTCAGCGCAGTATGAGCTTGGGGTTTTGCTACCTGGCGATTAATCAGCATCGCAGTAATATGACTACCAAACAAATAGCCAAATTATTGATGTTAGTGCAAACCTCCGGAATACTTGAGGCTCTCTCTATCCGTCGTGAAATTATTATGCCCAGCCATGAAATGCTACCTGGTTGGCCTATTCCGCAATTTACGAGTGAGGAAAACCCACCACTACCGGCCCATCTGATATTGATATACCAACCACCGCTGGAGCTTAAAAGTGTCGCCGAGCAGCTAAAGACGGTGCTTGCAGCACAGGGCTGCACCCTAGAAATCCGTGCCAGCCATGATAAACAGTGGAAAGATACCCACCAAATTGAACAGGCTGACTTATTATTAGCAGATCATTTAGTCGGTGAATCCCCTGAAGCGACCATGGAAAGCTGGCTCCGGCTTGACCCCCTGTGGCGAGGTATCCTCTCAGTGCAGCAGCAGGAACAACAGCAAAAAATACTGGCCCATATTCAGCAAATCGAGCAAGCTCCCGCACGCTTTCGCCAATTACGAGAATATTATAATAGCCTGATGCTCTCCGGGCTGATTCTGCCGCTGTTTAACTATCAATATCAGGTCAATGCCCCACCCCGAATTAATGGTGTGACGTTAACAGCTTACGGTTGGTTCGACTTCAGCCAGGCGTGGTTACCGCCGGCGACGGCTTGATAACATACTTCGGCGGCTACCTTTTATCACGCTATCTGAGTACCATACTGCCAGTTTTCAATTTTACCGTGAGATTGATGCTTTAAAACTCACCGCGTACGAGGTAACAGAATGAAACGTGCCGTAGTTGTTTTTAGTGGTGGACAAGACTCCACAACCTGCTTAATTCAAGCATTACAGCAATATGATGAAGTCCACTGCATTACTTTCGATTACGGACAGCGCCACCGCGCAGAAATCGATGTAGCGCGTAAGCTGGCAACGCAACTTGGTGCTAAAGCCCACAAGGTTCTGGATGTGGGGATGCTCAATGAGTTAGCCGTCAGCAGCTTGACCCGAGACAGCATTCCAGTACCGACGTACAGTGAAGAGGAGGGTAACTCACTCCCCAGCACATTCGTCCCTGGCCGTAATATTCTGTTTCTAACCTTGGCAGCTATTTATGCTTATCAGGTTCAAGCCCAGGCAGTAATTACCGGTGTCTGTGAAACCGACTTCTCCGGTTACCCAGATTGCCGGGATGAATTTGTTAAAGCCCTCAACCAAGCAATAGATTTAGGTATTGGTCGAAATATCGCATTCATTACCCCGCTGATGTGGCTGGATAAAGCCGAGACGTGGGCACTAGCTGATTATTATCAGCAACTTGACCGTGTCCGCCATGACACACTGACCTGCTATAATGGGATTCAAGGTGATGGCTGCGGCCAGTGTGCCGCCTGTCATATAAGGGCCAAGGGTCTGGAGTTCTATCTGGCCAATAAAGCTAAAATCCTATTAAATCTGAAACAAAAAACTGGGCTGATTTGATTTTTGCGGCTGAGCGACCACGTTAACGTTAAGTGCCAGTTTTCATGACCTCGCTCACTGGGAGCGAGGTATATCTCTATCAATCCCCCCTTAAAGCCCCCGGTTAACAAACTCTTGGAGCTTTTCGCGCAGTTCCCCATCAATCGGTAATGCCTTTTGGCTGCGTAAATCTATACAAACAAAAGTCAATTCAGCATCAGCCACAGGAATTAACTCAGGTTCTAGCGTGACAGTCTGTTTCATCACACCACTTTTTCCATTTAACCTTAATAACTGGCTATCAATTCGCAGCAAGTCTCCCAACACTGCCGGGTGGCGATAATTAATATTGATATTAACCACAATAAACGCGATTTGATTTTCAGCCATCCATTGTGCTGCAGGCTCACCATCAAGCCATTCCCAGCGGGCTTCTTCGAGAAACTCTAAATATCGGGCATTATTAACATGTTGAAAAACATCAATATGGAAACCCCTGACTTTGATATGAGTATGCATGGCGATGAACTTCTCCAGATAGTTAATTGTTATTATAAAAGGACAGAGACAACTGGTATGACCTCAAAAAAAGAATAGCAGAAGAAAATCAATTCATAATAGTTTGCTTACTATATAATCTGGATTAACGTCACAATTTCACCTTACAGGATGAAATACTGGAAGTTATTCATGGTGAAAAAGCCAGACAAATACAGCTAGCACCTGCCTGACTCCCCTCTAACGCTGACAGCTGACGTCTACATTCTAAGCTTGGTGCGATTCCGCTCTAAGAAAGAGGGGCCTATACCTGGTACTTCAAGCAGTTGCTCTGCATTAGTGAAAAGCCCAAATTGCTCACGATAATTAACAATGGCTTCAGCTTTCTTCCTGCCTATCCCGCTGAGAAACTGCGCCAATTGCTCTGCATCAGCACTATTAATATTTATATAACTCTGAGAGTTCTTTACAGAACTGTTTGGCGTGGCTGTAACCGTCATTTTGTCATGCGGGGATTTTACCGGGATATTGGGGATTACATCCCCCTTGGCAGTGGCTTTACTCGATGGGGCCAGCGCTTTATTTTCAGCCGCCCCTACAGAGGCATAAGCTAAAGATGGAATATTAAAACCTACCAATAATGCTGTTATTACAAATAATTTTCCTATGAATTTCATGCTGTATCCTCCTTGTGTTTGACAGCATGTCTACCTTGCCTCAGCCACCGATTTGTCGCAAAGGACAGATGTTAGATATGCGAAAGGCCGCCAAAGCGACCTTTCGTTGTTACATCGGATTGCAAATGAATGCGAAGCATATTGCGGTAATACTTTTATTGAGCTTGTTGTTGCTCCGCAGGGCCCATCTTGATGGTCGCCTGTTTATGCAAGTTTGCCATCAGCGCATCGAAGGTCACACTGCTAGCCCCTTCTTGCATTTTCGCGATGAAGGTTTTCATTTCACCTTCCGGTAATTTGCCCGGCGTTACAGATAACAGTTCAATCAATACAATGTTATCTTGACGATCCTGAGATAAACCGTACACCGGCTGATCTTTTTGTGGATGAGCCAATGCAAAGATAGTCTGCACTAATTGGTCATCATCAGGTGCCCGTGACAAGGTTTTCTTCTCACCGAAACTGATGCCCGCCGCTTTCATAGCCTCGGAGCCTTTGCCCTGCTTCAACGCAGTCAGGATCTGCTCACCATCAACACGCGCCAACTGTTCGGCCTTCTGACGTTTTACCAGTTCGGCAACCTGCTCACGAACTTGCTCAAATGGCTCAATACCTTCCGGCTTATGGCCGTCAATACGAATAACAAAAGCACGGTCGCCATCGACAGTGATGACATCTGAGTTGCTGCCAGGCGCGCCATTCTCGCCTACCAAGCCACCGTCAAAGATGGACTGCACAACAGGTTTGAAATTCAGCTCAGCTGGCACCGCATCGCGGGTAAACCAACCTGTTTGCTTAGCTTTAGTCCCAGCGGCTTCTTCAGCCGAAGCCAAAGATTCGTTATCGCTGGTAGCGGCCTCGCTGACTTTTTGCTGCAACGCGTAATAAGCATCAACCGCTTTTTCCTGCTTAACCTGTTTGGCCAGAGCATCATGAACTTCTGACAACGGTTTTACCTGTTCAGGTTTGATGTCATTCAGGCGCACAATCAAATAACCCACAGAGGATTTGACCACATCAGACAATTGGCCTTTTTCCGTCAAATTAGCTTGTTTCAGCTCATCAGCGGTGGTTTCTGGCTCCAACCAGCCCAGCTCCCCGCCATTCTTGCGGGAAATGATATCCGTAGATTTCTCTTTTGCTATCGCAGCAAAATCAGCACCTTTCTTCAGTTCATCCAGTGCGGCTTTGGCTTCATCTTGCGTTTTAAACTGAATAACACTGTAATTACGTTGCTCAGGGTGGGTATAGCTGCTTTTATGCTGATCGTAATAGGCGGTGATATCTTCTTCAGTAACGGTAATTTTATCCTGCATCGCCGCGGCATCCATCGCAATGAAACTGATTTTCATCTGTTCCGGTGCAATGAAGCTATTTTTGTTTTGATCATAATAAGCTTGCAGCTCTTCATCCGTCACTTTCTGCTGCGCTTGCAGTGCTTTGAGGTCAATCGTCGCCAAACGGACTTCACGTTGCTGTAAAATCAGCTCTGACATCGCCTGTGCTTCAACTGGCAGTACAAAGCCAGTATCACCAAAGGCTTGCAGCAATTGTTGATTAATAAGCTGCTGACGCTGCAATTGAGCAAATTGGTCTGGGGTGTAACCCATACGATTAACCAGCTCAAGATATTTGTTGTTGTCAAACTTCCCATCAGTCTGGAAATAAGGTGCCTGGCGGATGGCATCTTTCACTTGCTCGTCACTGGCAGTCAGGCCTAATTTTTTAGCATATTGGTCAAGCAACATATTATTGACCAACTGCCCAAGTACCTGTTGGCGTAATTGCAGCATGTAGCCTTCATTCGCGGCCAGCGCGGAGAATTGTTCACCCAATTGCTGTTGCAAACGGCCACGTTCACTCTGTACAGCCTGTTCTAACTGAGCACGACTAATCTCTTGGCCATTAACTTTGGCGGCGAAGTCGTTGGAACCGCCAATCAGATAGCTGCCAACCCCGGTCAGGATAAAAGACAACATGATCAAGGCCAGAATGATTTTGAGCACGACGTTATTAGCGGCCGCGCGTAAATTGTCCATCATAATGTGACAATACTCCGCTGTAATATGGATAAAAACTGCTGCGCAGGTCTAAATAAACCCAGCATTCCTTGCGACAGCCCTTCATGCTGCTGCGCGAAAAAAAAGCGCATCATTAACGATGCGCCTTGTATCTTACCTTACCAACTCAACTGCGTCAGGTTATTGTTTAGCACAAACAATATTCGGCTACAGCTGAGAATTGACGCGGCAATCAGTTTACTGCGTCTTTCAGGCCTTTACCGGCACGGAAGCCTGGTACTTTAGCCGCTGGAATACTGATTTCTTTGCCTGTCTGAGGGTTACGGCCAGTACGTGCAGAACGCTCACGTACTGCAAAAGTACCAAAACCAACCAGAGCTACGTCATCCCCTTCTTTCAAAGATTCAGTAACAGAAGCAATAATTGCATCCAACGCGCGCCCAGCGGCCGCTTTAGAAATATCAGCACCTGCGGCAATTTTGTCGATCAGTTGTGACTTATTCACTCTTTCATCCCCTTTAGAATTCTATCGTCGCGCCGAAAATCCCTACGGACAACACGACAGCGCAGCTGTTATATCAATCCTGCCTGACCATAGCAAGTCGCCCAAAGGCATAAACTTTTGCCAGACAGACGAACTAACTTAGCGGCACAAAAAATAGCTGGCAAGTAGCATTTCACTTACCAGCATCAGTTTTATCAATACTTCTTGCGATCCGTCACTATTTTGACACTACCGGCTGTGCCCCGAAGGCAGGATTTTGCAAAGCGATGGCTAAAACATCATCAATGCGCTTCACCGGATGAATTTCCAGATCAGCAATAACATTGTCTGGAATCTCTTCCAAATCACGTTTGTTATCATCTGGAATCAACACAACTTTGATCCCGCCGCGGTGAGCGGCCAGCAATTTCTCTTTTAAACCACCAATTGGCAATACTAAGCCACGTAAAGTGATTTCACCCGTCATAGCCACATCTGCACGCACTGGGTTACCCGTCAGACAAGAAACCAGTGCGGTACACATGGCAATACCGGCGCTTGGGCCATCTTTCGGCGTCGCCCCTTCAGGAACATGCACGTGGATATCGCGTTTTTCGTAAAAATCAGGATTAATACCTAATTTATCCGCGCGCGCGCGCACCACGGTCAATGCCGCTTGGATGGACTCCTGCATAACTTCACCGAGAGAACCAGTGTAAGTCAGCTTACCTTTGCCCGGTACACATGCAGTCTCGATGGTCAGCAAATCACCGCCCACTTCAGTCCATGCCAAGCCGGTGACTTGACCAACACGGTTTTCAGTATCAGCACGGCCGTAGTCGACTTTCTGGACACCCAAGAAATCTTTCAGGTTATCGCCAGTGATTTCAATATGCTTAACCGTTTTATCCATAAGCAGATTTTTGACTGCTTTACGACATAGTTTGGAGATCTCGCGCTCCAGACTGCGCACCCCAGCCTCACGGGTGTAGTAACGGATAATGCTCATAATCGCACTGTCATCGATGGTCAGCTCACCTTTCTTAATGGCGTTGCGCTCAAATTGCTTCGGCAGCAGATGCTGTTTGGCAATATTGAGTTTCTCATCTTCGGTATAACCAGACAGACGAATTACTTCCATACGATCTAGCAACGGTGCCGGAATATTCATGGAGTTAGAGGTCGCCACAAACATCACATCGGATAGATCATAATCAACTTCCAGATAATGGTCGTTAAATGCCACGTTTTGCTCTGGATCTAATACCTCCAGCAATGCAGACGCAGGATCACCGCGCATATCGGACGCCATTTTATCAATCTCATCCAACAGGAAGAGTGGGTTTTTCACCCCCACCTTTGCCATCTTCTGGATCAATTTACCCGGCATAGAACCGATATAGGTGCGACGGTGACCACGAATCTCGGCCTCATCGCGCACACCACCCAGAGCCATGCGCACATACTGGCGGCCTGTCGCACGAGCAATAGACTGCCCCAAGGAGGTTTTACCGACCCCAGGAGGCCCCACCAGACACAAGATTGGCCCTTTGATTTTGCTGACCCGGCTCTGCACTGCGAGATATTCTAAAATACGATCTTTCACACGTTCTAAGCCGTAATGGTCGGTATCCAGAACTTCCTGCGCTTTCACCAGATCTTTTTTAACTTTGCTGCGGCTGTTCCACGGAACCTGCAACATCCAATCAATGTAACCGCGAACCACTGTCGCTTCCGCCGACATCGGCGACATCATTTTCAGTTTTTGCAGTTCAGCTTCAGTTTTTTCGCGCGCATCTTTCGGCATTTTTGCTGCTTCGATTTTGCGTTTCAGCGCTTCGTGCTCATCTGGGGCATCGTCCATCTCGCCCAGTTCTTTCTGAATGGCTTTCATTTGCTCATTCAAATAGTACTCGCGCTGGCTCTTTTCCATCTGTTTTTTGACACGATTACGAATACGTTTTTCAACCTGCAACAGATCGATTTCGGATTCCATCATGGCCATCAAGTATTCTAGGCGTTCAGTGACATCGAACATTTCCAGAACAGCTTGTTTATCATTTAACTTCAACGGCATATGTGCCGCGATAGTGTCTGCCAGCCGTGCCGCGTCATCAATGCTATGCAGCGAGGCCAAGACTTCCGGTGGGATCTTTTTGTTCAGTTTGATATAGCCTTCAAACTGATTAATCGCCGTGCGAACCAAGACTTCTTGCTCACGGTCGTCCATCACTGGCGATTCAAGATATTCCGCCTGCGCGGCAAAATGTTCACCGCTATCGGAAAGCGTGGTGATACGCGCACGCTGTAGCCCTTCAACCAGCACTTTTACCGTACCATCAGGCAATTTCAGCATTTGCAGAATCGACGCTACGGTGCCGACTGAAAACAGATCATTGATACCAGGCTCATCAGTTGAGGCTTCTTTCTGCGCAACCAACATGATTTTTTTATCATGATCCATTGCAGCTTCCAGGCACCGAATCGACTTTTCCCGGCCAACAAACAGTGGGATCACCATATGCGGATAAACCACCACATCGCGCAGAGGCAATACGGGGATTTCTATGCGTTCGGAACGCTCAGGGTTCATAGAGCTCTCTCTTAGTTTAGCTTCCGCCAGATTGACTCGGAATCTCGTGAAACACGATCATCACGAGTTTCACTAAATAGGTAATTGAGTATATGGGGACGAATGTCTTACATTCAACGATTACAATGCGAGGAAAAAGAAATGGGGGATAAAATCCCCCATTGTCATACTAACCATCTGGATTATTTGGCTAATTATTCACCAGAAGCTTGCGCTTCAGGTTGACCATAAATCAGCATTGGTGCAGATTGACCAGCGATAACTGACTCATCTACCACCACTTTTTCTACACTTTCCATTGACGGTAAATCGTACATAGTATCCAGCAAAGCACCTTCTACGATAGAACGCAGGCCACGAGCACCGGTTTTACGTGCCATTGCTTTTTTGGCAATGGCTGTCAGCGCTTCATCGCGGAATTCAAGTTCTACACCTTCAAGATTGAATAATGCCTGATATTGTTTAGTCAGCGCGTTTTTCGGCTCTTTCAGAATTTGAATCAATGCATCTTCGCTCAGTTCACTCAGTGTGGCAACCACTGGCAGACGGCCAATAAATTCAGGGATTAAACCGAATTTAATCAAGTCTTCCGGCTCAGCCTGGCTTAATAACTCGCCCTCGGTGGCTTTTTCTGACTTGCCTTTTACTGTAGCGCCGAAGCCAATACCGCTGCCGGTATTAATACGCTGCCCGATAACTTTATCCAGACCCGCAAAAGCTCCCCCACAGATAAACAGAATCTTAGAGGTATCAACCTGCAAAAATTCCTGCTGTGGATGTTTGCGACCACCTTGCGGCGGAACCGCAGCAATAGTCCCTTCGATCAATTTCAGCAGAGCCTGCTGCACACCCTCACCCGATACATCGCGAGTAATGGATGGATTATCAGACTTACGTGAAATCTTATCAATTTCATCGATATAGACAATACCACGTTGCGCTTTCTGCACATCGTAATCACATTTCTGTAGCAGCTTCTGAATGATGTTTTCAACATCTTCACCCACATAACCGGCTTCGGTCAGTGTGGTTGCATCGGCCATGGTAAATGGCACATCCAAGAAGCGGGCCAATGTTTCCGCTAGCAGCGTTTTACCACTACCCGTTGGGCCAATGAGCAGAATATTGCTTTTACCCAACTCGATGCCATTACTGGTATCGCCATTGCGTAAACGTTTGTAATGGTTATACACCGCAACAGCCAACACCTTTTTCGCCGGCTCCTGCCCGATGACGTAATCATCCAGATGGCGGCGAATCTCGTGCGGCGTTGGCAGCGAACTACGCTCCCGGTGCGGCGCAACTTCTTTGATCTCTTCGCGAATAATGTCGTTACACAAATCAACACATTCATCGCAGATATACACTGACGGCCCGGCAATTAGCTTACGCACTTCATGCTGGCTTTTGCCGCAGAAAGAGCAATACAGCAGCTTTCCAGAACCGTCTTTGCGCTTATCTGTCATCAGTAAACCTCTTTTTCAGTATCTGCCACACCTGAAACTGTGTGGCAGGGAGACTATTCTCGCTATTTCTGTACGCCACGTTAGCTTTCAACGGACAGCCGGTATAATGGTAGTGAACAAACAATTCGCAATTGGCCTGTTTCAGCACTACGATTTGTTCTATTTACTTTCACTATAGTATATCGGCTCACAGAAATAAGTCGTTAGTCACGACGGGTGAACACAGAATCAACTAAACCGTATTCTACAGCCTGCTCGGCAGACAGGAAACGGTCACGCTCAGTGTCTCTCTCTATTTCTTCAAGAGATTTTCCCGTGTGATGTGCCATCAGTTCATTCATACGCGACTTCACTTTTAAAATCTCTTTCGCATGAATTTCAATATCGGTTGCCTGCCCCTGGAAGCCACCCAACGGTTGATGGATCATCACCCGTGAATTCGGCAAGCAGAAACGTTTGCCTTTAGCTCCCGCGGTCAACAAGAATGCCCCCATTGAACACGCCTGCCCCATGCAAATAGTGCTGACATCAGGCTTAATGAATTGCATGGTGTCATAAATTGACATCCCAGCAGTAATCACCCCACCTGGTGAGTTGATATACAGGAAGATGTCTTTTTCTGGATTTTCTGCTTCCAGGAACAGCATTTGCGCGGTGATCAGGTTAGCCATATGGTCTTCGACCTGACCGGTCAGAAAAATGATGCGCTCTTTTAGCAGTCGGGAGAAAATGTCGTAAGAACGTTCCCCACGTGAAGTCTGCTCAACCACCATTGGCACCAGAGCCATGTTAGGTGCAAATTGATCTCGTTCGCCACTGTATGACATTACCGTCTCCTAATAGAATTTACTTTGGCGCCATTCATCACCGATTCTACTTGAGATAAGGAATGATGACTATGTTCATGCGTGCAAACAGCCCGGCTAGCCGGACTCACTCGACGGTGGTAATCAGCCAGTGTTTCATCAACATCTTATATGAACGTCTGTTAGATTAATGGGGGGATTAATATTCATTTTCAAGCCCCAACAACATTTTTTTAGCCTAACAACCCTGTTTCTAACCTGAAAACCGCCACTCTCTGCCGTAATCCCGACGCCCTATTGATTATTTATCTGTTAAGTCTTTCATTTCACTTTTCAAATATAGCGCAGATTGTAGTGAAACAGGCCAGATTAATCATACTATTGAGGGATTATTGTTACGAAAAGAAAAAGCCCGCAGCCAAAGGCAACGGGCTTAATCAATCAAAACACCGGATAGATTACATCCAGTTTATGCGCTAAAAAACATTACGCAGTCGTGGTCTGATTCATCAGCTCACTGAAGGTAGTTGGTTTTTCAGTCACTTTGGCTTTAGCCAGCAGAGTTTCTACTGCTTGCTCTTCCAAAGCAACGTTACGCATATTGTTCATCAGCTCTTTGTTTTTGCTGTAGAACTCAATCACTTCTTGTGGATCTTCGTAAGCAGAAGCCATTTCTTCAATCAGTGCTTTAACACGATCTTCATCAGCTTTCAGCTCGTGCTGGCTGATAACTTCGCCCAGCAACAGACCGACAACAACACGGCGTTTAGCTTGTTCTTCGAACAATTCACGTGGCAATTCAGCAGCTTGTTTCTCGTTGCCACCGAAACGCTGTGCCGCCTGACGGCGCAGAACGTCGATTTCACCCTCAACCAGTGCCGCTGGAACGTCAATTTCGTTAGCGCTAACCAGACCGTCGATTGCCTGAGTTTTCACACGGTTACGTACCGCGCCTTTCAGCTCGCGTTCCATGTTTTTACGCACTTCAGCACGCAGGCCGGCAACTGAACCATCAGCAACGCCAAAACGTTTGATGAATTCTTCAGTCAGTTCTGGCAATTCACGCACTTCAACTTTCTTCAACACGATGTCGAATTTAGCTGATTTACCTTTCAGATTTTCTGCATGGTAATCTTCTGGGAAGTTTACGTCGATGGTGAATTCTTCACCGGCTTTATGGCCGATAACACCTTCTTCGAAACCTGGGATCATACGACCCTGACCCATGGCTAGCACGAAATCAGTCGCTTTGCCGCCTTCAAACACTTCACCATCGATAGAACCGGTGAAGTCCAGAGTTGCGCGATCTTCAGCAGTAGCTGCGGCGTCAGTTTCTTTCCAAGTTGCTTGTTGCTTACGCAGAGTTTCCAGCATGGTATCAACGTCAGCGTCATTAACTTCAACAACTGGCTTCTCAACTTCGATGCTTTCCAGATCTTTCAGCTCAACTTCCGGATACACTTCAAACTCAACGGAATAAGTAAAATCTTCACCCTGCTTGTATTGGCCTGGCACATAGTTAGGTGCGCCAGCTGGGTTAATTTTTTCTTTAATGATCGCATCAACAAAATTACGTTGCATCAGATCACCCAGTACGTCCTGGCGAACAGATGCGCCGTAACGCTGTTCAACAATGTTCATTGGCACATGGCCTTTACGGAAACCGTCAATACGAACATTTTTAGCGGCTTTAACTAATTCGCTTTTTACTGCTTTCTCAATGCTGTCAGCTGCAACAGTAATTGTTACACGGCGGCCAAGGCCTTGGGTGGTTTCAACAGAAACTTGCATCTTGTTACCTCAAAAAAATCACAGTGCTCGGTCAACTCCAGAAGCTGCAACGAAGCAGCACCATTACCCTTTCAGGAATGATGCGAACTCTGAAAACACCCTCTAAGAACCGGGACGGCCGCATTATACAGAACCGAGTATCCCAGATGTCAGAAGCGTCCCGAAACCATTCCGGAAAAATAAGACGCGACATTATAGCGGCGCACAGGTTATGAGTCGAGGAAAGCAAGCGAATGTTGTCGCGGTAAAACTCACGCGTGAATCGTTCCTTCGACTAAAACTCCTACGGCGCGCACATAAAATTAAGATGTCGCCTACACAGAAACACAAGCGGCC
Source organism: Yersinia hibernica (assembly GCF_004124235.1). NCBI lineage: Bacteria > Pseudomonadati > Pseudomonadota > Gammaproteobacteria > Enterobacterales > Yersiniaceae > Yersinia > Yersinia hibernica. The sequence goes on from NZ_CP032487.1 coordinate 2,903,320, forward strand.
CTAAGGCCGCCTGCAAAATTCTCACCTACTAATACCCTAAATCAGGCCCGAGTGACTACTATTATCCCGCCTGTTTTTAATTAATCCCGCTGCTCAAGCCAATGTACCGGCCCCGCGACAAGACGGCGAAGCCGGGACGGTATCTTGTAACCCAGCCCACTCTTTTAGGGTGTAGGTGTGCAAGGCCAGCGCATGCACCGTGCTTGCAAGCTCTTCAGCCAACGCACTATAAATCGCGCGGTGGCGATTAAGAAAGCGTTGATCTTGAAATTTATCGCTGACGATCACAATTTTAAAATGACTTTCCGAACCCGCGGGAACATTGTGGCGGTAACTTTCATTGATTACCTCCAGATGATCCGGTTCGAATGCCAATTTTAGTTTTTCTTCAATTTGTTCCCGAATCAAAATCATCATGTGCTCCTGACTACTGAGGCAGAAAACAGCCTACTCTCTCTGGTAATATTAGTTGATTTTCGCTGTTTTATAACATTTTGGATACAAAATATCCCGAATATCTCTGCATCAATATCTTCCCCCCGCCAATCGCGGTGATATGATGTGGCAACTGCAAACTCGCAAAATAACATGGCTGCTATCCCGCTCTGATTATTAAAGAATTCCATAACTATTGAGAAAGTGAACATGCTAAAGAAAATTCTTTTCCCGCTGTTGGCTGTTTTTATACTGGCGGGTTGTGCTGCCAGTAACAACACGTTGAATGTGACGCCGAAAATCGTCTTGCCACCGCAAGACCCAACGCTGATGGGGATTACTATCAGCATTAATGGGGCAGATCAGCGCCAAGATGCCGCACTGGCTAAAGTCAATCGTGATGGTCAACTGGTGGTATTAACCCCATCGCGTGACCTGCGTTTCTTGCTACAGGAAGTACTCGAGAAACAAATGACTGCCCGCGGCTATATGATTGGCACCAATGCACCAGTTGATCTACAAATTGTGGTAAATCAGCTATTTGCTGATGTGCAGGAAGGTAATCTGCGCTATAACATCACCACAAAAGCAGATATTTCCATCACTGCCACGGCAAAAAATGGCAACAAGCAGGTTAAAAACTACCGCGCCAGCTATAACGTGCAAGGTGCATTTACTGCAACCAATGAAAAAATCACTAATGCCGTTAACACCGTGTTGAGCGATGTTATTGCAGATATGGCGCAAGACACCAGCGTCAGCAGCTTTATCAAGCAGAATGCCCGTTAATCTGCTGTTTGCTTAACATCTTTATTACTGCTTAATAGAATGTTCTGCCCCGTTCATGGGGTGGAACATGTAGGTCTAACATGTCCAATCGCTATTCAAACCTTTTTACCCAACGTAATTCTCTTGTTCTTTTGTTGTTGGGATTTGCTTCAGGCCTCCCTTTAGCCCTGACTGGTGGGACATTACAGGCCTGGATGACGGTAGAAAACGTTAGCCTGAAAACTATTGGTATTTTTTCCCTGGTCGGCCAAGCCTACGTATTTAAGTTCCTCTGGTCCCCCTTTATGGACCGCTACACCCCGTCATTCCTCGGCCGCCGACGCGGTTGGTTGCTCATCAGCCAGCTGTTATTAATCGTCGCCATTATCGCCATGGGGTTTATGGAGCCGGCTAAACATTTATGGTGGCTAGCCGCTATTGCTGTGCTGGTTGCTTTCTGTTCTGCATCGCAAGACATTGTTTTTGATGCCTATAAAACTGACTTACTGACGGCGGAAGAACGCGGTACCGGTGCCGCCGTCTCCGTGCTGGGTTATCGTCTCGCCATGTTGGTGTCGGGCGGGCTGGCGTTGTGGATAGCGGATCGCTATCTTGGTTGGCAATCCACTTACTGGTTGATGGCTGGATTAATGTTAATTGGGGTATTTGCCACACTATTTGCCCCAGAACCCGACATTCGAATTGCTCCGCCAAAAACCTTGGAACAAGCCATTGTTGAGCCATTGCGAGATTTCTTTGGCCGTAACAATGCCTGGCTGATTCTGCTGCTTATCGTGTTGTACAAAATGGGCGATGCTTTTGCAGCCAGTCTGAGCACTACATTCCTGATCCGCGGAGTCGGATTTGATGCCGGTGAAGTCGGGTTGGTCAATAAAACCCTGGGATTAATCGCCACTATTATTGGCGCGCTGTATGGCGGCCTGCTAATGCAGCGCCTGAGCTTATTCCGCGCATTGATGATATTCGGCATTTTACAGGCAGTATCCAACATTGGTTACTGGCTGTTATCCATCACAGATAAAAATATATTCTCCATGGGCAGCGCCATATTCCTGGAAAACCTGTGTGGCGGGATGGGAACTGCGGCATTTGTCGCGCTGCTGATGACACTCTGTAATAAATCTTTCTCCGCCACACAATTTGCTTTGTTATCAGCATTATCCGCGGTAGGGCGAGTCTACGTTGGCCCGATAGCCGGGTGGTTCGTTGAAACACATGGCTGGCCATTATTCTACTTATTCTCCATTGCGGCGGCCATTCCTGGGTTATTACTGCTCTATATCTGCCGCCAGACGTTAGAACACACCCAGAAAACTGATGAATTCATGCCAAGAACAGCATTTAAAACTGCTTACCGCTGGGCATTGCGCTTTTTGACCATAGGCTGCGTGTTATTAGCCGCATGGCTCATCTTACTGATATGTAATGCATTGGATTGGACTGCAGCCCCTGATGTGGCAGAGATACTGCTGCTGCGTGGTATTCAGCTCAGTGTAGTCGGCATGGTGCTGGGGGGAGTATTGGATTATCTCGCGCTGAAACGAGAAAAATTAGCGTAATAAACCCTATTTAATGACCAAAGCCGGTGCTTACACCGGCTTTTTTTATGCTGGCAAGATAAGCCACTTGAATACCTCATCACTAATTTATTGATGGGTATCACAAATTAAAGTGACAGTTGCAAAATATTATTCGCAAAACGAGATCCAAATCACTTTCAACTATTTATCCTTTCGTGCTCTGAGATTATGATGAGCGCACTTTTTGTTAAGGACTGTGTCCTTTTGTTTCTCCTGACATCTTTCACTCACACAGAGGCATTTATGCGTAAAATTCTTATCGGCGCAGTCGCGCTGACGGCGGTCACTTTGGCTCCGGCCGTGCAAGCGGAATACCAGTGGGGGTTTGCTAATATCAGCATGAACTACCTTGACTGGACTCGTAGCACAACGCATAAATCCGGTGACTCTTCGCATAAAGATGACTTCGCGTATATTGAGTTGGAAGGCGGTGCAGGCTATAGCTGGGGCGAGGTCTACGGCTTCTTTGACTTAGAAAACCCGTTCAATTCAAAAACAGCGCAACCGGGCGATAACCAGCGCTACACTTTCAAGACAACTGGCCGCTACTATCTGGGTGATTCAGGTTTCAACCTTTATGGCCATCTTTATGGCACCTACTCGCTGCCAAGTGCTGAGGGCAACAATTACAGCAACTTCCATGAAGTAAATACGCTATACGGTATTGGCTATAACGCCACTGTTGCCGGTGTCTGGATGAAGCCGTTTGTTGCTCTACACTATGTGGACCAGACCTATTACTCCGGTAATAACGGCTATGTTGTCGGCTGGGTTGCAGGCTATGACTTCACCGCGTTCGATGAGAAATTCAGCATCACCAACTGGAATGAACTGGAGTTTAACCGAGCGGAGCGCTACGCCGCAGGCAACGGCGGCCGTAACGGAGTAAACGGTGCGATTGCGCTTTGGTGGACGCCAATTAAGCAATTCACCACTGGTATTCAATACCGTTATGCTTATAACAAATTAGGCGAAGATTTTTTACAAGATGGTATCGTTTATTCGATTAAATATAATTTCTAGCTAAATGATTCCGGGGACGTCTATTTTTAGTCCCCGGAATATATTTTAATTTACTGCGTCATCACATATTATTTACATAAAATAAGCCTACGCATTAAATAAAAATCAGTATTTCCTATGAATAAAAGCGTAATTACTGTTGTTTTTCCTTAACATCCGCTGCATTACAATAACCCGCTTTCGCCAACATATTGTTGCTATTAGTAAATTGCCACGCATGGCAACATCTGTGACCCCCTTAACATAAAGTGTCAACAAGCCGCTGACACAATCTTAAGCATGTTTACAGTCCTGCAACGTTCCCGTAAAATGCCCGCACACATGAAACGACAATAGAGCCCTTTTGTAATTGAGGTCGTTAGATGAGACTTAAGAAATACATTAAAAATATGGGTATGTTGTCTTTATTAGCAGCCACAGTAATGCTTAGTGGTTGCGATATGGTATTGATGAACCCCAAAGGCGCAATCGGAGTCGAGCAAAAAACACTGATACTCACTGCTATCGGTTTAATGTTGATCGTCGTAGTTCCGGTTATTTTTATGGCGTTTGCTTTTGCATGGAAGTATCGCGCGTCCAACAAAAGTGCGACCTACACCCCAAACTGGTCCCATTCCAACAAAATTGAGCTTGTTGTTTGGGCTGTTCCAATCATTATTATTGCTATTTTGGCAACAATAACTTGGAAAACTTCCCACGAACTTGACCCGTTCAAACCACTTGAAGTGGCGGGTAAACAACCCATCACCATTGAAGTGGTTTCCCTTGACTGGAAATGGCTATTTATCTATCCAGAACAAGGTATTGCTACAGTAAATGAACTGGCTTTCCCTACTGATGTTCCGGTGAACTTCAAAATCACCTCCAACTCAGTAATGAACTCGTTCTTTATTCCTCAGTTAGGCGGGCAGATTTATGCGATGGCCGGGATGCAAACCAAACTGCACCTGATCGCCAACGAAGCCGGTAAATACAATGGTATTTCCAGCAGCTTCAGTGGCAAAGGCTTCTCTGGTATGAAATTCACTGCAATCGCCACACCGACGCAGGAAGACTTCAACCAGTGGGTCGCACAAGTGAAAAAATCGCCAAATACCCTGAATACCACTGATGATTTCAATAAACTGGCTGAACCGAGTGAAAATAACCCGGTTGAGTATTTCTCCAGTGTTAAACCGGAGCTGTTTAAAGGAATTATTGGCAAGTTTATGGGCGATATGAACATGCACCAAAAAGGCGATGATACCCATAAAGGTATGGATATGAGCCAGGGCATGGATATGGGCGAACACGCCGCTCACGCCGGAGCCGAGGAATAAAACGATGTTGGGAAAATTAACACTTGATGCGGTTCCGCTACACGAACCAATCATTATGGTTACCGTTGCTGCAATTGTTCTGGGTGGGCTGGCGCTTGTCGCTGCTCTGACCTATTTTGGCAAATGGAAATGGTTATGGAGCGAATGGCTGACTTCGGTTGACCATAAAAAAATCGGTATCATGTACATTCTGGTCGCCATGGTCATGCTGTTGCGTGGTTTTGCCGACGCCATCATGATGCGTAGCCAGCAAGCACTTGCTTCCGCTGGTGAGGCCGGGTTCCTGCCGCCTCATCACTATGATCAAATTTTCACCGCGCACGGCGTTATCATGATTTTCTTCATGGCGATGCCTTTCGTCGTGGGCTTGATGAACGTGGTTGTACCGCTACAAATCGGTGCTCGTGACGTTGCCTTCCCGTTCCTTAACTCCTTGAGTTTCTGGTTCTTTGTCGTCGGTGTGGTGTTAATCAACATCTCGCTGGGGGTCGGTGAATTCGCGCAAACCGGTTGGTTAGCCTATCCGCCGCTATCAGGCATAGAATATAACCCAGGAGTTGGGGTCGATTACTGGATCTGGAGTCTACAGATTTCTGGTTTAGGGACCTTACTGACCGGTGTTAACTTCTTCGCGACAATTCTGAAAATGCGTGCGCCTGGCATGTCGATGATGAAGATGCCTGTCTTCACATGGGCGGCACTTTGCACCAACATTTTAATTATCGTTTCTTTCCCGATCCTGACGGTGACTGTCGCGTTACTGACACTGGATCGCTACATGGGCACCCATTTCTTTACCAATGATATGGGCGGCAACATGATGATGTACATCAACCTGATTTGGGCCTGGGGCCATCCGGAAGTGTACATTCTGGTGCTGCCGGTATTCGGGGTGTTCTCCGAAGTGACCGCCACCTTCTCAAGAAAGCGTCTGTTTGGTTACACTTCTTTAGTGTGGGCAACCATCGCCATTACCGTGCTGTCGTTTATTGTTTGGCTACACCACTTCTTCACCATGGGGTCTGGTGCCAACGTCAACGCCTTCTTCGGTATCGCCACGATGATTATTTCTATCCCGACTGGGGTGAAAATCTTCAACTGGCTGTTCACCATGTACCAAGGCCGTATCCAGTTTAACTCCGCCATGTTGTGGACCGTTGGCTTCATCATCACCTTCTCTATCGGTGGGATGACTGGCGTTCTGTTGGCGGTGCCGGGTGCCAACTTTGTTCTGCATAACAGTTTGTTCCTGATTGCCCACTTCCATAACGTGATTATCGGTGGTGTGGTGTTCGGTTGCTTTGCTGGCCTGACTTACTGGTGGCCGAAGTCCTTTGGCTTTACGCTGAATGAAAAATGGGGCATCCGTGCATTCTGGTTCTGGATTATCGGCTTCTTCGTAGCTTTCATGCCACTGTATGTGCTGGGCTTTATGGGGATGACTCGTCGTCTAAGCCAGGATATCAACCCGGAATTCCACCCGATGTTGATGGTGGCCGCAGGCGGTGCAGCACTGATTGCATGCGGTATCTTGTGCCAAGTTATCCAGGTGTTCGTCAGTATTCGTGACCGCGAGCAAAATCGCGACCTGACTGGTGACCCATGGGGTGGCCGTACGCTGGAGTGGTCTACCTCTTCCCCACCGCCGTTCTATAACTTCGCAGTTGTTCCTGAAGTGACAGACCGTGACGAATTCTGGGATATGAAAGAGAAAGGCGAAGCATACAAACGCCCAGCGAAATACGAAGAAATCCACATGCCGAAGAATACTGGTGCAGGTGTGATTATTGCTGGCTTCAGCTTGATCTTTGGCTTTGCCATGATCTGGTATATCTGGTGGCTGGCCATTGTTGGCTTCGCTGGCATGATTGTGACCTGGATTGTGAAAAGCTTCGACGAGGATGTTGATTACTATGTGCCGGTGGCAGAAGTTGAGCGCATTGAAAATCTTCATCATGAACAAATCAGCAAAGCAGGCGTGAATCATGTCAACTGAAACTCTGACTAACCACAACGTCGCCCATGCAGAGCATGGGCATCACGATGCAGGAGCGACGAAAGTCTTCGGCTTCTGGATCTACCTGATGAGCGACTGTATTTTGTTTGCGACCTTGTTCGCAACTTATGCAGTGCTGGTAAACGGGACCGCTGGCGGTCCTTCCGGCAGGGATATCTTCGACTTGAACTTTGTTCTGGTCGAAACCTTCCTGTTACTGTTCAGTAGTATTACTTACGGCATCGCTATGCTGGGCATGAATAAAGGCCATAAAAACCAGGTAAATACCTGGCTAGGTCTGACTTTCCTGTTCGGTCTGGGCTTTGTGGCCATGGAAATCTATGAATTCCATCACCTGATTGTTGAAGGCTACGGCCCGGATCGCAGCGCGTTCCTGTCAAGCTTCTTCGCTCTGGTTGCCACCCACGGTATTCACGTTACTGCTGGCCTGGTTTGGATCATCATTATGATGATTCAAGTAGCAAAACGCGGCCTGAATGAGACGAACCGTACCCGCCTGATGTGCCTGAGCTTGTTCTGGCACTTCCTGGACGTGGTCTGGATCTGCGTATTCACCGTTGTCTATCTGTTAGGAGCCATGTAATGAGTCATCCAACAACTACTCACGGTGGAGCCAGCCACGGTAGCTTGAAGTCATATCTTATTGGCTTCATTCTGTCGGTCATTCTGACAGTTATTCCATTCGCTATGGTGATGAGTGGTACCGCCTCCCATACGACTATTCTGGCCACAGTGGTCGGTTTAGCCGTGGTGCAGATTATCGTGCATCTGGTGTACTTCCTGCATATGAATGGATCGTCCGAAGAACGTTGGAATCTGGTGGCATTCCTGTTCACCGCTATGATTATCGCAATCGTTGTTGTGGGCTCACTCTGGATTATGTACAACCTCAACATCAATATGATGGTTGACTGAAGAGCTGCATGTGATGATTAAGCAATACCTGCAAGTAACTAAACCAGGAATTATTTTCGGCAATTTAATTTCTGTCGTTGGGGGATTTCTCCTCGCTTCCAAAGGCGTGATTGATTACCCCCTTTTTCTCGCCACCCTGTTCGGTGTCTCGCTAGTTGTTGCCTCCGGCTGTGTATTTAACAACTACATCGACCGTGACATCGACCGCATCATGGAGAGAACGAAGAATCGTGTCCTGGTCAAAGGGCTTATCGATCCGAAAGTGAGCCTGATTTATGCTTCAGTACTGGGTATTGCTGGCATGTTGCTGCTCTATGTCGCCGCTAACCCATTAGCCATGTGGCTGGCTGTGATTGGTTTCGTGATTTATGTCGGGGTTTATAGCCTCTACATGAAGCGCAAATCTGTCTACGGCACATTGATTGGCAGCTTATCAGGTGCCGCGCCACCGGTGATTGGTTACTGCGCCGTTACCGGGCAGTTTGATATGGGTGCGTTGATCTTGCTGCTTATCTTCAGCTTGTGGCAAATGCCGCACTCTTATGCCATCGCGATTTTCCGCTTTAAGGATTATCAAGCTGCCAACATTCCGGTGCTGCCGGTGATAAAAGGAATATCGGTCACCAAAAACCATATTACCCTTTATATCTTGGCCTTTATGGTCGCCACCTTAATGCTGACCCTAAGTGGCTATGCTGGCTACAAATATCTGGTCGTGGCCGCGGCGGTGAGTGTTTGGTGGTTGGGCATGGCATTGCGCGGTTATAAAGCCACCAATGACAGCGTATGGGCGAGAAAACTATTTGTCTTCTCTATCATTGCCATTACGTCATTGAGCGTCATGATGTCGGTTGATTTCAATGTTCCTTCCTCGGCCGGGTTACTGACTTACGTCGGGTAATTTCAATCCTGTTGATCTGAAAGTGGCTGTGACCTACAGCCACTTTTTATTTCTCGCCCTCCCCTGCTGTTAGCTAAAAACTCGCCTGTAATACATTCTAAACATCAATAGATTTACTGGCTGCGCCCAACATCATTACAATGGGAAAGAATGTTTTTTTGAGGTGGTAATGAACGACAATAAAATGACCCCGCAGGAGCTTAGAGCGACTTGGGGGCTGGGTACGGTATTCTCTTTGCGCATGCTCGGCATGTTTATGGTTTTGCCGGTTCTCACCACCTATGGCATGGCGCTTTCTGGTGCCAGCGAAGCACTGATTGGCCTTGCCATTGGTATCTACGGCCTGGCCCAGGCCATTTTCCAGATCCCTTTCGGACTGGTTTCCGACCGTATCGGCCGTAAGCCTTTGATTGTTGGCGGCTTACTAGTATTCGCCCTGGGGAGTGTTATTGCGGCTTTGAGCGATTCTATCTGGGGCATCATTCTGGGCCGCGCATTACAAGGTTCTGGGGCGATTGCTGCTGCTGTCATGGCATTGTTATCTGATTTGACCCGCGAGCAAAACCGCACTAAGGCAATGGCATTTATCGGCCTCAGTTTTGGTATCACTTTTGCCATCGCCATGGTGCTCGGCCCCATAGTCACCCATGCTTTTGGCCTACAAGCTCTATTCTGGGGGATAGCCATACTGGCGCTATTGGGTATTGTCATCACATTGGCAGTGGTGCCGGATGCCGATAGCCATGTGCTGAACCGCGAATCCAGTATCGTCAAAGGCAGTGTGCGCAAGGTGCTCAACAACAGCCGACTGCTGAAACTTAATTTTGGCATCATGTGTCTGCACATCTTATTGATGTCGAGCTTTGTGGCCCTGCCGCAAATTATGGCCAGTGCCGGATTAGCACCTGCCCAGCATTGGATGGTCTATCTGGTGACCATGTTGGTCTCTTTTGCCGCTGTCGTGCCGTTTATTATTTATGCCGAAGTTAAACGCCGCATGAAGCAGGTCTTTATGGGCTGTGTCGCGGTGCTGTTTGCCGCTGAAGTGGTACTGTGGTCGGCTGGGCAACAGTTGTGGATAATCATTGCCGGCGTGCAGCTATTCTTCATTGCTTTCAATGTGATGGAGGCGATATTGCCATCATTGATCAGTAAAGAAGCCCCCGCAGGCTATAAAGGGACGGCCATGGGAATTTACTCCACCAGCCAATTTATTGGGGTGGCTATCGGCGGCAGTTTAGGTGGCTGGATGTTTGGCATGGCGGGCGCGAATATGGTGTTTGCCGCCGGTGCGGTTATCGCGCTTGTGTGGTTTGCCGTCAGCGCGAGCATGCAAGAACCCCCTTATGTCAGTAGCCTGCGAATTACCTTGTCAGAATTGGCGGTAAAAGACTCGGCATTGGAACAGCGAATCAAAGCGCAACCCGGTGTGACTGAAGCGGTCGTGGTGACAGCCGAGCGCAGTGCTTACGTCAAAGTGGATACCAAAAAAACCAATCGCCATCAGCTCGAAGAGTTAGTCAACGCGATATAAATTAAAGCAGGTACAAAAGTCATGCTCACTTTTGTACCTGACTTAGCTCAATATCAGTCGCGGAAGTTATTGAACTGGAATGGCTGGCCCAAATCAGCACCACGAATCAAGGCCATCACCCCTTGCAAATCATCACGTGCTTTGCCGGTTACCCGAACTTGTTCGCCCTGGATCTGTGCCTGCACTTTGAGTTTGCTGTCTTTAATCAGCTTAACCAACTTCTTCGCCTGCGCACTTTCAATGCCTTGTTTTAGCTTGGCTTCTACACTGTAGGTTTTGCCACTGCGATCCATTTCTTCCGGGATCTCCAGTGCCGCCCCCTCAATACCGCGCTTACTCAGTTGAGCCCGCAAAATATCCAGCAGTTGCTCGACCTGAAAATCAGACTCACTGGCAACTTTAATACTTTCGTTCTTTTCATTTAGCTCAAAACTCGCTGGAACATTACGGAAATCCCAACGGTTTGCCAGATCACGAGTGGCGTTTTCCACTGCGTTACGCACTTCCTGCATATCAATTTCAGATACGATGTCGAAAGATGGCATATTCCCTCCTCCTGATAAGATGAATGGCAAGCATAATAACCGCTTTATCCCGGTAGACAAAGCCAAGCTGCTGACAATTAATCAACTTACATGCAGTTCTTGGTCAAGCCAGTGTACAGCTAACTCTGGGTTTAATGACCAAAAAGTCTATAATCAAAACATATCACTTAAATAAAAATAGTGTACTTCCGCCGACACCAAGGAGGTCTCAATGAAAATTACTGTGCTTGGTTGCGGAGCTCTCGGGCAGCTGTGGTTAGCTGCGTTATACCAGCAAGGCCACGATGTACAAGGCTGGCTTCGTGTGCCACAGCCCTTTTGTTCAGTCAATGTCATTACGTTAAGCGGCGAGGCTTTCAATCAAAACCTCCCGACGAACGATCCAGAGCATTTATCCAAAAGTGAATTATTATTGGTTTGTTTGAAGGCATGGCAAGTTTCCAGTGCAATCATCAGCTTACTGCCGATGCTTAACCCCGAATGTAAGATTTTACTGCTGCATAATGGGATGGGCACACAAGAAGAATTGCCGCGAGATGACCATGTTTTCCTACACGGAGTCACCACTCATGCAGCACGCCGCGATGGCAACACAATCGTCCATGTCGCGAGCGGTATTACCCATATTGGCCCAATGTCGCCTATTGCAACTGATATCAGCCACTTGGCGGATGTCTTGCATCAAGCCTTACCGGACGTAGCTTGGCACAATGATATCTCAGCGGCATGCTGGCAAAAATTGGCGGTAAACTGCGTGATTAATCCACTCACCGGCCTGTATAACTGCCGCAATGGTGATTTACAGCGCTATCCGCAACTGATTGAGAGTTTATGTGCTGAAGTCGCCAGTGTGATGGAGATGGAGGGCTATCATACTTCCACTGACAGCCTGCTCAGTTACGTAAATAATGTTATCCAGAGTACTGCTGATAACATTTCATCACTCTTGCAGGATTTGCGCTGCCAACGGCACACCGAGATAGATTACATTACCGGTTATTTGCTGCGGCGTGCGCGCAGCCACGGCATGACCTTGCCGGAGAATGCCCGGCTGTATGACTTAATTAAACGTAAGGAAAATGAGTATGAGCGTATCGGCGCTGGTCTGCCTGGCTCCTGGTAGTGAAGAAACCGAGGCCGTTACCACCATTGATATTCTGGTGCGCGCAGGAATCAATGTCACCACGGCCAGTGTCGCCAGTGACGGCGCATTGGACATTACGTGCTCACGCGGCGTCCGTTTACTGGCCGATGCCCGCCTGGTGGATGTGGCTGATCAAAAATTTGATGTGGTGGTGCTGCCCGGTGGGATTAAGGGGGCGGAATGCTTGCGTGACAGCCCATTGTTAGTCGCTACCGTCGAACAAACACATAAAGAGGGCCGCCTGGTCGCTGCGATTTGCGCCGCCCCCGCCTTAGTGCTTGAGCACCACAAATTGTTCCCGGTTGGCAACATGACCGGTTTCCCGGCATTAAAAGATAAAATCGATCCGGCAAAATGGATGGATCAGCGCGTTGTCTACGACCGGCGAGTCAATTTAGTGACCAGCCAAGGGCCAGGGACATCCATTGATTTTGCACTGAAGATAGTTTTCTTGCTGCTCGGACGCGAAAAAGCGCAAGAGATTGCCTGGCAGTTAGTATTACCACCAGGAATTTATAACTATCGTGAATAACTGATGCTCACGAGAAAAGAGAACCGCCCCTTATCTGACTGAAAGTGGGCGGTTTTTCTTTTAGGCAAAATCAGGCCAATGCTTCTTCACCGATTTGGGCCAGTTGGCTTTTGCGATCCCGCTCCAACTCCAACACGCCACGGTGTGACAGGTAACAGAAGATAATGCAGCAGACTATTCCGCCCATCAGCAAATAGAAACCACCGTGCCAACCCACTCTATCCACCATGATTCCAAATAAGCTAGTGCCCAATGATGCCCCCAGAATATAACTCATAAAGCCCCGTAAACCGACAGCCGAACCGACAGCAAAGCTCGGGACAATTTCCATGGTTTGAACTGAGGCCAGGAACTGCGGTACATAAATCAAACACCCGACGATAGCAGCAAAGAACGTCACCATCAGTAAGGAATCACATTGCCAATAACCAATCAGACAAATGAATATCATCACCATACAAATCATTGCCAGAGGCATACGACGGCCACGGAAAAACTTATCTGATAGCCAACCGGCCAATAGTGTCGAGGGTATGGCCGCCCATTCAAAGAACAAGAATGCGACGCTCATTTCACCTTTGGTAAAATGCTTCTCCGTCAGCAAATAAATAGGCAGCCAGCTGATCATGCCAAAACGCACCATATAAACAAACACATCCACAAATGAGACATACCAGGCATGCTTATTTTTCAATACGTAAGTACAGAAAATCTGGAATGCGGACATATTCTCAGGGGCTTGCTGCCCCGCTTTTATCGGCTCGACGGCCAAATCCTCAGGTATGATTTTTTGTAATGGAGGTAAGCCTTCACTTACCGGCGAGCCCTTACCCAGCAGTAAAATCAGTGACCCAAAAACCACTGCCACTCCAGCCGGCACGATATAGCTGGCCGTTTGCCAGTGCTCAGTTCCTAAAATGGCAAATGCCCCCCCGACGATTGGGGCAACAATACCGCCCCCCACATTATGAGAGATATTCCAAATCGCACCAACCCGCCCGCGTTCACGGCGCGGGAACCAATTGGCGATAGTAATAAAGGAGGGGCCAACCCCCATGCCTTGGAAGAAGCCGTTAAAAATAACTAATACTGCAAACAACCAAAACGCGCCACTGAAACCCAGCCCAATATTAACCAAAGCACAAAGTAATAACCCGACGGCCATATACACTTTGGGATTAGCTTTATCTGCCAGGCTACTCATAATACCTTTGCTGATACCATAGGCAATTAACATGCAACTACTCAATAAACCTATTTCCGTAGCACTAAGATGTAATTGCTCTTTCAAATAAGGTGTTGAGAGTGTGAAGTTATTTCTCACAATATAGTAAGAAAGATAACCAATAAATATACTGAACAGCGCTTGAACTCGATAGCGATTATATGTAGCGATCACTTTATCATCAGGAACTTTATGTGTTGCGACTTTAGGCTTCATAAATGAGAGCATAGTTCACCTTACCAATTTATTATTACATTCATTTTTAGAAAAATAGAAACCCTGGCATTGAGGCCAATAATTCTTTTTTTGGTAATAGCACCAACCGAATAAACAGATGACAGCGCAGACACAAAACAGTTGATATTGCTGGGCCCACTACGTCATTATGTTACCTGACCAGCATGCAATGATGCCCCTATGGATGCAACAGTGTTAATATGTTTCAATATCGACACAATCGGCAGAAATTTATGAGTCAAAATTAACTCATTTATCATTATTGTTATTTTATTTATCTGAAAAAGATAAAAATGGGACAAATAAGAACAATATCGGCCGAGAAAATATAACGTTTATTTATTGTTTTTTTGATATTAGTCACACATTAGCAGAGGAAATAAAATATATGCGCGCATTAACCACATTACTGCTGAGTATAATCTTTGTCAGCGGATTGGCTCGTGCAGCTATAGCAAATGAGTTGGTTATCGCGACGACATTCTCCCCGGAAGCCACCGCACATATTATTTCCCAATGGCAAAAACAGCCGCAATCTATTGCTGTCCGCACCCTTAACCGCACCAGTTCTTCACTTGAGCGGCTGTTGGATACCCCGATGGGGGAAAGTATCGACCTGATTCTGACCTCATCGCCCATGCTGATGCAGCATTTACAAGATCACCAACAGTTAATGGCCCTGCCGCCATTGCCGCAGCAAACCCAACCACAATTAGTGCCCGAGTCTATCCGCAGCTCCACCGTGGCCGTGGCGATTTCAGGTTATGGCATTTTAGCCAATAGCACCCGGCTAAAAGAAAAACACCTTCCGACCCCCACCACATGGGAAGGGCTGAAAGATGCCCGCTATCAGGGGATGATTTTGATGAGCAGCCCCTCGCGCTCCGATACCAATCACTTGATGATAGAAACCTTACTGCAAGAGCGCGGTTGGGAACATGGCTGGGCAACCTTGCTGGAGATTTCGGGCAATCTGGCGACGATTTCATCCCGCAGTTTTGGGGTATCCAATAAAATCAAAACCGGGCTAGGGATCGCCGGGCCGATTATTGATAACTACGCCACATTGCTGCTAAAAGACCCTCAACTCACTTTCAGTTACTTCCCGCAAAGTGGCGCTTCACCGACATTTATTGCGATAACCAAAAACAGCGCGCACCAAGCTGATGCCACGCGCTTTATTCATTTCTTATTAAGTGACACTGGGCAACAAGCACTGTCTGACACCGCCACCGGTAAATATCCAGTTTTTCCACTGCCAGAAAGCGACCCTCGCGCCAAGCAACAGCAACGTTTGCTACAGCAAACCCCGCTAGATTACCGGCAAATTCTGCTGCGCCAGCAATTGGTGCAACAGCTTTTCGATACCGCGATAAGCTTCCGTCTGCATCAATTACAAGATGCCTGGAAAGCATTACACAATGCCGAAACCCGCTTAAAGCGGCCTCTGCCTGAAATCCGCGCATTACTGACCGCCATCCCCGTGTCAGCCCGTCAGGCCAGTGACAGCAATTATCTGGCCTTGTTTAATCAGCCGAAAAATGCCGATAATTCGCAGGAAACAGAACTAATGGCGTGGCAGCAATTCTTTCAGCAGCAACAATATTTGGCGATCCAGCAATTGGAATCACTCAAATGAATCGTTTATGGCAACAAATCACCATCAGCTCTCTCTTGCGCTGGGCATTTGCCTTTGGTGCGGTTCTGACCCTGTTTGTCAGCGCCGTCAGCCTCTATTCGTGGAATGAGCAAAGCCAGCAAATCCGTTACGCGCTAAATGAGTATTTCCCAAAGATTCAGGCATCTTTTCAGTTAGAAGAAGATCTCAATGCACTTATTCAAGAGTTGAATGAATTCCAACATGCGCCGAACACCAGCGCCCGCATTCAGATGCGCGACCAAATTTCACATCGTCTAGATAAGATTGAACAAGCTAGCCGCAGCCTAACCCCTGATAATCAGCAGCCACTGGCGATTACACTCAACCATAGCCGTGAACTCCTGTTGCAGTTAGACAGCGCACTTTACAGCAATTTTTTGGCGAAAGAGAAAGTGGCGGAAATTGCCGCGCGGATTAACTGGTTGCACGATGATTTTAATAATGAGCTAACTTCTCTTTCGCAAGATATTAGCTGGCAGCAAGGTTCGCTAATTGATCAATTAACGCAAAAAACCAGCATCGACAAAAACCGACAACTGCAAACCACACTGCGCAATGTGCAAGATGAGCTGCAGCTGGTCTATGCACTGGCGCATATTGAAACACAAATCGTCGATGACCTGCGCGAACAACTGACCAATACGAATATTGATAGCCTGAATAACCACATTCGTTATCTTAGTTATCTTAAGCAAACTGCTGAGTCCAATATGCAATCACTGGCTAAACACCCCAGCACTATCACATTGCGCCAAACCATTGATGAGCTACTCAATCTGGGGATTGCCGACAAGAAAATGCCGGCAATTTTGCAAGAGCGCGCGGCGGCTCAGGCAAGTCTTGAGCACACCATTGCCGCGAAAGAACAGACACTCAGCCACTTTCGAACTCAGATAGAAAACCAGTTAGGGAGCAGCCATCAAGAGCTGCAAACATTTAATCAGCGGCTGGGGCATATCATGAGCATTAGCGGCTTGTTGATTGCCATTGCCACCCTGCTGGCATTGCTATTTGCCTTTATTCTTAATCATTTCTATATCCGCTCACGTCTGATCAAACGCTTCACTCTGCTGAATCAATCTGTCGCTCGCTTAGGGTGCGGTGAATTAAACACCACCATTCCGGTCTATGGCGGTGATGAACTCGGGCGCATTGCGGGCTTGCTGCGGCGCACTATCAGCCAGATAAATCAGCAAAAAAATCAGTTAACACAAGAGATTAGTGAGCGGATGGTGATTGAGAATAACCTGCGCACCGCGCAAGATGAGCTGATTCAGGCGGCTAAACTGGCGGTAGTGGGGCAAACCATGACCACCTTAGCCCATGAAATCAATCAGCCACTGAATGCATTATCACTTTATATTTTCAGTAGTGAGCGCGCACTACACAAAGGGGATAATCAAACGCTGGCGGGTAATCTTGCTAAGATGCGGGGGTTAAACCTAAGAATTGTAAATATTATCAATCAATTACGGCAATTTTCACGGCGCAGTGATGCCAACCAACAGCAACAACCTATTGACCTCAACCGCAGCCTGAATGATGCATGGGAGTTACTCGCCTTGCGCCATCGGCCATTAAATGCCCGCCTTATTGCGCCGGATAATATTCCCGCTGTTTATGGTGACGAAATTCGTATTCAGCAGGTGCTGGTTAATTTGCTGACAAACGCCTTGGAAGCCAGTCCACAAGTGGCGCCAGAGATTACCGTCAGCTTAGATAAACAGCCCAACCACCTACTCATGATGATAAGTGACAATGGCCAAGGCTGGCCCCTCGCATTGGCCGACCGCTTGCTCCAACCTTTTACCACCAGCAAGGAGGTCGGGCTTGGCATCGGGTTATCTATTAGCCAGTCCATTATGGAACAGTGCCGCGGAGAACTGCGGCTGGCCTCGACTTTAGATTGTCACGCCATGGTAATTCTGCAATTTAGGAGCCTCGACCATGTCAAATGAGAAACAATCCCCCTTAACCCATCAACAGCAGATTTTACTGATTGATGATGATCTTGATGTACTGGAAGCTTATCAACAAATTCTGACGCAAGAGGGATATCAGGTCTATTCCTGTAGCTCGCCACTGGCCGCCGCAGAAATGATCCCAACTGACTGGCGCGGCATGGTTATCAGTGATGTTTGTATGCCGGGATTATCCGGAATGGCCCTGCTGGAAATATTGCTCGAGCAAGATAGCCACCTGCCTATTTTACTGATAACCGGCCATGGCGATGTTCCCATGGCGGTCGAAGCGGTTAAAAAAGGCGCATATGACTTTCTAGAAAAACCGGTTAATCCGGAAAAGTTGCTCCTCAGTGTTAATCAAGCCCTGGCCGACCGCCATGCCCTGATAACCCGGCGTTGCTGGCAGCGCGAGCAGCTAAGTGAGCACTTACTGGGTAGCAGTGGTTGGGTTCGCCAGTTACGCGAAAATCTACAGATGTTGGCCGATGTGGATGTGCCAGTGTTCTTATATGGCGAACTCGGGACGGGCCGCACTCTGGCTGCCCGCCATCTGCATCAGTTAAGCCAGCGCAGGGATAAGCCGCTGGTGATAGCGGACCCCGCCAGTGAAGTGGCTATGCCACTGGAGAATTGGATAACCCAAGCATGCGGTGGCACCTTAGTGATTAAAAACATTGAGTTACTGAGCCAGCAGCAGCAGCGCCTACTGGCCCAACAGCAAAGCCCGGATGATTGCCACTTTCGTCTCATTGCGTTAAGCCATACCCCTGCCACTCAGTTGGCCGCACAGCAACAATTAGTGCCGGAACTCTATTATCGTTTCTCTCTAAGCCATATTGAATGCCTGCCACTGGCACGACGCCCCGGTGATATCGAAGTGTTATTCCGCCATTACCTGGAGAATGCCTGCATCCGGCTGAATCGCCAGCGCCCGCAACTGAGCGAGGCTTTTGTGAAAAGTTTGTGCCGCCGCCCGTGGCCGGGGAATATTCGCGAACTCCTGAATGCCGCAGAATTATTTGCCGTCGGGGTCATGCCATTGGCGGATACTACTGGGGAATTGGCGAATGACACTGAGAGCACCCCGCTTGATGAGCGCATCGAACAATATGAGTGCCGGATTATTAATGAGGCGCTGAATATCCATCAAGGGCGGATTAATGATGTTGCGGAGTATTTGCAGGTGCCGCGTAAGAAACTCTATTTGCGGATGAAAAAATACGGCATCGATAAAAAAGATTATCGCTACTAGCGGCTGATGATCAGTGGACAAAGAGGCACTGCGCCAGCCCAGAGTGGCAAAGCGCAGTAGCCGCTAAACTTA
Organism: Yersinia hibernica; assembly: GCF_004124235.1. Lineage (NCBI taxonomy): Bacteria > Pseudomonadati > Pseudomonadota > Gammaproteobacteria > Enterobacterales > Yersiniaceae > Yersinia > Yersinia hibernica. Next base: position 2,922,464 of record NZ_CP032487.1, read on the forward strand.
GCCCGACAAGGCGTCGCGAGCAAAGTCAATCTGGGTGCGCCCAGCGCGCAGCCAACGGAGCGTACACGGAGTACGTGACGGCGGCGAGCACTGCGCCAGCCCAGAGTGGCAAAGCGCAGTAGCCGCTAACGATAATTTATGGACGATACACTTTCACATTACTATACCCCTGCTCACGCAAATAAAGCGCCTGCAAACGGCTCATCACACCGCGGTCGCAATACAACAGGTAGGTTTTGCTCTGGTCTAAATCGGCAAATTGCGAACTCAGCTTATAGAAGGGTAGCGCCCGTATTTCAATACCATCCAGCTTGAGTGGCTTTTCATCCTGCTCATCTGGCGCGCGGATGTCCAGCAATACTTCGCTGTCCGTCAGTTCGGCGACGGTTTCAACTTCAACCAGCTGTTCACGACTTTGCTCGGCGATTTCACGGATGTCGACATTTTTAGCTTCACTGACCACCCGGTCCAGAATGGAGAAATCAAAGTGAGACTCTTCTTCTTCAATCTTGGCTTTAACCGCTTTCACTGTTGGGCTTTTGGAAATAACCCCGCAATATTCTGGCATGGTTTTCGCGAAATCTTCGGTGCCGATTTCCCGTGCCAAATTGATGATATGCTCTTTGTCGTGCGAAATCAGCGGGCGCAAGATAAGAGTGTCAGAGGCATTATCAATCAAGCGCAAGTTAGTCAGTGTCTGGCTGGACACTTGCCCCAGCGCTTCCCCGGTCACCAACGCCTGAACACCGTAACGTTCAGCAACCTGAGATGCAGCACGCACCATCATGCGTTTTAACACCACGCCCATCTGACCGTCTTCGATTTTTTCGAGGATTTCACCCACTACCGGCTCAAAATCGATAGCAACAAAACGCACCCGATGGGAACTGCCAAAACGATTCCACAAATAATGAGCGACTTGCTTCACGCCAATTTCATGGGCGGAGCCACCAAGATTGAAGAAACAATAATGCACCCGGCACCCCCGGCGCATCAGCATATAGCTGGAGACACCCGAGTCAAAACCACCGGAAATCAGGGATAAAACATCTTCCTGTGTACCAATCGGGAAGCCACCTAATCCCTCATGACGCGCTTTGATAAGTATCAGTTTGTCTTGATCAATCTCTAAATGCACAGTGACCTGCGGATGGGTCAGTTTCACTTTGGCACTTTCAATATGTTGATTCAGACCGCCACCGACGTACCGCTCAACATCACCAGAAGAAAATTCATGCTTACCACGGCGTTTCACCCGGACACAGAAAGTTTTCCCGACCAGTGTTTCACGGTAGGCTGCCAGCGTTTGCTCAAAGATATTGTGCATGTCGGTGTAGCTGCGGTCTTCCACTTCAAGAATATGGTGGATCCCCGGAACGCGGGTTAGCGCCTCACAAATCTGTGGGCCGAGATTGTCATCTTTGGTGCGGATTTCAATATGATCCCAATGACGAACAACCGCAAGAGTATCGTCCTCAAGGTTTTTCAATACGTTGCGGATATTGGTTGTGAGGATCTTAATAAAGCGCAATCGCACAGATTGACTCTTGATGGTGATTTCTGGGAACAATTTAATGATAAACTTCATGGCGGTCTTTAGTTGTCTGGTTATGGAGCGATGGCGTCGCTATTGATAGCAACAGTCAAAGGCGTTAGCGAAAACATGCAAGCCGTGGAGTATATCACTATATGCTGCGCTGCTGCGTACTAAAAACCAGACTTAAACGCCACGATTTCCCCTTCATTATCCGCTAGAATAGCAGGTAATAAACTTTTGACCTGAAAAGTTGCTTTCAGCAAGCAGGGAAACGTTTCGCACCATCAAGGTTACGTTTCATAAAAATACCGAGTCGAATAAAACTATGCCGAAAAAAGCCGCATCACCTGAAACAAAAGTCGCCAGCTTTGAGACATCGCTCAGTGAACTGGAACAGATAGTGACTCGCCTCGAGTCCGGTGAACTCCCGCTGGAAGAGGCGTTAAATGAATTTGAACGTGGCGTACAATTAGCACGTATTGGTCAACAGACTCTGCTGCAAGCCGAACAACGTGTTCAGGTTCTCCTGAGCGACGAAGTAGACGCGCCATTGGCCCCGTTCACGCCGGATGCTGAGTAGCCTTATGTCTAACACCCACTCCTCAGCTGATTTTAATCAGCAACTTGCCGCGCATCAGCAGCGAGTCAATCAGGCTCTGTTGGATTTCATCGCGCCACTGCCTTTTGCTAACAGTGAATTAGTCAACGCCATGCGCTATGGTGCCGTGCTAGGCGGCAAACGGCTGCGCCCTTATTTGGTCTACGCCACAGGCCAAATGTTCGGCTTATCACTGGCTAATCTGGATGCTCCTGCCGCCGCAATAGAGTGTATCCATGCCTATTCATTGATTCATGATGATTTGCCGGCGATGGATGATGACGATTTGCGCCGTGGTCAGCCCACTTGCCATGTGAAATTTGGCGAAGCCAATGCGATTTTAGCCGGTGACGCGCTGCAAACCTTGGCCTTCTCTATCTTGGCAGCAGCCCCGATGCCCGATGTGGCAGACCAAGACCGGCTGTCGATGATTGCAGAATTAGCCCATGCCAGCGGCGTGGCGGGCATGTGTGGCGGCCAAGCATTAGACCTGGCAGCAGAGGCACGCCAGATAACACTTGATGACCTCGAAAAAATTCACCGCCATAAAACGGGAGCATTAATCCGTGCCGCAGTTCGCCTTGGCGCGCTGGCCGCTGGCACCCCTGGGCGCGAAGCATTGCCATTACTTGACCGCTATGCAAATGCAATCGGCCTGGCCTTTCAGGTACAGGACGATATTTTAGACGTTATCGGTGATACCGCTACAATTGGTAAACGTCAGGGAGCCGACCAGCAGCACGGGAAAAGTACTTATCCGGCACTTTTGGGGCTAGATTGCGCTAAAACCAAAGCCATGGATTTGTATCAGGAAGCGCTTAGCGCCCTGCATGCGCTGTCGGAACAATCCTATAACATAGCGCCGCTACAGGCGTTAGCCTGTTTTATTATTGAGCGTGATAATTAAAAATATACTGGCAGTTCGTGAATGCCTACTTACCATTTTTGATATGAGCATCGAATGAGTCTTGATATAGCCAAATACCCGACATTGGCACTTGCACAGAATCCTGAAGAGCTGCGCATGTTGCCGAAAGAAAGTCTGCCGAAGTTATGTGATGAACTGCGGCAGTATTTGCTTGCCTCCGTCAGCCGCTCCAGTGGGCATTTTGCTTCTGGATTGGGCGTGGTCGAGCTCACTGTCGCGTTGCATTACGTCTACAACACCCCGTTTGATAGTCTGGTGTGGGACGTCGGCCATCAAGCTTATCCGCACAAGATATTGACCGGTCGTCGCGAGCAAATAGGTACCATTCGCCAAAAAGATGGCTTGCACCCTTTCCCGTGGCGTGGTGAAAGTGAATATGACGTGCTTTCTGTCGGCCATTCTTCAACTTCCATCAGCGCAGGTTTAGGGATGGCGGTGGCGGCGGAGCGTGAGGGCAAAGGGCGGCGTACCGTGTGTGTCATTGGTGACGGCGCTATTACTGCCGGCATGGCTTTCGAAGCCATGAATCATGCGGGTGACATTCATTCCGACATGCTGGTTATCCTTAACGATAACGAAATGTCCATCTCAGAAAACGTAGGCGGCCTGAATAATCATTTGGCCCAGTTATTATCTGGCAAACTCTACGCCAGCCTGCGCGAAGGGGGTAAAAAGGCATTTTCGGGTTTACCGCCAATTAAGGATTTACTCAAGCGCACTGAAGAACACCTGAAAGGCATGGTGGTGCCAAGTACTTTATTTGAAGAGTTAGGTTTTAATTACATCGGCCCGGTAGATGGCCATGACGTGCAGGCGTTGACACAAACATTGAAAAACATGCGCAGCCTGAAAGGGCCGCAACTGTTGCATATCATGACCAAAAAGGGCAAAGGCTACGCCCCCGCTGAACAAGATCCCATCGGCTGGCATGCAGTACCCAAGTTTGATCCGGCCTCCGGCACGTTGCCGAAAAGTCAGGGAAGTTTACCCACTTATTCTAAAATCTTTGGTGAATGGTTATGTGAAACTGCCGCCAAAGATAGCCAGTTAATGGCGGTGACTCCCGCAATGCGCGAAGGCTCGGGGATGGTGCGCTTCTCGCGTGAATATCCGCAGCAGTATTTTGATGTCGCGATTGCTGAGCAACATGCTGTGACTTTCGCCGCGGGTCTGGCTATTGGTGGTTACAAACCGATTGTCGCCATCTATTCAACTTTCCTGCAACGAGCTTATGACCAGTTAATTCACGATGTGGCGATTCAAAATCTGCCGGTATTATTCGCCATTGACCGTGGCGGTTTAGTGGGTGCCGATGGGCAAACCCACCAAGGCGCATTTGATCTTTCATTCATGCGCTGCATCCCTAACATGGTCATCATGACCCCGAGTGATGAAAACGAGTGCCGCCAAATGCTGCACACTGGCTATCATCACAATGGGCCGGCGGCAGTGCGTTACCCGCGCGGCAATGGTACCGGGGCTGTGTTAACGCCATTAGAAATACTGCCCATTGGGAAAGGGATTGTGCGCCGTGCAGGTGAAAAAGTGGCCATATTATGCTTTGGGACATTACTCGCTCAGGCACAAATTGTGGCCGACAACCTGAATGCTACCTTGGTGGATATGCGCTTCGTTAAGCCGCTGGATGAAGAGTTGATATTAGAAATAGCGGCCAGCCACGACATATTGGTGACTGTGGAAGAAAACGCCATTATGGGTGGTGCTGGCAGCGGTGTGAATGAGTTGCTGATGGCCAAACGCCAATTAGTGCCAGTGTTGAATCTGGGTTTACCAGACCACTTTGTGCCACAAGGTGAACAAGATGAAATGCGCGCCGAATTTGGTCTAGATGCCGCCGGTATACAGCGCCAAATTACCGCCTGGCTGCAATAATAAGTCGGTTTAGGGCATAACCACGCGGTTATGCCTTTGTTCTAATGGCTATTTAATAAAATAAATCTACTGGCCAATAATGCCCGAGAACAAAAATAATCGCAGCAGCAACTACCCCGGCGATAATGTCATCAACCATGATTCCCATGCCGCCGTGAACATTGCGATCAAACCAGCGGATTGGCCAGGGCTTCCAGATATCAAAGATACGAAATACCACAAAACCTGCGGCGACCCATTGCCAATCATTGACGGGTAATGCCATCAAGGTAATCCACATACCAACAAATTCATCCCAGACGATACTTCCATGGTCATGAACTTGCATATCTTTCGCGGTGCGATGACAAATATAGACACCAATACAGATGCTAAACATCACAAACAGAGAATAAAGTTGCCAAGGTAACTGAATCAATAACAGCCAGAAAGGAATGGCAGCCAGCGACCCCATGGTGCCCGGAGCCCATGGCGATAACCCACTACCAAAACCCGTCGCCAACAAGTGCCACGGGTTAGATAACCGCAGACGACGTTTAGCTTCATCCATGCGATTTACCTGCTGAGAAATGGTCAAAACCTTGTAAATTCATCTCAACCGCCTTACCCTCATGGAAAAATTTCACCCCTTCAGATTGCGGGCCAATTTGACCAATACAGGTGTAACCTGCCCCGGTATGGCTCAATGCCACTTTCAGTGCGCCGCGGTTTATCTCCGGTACGGTAAAGCATAATTCATAGTCTTCACCCCCACTCAGTGCCCAGCGCAAAGCTTGATCTGCATCTACCTGATTTTTTAGAGCATCAGAATAGGGTAAAGCATCCAGCTCAATACGCGCACCACAGTGACTGGCTTTCAGAATATGTTGTAGATCAGAAATCAGGCCGTCCGAGATATCAATAGCGGAACTTGCCAGATCGCGTAAAGCCTGCCCCTGCAAGACGCGAGGCTGCGGCCGCAAATGGCGGTGAATCAGTGCAGCGCGATCCTGTTCATCATCAACCCGCAGCTCATTTTGCAAGATGGCTAAACCAGCAGCGCTGTCCCCCAATGTACCGGTAACATAAATCCAGTCACCAATCCGGGCTCCTGCTCGCGTCAATGCGCGCCCTTCCGGGACTAAACCTTGAATGGTCAGGGTCAGACTCAGCGGCCCACGCGTGGTGTCACCACCAATCAATTGCATGCCGTAATAATTGAGCTGATCAAACAAGCTATCACTGAATGATTGTAACCAGTCTTCATTAACGCCAGGTAGGGTCAGAGCCAGAGATAGCCAGGCAGGATCGGCCCCCATCGCGGCTAAATCGCTGAGGTTTACCGCTAAAGATTTGTATCCGAGATCGGCCGGATCAATATCCGGTAGGAAATGAACACCAGACACCAGTGTATCTGTACTGATGGCCAACAGCTGTTTCTCTGCCACGGTAAGAAGTGCGCAGTCGTCTCCAATACCCAGCTCTACATCCCGGCGATTACTTCTAAACCGGTCAAAGTAGCGGGCAATGAGGTCAAATTCGCCACATGCCATAATACAATTCCAGAAATGTTAACTGATCAATAAATTAAGGCCGGAAACCGGCCCCAATTCAAGTCATTAATGCAACGAATTATTTTCGTTTACGTACCGTCGGAGCCACTTTATCTAACACTCCGTTGACGAACTTATGGCTATCTGCCGCGCCGAACGTTTTGGCCAGTTCGATAGCTTCATTGATTGCCACTTTATAAGGGACATCATCACGTTTGCTCAGTTCAAACAGTGCAATACGCAGAACTGCTCTTTCAACCTGACCTAATTCTTCGAGCTGGCGGGAAAGAACAGGCGCCATTAGCGCATCCAGAGATGCGGCGTTAACAGCCACCCCGGACAGCAATTCGCGAAAATAGGCGATGTCTACATCTTTGACATCCTGCTCCGACAGGAACTGTAATTCAACATCAGCGATGTCGTTTTTAGACAACTGCCAAGAGTAGAGCGCTTGAACAGCGCACTCACGAGCGCGGCGACGAGCAGCAGGTTTCACGGAATTCCCCTTAACTTAACTAAATTCAGCCTTTAATGGCTTTGATGACATTAATCATTTCAAGCGCGGTCAGGGCAGCTTCGGCCCCTTTATTACCCGCTTTAGTGCCGGCACGCTCAATGGCCTGCTCGATACTTTCTGTGGTCAGCACACCGAAAGCTACCGGGATATCGCTGTTCATGGCGACACTTGATAAACCAGAACTCGCTTCACCAGCAACATATTCAAAGTGCGCGGTACCCCCGCGGATAACCGTACCCAGCGCAATTACCGCATCGTAACGATTTGTTTTTGCTAACACATTAGCCACCAGCGGCAATTCATAAGCACCCGGCACCCAAACAACCGTAATGTTGTCATCAGCAACCTGGCCAATACGCTTTAGGGCATCAATTGCACCCTCCAGCAGGCTGTCGTTGATAAAGTTGTTAAAACGCGCAATTGCAATCGCCACGCGGGCATTAGGAGTAGCAACAACACCTTCGATAACGTTCATAGCTTTCCTCAATATGGGTTCATACCCCGCAGGGGGGCGGATTCTATCATATTCTTTCACGCCCCGCCCCTGCGCATTTGTAAAACGCTGGCAAGACTATGATTAGCAGAGGGAATCCCTGCTGGATAATTTTCGTTAATACTTCGGTTTTAAGCGCAGACGCAAATCCGGCCCCACCCGACGGACGTCGGTGAAGTCAAACTCTGGGGCATCACTGAGCTCTGTTAGCCCAGCCAACTGGCATAACCCACGTGCATCGCTGCCTAACAATTTGGGCGCAATATAAAGAATGAGTTCATCAACGACACCGGCCTGCAACAAAGCGCCGGCAAGTTGTGGCCCTGCTTCGACCCAAACAGAATTAATTTGCCGCTTGCCCAGCTGCATCATCAATAAGACTAAATCCACGCCATTACCGTGACGGGGCAACAATAATTGCTCGATATTATCAGGCCATAACTTCTCATCTGACGCCACTCGAGCCAGCCAGCATGGGCCATCTTGCTGTATTACTTTATGCGTAGGCAAAACGCGGTTATGGCTATCAAGTATAATTCGTGTTGGCTGGCGTAGCCTGTCTTGAGGATACAGCGCTTGGGTTTTCGCATCTAACTCCTGCCAGCGCACGGTCAGCGAAGGATCGTCGGCCAAAACAGTGGCGCTGGTGCTAAGGATTGCGGAGCTTTCAGCGCGAAAGCGCTGCACATCCTGGCGCGCCTGGGGCGAAGTTATCCATTGGCTTTCGCCGGAGGCCATTGCCGTGCGGCCATCCAAAGATGCCGCCATTTTCAGTTGCAAATAAGGAAAGCCAGTGCGCATCCGCTTTAAAAAACCAAGATTAACCGCTTCGGCTTCTGCCAGCATCAAACCACTCTCTACAGTGACGCCCGCTTGCTTCAATTTATATAAACCGCGCCCGGCGACCTGAGGATTGGGGTCCTGCATCGCAGCCACCACACGCTTGACTCCCGCGGCCAGCAAAGCATCGGCGCAAGGCGGCGTGCGCCCATGGTGACTGCAAGGTTCCAGAGTGACATAAGCGGTCGCGCCATGTGCTTTCTCACCCGCCATCCTTAAAGCATGCACCTCTGCATGAGGTTCCCCGGCTCGCAGGTGATAACCCTCGCCAACAATCTCACCGTCACGCACCAGGACACACCCGACATTAGGGTTCGGTGGTGTGGTAAAACGCCCCAATCGCGCCAATTCAAAGGCTCGCGCCATATAAAACTCATCGGGCTGCATGGCTTTCCTTTCTTTTATGCTGTGACAATTAGCACCGTGCTAGCGGCGTAGCAATTTTACTCGCTAATCTTGCAAGCGGGCGATTTCTTCGCCAAATTCGCGAATATCTTCAAAACTGCGATAGACCGAGGCAAAGCGGATATAAGCCACTTTATCCAAGCGTTTCAATGCTTCCATCACCAAATTGCCGACCATCTTGGTCGGCACTTCACGTTCACCTGTGGCGCGTAATTGAGATTTGATGTGGCTGATGGCAGTTTCGACATCATCCGAGCTAACCGGGCGTTTTTCGAGTGCTTTAAGCATGCCACGCCGTAATTTTTCTTCATTGAAGGGTTCGCGCACATCATCACTTTTAATGACGCGCGGCAGCACCAATTCAGCCACTTCGAAAGTAGTAAAACGTTCATTACAATCTAAACACTGGCGGCGACGGCGCACTTGCGAACCATCGCTCACCAGACGGGAGTCAATGACTTTGGTATCCACAGCGGCACAAAACGGGCAATGCATAGCGCTTCCTGATGGGTGAACTTAAACTTAGTTATAGTTTACCGCGAACTGCCGCGACAACAAAGGGCGGAAGCGGCAGTTTATGTCGATCAACTATGACGAAAGCTTCGGCTCATCGGATTTAGACTCAAGGGGCTTCAACCATTCCTTTTGCAGTTCTAACCAAACTTTACGATCCGGCGATAACACATTGAGAGGGTCAAAAGGATATTGAACCGGCGTACCCTGAACTAACAAATGAGAAACCAATTCATAAAGCCATGAGGATTTCATCACATTATCGTAGTTTGGTTTTTTACTTAATTCAGTTATTAATCGATTCAATTCTGACAGATTATTTTCAAGCTGCGTTTTTTTATCCTGCTTCTCTTTAGAGATTGCCGGGAATAGAAAAGCGGAGATAGCATTTGCTAGCCGCGTCCAAATATTTTCTAGCGGATACAACAACTCACTTCTTGCCGTATTTATCATATCTCGTACATCAGGAATTATCTTATTTTCAAGATGATTTAATTTATCAAATGTAGATGGTAGCAAATCCAAATTTGAGTTTATCGCCTCAATATAGGCTCTATTTTTATTATTTAACCGCTCAAGTTGAAGTTTGAATTCATTCAATTCATCATTATTCAATACAACGCCTTCAGGTATGATATTTTTAAGCTTGCCAACATCCGCCACTTTTTCAGTTTTAGAGAATTCAGTGTTGTACATTGATACCAAAGCATAAGTTACCCTATGAAGATCTTCCAACGCGATAAATTCTTCATTTGCGTTTTTTATCGCTTCCTTTGTTTTATTAATAATAGTTTCTTTCTCTTTTTCAGTTCCCAAACCCTCCAAAAATTGGGCTTTTATTTTAATTTCGTGTTGTCTAACCCCCTGTTCAACCGCAGATGGTGTCAATGCAGCTTCTGAGTCAGAAAAATATTTATGGACCAACTTATAACATTTTTCTGATTGAGTAATTAAACGATACTCTTTACCAATCACTGAATTTTCGTCTCTAATCAATGCACTTAAATTATCAATAAATACTTTATTTCTGTCTGTCCCCTTACTTTTATCAAGGTAGGCATTAACATTATCGATAACATTATCAATATTAGGGCTTTTTGTTATTTTTCCTATACATTTACTTATCTTTGATTTTTTATCAAAATATATTTTACTAAATTCCTGTATTATTTCCACTTTAATGTCATTCAATAAATTACTGTTTTTTTCGTTATCAATTACTTGAGGTGAATGGAATGACGAATTAATATTCGCAATAACAATTTTGGCAAGCAAACACATCAATAACCCCTTATTTTTTAATGGAATATTCATACATGATATAGAACATCTCTTATGAACATTATTAAATAATTGAGGAATTAACTATCAAATCAATGCTATAACTTCCAGAATACATCAGCTTAATGATCTTTTATTCTTATTAATTAGAACTTGTAAGTTTAAATAAAATAACAGTTACATCAATAATAACTATATTAATTGAGATAATAGCAAAGAACAACGTAACAATGCTATTTCATAGGGAATCTAACGCAACCAATCAGCAATAAAAAAGCCCTGATACCGCTTTAACGGTGTCAGGGCTTCGTGCGTATTACCGCTTTACACTATCACGGCAGGATCGAAGGCTGATCAGCACCCTCTTTCTCAACTTTCTGCTGCAGCATATGCTCACGTTTCATGCCCAGTTTCAACGCCAACGCGGACGCAACGTAGATGGATGAAACAGTACCGATGGAAACACCGATAAGCATCGTCAATGAGAAGCCTTGCAGCATCGCACCGCCGAAGATAAACAGCATCAATACCACCATCAGCGTAGTTGCTGAAGTCATGATAGTACGACTTAAAGTCTGGGTCAGAGACACGTTCATGACTTCGTAAGGCGTGCCGCGGCGAATCTTGCGGAAGTTTTCACGAATACGGTCTGATACCACGATACTGTCGTTAAGTGAGTAACCGATAACCGACATCAATGACGCGATGATGGTTAAATCAATCTCAATATGGAATAACGACAAGATCCCCATGGTAATAACCACGTCATGCGCCAGAGCGATAACCGCCCCCAATGCCAGACGCCATTCAAAACGGAAACCGACATAGACCAGAATACACAGTAATGCGACCAGCAGCGCCATACCACCCGCCTGGGCTAAATCACTGCCCACACTTGGCCCAACGAATTCAATACGTTTTACTGATGCATTCTTATCAACTGACTCATTGATCACGGAAATGACTTTGTTGCCCAACTCCTGCCCGGCTGTTCCGGTGGCGGGTGGCATACGTACCATCACATCACGGGTGCTACCAAAGTTTTGCAGGATTGGCGATTCAAAACCCGCCGCTTCCAAAGTATCACGCAGTTGATCCATATCCGCAGGTTTTTCCAAGCTAATTTCAATCACCGTACCACCGGTGAAATCCAGACCCCAGTTAAACCCTTTAGTCGCCATCACCACAACGGATGCCACTAACAACAGCAGTGAGACGCCGAAAGCAACGTAATCCCAGCGCATAAAGTCATAGACTTTACGGCCATAGTTCAGTTGTTCAACAGTATAATCCTGTGCCACAACGTACTCCTCAAATAGACAGCTTGTTAATGCGCTTGCCGCCGTAAAGCAGGTTGACGATGGCACGAGTACCGACTATTGCAGTGAACATTGATGTCGCGACACCAATAGCTGTTGTAATCGCAAAGCCTTTAATCGAACCGGTCCCCACAGCGTAAAGAATAATGGCTGTGATGAGTGTCGTTACGTTCGCATCGACGATACTTGAGAAGGCACCTTTGTACCCCTCATGAATCGCTTGCTGTATCGTCCGCCCGTTTCTGTACTCTTCTTTTATTCGCTCGTTAATCAGTACGTTAGCATCAACTGCTACCGCCAGCGTCAATACTATCCCGGCAATACCCGGCATAGTTAATGTCGCCCCCGGTAATAGAGACATAACGCCCACGATCAACACCAAGTTAGCCAACAGTGCGGTACTGGCAATCACACCAAATTTACGGTAGTAAATCACCATAAACAGGATAGAAACTGCCAAGCCCCATAAGCAGGCTTCCAAACCTTGAGTAATGTTCTGGGAACCCAAAGTTGGCCCGATAGTGCGCTCTTCCACAATCTGGATTGGAGCAATCAATGCACCCGCACGCAGCAGCAGAGAAAGCTGACGAGCTTCGGCTGGGTTATCAATGCCGGTAATGCGGAAACTGTTACCTAAGCGCGACTGGATGGTCGCCACGTTGATAACTTCTTCCTGCTTAACCAGAACAGCCCGGCCGTTGGCATCTTTTTTACCACTGTCTTTGTATTCTACAAACAAAGTCGCCATCGGCTTGCCGATATTGTCTTTGGTAAAATTAGACATCACAGAACCACCGGCACTATCGAGCGAAATATTAACTTGAGCTTGGTTATATTCGTCGGTGCTAGAGGTTGAATCGGTAATATGGTCACCGGTCAGAATAACACGCTTGTACAAGACAACCGGGCGACCTTCACGGGTATTTTTGACTTCTGAATCGCCAGGCACACGACCAGAGGCAGCGACAGAAGCATCAACATTACTGTTTACCAGGCGGAATTCCAGAGTTGCAGTCGCACCAAGGATCTCTTTGGCTCGGGCTGTATCCTGAATACCGGGTAACTCAACCACTATACGATCTGACCCTTGGCGCTGAACCAATGGCTCGGCTACACCTAATTGGTTAACCCGGTTACGCAGAATCGTAATGTTTTGTTGAACCGCATATTCGCGCGCTTCCCGCAGACGGTCATCGCTCATCACAGCCTTTAACGTATTGCTGCCATTGGAGCCGATCACCAAATCACGGTGGCGAGGAGAAAGGTAGCTGATGGCATCATCGCGAGTTTTGTCGTCACGAAAACGCACTTCAACACCATAATTATCGAGTTTACGTACCGTTGCATACGGGATATTTTTCTCACGCAAATCACTGCGCAGGGTATCCATCGTTTGCTCTTGCAGCTTGCCAAGCGCAGTATCCATGTCCACTTCCATCAAGAAGTGCACACCACCACGCAAGTCAAGGCCAAGTTTCATCGGCTCTGCACCCAGTTTAGCCAGCCACGAAGGCGTTGCTGGAGCTAGGTTCAGGGCGATTACGTATTGGTCCCCCAGCGCAGCCATCAGTGCCTCACGGGCGCGTAGCTGGACGTCGGGATCTTTAAAGCGAGCCAGGATTGCACCGTTTTCCAGCGCAATAGACTTGCTCGCTATGTTGTCTTTTTCTAAAACGTCACGGACTTGGACCAGCGTTGTTTCACTGGCGGCGATTCCTCGCGCACCAGTGATTTGAACAGCCGGATCCTCACCATAAAGGTTGGGAAGTGCATATAGCAGACCGACGAAGATCACGACGATCAGCATCAGATACTTCCACAAAGGATAACGGTTTAACACGGCAATTCCCTTCGGGAAAATCGAAAATTACAGAGCTTTCATTGTACCTTTCGGTAAAACGGCAGCCACGAAGTCACGTTTGATCATCACTTCAGTGGTGTCGTTCAGCGCGATGACGATATAACCTGTTTCCGCAACTTTAGTGACACGACCAAGTAAACCACCGGTGGTCAACACTTCATCACCTTTACCAATAGAATCCATCAGCTTTTTGTGTTCTTTGGCACGTTTTTGCTGTGGACGCAGGATCATGAAGTAGAAAATCAGACCAAATACCACCAGCATAATCACTAGGGAGTACGGGCTGCTCTGAGCCGGAGCTCCAGCGGATGCGACAGCATCAGAAATGAAAAGACTCATTAAAATTCCCTCATTGTTATCAAAATCAGTAGTGTGAAATCAGTGCGATAAAACAGAAACGCTAAATCGTAACTGTTAGATCGACAAATACAAAGGTAATAATTTTAAAATCAAACGCTTAATTGTGGAGATAGTGGCGGAACTGGTTTCCCTATCCGGCCATAGAAATCTTCAACGAAGCGCTCTAATTTACCCTCTTCAATAGCCTGACGTAAACCCGCCATTAAGCGTTGGTAGTAACGCAGGTTATGAATGGTATTCAGCCGCGCACCCAGTATTTCGTTGCAACGGTCGAGATGATGCAAGTAGGCACGGCTATAATTGCGACAAGTGTAGCAATCACAATGCTCGTCCAGCGTTGCAGTATCACTCTTATGCTTGGCATTACGGATTTTTACCACCCCGTCAGTGACAAACAAATGACCATTACGGGCATTGCGCGTTGGCATAACACAGTCAAACATGTCGATACCACGACGTACACCCTCGACCAAATCTTCCGGTTTCCCCACGCCCATTAAATAACGTGGTTTATCCGCGGGGATCTGCGGGCAAACATGCTCCAGAATGCGGTGCATATCTTCTTTTGGCTCACCTACTGCCAGGCCGCCCACAGCGTAACCATCAAAACCAATCTCTACCAGCCCTTTTACGGACACATCACGTAAATCTTCGTAAACACCGCCCTGAATAATGCCGAACAATGCATTTTTATTGTTCAGTTCATCAAAACGTTGGCGGCTACGTGCAGCCCAGCGCAATGACATTTCCATTGAACGCTTAGCATAATCCCAGTCTGCTGGGTATGGGGTGCACTCGTCGAAAATCATGACGATATCAGAACCGAGATCGTACTGAATTTCCATCGACTTTTCCGGACTAAGAAAAACTTTATCGCCATTGATCGGATTTTGGAACGTCACCCCTTCTTCTTTGATTTTGCGCATTGCCCCCAAACTGAATACCTGGAAACCGCCGGAGTCCGTCAGAATGGGGCCGTGCCATTGCATAAAATCATGCAAGTCGCCGTGCAACTTCATGATTTCTTGGCCTGGGCGCAACCACAGGTGGAAAGTGTTCCCCAGCAAGATCTGTGCACCGGTTTCTTTGACTTCTTCCGGTGTCATCCCTTTGACGGTGCCGTAAGTGCCGACCGGCATAAATGCCGGGGTCTCTACAACACCGCGTTCAAATACCAGGCGACCACGACGGGCGCGGCCATCCGTTTGTTGTAATTCGTACTTCACATAACCTCCAGCATCAGAGAAACAGTCTGGTGCGTGATTAAAAGGAGCGCATGATAGCAACTGATTCACCCGCGACACAAGCCAGCCAGCTCAAGTAGCACTTATCGTTATATGCATTATTCTATAATTTTGTGTGCCACTTTATTGATAATACTTAGTCGTCTTGCTGGATGGCATTAGCAGCGCGACATAGGCCGATATCGCCATAAAAAGTCATGCTTGAACTATACTTTTAATGAATCTGTGACACCGCAGATAGCCACCTATCCACCGACCTATTTTCATTATCCCTGCTGATAATACGGGGCAAAAAATGACAAAAAAACCGAATATCCTATTAGTACACGGCGCATGGGGCGACGGCTCTCACTGGCGTCATGTTATTCCTACGCTGCACAACAAAGATTATCCGGTATATGCAGTACAAAACCCACTGACATCGTTGGCGGATGACGTGGACCGAACAAGAAAGCTGGCAGCTTCATTGGCAGGCCCCACCATTTTGGTTGGTCATTCCTATGGGGGGATGGTTATTTCCCAACTTGGTGATTTACCTCATGTTGTTGGGCTGGTCTTTGTTGCCGCTTTTGCGCCGGATAAAGGCGAAAGTCTTGGCAGTATTTTCCAACTACGCGAGCCCCCTTCGGGGGCGGCCAATCTTGTTCCCGATGCGGATGGTTTTCTTTGGATTAAGCGGGACAAATTCCACGAAAGTTTCTGTCACGACTTAGACAAAAACGAAGCCATCATTATGACTGCCGCGCAAAAACCTACCTCAGGTCGTTGCTTTGAAGACACCTCGGCAGAACCGGCCTGGAAAACCATACCCAGTTGGTATCAGATTTCCAATCAGGACCATATGATACCGCCAGAAACTCAGCAGTGGTTTACAGAGCGGATGAAACCGAAGAAAACCATTCGTCTGGACTCCAGCCACGCCTCTTTGGCTTCCCATCCCAATGAAATCATTGCCTTGATTGAAGAAGCGGCCAAAGGCCATTAACCCACATTTACCCCGGAGACAGATGCAGCCTGGCTCCGGGTATTTCAGGGGGTAATCACCTATGCGGATTTAGGGGATATAATTCCCAGCAAAAAGGTCGGCATAAGGCTACTGATTACCCGCTTCCTCTTGGGATATCATTTCTGTGCTTGCCTGTGGATTACGGCTGATGAACATCGCATCGCCGTAACTGAAAAAGCGATATTGTTCTGCCACTGCCTGCTGATAAGCATTCATGGTATTTTTATAACCAGCGAAAGCAGAAACCAACATTATTAATGTTGATTCAGGTAAATGGAAGTTGGTTATTAATGCATCCACCACCTGATAGTGATAACCCGGATAAATAAAAATGCGAGTATCGCCAAAGAAGGGGGCAATCAGGCCGTCATCAGTGGCGTTAGCCGCACTTTCCAATGACCGGACTGATGTTGTGCCCACAGCAACAACGCGGTTGCCACGGGCTTTACAGGCCAATACTGCATCAACGACTTCTTGAGGCACTTCCGCATACTCAGAATGCATGATGTGGTCTTCAATGGTATCGACCCGCACCGGCTGGAATGTCCCTGCGCCAACATGCAAAGTCACAAAAGCCATCTCAATGCCTTTGTCCCGCAATGCCGCCAACATCGGCTCATCAAAATGCAACCCGGCAGTTGGGGCGGCTACCGCGCCTGGGCGCTGACTGTATACCGTTTGATATAACTCACGGTCAGCATCTTCATCAGGACGATCAATATAAGGAGGCAAAGGCATATGACCGACAGCATTCAAAATAGTCAAAACATCGCGCTCATCGTCAAAACGCAATTCAAACAGCGTGTCATGACGTGCCAACATGGTGGCCTGAATGCTCTCATCGTCGCCTAACAGCAACTCAGCACCCGGCTTGGGGGCTTTCGACGCTTTGACGTGAGCCAGAACACGGTGGTCATCCAACACGCGCTCCACTAATACTTCAAGTTTGCCGCCACTGGCTTTACGACCAAATAAACGCGCCGGAATAACCCGCGTGTTATTGAACACCAACAGATCACCGGGCACTAGCTTATCCAGCAAATCAGTGAAAATACCGTGCGTTAATGTTCCCGTCGGGCCATCCAGCGACAATAAGCGGCAACCGCTCCGCTGGGGCTGAGGATAATGGGCAATCAGAGATTCCGGGAGCTCAAAAGAAAAATCGGCAACACGCATGGTTTTCCACTTTATATCAGGACAGACCCGACCACCGAAAATGGTGGCCCGGTTCGCAAAAAATAGGCCGTTAGTCTAGAGCCCTCAAGGGCAGGCTGCAACTTAAAGTAATAAGGGTATATACTCAGCTGATGAATTTTCTTGCTCATCTCCATCTCGCCACCTTGGCTGACAGCTCTTTATTGGGCAATTTACTGGCTGACTTTGTCCGGGGTAATCCACAGGGTGAATACTCCCCTGAGATAGTCGCCGGTATCATGATGCATCGGCGCGTTGACGTCATGACCGATACTTTGCCGCTCGTGAAAGAGGCGCGAACTTATTTTAGTGCCGATTATCGCCGTGTTGCCCCTATCACACTGGATGTGCTGTGGGACCATTTTCTGGCGCGCCACTGGGATAAGCTGATGCCGGGCTGCACCCTGCCCGATTTTACTGAACACGCGCAACAGCAAATTTTGCCACATTTATCGCAAACACCGGCTCGTTTCCAGAACCTCAATGCTTATCTGTGGCCTGAGCGTTGGCTGGAACGTTATGCTGAACTACCCTTTATAGCTGATGTGTTACAAGGTATGGCAAATCGACGGCCCAAATTAGCCGCGCTTGCAGGCTCTTTTTACGATATAGAGCAACACTATCAGCCATTAGAACAACTGTTTTGGGCTTTTTATCCTGCCATGATGTTGCAGGCACAACAGAAACACATTTAGCTCAAAGCATCTCAATCTGTACGGTTATTGACACTAAGTCACTTGCGCTTTCTGCAATAATGGGTATCTTAGCAAGACTAAGAAACTAAAATCGCAATAACAATAGGTAAAAGCTATCACAGCGATTGGTATTTATCCCTTTATTCATTGCGCTTAAATACCTATGCTGTGCCGATACTTTTAAGACAACTGGTTAATCCATCCCTCATTAACAGGAGTAATTTATGGTTCTGGTCACTCGTCAAGCCCCTGATTTTACAGCAGCTGCTGTTCTTGGTAGCGGCGAAATCGTTGAAAACTTCAACCTGAAAAAACACCTGAACGGCCGCCCTGCCGTCCTGTTCTTTTGGCCAATGGACTTTACTTTCGTTTGTCCTTCAGAGTTGATCGCTTTCGACCACCGTTACGAAGAATTCCAGAAACGTGGTGTTGAAGTTGTTGGTGTTTCTTTCGACTCCGAGTTTGTACACAACGCATGGCGTAAAACTCCAGTAGATAAAGGCGGTATTGGTGAAGTTAAATACCCAATGGTTGCTGATATCAAACGTGAAATTCAGCAAGCTTACGGTATTGAACACCCAGACGCGGGTGTTGCACTGCGTGGTTCTTTCTTGATCGACAAAAACGGTGTTGTTCGTCACCAAGTGGTTAATGACCTGCCACTGGGCCGTAACATTGATGAAATGCTGCGTA
The DNA here is from genome assembly GCF_004124235.1 of Yersinia hibernica. Lineage (NCBI taxonomy): Bacteria > Pseudomonadati > Pseudomonadota > Gammaproteobacteria > Enterobacterales > Yersiniaceae > Yersinia > Yersinia hibernica. Next base: position 2,941,373 of record NZ_CP032487.1, read on the forward strand.
TGGTTGACGCCCTGCAATTCCACGAAGAACACGGCGATGTTTGCCCTGCTCAGTGGGAAAAAGGGAAAGCCGGTATGGGCGCATCTCCAGATGGCGTGGCTAAATACCTGTCTGAAAACGCCGCTAAACTGTAATAACCGCTTATGACGCCCCTGATTTGCTCAGGGGTCGCAAGCCCCCGGGTGTTTCGACGGGGAAAAGGCTGGCGTAATACTGTCGGGTATGACAAACAGCCCCGTATTAATTCACATTGATACGGGGCTTTTCTTTGCCGACTTCCTAAAGCAGACAACTTCAAACCCCCGCCACGAAATCTCTATAATTATTATTTCTAATCCTATCTTATCGCCCTTAAGCATATCGCTTTATTTTCAATCAGTTACTTTCATTTAACTTCATTTTAACTGAGCAAAAATCAGCCTATTAGCTCCCAAATAGCTGACTCCGCCACCTTCCGCCGCCAATTAATTAGCAGCCGCAAACATTTATTCTGCTATTAATTATTACTGATGTGTATTTTGTGCGCTCCATAAGCAGCACCTTTGCGCTATCAAACAAAAATGACCGGGTAATCCCTGGCGGGCAGGCAATAACAGGAGTGAGAATGAATTTGCAAAAATGGAACAGACCCTTGGCTGTATTGGCTTTTCTGGTCAGCGGGACACTGCATGCGGCCTCAACCCCGGCAGTAGAGGCGAAAAATGGCATGGTGGTGACATCCCAATATCTGGCGTCACAGGTTGGAACTGACATTTTAAAAATGGGTGGGAATGCGGTCGATGCTGCAGTAGCCGTGGGCTACGCGCAGGCGGTGGTGAATCCTTGCTGTGGCAATATCGGCGGCGGTGGTTTTATGACCATTCACCTTGCAGATGGAACGGACACATTTATAAATTTCCGTGAAACCGCGCCAGCCGCAGCCAGTGCCGATATGTATCTGGATAAAGCGGGCAAAGTGACCAAAGATGCCAGCTTGTATGGCTATTTGGCCGCGGGGGTGCCCGGCACGGTATTGGGGATGGACAGCGCGCAGAAGAAATACGGTAAATTGACGCGCCAGCAAGTGATGGCCCCGGCGATTAAATTGGCCCGTGAAGGTTTTGTGTTGACCCGCGCCGACACTGACATTCTGGATACAACCGTGAAGCGCTTTCGCCAAGACCCTGAATCTGCACGTATTTTCCTGCGCCAAAATGGGGAAGCGCTGCAACCGGGTGACCGCCTGATTCAAGCGGACCTGGCTGATACCCTGAGCGCAATATCCGCGCAAGGCCCGGATGCATTCTATCAGGGGAAAATACCTCAAGCTGTTGAAGCCGCAGCCAAAAAAGGTGGCGGCATTTTAACCGCAGCCGATTTTGCCAGCTATAAAATTACAGAAACTGCCCCCATCACCTGTAGCTATCGTGGCTATAAATTTGTCTCCGCCCCGCCCCCCAGCTCCGGTGGCGTGACTCTGTGTGAAACTTTGAATGTCCTTGAGGGTTATGACCTCAAAAATATGGGCTTTAACTCCGCCGCCTACATCCATACTCTGACGGAGGCGATGCGCCATGCTTATATGGACCGCAATACTTTCCTCGGTGATCCGGCGTTTGTTAAAAACCCAATAGACCGGCTGCTCAGCAAAAGTTATGCCGCTGATATTCGTAAGCAAATTGTCGCCAATAAAGCGACGCCTTCAGTAGAAGTGCAGCCGGGTATGCAGCCCCATGAAAAACCGGAAACCACCCACTACTCTATCGTCGACCATGAGGGCAATGCGGTTTCGACGACCTACACCGTGAACGGCCGCTTTGGCGCGGTAGTGATTGCACCCGGTACCGGTTTTTTCCTGAATGATGAAATGGATGATTTTACTGTCAAAGTGGGTGAACAAAACCTGTACGGTTTGGTACAGGGAGCCACCAATGCCATCGCCCCCGGTAAGCGCCCACTATCGTCGATGAGCCCAACATTGGTGACTAAAGACGGTAAGACATTTATGGTATTAGGATCACCGGGCGGCTCGCGGATCATCACCATTACCTTGCAAACAGCATTAAATATCATCGACCACGGCATGGCCCCTCAAGAGGCCGTGGATGCACCACGGGTTCATCATCAGTGGCTCCCGGATGAGGTCTACTACGAGCAGCGCGGCGTCTCAGCGGATAGTCTTAATCTACTGAAAACCATGGGATATAACATGGTTGAGCAGAATCCATGGGGGGCTGCTGAGTTGATTTTGGTCGGTTTAGCGGGTGTTGATGGGGTCAGCCCCGCCAACTCGGGTAATGATTCCGCGGTGTCAGGGAAAGTCCGTGAGGGCTATCTTTATGGGGCTAATGATGTTCGCCGCCCAGCAGGTGCCGCAGTCGGTTATTGAGAGTGATAATCTGGCATGATGCCAATCCCCCATCAATATAGCGATGGGGGAAATTAATTCGTGCTTTACATCACCACGGCAAGGTATGCCCTTGATAGTCAATAAAGCCGTGCCCTCCTTTGCCCGCAGCGCGTTCGATTTGGTCAACGACCCCTTTGACACTCGTCGCTATCGTCAGTGGGGCGGCGTCGCCGCCCATGTCGGTTTTTACCCAACCGGGATGAATAGATAACACGGTCAGCGACGGGTCGGCCACCTCAGCAACCAAATTGCGCGTCATCATATTTAATGCCGCTTTACTAGCGGAATACAACGGCTTATGTCCGGAAGCATTATGCCCCAGGCTGCCTAACTGTGAGGACATAAAAGCGAATACACTGTGGGCTGGATTGCGCTGTGGCAGCAGGCGCTGGGCAATACGGATAGGTGAAATCGCATTGGTTTGAAATAACTCGAGAATCTCCTCCGGTTTGGCATCAACCGCGGATTGATGCTCTGGCCCAGAGATACCGGCATTAACAAATACCAGGTCAAATATCTGGCCCTGCACCTGCGGTAAAAACGCGTTAATACTGTCAGGTTGGTTAATATCCAATGTTAACCAATGGGCGGCATGGGCGGCAGTATCTTTTGCGACACCACGAGTTGTCGCCGTCACTGACCATCCGCGGCGAGTAAGCTCATCAACTAACCCCAGACCCAATCCGCGAGAAGCCCCGATAATCAATGCCTGTCTTTTCGATGTGCTCATAATATTTTCCCTTCGGTGAATTTATCTGGTAACTGTCGATGTCCATCATATACATAGTATCTCAACCAAAGAAAAAGCGGCACTTAGCCGCTTTTAATATTGACAGTACCGCACCAATTCTTAAGTTAGCACTCACCAACACCACGCCATAGCGTCACACTTTCACCCGACAATTGCAGGTTAACACCCGCATCCGTGATATTCAGTTGGCCGCCCCCCGCCCAACATTGCCACTGTGCAACATTCAGTAAAGGAGAGCGCGGTAATAAAATATTGCTATCGCCGTGGCGCTGGATGGCCACCATCACCCGCTCACGCTGATAACTGCGAATGAATATTAGAGAATCACCATTGGCGTGAATAATCTGGCAGCCACCGCGCCGCAGTGCCAAACTTTGGTGCCGTAAAGCGGCCATTTGCTGACACAATTTCAGCAAATCATCATCCCACTGAGTCTCATCCCATGGGAAAGGTTTGCGGCAGAATGGGTCATTGCCCCCATCCAGGCCAATTTCATCGCCATAAAACAAGCAAGGCACACCAATCCAGCTAAACAGCCACACCAGCGCCATTTGCATGCGTTTTTTATCGCCATTGAGCAAAGTAATAAATCGGGCGGTATCGTGGCTATCCAACTGGTTAAATAAACGTAGCTGATGACCATGAGGTAAACCGGCACGGTATTCATCCATCCAATAAGCGCAATCCTCAGCACGGAGTTTTATTGGGTGATAAGCCACATCTTGCCCGGCTAGGAAGCTGCGCACTGGCAAGGCAAACCCCATATAATTCATTGCCGCATCCTCGACACCGGCATGCAGCCAATTCCGTGCATCGCCAAAGTGTTCGCCCAGAATATAGGCCGCTGGATTCTGGGCTTTTGCCGCCTGATAAATACCCGCCAGATGCTGTAAATTCCCTTGTGCGCCGCCCTCTTCTCCCAACATATGCACCACATCCAGCCGCCAGCCATCAATACTGTAAGGCGGTTTTAGCCAATGGCGCACTACACTGTCTTCAGCGCGGTAAATTTTATTGACCACCGCCGGATTGGCGAAATTGAGTTTTGGTAAGCTGGCATTGCCTTTCCAATCTAGCGCCCGCCCATCAGGGAAAAAATTAAACCAGCCGCGATAGGGGGAATCGGGGTGATGGCAGGCCCCATTCGCCCCTTGCTGATGGCGGTCAAACCAATGATGGGAATCCCCGGTATGATTAAACACCCCATCCAGCACCAATTTGATGCCCGCATCATGAGTTGCGCGACGTAATTGCAGGAAAGCCTGCTCGCCACCGAGGTAGGGATCAACCTGATAATAATCTTGCGTATCATATTTATGCACACTGGGCGCAGTAAAAATCGGGTTGAGATAGAGGGCGGTTACCCCCAACTGCTGCAAGTAAGGGAGTTTTTGACTGATACCGGCTAAGTCGCCGCCATAGAATGTCGACGCGGCATTCACATCATCAAGTGGTTGCTGCCAATCGCGGCGCGCAACCGGGTTACCGGCGGCATGATGGAAATAACTGCCATCCTGCACCCCATATTCTGCTTGGCTGCTAGCAAAACGATCAGGAAAGATTTGATAAAAAATCTGATCAGCCACCCAATCGGGGCCGCTATCAGGTAACTCAATAGCAAACTGAGCCAATTGTGCGGGCGGAACCACTGAAAAACCTAATGGGCCAAGCCACTGTTGATTGTCATTCCACAGCAATTTGAAACAATAACGCCGCACTGGCTGACCTTCATGTAATGGCAATGTCGCGCGATAACGCCAAAAACCATCGCGCCACTCACCCCGCATGGTCAGCAGCCACTCTTCATTATCTGGCTCACAGCGCAAAAAAACCTGGGTAGGCACATTTTCGCCCTGTAGCCAGAGTGTAATGTGTAATGCATTGCCCCGCTGACGGACGAAAGGCGCGACCGGTAGATGCCAACCACTCAGCATAAAATTCTCCTGCTTTAACCAAAACGATTGCTGTTAAGGCTATCTGGTGCAGGCATTAACGCCGCGACACATTCACCTGTATGAATATAACCGCTATCAACAATGCCACGTTATAAGCAGCAGCCCCTCATCTGTCAGCATAAATATGGGGGATGAGGCCAGGGGTGGAGAGAAGATTGTTCCATGGTAACGTGTCGAGCGAAATAAAAAAGCCGGGACATCTCCCGGCTTGATATGCGCTCTGGCGACACTTTTACTCTTCAGCGCTCGGCATAGCCGCTTTTTTCTTCTGATGGCTGACTTTGAAGTAATACCCCACCAGCAACAAGGCAATCCATACCAGCCCGACATACAATGAAACGCGGGTCGCCGGGAACCAACCAATCAGGCCGATGATAAATACCAAGAAAATGATAGCCAGCACGGAAGTCAAGGTGCCACCACGCAGCGGGAAATCCAACGCCTTAACTTGATCTTGGCTCAATGAGCGGCGGAAACCAATCTGGGAGAACAGGATCATAATCCACACCCAAACGGTGGCAAAGGTCGCCAGTGAGGCAATCACCAGGAACACATTTTCCGGCATGATGTAGTTCAGATACACGGCAATCAGCATGGCAAACATCATCACCAACACCGTGACCCACGGCACACCGCGCTTAGAAATAGCCGCGAAGGCTTTAGGTGCATGGCCCTGCTCAGCCATCCCGTTTAGCATTCGGCCCACCCCAAATACATCACTGTTAATAGCAGATAATGATGCGGTGATAACCACAAAGTTCAGAATACCCGCCGCCACAGTAATCCCCATGTGCTGGAAAGTCAGAACAAATGGGCTGCCGTTAGTGCCAACCTGATTCCATGGGTAAATCGACATAATGACAAACAGCGTGCCGACATAGAACATAAGAATACGCCATGGCACCGAGTTAATGGCCTTCGGAATAGATTTTTTCGGGTCTTCGGCCTCACCGGCAGTGATACCGATAATCTCAATCCCGCCATAAGCAAACATCACCAATTGCAATGACAGGATCATGCCGACAAAACCGTTACTGAAGAAACCGCCGTTGGTCCATAAATTATGGATGCCAGTCGGCTGCCCACCATTACCAATGCCCCAAACGATGATGCCAATACCGGCCAGAATCATGATAATAATGGTGGCGACTTTAAAGAATGAGAACCAGAATTCCAGCTCGCCGAACACCTTAACGCTCATCATATTGACTGCGCCAATGATAAGAACAACACTCAGCACCCATACCCAATGAGGCACATCAGGGAACCAGACCCCCATATAGATACCGAACGCGGTCACATCGGCAATAGCAACAATCAGGATTTCAAAGCAATAAGTCCAGCCGGTGATATAACCGGCCATTGGCCCGAGGTAATCTTGCGCATAGCGTGAGAATGAGCTGGCTTGCGGATTATTCACTGACATCTCACCCAAGGCGCGCATGATGATAAATGCCACCACGCCACCAATCAGGTACGCCAATAATACGCTTGGCCCAGCCAGTCTTATTGCATCAGCCGAACCATAGAATAAGCCGGTACCTATTGCTGACCCCAATGCCATAAAGCGAATGTGGCGCGTTGTCAGGCCGCGTTTTAGCTTATTTTTGACTGGTAATTCCATGAACTTTATCCCGTCTTTTTTCAGCAAAAAGCCACGGGGATGAGCCGTGGCTAAAAATATCCGATGACTGTGCAGTTATTGCTTAGCAGCAACTTCCTGACGACAGCACAGGCGATCGTACAACCCTACGACGACGAATACCAGTAGGGACGGCGATAACCATGCCAGACCTTGCTCAGCCAAGGGAAGATGCTGAGTCCATTCCGGCAGGAAATGGGCAAAAGTCGAGGCTTTTACCGCATCAAGGATACCGAACAGCAAACTGACCAACATGACTGGAGCCACGATACGGGAAGCATGATGCCACCAGCGCAAAGTGAAACTCATCAGCACCAGCACAATACAAGGTGGATAAATCGCCGTCAGCACTGGAATGGAAATCTGAATCAGGTGGCTTAGCCCCAAATTCGATACCATCATCGAGAAAATACCGAGGATAAACACCAATGTGCGGTATGACAGTGGCAAATACTGGGCGAAAAACTCTGCGCAAGCACAGGTTAGGCCGACGGCGGTCACCATACAGGCGATGAAAATCAAGGCGGCCAAGAACACACTGCCCAAACCACCAAAGGTGTGCTGAACATAAGCATGTAATACCACCGCACCATTTTGTGCCTCTGGCACCAGGCTACCACTGCTGGAACCCAGCTTAAACAAGCTCAGATAAACCAGAGTCAAACCAATACCGGCAATCAAACCCGCCCAGATGGTATAGCGCGTCAGTAACCCAGCAGAAACCACGCCACGTGAGCGGGCTGCATTAACAATGACAATACCGAACACCAAGGCCCCTAAGGTATCCATGGTCAGATAGCCATTGACGAAACCCGAAGAGAATGCGGCTTGTTGGTAAGCATCAGTGGCAGGAATCAACGGGCCGGCGGGCCAAATCAAGGCGGCAATACCCAAAATAGCCAGCGCCAGAATTTTCAGCGGCGCCAGAATATGCCCGACGGTATCCAGTAAACGCCCCGGATACAGCGAAATCCCGATGACCAGCGCAAAATAAACCACACTATAGATAAACAGTGGCAGCGGGCCATCACCGGTCAAAGGGGCAATACCCACTTCGAAAGAGACCGTGGCGGTGCGCGGGGTTGCAAACAGTGGCCCAACCGCCAGATAACAGACGGTAGCCAGAACTAGGCCCGCACCACGGCCGATTGGCGTACTCAGAGCATCAATACCGCCACCCACACGAGCCAGCGCGATAACGGTAATTACCGGTAATCCAACCGCAGTAATCAGGAAGCCCAAAGCGGCCCACCAAACATGTTCACCCGATTGTAAACCAACCATCGGTGGGAAGATGATGTTACCCGCGCCAACAAACAAGGCAAAGGTCATAAAACCTAATGCCATAATATCTTTAGATGATAAACGATGACTCATAGTGATGTGTGTTGCCTAGTTAAATGACCAAAAGAAAAAGTCCTAAGTTGTGGTCTTCCCGACGTGATGAAACGATACAAAGCTCTGATAAACGCAAACTCCGGCGGTTAATAAGCAATCAATTTCGTCAGTATGCAGTGTTTTTGAAGTTATTTGCAGGTGGAATAGGCCAACAACGGCGGTAAGTAGACCGTTTATAGCGGAGAAAGGCAAGTCTGGATCACAAAAGCAGAGCCTTCGTCCAGATAATTTAACCAAACCAGTCAATAATTCCAGATTTAGAAAAATACACGCCATATGATTTGTATCATTTATATCCAACTGTTAACAAATCAATCAGCAAAACCCAACTCTTTTCGAGTATGCTTCAGCATCTCAGGGGGCAGGGGCAAGTAGCCATCATGAGTCACACGTTTTTGCCCTTCTGGCGATAAAACACGCTCAAAAAAGGCCGCAGTCAGCGGCTCTAGCGGCTTACCCGGTACTTTATTGATATAAATATACAGATAGCGCGATAAGGGGTAGCGCCCATTTTTGACATTCTCGGCAGTCGGCATCACATAATCTTGGCCATTGGCAGCCAGTGAAAGTGATTTAACGCCGCTGTTTCGAAAGCCGATACTGGCATAGCCAATGGCATTTAATGAACCGGCGACCGCCTGCACCACGGAAGCCGACCCTGGCAATTCATTGATATTATTATCAAAATCACCATCACAGAGCACTCGCTGTTTGAAGAAACCATAGGTGCCAGAAGCTGAGTTTCGACTATAGCGCTGCAAAGATAGCGCCGCCCAACGTCCCGTCAACCCGAGTTCGCCAAAACGCTGAATACGCTGAGATTCGCCGCATCGGCGATTTTGCGAAAAAACAGCATCAAGTTGAGATAAAGTGATTTTATTCAGTGGGTTATCCTGATGAACAAAAACCACCAATGCATCTACCGCCACCGGGACAGCCAGCGGTGGATAACCATAACGTTGCGTAAATGCGGTGACTTCAGCAGCTTTCATTGGCCGGCTCATCGGGCCGAGTTGCGTCGCCCCTGCCGCCAATGCCGCCGGGGCGGTAGAGGAACCTGCTGCCTGTATTTGTAAGTTAACGCCGGGATAATGGCGATTGAAATCATCAGCCCATAAAAACATCAAGTTAGCTAAGGTATCGGAGCCGACACTGGAAAGATTACCGGACAAAGCATGAGGTTTTAGCGCCTGCACCTCTGCAACAGGCGAAACCGCGACAGGTAGTGCATAAGCCCCCCAGCAGCACCCGAGCAGAGCATGTAACAGTGCCAGTTTTCCCCATTTCATCAGCTTGGTGTCCATGCAATCTTAGGATTTGACTGCATTCTCGGTTAAAACCGGCGGAACAATCAACCGATTCGGCAAGGTAAAAATAAATCTCGTCCCCAAGCCGATTTCACTCATAATCTCCAAACGTGCCTCGTGATGGCTCAATGCATGCTTCACAATGGCCAACCCCAAGCCACTGCCCCCCGTCTGTCTTGAGCGGGCTTTATCCACCCGATAAAAGCGCTCGGTAAGACGCGGCAGATGCTCAGGGCCAATGCCCGGCCCATTATCACTTACCTGAAATTGTGCACCTTGTGCAGTGCGCTGCCAGCACACTTCAATCTTGGTGCCATTTGGTGTGTGATTGACCGCGTTATAGACCAGATTAGACACCGCGCTGCGCAGTTGATCTTCATTACCGAACACTTTGAGTTGCTCATTGATACGGAAAGTAATTTCATGACGCCCGTCGCTTAATGCTTGCACCTCATGCTGCAACATTTTCAGCATACGCGGAATATCGACCTGTTCATTCATATCTATACTTGGCGCAGCTTCAATTCGCGACAGCGTCAATAATTGTTTCACCAACCCATCCATACGTTTGGTCTGTTCCTGCATCGTCCCCAGAGCTTTATCCCGTAATGGCCCCGCCAACTCTTGATCGTGCATCATTTCCAGATAGCCCTGCAAGACGGTCAGAGGAGTGCGCAGCTCATGACTGACATTGGCAAAGAAATTACGCCGTGCCCCTTCGAGCTGGCGCATTTGGGTAACATCACGGGCCACCATCAGCAATTGCCCCTCAGAATATGGCATCACGCGGAACTCAACGTAATAACCATTATTCAGTTGCAGGGTCAATGGGCGGGAAAACTCTTGCTGCTGTAGGTACTGACTGAATTCAGGGTAGCGCAGCAAGTTAAGAATATGCTGGCCATTATCTTCCGGCCAACGGAACCCCAGCAATTGCTGCGCCAAACCATTACACCAGAAAATATTGCCATCAATTGTCGTCATAACGACTGCATCAGGTAATGATTCGGCACCGCTACGGAACCGCTTGATAAGTAAAGCCAATTCACGCCGCCGCCGCCGGTTGCGCAATTGCATCTGATATAAGCCGTAAAATAAAGGTTCCCAGCTCCAGCGCCCCGCAGGCGGAGTCATGCTGCGGTCTAACCACAGCCAATGAGATAATTTGAGTTGGTTATAGAAATTCCAGACCAGCGCCGCGATAACTGAAACCAATAATAGCCAAGGAAGGTGCCCGATAAAGGCACCTAACAATAATGCGGGCAGACAAAAAAGGGCCAGCTCTAACGCCAGCGTTTTCCATGATAAACGTTCTAACACAACGAATTCTCCGGCACTGAAAACTCAGTAGCGCGTTGAGAAACGGTATCCGGTTCCCCGGACAGTTTGTACCATTCTGTCATGGCCATCAATTTCAAGCGCCTTACGTAGCCGACGAATATGCACATCAACAGTGCGGTCTTCTACATAAACGTTAGTGCCCCAGACATAATTAAGCAACTGTTCCCGGCTGTAAACTCGCTCAGGATGGGTCATAAAGAAGTGCAATAACTTAAACTCGGTCGGCCCCATATCTAGCGCTTGCTCATTGGCCATCACTCTATGCGAGGAAGGATCTAAACTTAACCCTTGCATTTCAATCACTTCTTCAACTGCCATTGGTGAGATCCGGCGCATAACAGCTTTGATGCGCGCCACCAATTCTTTGGGTGAAAAAGGTTTGGTAATGTAGTCATCAGCTCCCACTTCCAAACCGCGCACTCGGTCTTCCTCTTCGCCACGGGCGGTCAACATCATCACTGGGATATCGCGGGTCAGCGCTTCACGTTTCATGTGTTTAATAAACTGAATACCTGAACCTCCAGGTAACATCCAGTCCAATAACACTAAATCGGGGAAAGGCTCCGATAAACGAGTCACTGCACTGTCATAGTCCTCGGCTTCTAACGGTTGGTAGCCATTCTGTTCCAACACAAAACACACCATCTCACGGATGGGGGCTTCATCTTCAACTACCAGTATGCGTCTTGCCATCATTAACCCTGCCAGTAAGTTAGTGGTCACTACTTGATTTCGGAAGCCATTATGCGTCACTTTTATGACATTTTTATGAAAAACATCGCGCTCTTGCAAGCAATAAGCATAGTGAAAAATTTCATGATAATTGTAAAATGCAGCACTCAAGTTTGCGAGGCGTCTCGGAGATTTCTCTCTCCCCCTGCTTTTGGCCGCGACATCCGGCGGGCAACGTTTATAATCAGCGCCATTATCTTAGAAAGACCACCTGCCATAGCGGGAGATTTATGCGCATTATTCACACCTCTGACTGGCATCTAGGCCAGCATTTCTTTACCAAAAGCCGTGCGCCTGAACATCAGGCCTTTTTGCACTGGCTTATTGAACAAATTGAAGAAAATCAGGTTGATGCGCTGATTGTAGCGGGTGATATTTTTGATACTGGCTCGCCACCCAGCTATGCCCGTGAGCTGTATAACCGTTTTGTCGCCGAACTCCAAGCAACAAGTTGCCAGTTGGTTGTGTTAGGGGGGAATCATGATTCAGTAGCAACACTGAATGAGTCTCGGGGTCTGCTTTCTTATTTGAATACCACCGTCATTTCTTGCGCTAATAGCAATCTGGATCAACAAGTTATTATTCTGAAAGACCGTCAAGGCCAACCAGCGGCCCTACTTTGCGCGATTCCTTTTTTGCGACCACGCGATTTAGTCACCAGTCAGGCCGGTGAATCCGGTGGGCAAAAACAACTGGCATTACAAGAAGCTATTGCCGCTCACTATCAGGCGCTTTATCAGCGGGCAGTGGTACAGCGCACTGAACTAGGGTTGCCCCTACCTATTATTGCCACCGGGCATTTAACCACCGTGGGGGTCACCACCACCGACTCGGTGCGTGATATTTACATCGGCACATTGGATGCTTTCCCGGCTCAAGCTTTCCCCCCGGCGGATTATATTGCGCTGGGCCATATCCATCGCGCTCAGCAAGTGGCAAAAACCGAGCATATCCGCTACAGCGGTTCCCCCATCGCGTTAAGTTTTGATGAGTTGGGCAGAGAAAAAAGTGTCTATTTGGTTGAGTTTGCTCAGCAAGCTTTAGCATCAGTGACCCCACTCTTCATCCCACAATTTCAACCAATGAAACTCGTCAAAGGCGATTTGGCGCAAATAGAGCAACAGCTAGCCGAATTTGCTCACCATCAGGGCTTACCGGTATGGCTAGATATCGAAGTCGTAACACAGGACTATCTCACTGATATTCAAAGGCGAATACAGGCACTGGCTGCGGAACTGCCAGTGGAAGTGGTACTACTACGGCGCAGTAAAGAGCAGCGCAATCACAGCATTGAACGCCAAGAAAAAGAAACTCTCAATGAGCTAAATGTCACGGATGTATTTGAGCGCCGGTTGGCGCAAGAGGCGGATTTAGCCGAGCCACGCCAAGAGCGCATGCGCCAAATGTTCAATCAAGTGGTGGAGGACATCACACAAGGTAAAGATGCTGCAGAGGAACAACTGACATGAGAATTTTAAGTTTACGGCTGAAAAATATTAATTCTCTACAAGGTGAATGGAAGATTGATTTCACTGCAGAGCCCTTTGCCAGCAGCGGATTATTCGCTATCACCGGCCCGACAGGGGCGGGTAAAACCACGCTGCTTGATGCCATTTGTCTCGCGCTATACCACCAAACTCCGCGTTTGAATGTCACTCCTAGCCAAAACGAACTGATGACTCGCCACACTGCGGAGTCGCTAGCTGAAGTTGAATTCGAGGTAAAAGGAACACGTTATCGCGCGTTCTGGAGCCAGCGCCGTGCCAAAAATAGCCCGGAGGGAAATCTACAAGCCCCTAAAGTTGAGCTGGCGCTGTGTGAAGATGGCAAAATCCTGGCGGATAAAGTGCGTGATAAGCTTGATATGATTGCTGCGATCACCGGACTGGATTTTGGCCGATTCACCAAATCGATGCTGCTATCTCAGGGGCAATTCGCCGCGTTCCTTAATGCCGATGCTAATGACCGCGCGGAATTATTGGAAGAATTAACCGGCACCGATATCTATGGGCGGTTATCTGAACATGTTTTTGAACAGCATAAGCAGGCCAAGCTCGCGCTAGATACATTGCACCAACGTGCCAGTGGTATTGAGCTTCTTAATGAAGAACAGCGTTTAGCTTTAGCACAACAATTAGATGCACTCAGTGAACAAGAAAAACAGTTCACCGCAGAGCAACACGTGAATCAAAACCAAATAAATTGGCTCACCCATTGGCAACAGCAGCAAAAAAATGTACTCGAATATCAACAACAACAGCAGCTCATTGAGCAAGAATATCAACAAGCACAGCCCGAACTGCAACGACTGGCCCGCAGTGAACCCGCTGAAAAGTTACGCCCCTTATTGCATGAGCGCGCACGTAGCCTACAGGATTTGCAGCAGATACAACTGCGTGTTACCACACTGACAGCACAACAAAAGCAACTTCAGACACAACTTACACCACTAGCCCACGCACTGGAACAGGCCAATCTTGCTCGCCAACAGCAAGCAGCTAGGCAGCATGAACAAGAAACACTGATCGAGCAAAAAGTCGTTCCACTGGATAACATTATTGCTCAACAGCAGCACGCATTAATGCTACTTGCCACACAACTACAGCAGTTACGCAGTAAAGAACAGCATGTTAAACAACAAGTTGAATTAAATGAGCAACAGTTAAAGCAAACCCACCAGCGCCAGCAGCAACTGACGGAGTATACCCACCAGCATGCTCATCATCAGCACTGGGAAAAAAATCTACCCTTGTGGCGAGAGCAATTTCGCCAATTACATATTCAGCAAAAACAATTGGTTGAAAGCGAGCAGCAATTACAGCAAGAAGTCGCATTGCTCAGCTCCTTACAACAGCAAATCGCCACACTAAATGAACAAGAAAAACAACAGCAAACCGCATTAGCCCAAGCCAATGCTCAGGCGGGCAGCATTCAGCAACAATTGTCAGCACTTGAACAGCAACAACCTTTAGCACAATTACACCAACAGCTGTCTGAACTCCAGCAACAGCGGCCAGTGCGACAGCAATTAGCCGCGTTATCACCGCTGGCACAACAAGTACAAGCGCTGCATGACAAACAACAGCAACAATTAGCAGGTCAACAACAGCAGCGACAACAACTCGAACAGCAGTTGGCAGAAAAACGTCAGTTATATAAACAACAAAAACAACATCTGACGGATCTGGAAGCTTTACTGGAGAGCGAAAAAAAAATAGTCAAGTTAGAGGCAGAGAGAGCCAAACTGCAACCGGGGAAGGCATGCCCATTATGTGGGGCATTGGATCACCCCGCTATTATTGAGTATCAATCTGTCAAACCCTCAGAAACGGCCATGCGAGTTGAAGAACTGCGACTTCAGGTTGAGCAGCTTTTCACTGTAGGAACAGAATTACGCACTCAGGTAGCAAATGCACAACAGCAGCAGTTACGCCTAGAGCAAGAGCTACAGTACAGCCAGCAGCAATTGACTGATTATCAACAACAATGGCAAACACTGACACAACCACTGGCGCTGACATTTGCCTTGAATGAACCTACGGCTTTAGCCGCCTGGCTACAGCAACAGGAACAATCAGAGCAAATCTGCCAACAGAGACGGACTGAATATGAACAGCTGAATCAGCAATATCAACAAGCTAAAGATATTCTGGCTCAGGTAGAACAGCAGCAGCAGAAGCATCAACAGCAATTAACATTCGTGATTCAGCGCCAACAAGATGCCCAGCAATCTCACCAGAAACTGCTTTTACAACAGCAACATCAACAAGCTGAGTGGGTAAAAACGCGCCAAGATTTTAGTCATACCCTGGCAGAACTATCACTATCGCTACCTGAAACAGACCAACAACAGAACTGGCTATCTCTGCGAGAAGAAGAAAATCAACACTGGCAGCAGTACCAACAAGAGCTGCAGCAGTTGGCTCTAGCCCAAAAAGCGCTGGAAACGCAGATTGAAAATGAGCGTCGCCATTTACAAGAATGCATTGACCAGCTCTCGGCGCTCAGCCAACAGCATCAACAAGCCGAAACCTTGTTCCAGCAACAACAGCAACAACGCCAGGCACTGTTTGGTGATATTCAGGTGACAGAGGCACGCCAGTTATTACGCCAACAGCAGCAACAGGCCGAGTTGACACAGCAGAATGCATCTCACGCGCTGCAACAGGCACAATCTCAACTTAACTTGCTATCCGGTGAGTTAGCGGCGCTGCTACAGCAAAAACAGCAAAGTCAGCTGCGCGCGGCTGCAGCCCAAACTGAATTACAACACGCATTGGCAGACAGTGAATTTAAGGATGAGGATGCCTTAACCAGCGCATTACTCAATGAAGAAGAAAGGCAACGTTTGCAGCAATTAAAGCAACAATTGAGCGAACGGCTGCAACAAGCACACATCCGCCAGCAGCAAGCCAGTGACGCGCTAGCACAACTTATACTCTCTTGCCCCGCAGGGGTCAGCCAAACCTCCGAATTGGCAATATTACAACAGCGGTCAGAGCAGTTACTGGCCCAACTGAAAGCCAATACATTACGGCAAGGCGAATTACGCAATCAGTTAGAAAGCGACACGGTT
This sequence comes from Yersinia hibernica, assembly GCF_004124235.1. NCBI lineage: Bacteria > Pseudomonadati > Pseudomonadota > Gammaproteobacteria > Enterobacterales > Yersiniaceae > Yersinia > Yersinia hibernica. Next base: position 2,957,464 of record NZ_CP032487.1, read on the forward strand.
CGCCGTGGCAACCAACATACGTTATTTGAGCAAATTGAACGTAGTCAGCAACAATATGATGACTGGAGCTACCTCAATCATTTAATCGGTTCCAAAGAAGGCGATAAATTCCGCAAGTTTGCACAAGGTCTGACACTCGATCATTTAGTCTATCTGGCAAATAACCAACTCAGTCGGCTGCATGGCCGCTACCAACTGCAGCGTAAAACCAGCGATGCGCTGGAGCTGCAAGTGGTGGACACCTGGCAAGCAGACGCTATCCGTGATACCCGCACACTGTCAGGGGGAGAAAGCTTCTTAGTCAGTTTAGCCCTAGCCTTGGCGCTATCAGATTTGGTCAGCCATAAAACCAGTATTGACTCGCTATTCCTTGATGAAGGCTTTGGCACCTTGGATGCAGAGACGCTGGATACTGCACTGGATGCCCTTGATAGCCTGAATGCCTCAGGTAAAACCATTGGGGTTATCAGCCATGTCGAAGCAATGAAAGACCGAATTCCAGTGCAAATTAAAGTTAAGAAAGTCAATGGATTGGGGGTTAGCCGCTTAGATAATATCTTCCGAGTCAATCAAGACTGAAAATGGGGCGGTGCTGGGTAACAACACTCTCAACCACACCATAGTGTCAAGGCCGCAGGGCAGATGCTGGCCACAGCCAAGCGGCCCCTCGCACCCCACTAGAATCCCCGTGTAAAGCTTTACGAATTGGGGTTTCACACTCACCGCCAAATACCCAAGGGCTGATTAATGCAGGCAATGTTTTATACAGGCGGTCGACATTACTCATTCCGCCACCTAATACCACAACATCGGGGTCAAACAGGTTAATGACATGAGCTAATGACTTAGCTAGCCGCCGCTCATAATTCACGATGACCTGCTCAGCCTGTGCATCCCCCTGTGCAACCAACGCCATAATTTCATGCCCTTTGAGTAGCTGGCCACTTAAACGAAAATAGTCAGTAGCAAAACCAGTACCGGAGACAAAAGTCTCAATACAGCCTTTTTTACCGCAATAACAAGCGACCTCCTGCTGATAGCGGCGTTCTTCATCATCCTGCCACGGTAGCGGGTTATGCCCCCACTCACCGGAGATGCCATTACCGCCCGCATGCACACGCCCATCAATTGCAATACCAGAACCGCAACCTGTACCGATAATAGCGGCAAATACCAAGTGTTTGCCGGCACCTGCGCCATCTGTGGCCTCAGAAACAGCCAGACAGTTAGCATCATTTGCTAACCGTACCGGACGAGAAAGTAACGTTGCTAAGTCCTTATCCAACTCTTGCCCATTGAGCCATACCGAATTGGCATTTTTCACCTTGCCCGTAAAAGGAGAAAGTGTGCCGGGGATCCCCACGCCAACACTGCCCTGCTCCCCGGTAGCCTTTTCTGCATCCGCAACTAACGCGACCATCGCCTGTAAGGTTTGTTGATAATCGTGGCGCGGAGTATCAACTCGCTTGCGAAAAAGCTCCAGTCCATCATTAGCTAAAGCAATAACCTCTATTTTGGTTCCACCCAGATCTATACCAATGCGCATCGCGCTTTACCTCATCAACAGGATTATTCGTTGTATTGCGACGGTGTTAACTCACTTATCTCTACATCTATTGTGATATTTCAGGGCAATAATGATAATAAAAAGCGCTTTGTTTTATTCTGGACAACACATTGCCGCGACACAATCTTTGTCACTCGCAATTTTGCATTTTGCCTCGTTTTTCGCCCTTCAGATAAAAATCCGCCGCTGCGATTTGCCGGTCAGTTCGCTTTTTTTCTTATTCTTTTACTAGGGGACGACGCCTCAATTCGTTATCATGCCGCCCTGCGTTTGATTAACTCGCGCGCTCTGAGCGCGCCCGAGCCAGGGATAATACTATGCTGTGGTTTAAGAATTTAATGGTTTACCGTTTGAGCCGGGAAGTTTCACTGTCTGCGGATGAAATGGAGAAACAGTTAAGCGCCCTCAGTTTCACACCGTGTGGCAGTCAAGATATGGCAAAAACCGGTTGGGTATCACCGATGGGTTCACACAGCGATGCATTAACCCATACGGTTAATGGTCAAATCGTTATTTGTGCACGAAAAGAAGAGAAAATCTTGCCATCGCCAGTGATTAAGCAAGAGTTACAAGCCAAAATAGAGCGGTTGGAAGGTGAACAACATCGCAAACTGAAAAAAACTGAAAAAGACTCATTAAAAGATGAAGTTTTGCACAGTTTATTGCCACGTGCATTCAGTCGCTTTAACCAAACCTTCTTATGGATTGATACTGTCAATGACCTGATTATGGTCGATGCCGCCAGTGCCAAACGTGCTGAAGATACTTTGGCATTGCTGCGAAAAAGCCTGGGGTCTTTACCCGTGGTCCCTCTGACATTAGAAAATCCGATTGAACTGACTTTAACTGAGTGGGTTCGCAGCAAAGAATTGCCTGCCGGCTTTGCCCTGATGGATGAAGCTGAACTGAAAGCTATTCTGGAAGATGGTGGAGTGATCCGCTGTAAGAAACAGGATTTATTCAGTGATGAAATCGCAGTGCATATTGAAGCCGGTAAGTTGGTCACCAAGTTAGCGCTGGATTGGCAAGAACGTGTTCAGCTCGTTTTGTCTGATGACGGTTCATTGAAACGCTTGAAATTCTCAGATACCTTGCGTGAACAGAACGAAGATATTGATCGGGAAGATTTTGCACAACGTTTTGATGCTGATTTTATTCTGATGACCAGCGAGTTAGCGGCCCTGATTAAAAATCTGATTGAAGCCCTCGGCGGCGAAGCGCAGCATTAATATCTGCGGCGTCACGAACTAAGGGTATCGCCCTCTCTGCACGGAGAGGGCAAACTCAAAGAATAAATTAGCTCAAATACTTACACAAATACGAAGATGCTTCAGCAACTTGTAAATTAAATTCACTTTCCCCTGGGATATAGAAAGTCTCACCTGGCTTGAACACTTCCCAACCGGATGAACCAGGGATCAGCACTTTTAAGCTGCCGGTGATGACGGTCATCTCTTCCGGCTTAGCGGTACTGAATGTGTACTCGCCCTTTTCCATCACCCCAACGCTAGCCTGCCCAATGCTGTCACTGTCAAAACCAATAGATTTCACTTTCCCGGTAAAATACTCATTAAATTTCAGCATAGTTTTGCACCCGCGTCTTAATCAAAATTGAGCTTTCATATTAGAGTCACTACAAATGTTCTGTCACTGATTATTATGACGAAATGGGATCATAACCGGATTCACTGCAACAGTTGTGGAGAAAGCATACAATTTTGCCCTGCCGGGCCAATTTTCTGCTCGTAGCAAGTTGCTGTTAGGATAAAACGCCGCAACCAACCAATACCGCCACAGCATCAGAGTAAGGGTAAAGGTTGCTCAAGCGAAAAATCAGGAAGGATTAGAGATTGCGTAAAATGTATAGCGCCAGCGAGGTTTCAAAGATAACAATCAATATTGACCAAAATGCTGGCATAAAATTGGTATGTTGATGAATAAACGATTTGAAAGTTTTCATCGGCCTGCCTTGGTGGCCTTGCCTTGAGGGCATTAATTGACGTAAATAATTTACGTCAAAATGATTACGTAGGTGATAATTGTACGCTTCGTATAATTAACAGGCAATCAGGTCGGCAAGCTATTCACTCTATAAATAGCGTATCTTGCAATTTTACTGGCAGGCTGATTGAACCAACCCGCTACCTCACTTTTTCATCAACTAAAATCTGCAAAATATGCTCAACAACCTCTGCTGGCGGCTGAGTCGCATCTAGCACATGGTGGGCGACTTCCTGATATAACGGTTCCCGACTGGCCAAGACATCTAGCATTTCCTCAACAATCGGTTTACCCGTCAAACTTGGCCGCTGGGCATCTTCGGGATCTTCCGCCAGCCGCTCTGCCAATATCTTGGCTGATGCTCGCAGATAAATCACATTCCCGTGATGGCGCATAAATGTACGATTCTCATCAGATAAAACCGCCCCGCCCCCGGTCGCAACCACAGTTTTAGGTGCAGTAACTGTCTGTAGGGCCATGCTTTCCTGTAGACGAAAACCCGCCCACCCCTCACGGGCGACAATTTCGGCCACACTTGACTGCAAAGTTTGCTGCATAAATAAATCTGTATCAATAAAGCGATATCCCAACGCCTGTGCCAACGCTTTCCCTATTGTTGTCTTACCTGCACCGCGTGCGCCGACCATAAAGATAGTCTGTGTCATTACTTGAAAGTCCTTTCGCATCCGCTTTTGAGGATAAATTCTCGACATCAAAAAAACCGGCCACTCTTATTGACCGGATAAACTGGATTACACATCGCCCTGCATACAGGTGCAAATCATACCTATAATTGAGAGTAGTGCAAACGTTACAAGCATGTAAAATTAACTATACACCTAATAACAATGATATTTTATCATCACCCGATGCGCGCATTGATTCACATCAGGTGATGGCCGTAATTAAAAATCAATACTGGCACGTAATACAAACTGCCGGGGCTCGCCAACCGCTACCCGCAGATTACCACCACTGGATGGATAATAGGTTTTATCGAAGAAGTTTTTCACATTAAGCTGCCATTTCACGCGATAATGATTAATCGGTAATGAATAGGCAATAAATGCATCAGCCACTGTGTAATCATCCAAGGTAAAACTGTTTGCCGCATCACCAGCACGCCGCCCGACATAACGAGCCCCCGCACCAATTCTTAGGTCATCGCCACTTTGCCAGCCGGTAGCCCCCAATGCCTGCGTCAAGAACAGAGATGCACTGTTACGGGCAACATTGGCCATCTTATTACCTTTATTATCAGGATCTTGCGTTACTCTTGCATCAGTATAAGCATAAGTGGCAATGGCACTTAAATTATCCGTCAACTGCCCCGCAACATCTAATTCAACCCCCTGCGAGCGTACACGGCCAGCAGTGCGGGTGATGGTTTCACCATTCACTAATTCATTGACCATGACATTACGTTTGGCAATATCAAACAGAGCCAAAGTCCCCGTCACTCCATTAGTCCATTCCACTTTGCTGCCAATTTCCCAAGACTGACCTTGCTCCGGCGGCAATGAATCTATCTGGGTGGCGATGGATGAATTAGGTTTGAAAGATTCACTGTAACTACCATACAAAGAAACTTCTGGCGTCAGCTTGTAGACCACACCAGTGCGGGGCACTAATTTGCTGTCGGAGCTATCAGTATTGGTCATAAAAGGCCGACCTTTACCGGCAAAAACATCAAAATGATCGTAACGTAAACCTGCCAGTACAATCCATTTATCAGTCAATTCGATGGCGTCTTGCATAAACCAACCATAACTTTTCAGGTTTTCGCGCTGATCACTGTCTTTAGCACTGACTGCCGCCGAGGGTGGCATCAAACCATACACCGGATGATAGATATTAAAATTTGAATTCTTTTTACCCCGAATCATATCGCCACGATATGTGCGGTTATCCTCATAATCAAAACCAAAGAGCATCTGATGGCCAATGCTGGCTAGCGCAAAATCACCATTAAGTGTCATCTGTACGGCCTGAGCACGGCTAACTGCACTGGCCGTCGCATCCGCCTGACGACTTAATACGCCAGTAATGGGGTCTAACAATAATGCCCGAGCTTGATTATCACTATAACGATTACGGTTATAAGCGTAAGTCAGGGAACTCTTCCAGTTGTCATTGAGCAGCTGATCAATTTGCAGAGTGATATTATCCTGGTCACCACGAGTCGCATTATAGGCCTCATCAAAGCGGCGATCTCGTGGCGTATCCACCGGCTTGCCGGTGCGGCTATCAATAATGGTGCCGCGGTCAAAAGGCGTGAGATATTCCATATGTTCGTAAGCAACACGTACCGTGGTCATTTCACCAAACCACATGACTGAAGGTGCGACGACGGTTTGGCGATTCCGACCAAAATTGCGCCAATAATCAGTTTCATCATGATCAACAATCATCCGATAGGCAAAACCGGATTGGCCTAATGGGCCGGTGACATCTAACTGGCCACCGCCACCTTTGAAGCTACTGCCCCAACCCTCAATATGTGTTTGCTGCACTAACTGCGGCTTCTTGGTAATCATATTGATTACCCCACCCGGCTCCCCCATGCCATATAACATGGATGCCGGGCCTTTCAGAACCTCGACCCGCTCAGTGGTCGGCGTAAAATTACGCGCTTGTACCGAACGCACGCCATCTCGCAAGATGGAGCCATCGCGGTTATCACCGAACCCACGTTTGATGACAGCATCTTGCGTGCCACCTAATGTATTAGATTGGGTAATACCACTGACGTTATACAGCGCCTCATCAATGTTACGCACCGCCTGATCACGCAATACTTGTCGTGGAACCACATTAACCGCCTGTGGCACATTCAACAGGTTGGTTTCTGTACGTGTTCCAGTCACGTTCATGGTCGGCTGGTAACTTTGGGTGTCGGTGTCGCGTTGCTGGCCAATCACCACTATTTTAGTTTTTTCCTCGCCATTTTTAGCCGCTGTTTGAGTATCCGCAGCCTGGGTAGCAGGCCCCATAATCAGCAGCGGCAGGCCGCACCAGTGCAAATGCTGGCGCTTAATTATTTTCATTATCTCGCTGACTCCAATAAATCCCTGAAAAAGGTAATGGCAAAAATTGTTGGTATAATTGTTGGAAAGTACGTTGCGGATTAATATCGGAAAATAGCTCTGGATAGAAAGCGTTAGCGAACATTTCTACCGCCACAACATGGTAAGGACTGAGGTAGAAATTGTGCCAAATACTGTAGGCCCGGCCTTGGGTCACGGCATTAAGGTGGGAAAGAATCGGTTGTTCTGACAACACTTGCTGGAAGCTGTGTTGTGCCTGCTCAGCATTAACCAACGGCCCCAATTGTAAGCTAGAGAAGCGTTTTCCTGTTGGGCCTGCCATACCGGTAGCAATATAGATATCAGGATTAGCTTGCAGCACATTTTCTGGATTCAGTTCGCCGTAAACGCTATTAATACGAGAAGTGGCGATATTGTCGCCACCGGCAAAAGTAATCAAATCACCGAGACTGCCTTTAGAGGCAGTGGTGCAGCAACTTTCGCGTCGCCCGAGGTGCAAATGCAGCATGACAGTCGGTTTTCGCCCTGAATAATCAGCCAGGCGTTGCTGGATAAGCTGCATATGTTGCTGATAAAAATTGATAAATTGCTCTGCACGGGCCTGGCGATTCAGTACCTCGCCCAAAAGTTTAATGCTGGGGGCGGTGTGTTTTAACAAATCAACGCGTAAATCCACATAGATAACCGGGATACCGGCTTTTGTTAGGCCAGCCAACATCCCATCATCGTCTTCAGCACGAGCAAATCGCGGCAAAATAATCAGGTCGGGCTGTAATTGGATTAGACGCTCAATATTTATCTGACGAATGTTTCCGCTGCCGATTATTGGAATTTGCGCGATTTCAGGGAATTTTTGAGTATAAAGCTGCCAGCTTTGCGCATCGAAACGCTCAAGATCTGCGGGCCAACCAATCACACGTTGGGCCGGATTTCCCGGTTCTAATAACGCCAATGTATATAACATCCGGCTTTCACCCAAAATAATGCGCAGCGGGTTATCCGGCACAACCACCTGACGCCCGAGAATATCGGTGACACTTTTTGCCTGGCTACTGAAAGGAAGAATTAACAGGCAAAGAACCAATAAAGTTTGAAAATAGCGCATACATTTCACGTAATAATAAAAATCAAGCGCGCATGATAATTATTATCATTAGTATTTTCAATTTAATTGGCTGCAACATTAGCATATGGGCAAAAGTGGCTGAAAGTTACCCTCAATTTTACTCTTGGGAGAGAAAATTGTGCTTTGCACCTGATAATCCTCTGGTAAACCAGAGGGATGACACAGCACTGATGAGGGTAATATCAGGATTACGGCTCTAACGAGGCTGGCAAATATAGACCAAAGCAGGCGGAAAATTACGCACTACTCGTATTTTTTTCCAGGTGAAATAGCGGGATAATAAAGATTCGGAAAGATGGCTATATTGGAACAAAACCAAAACCCCCTTGTTTACCCGTAAACGCTGTTGGGCCTGCTGTAATATCCTGATACTTATCTTCGTGGGGATTGATAACAATGGCAGGCAGCAAAACACCACATCGTAATCTTGATCCAATTGTTCAGCGGATCGGAAAGCAATCTGCAAACGCGGATCGTTTATCTGATGTAACGCATGCACAAAATGTGGCTGAATTTCATAAGCCTGCAAGTGTGAGCTCGCTGACATATGCGACAAAATTCGCTTCGTGAGCACCCCGTCAGCAGCACCTAACTCAGCAATATTAAGGTTTTTTTTCCAATCAATCTGGTTCAGCATCGCCTGACATAACCAAGGCGAGGAAGGAGCCAACGTACCAACAGTACGTGGTGAGGCAATAAAACGCTGTAAATATGAAAACTGACTTTTAAAATTACGCCGGACAGTGTTTAACATAGCCGCTCCTCGGAAACCCGGATGGACTACAATAACATCTTATTTTCCTTAAGTTCTCATTAAGATTGTTCTAAGAGTTAACTATTTTCAGCATATAAATAGAAAAAATCTGGCTTTATGATTACGGCCAAGCACCAAAATAAATAAACCCGATATAACAATAAATCGCTATTGTCATATCGGGCTTATAACCAATACTGTATCTCTTCATTTCATTAACTATCACCTATGGTGAAAGATTAACGGTAAATCTCGGCACTGGCACTGTAATTACTTGAATCACCCGGGTTACTGATACCAATGATCCGGTAATGACTGGCACCATCAGCATCCGCTTTTGCATTCAGTGCCGATTCCACATCCATCGGTGAACCACTGACATTAGAAAGCGAAATAACTCCCATGCTTTGCAATTTCGTTGCTTGTTCTGAGCTGACTTCTTGCGCAGCCATAGTGGAGAATGAGGCGCTAGCAATAAGTACAGCGGCGATGACAGGTAATAATTTCATAATATGCTCCAACTACAGGTTATATGTCATTTCCTTGTGAGGTTAATTATGAGTGGGCCAATGCAAGGGGACGTAATGCTATGTAAAGAAGATCAATGATTGTGAGGGGAATAAGGAGGAAATAAATGAATATATGTCACATCAGAGAAGAAATGAACATAACAAAATGTGGACGTCGATATATTATACCGCCGCCCAAGGTTGTATTTACTTAACTGTGCCTGGCCACAATCATCATAATATCGCTGGTAAATGAGCCATCAGCTTGAATCTCATAATGATTAATCACGTTGTCAGATGCTAATTTTTGTAGCTCGCGGATTGCAGTCGTGAAATATGCCGGTGTACGCATTCTGGCAATCCAGCTACTGAACTCCAAATAGAGCCGATCAGCAGTCACTTCATTAATGACTAATCCTGCCTCGGTAAACAACGCTAGCCATTCACCCGGAGAGTAATTACGTACATGCGAAGTATCACGCAATACCTCCACAGTTTGCAGATAAATATCCAACACAGGATGACCGGGAGAGACCACATCCATAAATATCACTTTACCACCGGGGCGTAATACCCGCTTAACTTCGCGTAAAGCCCGGCCAACATCATGCCAGTGATGGGCTGAATATCGGCTGATAACAATATCAAAACTCTGATCATCAAAGGGTAACGACTCAGCTACTCCTTGTTTTACTTCAATATTGGCCAGATTGTTATCCGCTGCCGCCTGACTGACAACCGCCAACATTTGTGCGGAGAGGTCATAAGAAACTACCGATTTAACTGCCGCCGCCGCCGCAAAACTAGCATGCCCCGCACCACAACCGAGATCAAGCAGGCGGGCATTAGCATGGGGTTGCAGTAGTGTCGCCAGGCGCTGTAAATCTTTACCCTGAGCATGCACCACACTAGTCAAATAGGCATTTGCCTGATCACCAAACTGCCGCTCAACAGCATCTTTATGGCTATTTCGTGTTGTCATCACATCCCCATTTATAGTTTAACCATCTGATTTTATTTATATATATTAACACTCAAAAAGCGTTACTATGTTATTTCCAAATTAAATCTACTCTATAGCCAAAACCATGGGCAGTGTCTGTAGATTGAAGTTTCACAATAGCGCGTTCACATAGGAAAAACATCATGGTAGCACTCAGAGCAATGCAGGCTGACGAACTTCATGACTATCGGAATTTATTTATTACCGAATATGCACAAGACTTATCGTCTAATAGTGGCTATAGCATCGAACCGGCTGTGGCTCATGCCACACACATCTTTGACAGCTACTTACCAGACGGGGTTAATAGTTCTGGCGAGCATTTATATTGTATCGAGAATACTGGCAATATCAGCCATGATGACCGGATAGTGGGCTATTTATGGTATGGTTTAGGTGCAAATGACAGTGCGGCTTTTATTAAAGACTTCTATGTTTTGCCACAATATCAACGCAAAGGTTATGGCTCGACCTGTTTACAAGAGTTAGAAAAACTGTTGGTCGCTCAAAATATTTTTGAGATAAAGCTACGCGTTGCGGCTAATAATCCACAAGCGAAAAGATTATATGAGCAAATGGCATTTGTAGTGACAGGATTTAATATGTCTAAATCGCTGAAATAGAATGGGCAGTTCAACCAGTATTGAACCTGCTGTTGCCGTGATAAATCAGCCTATGCCCTAAATAATTCGAGTTGCAGGGAGGCGGTAAGCAAAAAAATCCCGGAGATCTTAGTGAGTAGGTTATTCGGATGATTAAGCATAGCCAACACATAGCTAGCTTGAAGTCGTCACAAGTATAATTGGCGTGTGAATATTGGATTAAACCATCTTGTCATTCCCCATCTGCTGCAATTGATCCTTGTAAGACTTCACTTTCTGGCGTTTTTTCATCCAGATCGAGAATGACACCAAAAAAATCCCACCCGCCAAGGTTAATACACCCAACTCATGTTGGTAAAACAGCATAATAATGAAATAGATAGCAGAAATAATTGCTACCCATTTAGCCGAATGACCAATAGAACTCTTCTCATCAGTCAAACGGCGAATGCTCTCTTCTTCGCTGATCCCCATACTTAATCCTCCTTATTGACAAGCTTATAATATTGGGGGAGTCGCATGATAATTCAACATATTTTTCAGATTTTATTTTGTTAAGTCGAGATAGCGCTGATTGACTCTCCCTGCAAATTGAAAATACTCATCTTGAAGGAGTGGCTAGTCACTATAAAAACTTGCCGCCGCCCAGCACCACTCGTAAGCCATAGGAATAATGGGAGATAGGTAAATCATTCAATATCGCCTAACTTATCCACTGACAGGGCTGTACCAAAATTTCAAACCAGATATCCGCCAGGTTAAAGGTTCAGAAATTAAATACCATCCTGAAATTTTCGGGCCTTGGCAGTTTGCTGTTTTTCCAGTTCAAAAATAGCCCGCTGCAAACCCTTTTCCTGGATTGGGCTTAAGCGAGAGAATTTAAAACTCAGGCGCTGCATGGTGAGGGTTTCACCCTTGTTATTCACAACTTGCTTATCGATAGCTCGGATAAACTGTAAATCCAGTTTAAAAATACCAAAACCACATAAATCAACTGAGACATCGCGCAGAATGCCACACCCTTGGAGCGGGAACTCTCCGCCTTTCACGGCATATACTCCCATCCCGCCCAAAGAAACATCGGCTAATGTGTAAGAGAACTTACTACCATCGGCGAACTTCCCTGCACAATAATAAGCAGGCCATTGAGGAATATTGACCCGAAAATATTCCCTGCGCTGAATAAAATAAAGGCTATCAGGAATAGAGGTGCTGAAAGCGGGTAGAGACAAATATTTTATTTCTTTTAGGGGGCTACAGGAAAATTCAATTTTTGCGCCAGTAGGTTCTGCAATGATTGTCAGTTGGTTGGCGGCAAGTGCTGCAATATTCTCATGGGTGACACTGCCAAAATCAAAAATAAACTGATTTGTTTCAGGAACGACATCCAGAATGCGGCTAATAAATTGCCCACGAGCATGCATAACCATCACCGCGGTGTCGTTCTTCCTTAAATCACGAAGAATTGCACAAATGGCTAATTTGTTGGTTTTTAAAAAATTCTCTTTAGACGCTTCGCTCACCTGCCATTCCCCATCATTAATTTATTGCTCTGGCTATCCAGATTATTAATAAGCATATAAATATCAGGGATAGTTATCGGCAAATATTGGGGAAACTTTAATTGTTATTGTTAAAATAAAATGTGATTTCTATCAACAACACACAGGTTGTGCTGCACCGTTACAGCCCAAATAGGCTATAACGGTATTTCACCAAAGCTAGCTCAAGCTCCAGTAAGCTGTATTTGCTTCAATTAAATCATCTAAAATCAGCTTCGCAACTTTTGCACTTGGGACAGTTTTAGATAAAGTCAGCGCTTGCCACAATTTTTGGTAGGATTTCTCAATCCAGGCATCGACCACCAATTTCTCTACCGCATGCTGCTGATACAATAAACCGCGCTGGAAAGTAGGAATATCTCCAATGGCCAGGGGTTCAACACCTTCAGCGCCCACCAGACAAGGCACTTCAACCATCGCATCATTATCAAAATTACTGATAGCACCTTTATTAGGTACAATCAATAACATACGGCGTTTAGTATTAAATGCAATGGCTTGCGCTAAATCAACAATATAAGACGCATGTTCATCAATTTTAAGTTGAGTATTGACCGCACTGCCTTCTGCAATAATCTTTCGGCACTCATCAAACACAAATTTTTCCCGGCCTTCCATCACTTCGTTCGCTCGGGAATGGTCTGGTGAGGTGTGCGCCACCATATCGTCACCATATAGATAATATTGCAAATAGGTATTTGGGAAGCTACTAGGATCTAATGCAAAACTATCACGAGCTTTAGCAAAAGTTTCATTCCAGCTTATTTCTTCTTTCCCCTCACCTTGCTCATCTGCATAACCATATTGCCTTACATGCTCGGCCAATTTTGGCATTAAATCCTCACCGGTGGCTTTATCACGCACAGAACTCCACCAGCCAAAATGGTTAAGCCCATAATAACGGGTTTCCAAATCTGCTGCAGAAGGGTAGTGCAGTATTTTTGCCATTGCCTCTTCAATACTGATGGGCATATCGCAAATATGATAAATACGCGCCGTTGGTCGTAAACGCTGTGTAGCTTCAGCCACAATAGCTGCCGGATTAGAATAATTTAGCATCCAAGCATTCGGGGAATATTCTGTCATATAATCAAGAATTTCCAGCACACCACTAATTGAACGCATTCCATAAGCAATTCCTCCCGCACCACAGGTTTCTTGCCCAACACAACCGTATTTCATCGGGATTTTTTCGTCTTTTTCGCGCATCGGAAGTTTGCCTTGCCGAATATGTGCCATTACGAAATCAACCCCGCTAAATGCGGTTTGAGGATCTGTTGTATAGGAAAACTTTATTCCGCTAGATTGTTCACGTAGAATAATTTCACAGGCTTTAGCCACAATTTCTTGGCGCGGGCCGTCATTGTCATACAATCTTATTTCTGCAATAGGGAAACGATGTAAATTATCCAACAGCATAAGAATAATACCATGGGTATAAGTCGAACCACCACCAGCAATCAAAATGGATGATTTCTTCATCTAAAAAACTCCTTAATTCATTAACTCTGAAAATTGTTCATAAATATGCGTCACATTGTTGCCAACAATCACCTGCACATCATTGCCATTTTTATAAACCTCAATCGCAGAAAAGGCTTTGAATGCTGAACTGGATTGAACACGGCTAATATCCTTTACAACTAATCTCAAACGAGTAAAGCAGTGGGTATAGCTCGCGATATTGTCTTTCCCGCCTGCGGCCTCTAAATAAGCACTGGCGCGCTGTTGAAACTCATTACCCTGACTCTCACCTTTTTGTTTGTAATCCTGTTTTGTATAAAGCTTTAGATCGCTATCTTCACGGCCTAATGTTTTGAAATTAAATTTAAGTATCAAAACACGGAATATCAGGAAGTAAATACTACTGAAAATAAGACCGACAATAATTTGAGTTATCATGACATTAGCGTGGTGACTGAACATCGGTATCCAGTTTTGTGTCGCCCATTCAAGGATTCCAGAACCAAAGTTCCCGACAACACCCAAGCTATACATCACGACGGTCATGGTGGCAGAAAGCATGGCATGTACTACAAATAGCGCCGGAGCAATAAATAAGAAGGTAAAGTCCAACGGCTCAGTAATACCAATAAACATGCTGGTAATTGTTGCCGGAATCAGCAGACCGGCGACTTTGGCCTTATTTTCCGGTTTTGCCGTACTGTATATCGCTAATGCCATTCCCAAACCACCAAATACCGCGCCATTTCCCTGCATAGCAAAACCACCTGCTGGGAAAAGCTGTTTTAAAGGTTCAGTGGATTGACTAAATTCTTGTAAGTGGGTTAACCAATACAATGTCGTCCCACCGGGTACCGCAACATCGGTATATTGGAAAGGACTATAAACAAAGTGATGCAAACCAGTAGGTAATAATATTTTCTCCAAGAAAATATAGCACCAGATTCCGAAATTACCGGCATGCAGAATAAAACCTTGTAATGAAATCATGCCTAACTGCACTTTTGGCCATAGCATTAAGGTAATAAAGGCCAGCGGCAGCATCACAATAAAGCCGAGGATATTAACAAAGGCCGCACCCTGAAAAATACTGATGTAATCAGGTAATTTAGTCGAATAATAATGGTTATGTATCCAGGTCACCAAACTGCCACACAAAATTGCACCAATCACACTGGTATCCAGTGTTTTAATACCACCAATCATCGCCAGGCCACTGGTGCCGCCTGTTTCATGGGCGAAATTAACTCCCCAATGTGCGCCCCAGACCTCACACATTGCCCCGAGAAAAGCATTAAAGGTCAGATAAGTAATTAAAGAGACTAAACAGGCTGAAGCTGGAGCTTTATTAGCTAACTTTATGGGCAAGCCAACAGCAAATAATAATCCCATATTGTTAAATACAGTCCAGCCACCAGACTCGATGATTTTCATTAATTGGAAAAATAAACTATCTGGGCTAGCAAAAGTAGGATTTTGCAGTACCAAGGATATGCCAACGACCATCCCTGCAAAAGGGAAGAGTAGCACCGCACCAAGCATTGCCCCGCCAAACCGATTAAACGAACTTAACATGATCGCTTCCCTTATGAGTATAAACAGTCATCACTCTATGGAATCGTCAGCTCATGATTTGGTGATTGATAAAAATATGTGATCACAATTGCATTAAATCGCCTGCCACACTTGTATATTATTTTCTAGAAAGTTAGACATTTAAACCGTTTTTTGTACAGACTGAATTTTAGGTCGTGACGCAAACTTAGTGTTGGTGTACTCTTTACCCTTTGGATGATTGATGGCAAAGATTGATGTGGTTTGTCCTCGCTGTTCTGAAACTCATGGGGTTATCCGAAACGGCCACTCCGGCTCAGGGGCGCAGCTCTATCGCTGTAACCAATGCCTGAAGACCTTCCAGCTCAGCTATCGCTACAACGGAGCTAAACCCGAAACCCATCAGGCCATCGTTGATATGGCGATGAACGGCTCCGGATGCCGCGATACAGCACGGGTTCTACGGATAAGCCTCAATACCGTTCTGCGTCATCTAAAAAACTTACGCCGCACCAGGTAGCGCAAAACGTAGAGCCTAGCGCAGAGGTGGTTATCTGCTGTGAAGCCGATGAGCAGTGGTCATATGTCCGCTGTAAAGGCAATCAACGCTGGCTGTTTTATGCCTATGACCGCATCCGAAAGCGCGTTATCGCCCATGTATTTGGCCCGCGAAATGCTTTGACATTAAAGCGTCTTCTGGTTTTGCTGAGCCAGTTTAGCATTGCCTTCTACATGACCGATGCCTGGCCGGTATACCGCACTTTATTGTCCTCAACCAGTCATGTTATCAGCAAGAAATACACCCAGAGGATAGAGCGACATAATCTGAACTTGCGAACCCATCTCAAACGGTTAGCCCGCAAGACTATCTGCTTCTCAAAATCAGAAGAAATGCACGATAAGATCATCGGATGGTATCTGACAATTAACCATTACCACTAAATCTGCGGCACGACCGAATTTTATTAATTGTTTATCAGTATGTTGAAAAAATATTCGTGATGGATATCGCCAATTAAATAGGTACAGAAATGGTATATAAAAATCTGGTCACCAATATCCGCAAGTTAATAAATCACCAAGATATTTCTGTCGGTGATTGCTTACCATCTGAAATTCAACTGGCTCAGCGTTTTGGGGCGTCACGAATGACAGTGAGAAAAGCATTGGATGTTTTAATTCAGGATGGTTTATTAGAACGTCAGCAAGGTCGGGGCACCTTTATTATCGGAAAAGATCTTAAACACGATAATAATCATCTGAACAGTTTTACTGAACATATGAAAATGCTCGGGAAAACACCGCATACAGAGGTCTCTGAGTTCAAAATCATCAGATCCCCACCAGCTATCGCTAGCCAGTTAAATATCCAACCGGATGATAAAGCTTATTATATAAAAAGATTACGCTATGCTGACAAACAGATTATCCAGATAGAGGAGAGTTATCTACCAGTCTCTCTGATGCCGGATTTAACCTACCATCATCTTGAATCATCAAAATATGACTTTATCGAAAAACACGCTAATTACCAGATTGAGGGATGTCGACAAACATTTTTACCTATTGTTGCCAACCAAGAATTCGCCTTACAACTCCATTGCGATCCACGCACACTATTATTGCAATTATTGGCCGTTTCTAATACCACGGATGGCGTTATTGTGGATTTTTCAGTGATTACCTTTAATCCCGTCGATTATAAAATCAGTTACTATCTTAAGCGCCACCCGCTAGATTAAATGCAAAATAAGTGCACTAATCCTTTATCAGCAGATTAATGCACTACGGATAATTTCAACCTATAATGCCAATCACTCTACCCCGGTAATAAGCTCCCCAGCCCAATAAACAAACCGGCAATAGTGGCACTCATCAAGTTAGATAATGTCGCCGCTAGTAATGCACGGAATCCTAGACGGGCAATTTCAGAGGCTCTTTCAGGTGCTACGGCACTAAAAGCCCCAACTACCACCGCGATCGAACCGAAATTAGCAAAGCCACACAGTGCAAATGAAATAACAGCGATAGTTTTTACATCTAGTGTTCCTATTGTTTCCTTTAGATAAGGAGAGAAACTCAGATAGGCGACAAACTCATTAATCGCTAATTTTTGACCAATAAAGCCACCGGCTAATGAAGCATGTTCCCACGACACCCCCATAATATAGGCCAAGGGTGAAAATACATAACCAAGGATACTTTCCAGACTCAGATGCTCAAATCCAAATACCCCGCCAATACCACCAATAATACCGTTAATTAAGGCTATCAAGGCCACAAATGCCATTACCACAGTAGCAACCCCGACTGCAATTTTCAGCCCCAGCATTGCACCATTGGCAGCAGCTTCGATAATGCTAGTAGGACGTTTATCACTGAAGGTCATTTCATTAAATTCTACTTTTGACTCTTCTGTTGCCGGGCTAATAATCCGGGCAAATAATATCCCGCCAGGGATAGCCATCAATGACGCAGCCAATAAATATTGAATTGGCACACCAAGGCCGGCATATCCCACTAGCATTGAACCCGCGATAGATGCCATACCGCTACAAATCACAGTAAATAACTCATTACTGTTCATCTTATTGATAAAAGGTTTGACCACGGCGGGAATTTCATTCTGCCCGAGAAATATAGTCGTCACCGCAGCAAATGATTCAACTTTGCTGATACCCAGTAATTTTTGAAATAGAGAGCCGAGAATATTGATCAACCAGCCCATAATGCCTAAATAATAGAGAATAGAAATTAGTGAAGTGATAAAAATAATAGCCGGTAACACATGGAATGCGAAAACAAATCCGGCACCATCAAATAGCTCATTCATTTTGGGGCTAACTAAGCCGCCAAAAATAAATGCGCTACCGGCATCACTATAAGAAATAACTCGATTCACAGCATTAGCGATAGAAGAGATAAACCATTTCCCAGCGGGGACATAAAGCATGACCGCACCTAAGGTGATTTGTAGTAATAATGCTGCCACCACTGTCCTTAAGCTTATTTTTCTTTTATTTACCGAGAAAATATAGGCAATAAGTAATAAAATGCACATCCCCGCAAAACTACGCAATAAATCCATAAATCCCCCGAAGTATTTATAATAAGCCCATGCTTGAAAAGGTGCCCCTTGGACAACAGATGTGTCAGGGCACCTCAAAGAAATGAGTTATTATTTAGCAACTGTAATAAGGACACTATTTAAGGCGTATTACCGTTCTATCTATTAAATAATACTCTGGTATGAGCAGGCTATTTTGGCTGCCAACTGCGCATTATTAAACACCAGTTGAATATTGGCATGTAGGCTGTCACCTCCAGTTAATTCAGCCACTCTGGCTAACAGGAATGGCGTACTTTCCTTGCCGATAACCCCCTGTTCTTCAGACTCTTTTACTGCCTGCTCAATAGCGACATTAATCATATTTTCTGATAGTGCATATTGTTCGGGAATTGGATTCGCAACAACCATTCCACCGCGAAGCCCTATACTCCATTTAGCATTCATGGCCGCAGCAATTTGCTCCGCACTGTTTAATGTAATACTGACCTCAAATGGGCTGGTGCGGCAAAAGAATGCCGGTAGTGAGCGAGTTTGATAACCAATAACCGGAACACCGTTAGTTTCCAGATATTCAGTGGTTAAGCCCAAGTCTAAAATAGATTTGGCACCGGCACACACCACGGTTACATTTGTTTTCGCCAGTTCTTGTAAATCTGCAGAAATATCAAATGTCGTCGCCGCCCCGCGGTGTACACCACCAATCCCCCCCGTCGCAAAGACTTTAATATTCGCCATTTCGGCAATAATCATAGTGGACGCGACTGTTGTTGCACCATGTTGCCCATTAGCCACCACAAAAGGTAAATCACGGCGACTGACTTTCATAATGCTATGACCCTCTTTCCCCAATAATTCTATTTCATCTCGCGATAAGCCCGCTTTCATTCGGCCATTTATGACGGCAATAGTGGCAGGAACTGCGCCATTCTCACGAATTTTCTGCTCGACAAGCAGAGCCGTTTCAACATTTTGTGGGTAGGGCATTCCATGAGAAATAATAGTGGACTCCAATGCCACGACGGCTTTATTTTGTGCCAAAGCTTGTGCAACTTCCGGTGAAATATCTAAATAAGATGGTGCCATTGCGTTATTTGTCATGGTTGTAATTCCAATAGTTTTTTGACACTGCCATTCGACAGATTGGGGTTATTGGTCAGTTCCGAAGAAAGTGTTAATGCTGAACACCCTTGAGCAAAGCGAATACTCTCAGCAAAGTCCATATCATCAAGCCAGCAACTTGCTAACCCTGACATCATGGCGTCTCCGGCACCGGTCACATTCACAATGTTAATATTCAGTGGCAGTGACCAGCCGGTCTGCCCCTCAATTTCACTGAAATAAACACCCTCCTTACCCATACTGAGTGCCAAGCGCTGCACACCCTGTTGGTGGAACCAATTCGCCACCACAGGAATATCATCGCGGCAGTTAATCTTCATGCCGCTCAATATTTCTGCTTCAAGGCGGTTAGGTTTTAATGTATGAATATGGGATAGCCAATTCTTAATTCTCGGGGCCTTAAACGCCGAAACTGTATCAACGAATACCGGTACATTACCGGCATTGGTAAATATCCATGAGAGGGATTCTTCTGTTAAATTACAATCCACCACGAGAATCCCAGCATGCTGAATTAATTCTCTAGTCGTTGCCAATAATGATGGAGTTAATTTTTCTAAAATGCGCATATCATTAATTGCCACCAGCATTTCGCCACTGTTATCAAGTAATGAAACATAAGTTGAGGTATTTTCCCCATGAAGACTATGGCAATTATTGACATTAACACCGGCTCGTTTAGCCTCATCAATCAATGTAGCACCATAAAAATCATCGCCCACCACTGAGATCAGCTGGCACTCTTTGCCTAATAATGCAATATTCTCCGCGATATTTCGCCCGACCCCACCAGGGGTACATTTTATTTTTCCTGGATTGGAGTCTTCATAAATAAGTTGATTAGCTGCATAGCCACAAACGTCCATATTGACAGAGCCTACCACCACTACATAGCTGTGCTCTGATAATATATATCCTTTCCCTTTGATATAGCCTTTTTGCATCAAATTCATAATGTGGCCGGCAACACCCGAGCGACTAATGCCTAGAATATCGGCAATTTCTTGCTGGGGGATCAATGGATCTCGTCTCAGAAGCTGCAATATTTGTTTTTCTCGGCTGGTCATGATGGACACTTATTTGTTTTTAAACATGTGTCTGTTTTATTATTTTGGTTAAATAGAGTAAAGCGGATTCTATTAATCTGTTGCAAAGTTGGGATAATGATCGTAAGCGTGTTTTCAATCGGTTACAGTCACAGATTTGTGAACTAACTCAAGTAATTCCGGTAATATAAATGAGATTAGGGCAGCATATTTTTGTTGGCAGGATATTTAGCTAAAAATACAGATAGATAATCAACGAGATAACAACTCACGGCTAAATAACCAAACACATGTTTGGTTGTCTATTTTTAGCGAAGGGAAATGATAAATAGTGATAAAGACGTTTCATCGAACAATGATCTGTTTCACACTTAATCAGATTTATTTCATTGATTTTTTTTCGAAGATAAATGGCAGAGTAAAAAATAAAGCGACATTCGCAATGTAAAATGTCGCTTTAAAATGCCAGTTCCTGTAGCCGATAAACGTCAAGATAACGGGTAATTTAGCTGCGGACTAAATCATCGCCATAACCAATCCATTTATAGGTCGTCAATGCATCTAATCCCATTGGGCCACGCGCATGAAGTTTTTGCGTGCTAACAGCAACTTCAGCGCCCAAACCAAATTGACCGCCATCTGTAAAACGCGTGCTGGCATTGACATAAACTGCTGATGAGTCCACCGCACGAACAAAATGTTCGGCGCTGCTCAGTGAGCGCGTCAAGATAGCATCAGAATGGCTGGTGCCATGTTCGCGAATATGATCAATGGCGGCATCGATATCCGCCACAATATCTACATTCAAATCCAGAGATAGCCATTCATCATCATAATCAGCAGCCTCTACTGCCACGACCTTGGCTTGACCTTCTACCAGATAGGGCATGGCCTGTGGGCTGGCATGCAGTGTCACACCAAACGCGTGCATTCTGGCACTTAACACGGGCAGAAAATGCTCAGCGATTGCCTGATGTACCAGCAAGGTTTCCAATGAGTTACAAGCACTTGGCCGCTGAATTTTAGCATTCTCGATGACCAGCAGCGCTTGCTCAAAATCAGCACTTTCATCGACAAAAGTATGGCAAACACCAATCCCACCGGTGATCACGGGAATAGTTGACTGCTCACGGCACAATTTATGTAAGCCTGCGCCACCGCGCGGAATCAACATATCAACGTATTTATCCATCCGCAGTAATTGCGTGACCAATTGGCGGTCCGGGCTTTCGATGGCTTGCACAGCCGCTGGCGGTAAACCACATTGCTCCAGCGCTTGCTGGATAACCTTCACTGTGGCCTGATTGGTGTGATGTGTCTCTTTACCGCCACGCAGAATAACCGCGTTGCCGGTCTTCAAACATAAACTTGCCACATCAATCGTCACATTGGGTCGGGCTTCATAAATGACGCCAATCACGCCCAAAGGTACCCGACGACGCTCCAGTTTTAAGCCGCTGTCGAGCAGGTTGCCGTCAATCACCCGGCCTACAGGGTCATTCAGGCGGCACACCTGGCGTACATCATGCGCAATAGCCGCTAAACGTGCGGGAGTCAGCAACAGCCTGTCCAGCAGTGCCTCGCTCATGCCACTGTCACGCGCAGCAGCCATATCTTGCTCGTTGGCCTGTAAAATGGCCTGACTTTCAGACTCCAGCAAATTCGCTATCACGGCCAAAGCCTGATTTTTCTTTGCCGTACTCAGCATCGCCAATTGCCAAGAAGCCTGTTTAGCGGCTTTCCCCATCTGTTCCAGCATGCTCATACTTGCTCCTTAGCTGACAATCATATCGTCACGATGAACAGCCACTGGGCCGTATTCATACCCGAGAATTTCACTGATTTGTTGCGAATGGTGCCCCGCTAACATGCGCAAAGCATCACTGTTGTAGCGCGATACGCCGTGAGCCAAATCACGCCCGCTGAGATTGCGAATACGGATAACTTCGCCGCGCGAGAAATTCCCCACCACGCTGCGAATGCCTTTTGGCAGCAGCGAACTGCCCCGCTCCATAATCGCGGTAACCGCACCATCATCGACGGTGATTTCACCGGCTGGCGGTGCGCCAAAAATCCAGCGTTTCCGATTTTCAAGGGGCGTTTCCAATGCATGGAATCGGGTGCCAACTGGCGTCCCCTCAATCACATTAGCAATAACCCCCACTTGGCTACCTGCCGCAATCACAACATCAATACCAGCACGACACGCGACATCGGCGGCTTGCAATTTTGTCGCCATACCGCCGGTGCCAAGGCCAGAGACGCTATCACCGGCAATCCCGCGCAAAGCATCATCAATACCATGCACTTCACGAATTAATTCAGCTTCTGGATTATTGCGCGGGTCGGCAGTATATAACCCAGCCTGATCAGTCAACAATAGCAGCTTATCCGCACCGGCCAGAATCGCTGCCAGCGCCGAGAGATTATCATTATCACCCACTTTGATTTCAGCAGTGGCCACGGCATCATTTTCATTGATTACCGGGACAATACGGTTATCCAGCAAAGCATTCATGGTGTCGCGCGCATTTAAGAAACGCTCGCGATCTTCTAAATCAGCACGGGTCAGCAACATCTGGCCCACATGAATACCATAGATTGAGAACAGCTGTTCCCAGAGCTGAATAAGCCGACTTTGCCCGACTGCGGCTAATAACTGCTTCGACGCAATAGTGGCGGGTAATTCTGGATAGCCCAGGTGTTCACGCCCGGCAGCAATGGCTCCGGAGGTGACAATAACAATACGATGACCTTTCGCGTGTTGCTGAGCGCATTGACGCACCAGTTCAACAATATGGGCACGGTTAAGACGACGAGAACCGCCCGTCAGAACACTTGTTCCCAATTTCACAACCAATGTCTGGCCGCCACTCATAATTTTTCTGCCGTTGGGATAAAGAATAAAAGAAATAATATACACCCAAAGTCATTGGAGTTGCAGCCAGCAGCAAACACACGACAAATCGATCGAAAACCGATTTGAGCAGCATTAATGCTAACCCAACGGGTGAGCCCCAAAAGTGAGGTTCATTCATCCGATGATTTTGAGTACAAAAGGGATAGGTCTTTGTAGCAGGCGCGGGGCATTATGCCAACAGGCAGAATAAAAAATTCCCCTTTTTATTGAGCTAAAAAGGGGAATGTTCTTTTATTCGGGGCTGAGTTGCTTATTTTTACGCAGACAGTTTAATGGGCTCATTGCTAAAATCTTGTGCGGGCTCTAAGCGCATCTCAATAGCCGTCAGCATCTCAGCTAGGCGTTTATGGAAATCGCGTAGTGTGGTCTCCAATTTCTCTTGTACTTCAGGATCTTTAATCTTTTCCACCTTCCAGTTACCCTCTTTATTAAACAGGCCAAACTGGTAAACATAGGTGAAATGGTCAGCCACCGGTTCCAGCTCAATCCACCATCCCCAGAACTCACGCCGCTCTGGAGCAAGCTTCACATTGACGCACACAGCCAAACAGTCAAAGAAAAATCGGTCGTTCTGGCACTGCCCTTCACGCAGGTATGGCCCTAAAGCGGCAAAACGTTTCATAAGCTTGCTTTTAGGATGAGCACTGGTTGACGCCATTCTTAAATCTCCTTATGTAGATTCACCTTTTTAGCAAACTGTTAAAAATTAGCAACTCATTAACGCATTTTATCTTCTAACCATTGGCTAGTTTGCAATAATGCGCGATGGAAATTGTCATACAGCGGGGTTGATGCTATGGGCAGTAATTTACCGTCAGCAGAAGAAGAGCAGATAAGTTTAGCTTCCTCTTTTGGGCTGAAAGGGTCATTTTCCCAGAAGCCTGCCAACATTGGCGTTTGACAGCGCCGGCCCAATAACCCTTGCATTTTCAATGAGTAGCGGTTCATTTCAGCTCTGAGTATTTCATCCGCCGCATCGGCCATCCCCAGGCGGCTGGCCATCACATCCATATACATATCTGGCATTTTGCGCTGACTATCGGCATTGCACAGCAGATGATGAACAATCGGCCCGAGGCATGCCACTGCGCGCACACGCTGAGGTTCAAGATAACCCAGTCGCACCGCCACATTAGCACCAAAACGGAAACCAAATACACTGACACGTTGGTGATCAATCCACGGAATATTTGGCAATGCCTGCAACACTTGTTGATGCAGGAAGCTGGTGTCCTGAGTCAATTTCCAGCGTGATGATGCCCCAACCGATGGCATGTCGATGGTCAACATCGCCATCCCTTTCGGCGCCAGATAGTCGCGGAACAGGCGATAATAGTCACTTTGCAATGTATCCAATCCACCACATATCAGCACGGTTGGGAAAGGTGCGCTGTCGACGGTTGGCATATGCAAGAACCCAGTCAGGGTGCCGCCATCTGAAATAGCAAAATTAAGTTCTTTGAGTGTGTAAGGCAGATGCTGGGCGGCAGCTTCATAAGCCCGGTTAGACAGCACCTCGACTTGCTCGGCTAACTCATCCCCTTTTAGATGCGGATAACCCGCAATACTGTATAAATTTGCCGCATTCAGCCAATACTGGCCAGCATTGACCGGATCCGCTTCTTCCATGGCTTTTTGCTGCCACTGCATCCCCTGATTGGCCCATTCATAAATCCAGTTACCATTACGATAGCCCACCACAGTGTCGAGCAGCTCGTTATCGCTGTGTTCCGCTTTCGAACAGGCAATTCGTGATAATACCTCTTCAATTTCAAGCGGATCCACACCACGCCATGCCCATATCAAGCGGTTGATCATCCGGTACCAATGCTGAGTGGTATCCCCATCCAGTGCTGAGTGAACATTCATCGCATGGTTACAATGGGCATGCCGCACTAAAGTTGAGGTTTCAGGATGTTTGAATTTTGGTTTGAACAGAATTTCAGAAAGGTTGGCTTGTGCCATGATAACAATAGCCTCCATAAGCCGTGATTCAAGCCCATTAAGGGCTGGTCAGATGGGGACAAGTGTACTCATACTGCGAGGAAAATGAAACGCCCGGTAGACACCGGGCATATATAGCGGGCTAAATTACTTGCCGCTCAGCGGTGCCACAAAAGTTACCGCCATATCCCATGGCTGTTCAATCCAAGTACCTTGTGGAATATCAACCACATAGTCATCAACCAATGGGCGGCCAGCGGGTTTAGCAAAGACAGTAACAAAATGTGCCTTTGGATACATTGCGCGGATAGCTTTCGCCGTGCCGCCAGTATCAACCAAATCATCAATCACGATAAACCCTTCACCATCACCCTCAGCACGTTTCAGGACTTTAAGCTCACCTTGGTTATCATGGTTATAGCTGGCGATGCAAACGGTGTCGACATAACGAATACCCAGCTCACGCGCCAGAATACCCGCCGGAACTAACCCACCACGGCTAACCGCAATGATGCCTTTCCATTGGTCGGCAGGCAGTAAACGCTGTGCCAATTTGCGGGCGTGAATTTGCAACATATCCCAGGTAACGACGTATTTTTCGCTCATAAAGTGTAATCCCAGCCAGTATAGAAGTGGCTTGCCATGGTTCAGAAGGGGAAAAAAGGTTGCGCGAGATTATAGAGAGCCAGCCGCATAAAAACCAGCAATTATCCGGCTAATTAATCAGATCTGTGGCAGTAATTATGCGGCGATACGCGCGCAATGCCACTGAAAGTGATATTCTCAAACTATCTCGCCATCTTGATGGCGGTTTGTCATCATCCTTAAAATCTTTAGTCATCAACCCAATAGCATCTCTGACCTCGCCGCGGTGAGGTTGCCGATACGAGAATGCTGTTACAGGAGACTTACAGTGTCTGAACTGTCTCAACTTTCGCCTCAGCCGTTGTGGGATATTTTCGCCAAAATCTGCTCAATCCCTCATCCGTCTTACCATGAAGAAGCACTGGCACAACATATTATGGCGTGGGCCAAGGAAAAAGGCCTGCATGCCGAGCGCGACCAGGTCGGTAATATCCTGCTGCGAAAACCCGCGACCAAGGGGATGGAAAACCGTAAGCCCGTGGCACTGCAAGCCCATCTCGATATGGTTCCGCAGAAGAATAATGATACGGTACATGACTTTACCAAAGACCCGATTCAACCTTATATCGATGGTGAATGGGTTAAAGCGCGTGGCACCACATTAGGTGCAGATAACGGCATTGGTATGGCCTCCGCCTTGGCGGTGCTGTCTGATGAGCGTGTCGAGCACGGCCCGCTGGAAGTCCTGCTCACGATGACCGAAGAAGCTGGCATGGACGGTGCGTTTGGTCTGCAACCTAACTGGTTAAAAGCCGATATTTTGATTAATACCGACTCCGAGCAGGAGGGTGAAATCTATATGGGTTGTGCCGGTGGCATTGATTTCATAACAACTTTAGCACTAAAACGAGAAGCGGTTCCCGCCGGTTACCAGACCTTGAAGCTGACCCTTAAAGGTTTAAAAGGCGGCCACTCAGGGGCTGATATCCATTTAGGGCTAGGGAATGCCAATAAACTGCTGGCCCGTTTCTTGTTTGAACAGGCCAAAGATTTAGATTTACGGATATTGGATTTGAATGGCGGCACACTGCGCAACGCCATCCCCCGCGAGGGTTCGGTGACCTTGGCGATCGCCGCAGATAAAGTCGATCAGCTGAAAAACCTGAGCCAAGAATATCTGGCGACGTTGAAAAACGAGCTGGCTGCCGTCGAAAAAAATCTGACAGTATTGCTGGAGCCGGTATCCACGGATGCCAAAGCGCTGACAAAAGAGACGCAACAGCGCCTGGTCGCTTTATTGAATGCCACACCAAACGGTGTCATTCGTATGAGTGATGCCGTAAAAGGTGTGGTTGAAACCTCACTGAATGTCGGTGTGGTTACCATGAATGAGAATGAGGCAGAAATCATTTGCCTGATTCGTTCCCTGATAGACAGCGGCAAAGATTACGTGGTGAGCATGCTGACGGCAATTGGTCAGTTGGCTGGCGCTGAAACCACCCCCAAAGGCGGCTACCCCGGCTGGCAACCTGACCCAAGCTCACCGGTGATGGCTCTCGTGCGGGAAACCTACCAAAAACTGTTTAACAAAACGCCAAACATCATGGTTATCCATGCTGGTCTGGAATGTGGTTTGTTCAAAAAACCTTACCCAGAAATGGATATGGTGTCGATTGGGCCAACCATGACCGGGCCACATTCACCGGATGAACAGGTGCATATCGAAAGTGTGGGCCAATATTGGCAATTGCTGACCGCACTGCTGAAAGCCATTCCTGAGCGCGCATAAGCAAGTTTAGTGACTTTTGCATGATAATGGTGGGTCTGACTGGCCCGCCATTTTTTATCTCCTTGGGCGCTATTCCCAGCTCAGCAGCAATTGTCGCTCGAGTTGCGGGTCAAGCAAAGTAACATGCAGCCCCACCAAGCGCACCCCCCGCCCGGCACGGCGCTCATCCCATGCGGCGCGCGCGACTTGCAATAAATCCACTTTATTTAGCTCGGGCCAAACATGCTCTTGTGTGGTTTGCTGAAAATCATGGAATTTCAATTTCACCCCCTGCCGAGCAATATGCAGGTCTGGCCGCACTTTGCGTAGCCGGGTTTCCAGCTCAATATAAAGTGACTCAATCAATGACTCACAACTATCCCAATCATGAATATCCTCGGCCAGTGTTCGCTCCACCCCGACAGATTTACGCAACCTCTCGGGCGAAACTTCGCGCTCATCAATACCGTGGCTGCGCTCCCACAGCACATGGCCAAACTTACCAAAGCGCTTTAATAATTCAGCCTGTGGATAGTTTTGAATATCACTACAGGTTATCAATCCTAACTCTTGCAGTTTGCTGGCGGTCACTTTGCCCACGCCGGGGATTTTGCTCAGCGGTAAATCACGCAAGAAGGGCAACACTTGTTCCGGGGTGATGACATATTGGCCATTGGGTTTATTTAAATCAGAGGCTATTTTGGCTAAAAACTTGATAGGGGCAATGCCCGCAGAGGCGGTTAAATTCAGTTCAGTTGCAATGGATTGGCGGATTTCTTGGGCAATTAAGGTGGCGGAACCGCTGCATGCTTGGCAATCCGATACATCCAGATAAGCTTCATCCAGTGATAGCGGCTCAATTAATGGTGTATAGCGCGCAAAAATTTCGCGGATATGCAGCGAGGCTTCTTTATAAGCCGCCATTCGCCCCGGGATCACTTTTAGCTGTGGACACAGTTTAAGTGCCATGGCGGTGGGCATCGCGCTACGGACACCATAACGCCGGGCCGGGTAATTGGCGGTGCTTATCACGCCACGCCGGTCCCGGCTGCCACCAATCGCAATAGGAATATCACGCAAGCTAGGGTCGTCACGCATTTCGACAGCCGCAAAGAAGCAATCCATATCGACGTGAATAATTTTTCGCATGTTTATCCCCCAACCAAACCACTGTATAAGAATACAGTTAAATGGGGAAAATTCAAGATTATCCTAGGCCCTGACCAGATACATTGTGTGATGGCAAATACATTGTGTGATGGCAAAATGCTAAGCAGGCAGCATCGCCACGGCTTCAATTTCTAAGGCTAAATCGTGGTGTAACGTGGGGACCGGTACAACACAACGCGCCGGTTTGTGTGGCCCCAACCACTCAGCATACAGCACATTAAACTGTGGCCAGAGTGCAATATCACACAGATAAACACGCACCTGAACCAAGCTGGTTAGATTGCAATGGCAGTCCGCTAAGATGCCCTCAATATTGGCAAAAACCTGTCTGACCTGAAAATCAAAAGGTTGCCGTGATAAAGCAACGCCCTGCGCCGTTACCGGCAGTTGGCCGGAAAGATAGACCATGCCGCCCGCACAGACTGCATGGCTGTAATGTCCGGCAGGGGGCTGGCCCGAGGTTGAATTTATTAAAACAAGCTCGGTCATTTTCACGACTTATCAATAAACTGTGCTAGCCGCGCTAAATCGACATTACCGCCCGAAATAATCACGCCGACCCGCTTGCCGCGCAGATCCAGTTGATCGCCAAACGCCACCGCCGCCCCTAAGCAACCGGTGGGTTCCACCACGATTTTCATTCGGCTGGTGAAAAACTGCATCGCCGCGATCAGTTGGTCATCCGTCGCGGTCAGAATATTATCAACTCGCTCCTGAATCACAGGGAAAGTGTAGTGCCCTAACGCCGAGGTTTGCGCGCCATCGGCAATGGTCACTGGGGTCGCAATTTTAACAATTTTACCGCTGCGAAAACTCTGCTGCCCATCATTACCGGCGGCGGGCTCCCCCCCAATAACCTGGCAATTTGGGTAGAGCGCCTTGGCGGCAGTGGCACAACCGGACAACAATCCCCCGCCGCCTAATGGCACCAGCAACACATCCAGCGCCCCGACTTCTTCAAATAATTCTTTAGCCGCCGTGCCCTGCCCGGCCATAACATCCGGGTGGTCATAAGGCGGAATTAACGTTAGCCCCTGATCTTGCGCCAATTTATGGCTAATGGCCTCGCGGTCTTCAAGATAGCGGTCATACAGCACTACTTCACCGCCATAACCCCGGGTGGCGGCAATTTTAGCCGCAGGCGCATCTTGCGGCATGACGATAATGGCGCGAATACCTAATTTACGGGCGGACAAAGCAATCGCTTGTGCATGATTTCCCGACGAAAAAGCAATAACCCCTTTAGCTTGCTGTTCCGGCGATAACTTCACTAATGCGTTATAGGCTCCCCGAAATTTAAATGCGCCCATATGTTGGAAATTTTCGCATTTAAAAAATAACTGCGCCCCGGTCAGCTCGTTAGCGGTGGATGAGGTCAACACCGGCGTGTTCAGCGCAAAACCCGCAATCCGCTGATGTGCTTGAATAATATCGTCATAACTGATTGCTAATGGGGCCATTTTTAGCTTCCTTCAGTGGGGAGATAGGTATAAACGGTCGAGCGGGCGACGCCCAGATTATTGGCAACCACGGTCTGAGCATTTTTCAAATCCATCAAACCTGCTTGCGCCAATTGGCGGACAATCTCGCGCCGCTGTGCCGGG
The DNA here is from genome assembly GCF_004124235.1 of Yersinia hibernica. Taxonomy (NCBI): domain Bacteria; kingdom Pseudomonadati; phylum Pseudomonadota; class Gammaproteobacteria; order Enterobacterales; family Yersiniaceae; genus Yersinia; species Yersinia hibernica. Next base: position 2,987,879 of record NZ_CP032487.1, read on the forward strand.
TTCAGCGCGCGCGGGGTGGTATTGTGGGCGGCGGCAAATTGCTCCAGTTGCGTGCGCAGCATTTCAAGACGCGGTGATGCCAGCGACTCCTGAACATCTGCGGCGGTGGTTTGTGTCAGTTGCGACAAACTGGCACTGACCGCGGCAAATAGCGAGATGTCCATATTCAGGCACAGTGCGCCGATGAACTCCCCGTGGCTATTTTTCAGGCCAATTGAGGTACTTTTGGCTGGGCGGCCATCTGGAAATTGGTTCGGATAATTAAGAATGACCTCCGGAAAATCGGGGTCAGCAATACGGCTCAGCCCCAATTCAGTCGCCGGTTCTCCGACTTCACGGCCGGATAAGTTGTTTGATATCGCCGCAATGGCGTGTTCTGGTTGAGTGAGGTCGTGCAAGACAAATTCCACCAAGGGTGCAAATGTTTTGCCCAGTGCCTCAACGATTTTTTTGCTCTCCCGCAATAGGAGTTGATCTTCTGTTAGCTTCATTTTTGAATTATTGTCAATTACTGACAATTTGTCAAATTGATTGTGTGATAGTAAAATCTCAATCAAAGAGCGACATATCGCCGCTCTTTTTCATGACATAGCCGGAGTGGGAATTACTGCAGAATGGAGCTTTTCAATGATTTATCTTGCTGATGGCGCTCTAAAGCTAATTCAATCAGTGTAGTGATAAGTTCCGTCGAACCAATCCCAGTGGCACGCCACAACTTGGGGTACATGCTGATATTAGTAAACCCAGGTAGAGTATTTATCTCATTGATAATCACTGTGTTATCCGGGGTTAAAAAGACATCAACCCGCGCCATACCGCAGCATTCGAGGGTTCGAAATGCCGCTAATGCGACGGCACGAATATTGTCGCTGACGGCCGCGTCGATTTGCGCAGGAATAATGACCTGAGCACCGGTTTCACTGATGTATTTGGTATCATAGGAATAAAACTCGTCACTGACGACGACCTCGCCACACAAACTGGCTTGCGGATGGTCATTCCCCATCACCGCGCATTCTATCTCGCGCCCAACAATAGCTGATTCCACCAAAACTTTGTGGTCAAAATCAAATGCTAATGCCACCGCCTGTTCATATTCGTCCGCATGATGAACCTTACTCACCCCAACTGAGGAGCCTTGATTAGCGGGCTTAATAAAGAGAGGTAAACCGAGTATTTCCGTAACCTGCTCAAAACGGTATTGCTCTTTATTCGCCCGTGTCAGTGTGATAAATGGGGCGACATTCAGCCCGGCATCGCGCAGTAACCGCTTGGTGATGTCTTTATCCATACTGACCGCAGAACCCACGACACCAGAGCCGACAAACGGAATATTCGCCATGCGCAGCAGGCCCTGCAAGGAACCATCCTCCCCTAATGTCCCGTGTACTATCGGGAAGATGACATCCAATTGAGCCAAAGCCGCAGCATTATCCGCGGCAATAAGTTGCTGATGATTCTGACCTGGAATCAATGCCACATTTCTGTTTGAGTGATTCAGGGAAATTAATGCCGGGTTCTCGGCATTGAGTAAATAATTGGATGCATCATTAACATGCCATTGCCCCTGTTTATCAATACCGAGCAGCACCACATCGAATTTTTCTTTATCAATTGCCTCTACTATATTCTTTGCCGACTGCAATGACACTTCATGTTCGGCCGATTTACCACCAAAAATCACACCCACTCGCCATTTCGACACACGACATTCCTTCTTAAGCCCTAGCACTTAGGGGGCCCCCCCCAATAAAATCATGCATAACACTAATACAACTTTTACTTGCTTAACTAATGTTTTTTAACATTCTTACAGAATTTTCTGGTGACATAGATGATCAATCCACCTTACCCCTGCATATGATTTTAGTATCAGATATTCATCTCAATAACATAAGAAATTCAATCGCGACAGTTTCAGTCATAATCATCCTAATCAATATGCTAACAAATTGGTCGTGCCGCAGATTTAGTGGTAATGGTTAATTGTCAGATACCATCCGATGATCTTATCGTGCATTTCTTCTGATTTTGAGAAGCAGATAGTCTTGCGGGCTAACCGTTTGAGATGGGTTCGCAAGTTCAGATTATGTCGCTCTATCCTCTGGGTGTATTTCTTGCTGATAACATGACTGGTTGAGGACAATAAAGTGCGGTATACCGGCCAGGCATCGGTCATGTAGAAGGCAATGCTAAACTGGCTCAGCAAAACCAGAAGACGCTTTAATGTCAAAGCATTTCGCGGGCCAAATACATGGGCGATAACGCGCTTTCGGATGCGGTCATAGGCATAAAACAGCCAGCGTTGATTGCCTTTACAGCGGACATATGACCACTGCTCATCGGCTTCACAGCAGATAACCACCTCTGCGCTAGGCTCTACGTTTTGCGCTACCTGGTGCGGCGTAAGTTTTTTAGATGACGCAGAACGGTATTGAGGCTTATCCGTAGAACCCGTGCTGTATCGCGGCATCCGGAGCCGTTCATCGCCATATCAACGATGGCCTGATGGGTTTCGGGTTTAGCTCCGTTGTAGCGATAGCTGAGCTGGAAGGTCTTCAGGCATTGGTTACAGCGATAGAGCTGCGCCCCTGAGCCGGAGTGGCCGTTTCGGATAACCCCATGAGTTTCAGAACAGCGAGGACAAACCACATCAATCTTTGCCATCAATCATCCAAAGGGTAAAGAGTACACCAACACTAAGTTTGCGTCACGACCAACAAATTCAGGTAATAGCAGAATTGAATTCTGTTATGAGTCTTTTTATCCTTTTTGTCATTTATTTTTAATAAAAAACTATTAAATTAGACAAAACCGAAGAATATTGGCGATATAATTAACATCGCCCTGAAAAATTCATTATCAGTCAATGGATGGAAACTAAATATTATGCGAAATTATATAATGGCCACTTTATTACTCTCTGCTACTTTTTTAACAAATGCTAATTCAGTCAATTCAAGTACTCCTCACCCCGCACCACAAATTATTGCTCACCGTGGTGGCACTGCCGACGCGGCTGAAAATACCCTCCCCGCCATCAAAAAGGCCTTGGCAAATGGCGCGAATGCCATTTGGATAACACTACAGTTATCAAAAGATAATAAACTGGTGCTGTATCGCCCTTCCGACCTCAAAGAATTGACCGATATGTCGGGCAAAGTTTCTGCTTATACCGCCGAGCAACTCGCCCGAGCGAATGCCAGTTTTGCTTATAATCAACAACATGATATTCATCCTGCCCCAAAAACACAGGTTGGTATTCCTACGCTTGATGAAGTGTTAAAAACATTCCCAACAACAACGTTTTACCTTGATATTAAATCGCCGGATGCGGCCCCCGCCACACTCGCGCAAGCACTGCAAAAAACACTGAATGCGACCACCCGAGGTGAAAAAAACCGACTAAGCCGAACCCGAGTTTACTCAACTGATGATAATTATTTGAATGCACTGGATAAGGTAAACCAAACCAGCGATTCAGCCCATAAAATACAACGTTTTGAAAGCCGTAATGTGACTCGAACTCAGGTCGTGACGCAAACTTAGTGTTGGTGTACTCTTTACCCTTTGGATGATTGATGGCAAAGATTGATGTGGTTTGTCCTCGCTGTTCTGAAACTCATGGGGTTATCCGAAACGGCCACTCCGGCTCAGGGGCGCAGCTCTATCGCTGTAACCAATGCCTGAAGACCTTCCAGCTCAGCTATCGCTACAACGGAGCTAAACCCGAAACCCATCAGGCCATCGTTGATATGGCGATGAACGGCTCCGGATGCCGCGATACAGCACGGGTTCTACGGATAAGCCTCAATACCGTTCTGCGTCATCTAAAAAACTTACGCCGCACCAGGTAGCGCAAAACGTAGAGCCTAGCGCAGAGGTGGTTATCTGCTGTGAAGCCGATGAGCAGTGGTCATATGTCCGCTGTAAAGGCAATCAACGCTGGCTGTTTTATGCCTATGACCGCATCCGAAAGCGCGTTATCGCCCATGTATTTGGCCCGCGAAATGCTTTGACATTAAAGCGTCTTCTGGTTTTGCTGAGCCAGTTTAGCATTGCCTTCTACATGACCGATGCCTGGCCGGTATACCGCACTTTATTGTCCTCAACCAGTCATGTTATCAGCAAGAAATACACCCAGAGGATAGAGCGACATAATCTGAACTTGCGAACCCATCTCAAACGGTTAGCCCGCAAGACTATCTGCTTCTCAAAATCAGAAGAAATGCACGATAAGATCATCGGATGGTATCTGACAATTAACCATTACCACTAAATCTGCGGCACGACCCGAACTCAATTAGCCAATATCACGATGGACCATAAGTGCGAATTGCCGACGGATGATAAAGAGCGCTGGTATGGCCTAGAATTACATCGCAAAGTTGAGGTTGTGGAAAAGTATACGCTAGGGGAAGGGCGCTCTAATGCGGTATTAAGTTGGGATAAAGAAGCCGTTGATTGTTTCCGTAAAAATACCAATGCACATATTATTTTCTTTGGAATTAATACTCCTGAAGATTATAAGAAAGCAAAAAAATTAGGCGCTGATGGGGTTATGGTTGATTCTCCCATTTTGTTTAAAAAGATAATCAGTGAAAATAATTAATTAAAAAATATATACCCCCCCCAATCAACTTGTTATTAACTGGGGGGTGTCATTGCTATTTTGAACTTTTAAGATGCGGGCTACAGAATACGATACTGATCCCGTTCCTTTTGACGCGCGGCCTCTTTAGCCAATCGTTTCTTTCGCGCATCACAAGGTTCGGGGCAATCACATACTTTTTCCATCCCCAACGCCCCAATCCCCCCGCAACTGCCCTGTATGGCTTTACGTTTTACAATATAACCCAGCGACATCCCGGCGATGACCAACAGAAAAAACACGAAGGACGCGATAAAAACCGTCAACATAATTCTCTCCTATCAGGGCCGCTTTTGCAGATACGGCTTGAATGACTCAGAAGAGCGCTCCTCAAAGCCTTCATCGGTTTTCACTATCATAAACACCGGGATGCCCAGTAAATTAGCCAATGCCATCCCTCTCTCAGGGCCCAGCACCCCTAACCCCGTCGAGAGCCCGTCGGCCGTCATACAGCTGGGGTCTAAAACCGTGATTGAGACTAAACGATGATTTATGGGCCGGCCGGTCGCGGGGTCAATGGTGTGCGAATAGCGCACGCCATTCTGTTCAAAGTAATTGCGGTAGTCACCAGAAGTGGCGATAGCCATCCGACCGGGTTCGATAATCTCTTGTGCGCTTTGTTCTACCCCAGCCAGCGGCTTTTCGATAGCAATACGCCAAGGTTGATTCTCCCCGTTGTTGCCGCGCGTCCGGACTTCGCCACCAATATCAACCATATAGTTATTGATATTCTGCGCCTCCAAATATTCAGCAACGACATCGACTCCATATCCTTTAGCTATAGCTGAAAGATCAACATATAGCTCTGGAATATGTTTAATCAAAGAACCATTCTCTACCGCCAGTTTATCAATACCCACCCATTGCCGCCGCTTATCAATTTCCGCCGCAGTAGGCACCGCATTAGGCCGCCCTTCAGGACCGAAACCCCATAAATTAACCAAAGGCCCAACAGTGACATCCAGCGCACCGTCCGTCAGCCGGTTAATCCGAATAGCTTCGCGCACCACTTTGGCAGTAGCGAATGACACAGGAAAGGGCGTATCCACTAGCTGACTTTGGTTAAAACGACTCAATTCGGAGTTTGGCCGATAAGTCGACATTTGATCATTAACCTGCTGCAGCTCACGATCTATTTCCTGTTGCAGCTTTTCCGGGCTGGGAGTTGATGAGTCACTCACATACTTGATTGAGTATGAGGTCCCCATGGTTTTACCTTCAAGGTTGATTTGCTCAGGGCCACAGCCTGTCAGCAGCAAAATCCCCAGCACAGACATCAGCCAATGCGTTATATATCTTTGCATAATATTCCCAATTACAGTAAAAACGCGCATCGCGGTAAATCAGCCACCGAAGTCATCGAGCATAATGTTGTCATCTTCTACCCCAAGGTCTTTTAGCATCTTGATCACTGCGGCATTCATCATCGGTGGGCCACACATATAGAATTCGCAATCTTCAGGTGCCGGGTGATTTTTAAGGTAATTTTCTAATAATACGTTATGAATGAAGCCGGTATAGCCAGTCCAATTATCCTCTGGCTGTGGATCCGACAAAGCAACATACCAGCGGAAATTATCATTCTCGGCCTGCAACTGGTCAAAATCTTCCTCATAAAACATTTCACGCCGTGAGCGCGCGCCATACCAGAAGCTAATTTTGCGTTTTGAATGCAGCCGCTTGAGCTGATCAAAGATATGCGAACGCATCGGCGCCATACCTGCCCCGCCGCCAATAAAGACCATTTCAGCATCTGTATCTTTGGCAAAAAACTCCCCAAATGGCCCAGAGATAACCACTTTGTCACCCGGTTTCAGTGACCAAATATAGGAAGACATAATGCCTGGCGGTGCATCTGGCAATGAGGGCGGTGGCGTCGCAATCCGCACATTAAGCATGATAATACCGAGCTCTTGTGGGTAGTTTGCCATCGAATATGCACGCACTGTCGGCTCAGTCACCACCGACTCAAACCGGAACAAATTGAATTTATCCCAGTCGCCGCGATACTCCTCGGGCACATCGAAATCAGCATATTTCACGGTATGGGGTTCGGCCTCAATTTGAATAAAGCCGCCAGCCCGGAATGGCACCACTTCACCATCAGGAATTTTCAGTTTTAGCTCTTTGATAAATGTGGCTTTATTATCGTTAGAGATCACTTCACATTCCCATTTTTTCACCCCAAAAATCTCTTCCGGCAACTCAATTTTTAAGCTCTGCTTCACACTCACCTGACACGCCAGCCGACACCCCTCTTTGGCTTCGCGCTTAGAGATATGAGAAAGTTCGGTGGGCAGAATATCGCCCCCACCCTCGCTAATCTTCACCCGGCACTGCCCACAAGAGCCACCGCCACCACATGCCGAAGAAACAAAGATGCCATGACTGGACAGCATATTCAGTAGCTTGTCCCCCGCCGGGGCGGTAAAACTTTTATTCGCGTCTTCATTTATATCAATGGTGATATCGCCCGTATTCACCAGCTTTGATTTGGCAAATAAAATGATTACCGTCAATGCCAGAATAATAAGGGTGAACATCACTACGCCTAGAATTATTTCCATGAATTATTCCTGCCTTTATAAGCTTACGCCGGAGAAAGACATAAACCCTAAGGCCATCAATCCGGTGGTGATAAAGGTGATCCCTAACCCCTGTAAGCCCGCAGGCACATTGGCATATTTCATTTTTTCGCGAATACCTGCCAGTGCGACAATGGCGAGCATCCAACCAATGCCGGAACCAAAACCATAAACAATAGATTCAGGGAAGTTATAATCACGTTGTGCCATAAACGACACGCCGCCGAAAATGGCGCAGTTCACCGTAATCAGTGGCAAGAAAATGCCCAACGCGTTGTATAACGCCGGGAAATACCTATCAAGGATCATTTCCAGCACCTGCACAATGGCGGCGATAACGCCAATAAAGGTGATAAAGTTTAGGAAACTCAGATCCACACCTTCGACCAAAGCGCCGTCACGTAACACCAAGTTATAAACCAGATTGTTCGCAGGAACTGAAATACCTAATACCACGGTTACCGCAATACCCAGACCAAAGGCTGTCGAGACTTTCTTGGAAACGGCGAGGAAAGTACACATTCCCAAAAAGAAAGCTAACGCCATATTCTCGACAAACACTGCGCGGACAAACAGACTGATGTAGTGTTCCATCGTCAATTACTCCTTCTCAATCTGCGCAGGCTTCAGGGTTCGTAGGCCCCAAATCAGCAAACCAATGATAAAGAATGCGCTAGGCGCCAGCAGGAACAATCCATTAGGTTGATACCAACCGCCATTCTGAACCGTTGCCAAGACCGTCACACCGAACAATTTACCCGAGCCAATCAACTCGCGGACAAACCCCACCAGCACCAGCACCACGCCATAACCTAAACCGTTACCGATACCATCCATGAAGCTTTCAATCGGCGGGGATTTCATCGCATAAGCTTCTGCACGGCCCATCACGATACAGTTGGTAATAATCAGACCAACAAATACTGATAGTTGCCTGGATATCTCAAAGGCATAAGCACGCAGGATCTGGTCTACTACGATGACTAACGAAGCAATAATGACCATTTGCACAATAATACGGACACTATTGGGAATATGATTACGAATCAGAGAGATAAAGAAACTGGAGAACGCCGTCACCAAGGTTACCGCCAGTGTCATCACTAACGCGGTTTCCAATCGAGTTGTTACTGCCAGCGCTGAACACACCCCAAGGATTTGCAACGCAATCGGATTGTTATCAAATAACGGCCCGAGTAAAACCCGTTTAATCTCTTTGCTATCAGCCATTTTTTAACGCCCCTTCGCGCACTTTTCTCAGGAATGGACCAAAGCCATTTTCGCCGAGCCAAAAATCAAAGCTATTTTGTACTCCATTGGAGGTCAGTGTCGCACCCGACAAACCATCAATTGCATGAGGGTCATTAGCAGGCGCACGCCCTTTAACTATACGAATAGCTGGCTGCCCTTTGTCATCAAATAATCGCTGACCAATCCATTGATTACGCCAAATTGGATTCTCAATTTCTCCGCCCAGCCCCGGTGTCTCACCTTGATCGTAGTAGGTAATACCACGCACCGTGGTACCGTCAGTATCAATAGCAACAAAGGCATACATCATTGACCACAAACCAGAGCCATAAACCGGCAACACAATCTTGTCAATCTTCCCCTGTTCACTGCGCACCAGATAGATTTCAACAATGTTCGCACGGCGACGAATGTTGGCAACATCCTGGGCTGGCGTGAGCGCAATACTCATTTGATTATCACGCAGAGCTGCGGCACGATTAAATGTTGTCGGATCTTGCTGGACAAACTCTCCGCTTTGCAAATCGACCAGACGTGGTTCAATGCGCTGGGCAAATATCTGTTGTATTTCTTCTGCTGGCATTCTTGGTTGCAGTAAACCCGAAACCGACAAAATATTGCGCTGTTTATCTAACAGACGCTGCTCTTGCTGCCTAGCGTTTAAGCCCACCGCCGCGCCTGAAACCACGACTGAGCACACCAAGCACAACACAATCACCACCAACAGTGTTTTGCCAATGCTGTCATTATTTCTTGGTTTGTTATTTGCCACGGGCTTTCCTCCGCTTGATATTGGCCTGAACCACCACATAGTCGAACAGTGGCGCAAACAGGTTGGCAAACAGGATTGCCAGCATCATTCCCTCTGGATAAGCCGGATTGGCCACGCGGATCAACACACACATCGCGCCGATTAAGCCGCCATACCACCATTTTCCTTTATTAGTAAAGGAAGCCGATACCGGATCAGTCGCCATAAAAATCATGCCGAAAGCAAAGCCGCCGAGCACCAAATGCCAATACCATGGCATGGCGAATAAGGGATTGGTGGTGGAACCGACCCAATTAAACAGGTAAGCGGTCGCTATCATGCCAATCATGACGCCAGCCACAATGCGCCAAGAGGCCACCCGGCCAAACAGAATAATGGCCCCGCCAATCAGAATCATCAGTGTGGACACTTCACCGATTGAGCCGGGGATATTGCCGAGGAAAGCATCCATCCAGGTGATGGGTTGGCCAGAGATAGTATTGACCAAGCTGTGGCTGCCATTAACACTCCACTGCGATAAGGGGGTGGCACCGGAAAAACCATCGGCCGCAGTCCAGACCAAATCTCCCGATATTTGCGCCGGATAAGCAAAAAATAAGAAGGCGCGCCCAGCCAGAGCAGGGTTGAGGAAGTTGCGCCCAGTTCCGCCGAAGATCTCTTTACCAATAACCACGCCAAAAGAGATCCCCAGCGCCGCCTGCCATAATGGCAATGTGGGGGGCACAATCAGGGAAAACAGAATCGAGGTAACAAAGAAACCTTCGTTAATTTCATGTTTGCGAATAATGGAAAAGACCACTTCCCAAAAACCACCCACAATAAATACCACGGCATAAATCGGCAGGAAATACACCGCCCCGAGCACCATTTTGCTCACCCAACCGGCATCGGGTGCCAGTGATGCGCCCAACAGTTGCGCCAGCCGGTAATGCCAGTCACTGGCAATAATCTGTTGTAGCTCGCCCCCACTGTAGAGTTGGTTCAGCGCGGGAATAGCCTGACCACCGACGTTGTACATCCCCCAGAACATCGCCGGGAATACCGCCAGCCACACCAAAATCATCATCCGTTTCAGATCGATAGCATCGCGAACGTGAGAAGCCCCCGGAGTCACTTTGCCCTGAGTATAAAAAATGGTGGCCGCAGCTTCATACAGCGGATAATACTTCTCGAGCTTGCCACCAGCTTCAAAGTGGTGCTCTATTTTCTCAAGAAAACTTTTCAGGCCCATCAGTTATCCTTCCTGCTCAATCTTGGTCAGTATGTCGCGCAATACCGGCCCATATTCGTATTTACCGGGGCAGACAAAGGTACACAGAGCCAAATCTTCTTCATCCAACTCCAAACATCCCAGTGCTTGCGCGCTGTCAGTATCGCCAGAGAGCAGGTCACGCAGTAAATGAGTGGCCAAAATATCCAACGGCATCACGCGTTCATAGTTGCCAATCGGTACCATTGCCCGCTCCCCGCCATGCATATCAGTGGAGAAAGCAAATAATTTCCGTTTGAAGAAATGGCCTAATGTGGTGCGCGTAATTGAATATTTGTCGCGCCCTGGCATCACCCAACCGAATAGTTCTTTTTCTCGCCCTTCGCGGATGACGGACACTTGTTGATGGAAACGCCCCAAATAACCATGGCTGGCTGAGCAGGCGGTACCGCTGAGCACTGAGCCGGAAATAATGCGATTGTCGCCCTCGAGCAGTCGGCCTGCAGTCAATTCAGATAAACTGGCCCCAAGACGGGTTCGCAGTAGCAGCGGTTGCTTCACTTGGGGGCCGGCGACGGCGACGATACGATCACTCCACAACTCACCGCGCGTAAAAAGTTTGCCGATGGCAATGACATCCTGATAGCCCACATGCCAGACAACTTTGTTCAGGCTGACCGGCTCAAGGAAATGGATATGAGTCCCAACCAGACCGGCGGGGTGCGGGCCAGAGAACTCATTGTAAGTCACCTGGGCATTCGGGTGGCTGGCAACGACCTGCCCCGGAGCATGGCAAACATGCACTTTGCCCATGGTCAGCCGGGCCAATACGGTTAAACCGTGATTGAAAGCATCAGACTCGGTCGCCATGATGACTTGCGGGTCAGCCGCCAGCGGTTGGGTGTCCATGGCGCTAACAAAAATAGCCCGCGGGCGGCTACCGGGGGCCGGCGTTTTACTGAAAGGGCGGGTTCGCAGAGCCGTCCATAAGCCGGAGGCCAGCAAATTATTCTGGACTTGCTCATCACTAAGTTGGTTAAGGTCTGATGAATCATAATGCGCAAATGGAATTTGCTCATCGCCGTCAATATCAATCACCACCGATTGCAGAACCCGGCGCTCCCCCCGATTGATGGCGCTCACTTTGCCACTGGCGGGGGCGGTGAATATTACGCCGGGATTTTTTTTATCCTCAAACAGCGCCTGACCTTTCTTAACCCAATCCCCCTCTTGAACCAACATCGAGGGGCGCATACCAATATATTCTTCACCGAGCACAGCCACACGGTGAATAACTGGCCCCTCTTCTATAACTTGCGCAGGTGCCCCAGCGATGGGGAGATTTAGTCCTTTCTTTACTTTAATCATAGAGTTGAACTACTTTATTAGTGATATCAAATGCTGTACTGAGCCCAGCATGTACAGCCACACAAAGAGAAGATTCTTTCGTGGTTAGTTAAACGGCGGCTTAATACTGCGCCCATTAAACAAACATGAATATTGGCCGAAAGAGTCTTAGAAATTAATGCTGCTCCCCATATTGGCTGTTATCGTCGCGAAAATAGCCATTAATTGAGCAGGTCAGCAGCAGCCGGCAATCTTAGCATTTCCCACCCGCACTGTCTGACAAATGCAGTGACTTGAGTCAAGCAAATACAAATAATTTACTGCTAAATTTTGTATATATTCGGTAAAATCGTATCGTCAATTCATCTTTATCGACTTTGTATTTATTTTATACAAAACATATATTGCTAAAAAATTTCTGACTGATAATCTGCGCGTATATATTTCCCTAAAATAATTGGAATTTCGGCTGAGTAGTAAATGAATGAAATGGGTTAAAGACCCATTGACACAGCATTGAGACTCACGCGTAAGATAGGCCGGACAGTGGCCGCGGTTAACAAAACGGCAACTTCCGGTAACTAAGGGAAAATCAGAAAAGTCAGTGGCATCTATAAATATAAGCAGGAATAAGAATGAGTAAAGTCGCGCCAGTGTTTGCGATGATTATGTTGATGATAGCAATTTGCTTGTCTGCGGTCTCTTTCAGCAGCTCAGCCAGTGAGCCGGTGGCGGTGTCCAAAGAGCTAAAACAGCAATTATTGGGATCATCGGTCTATATTCAAATCTTCAAAGAAGAACGTACCCTGGAATTATATGCCAGATTACAAGGTGAGTATCGTTTGGTACAAAGCTATCGTATCTGTGAATTCTCCGGTGGACTTGGCCCCAAACGCCGTGAAGGGGATTTTAAGAGCCCGGAAGGTTTTTACACTATTGATATGCGCCATTTAAAACCCGACAGTAAGTTTTATCGGGCAATCAATATTGGCTTCCCAAATGATTATGATAAGTCGCAAGGTTATTCAGGGAAATATCTGATGATCCATGGCGCTTGCAAATCAATCGGCTGTTATGCCATGACTGATGCTTATATGGACGAGATTTTTAACTACGTCCAAACTGCATTTATCTTTGGTCAGGAAAAAGTGGATATCAGTATCTACCCCTTTCGCATGACTGAACAAAATATGCAACGCCACCGTAACTCTTCTGATTATAACTTCTGGCGTCAGCTACAACCGGGATATGCTTATTTTGCCAAGAATCGGATGCCGCCATCTGTTTCAGTGATAAATGGGCAGTATGTATTGAGCCGACCACCTGTTTCTAGTGCGCCGGCGTCGCAGTATGCCTCGACCCACTCGAGTTCAATGCTCCAATCAAATACGCTCGCCAAAACAGAATAATGCAAACTCGCCTGGTGCAATTTTGTGCCAGGTTTCATTTCCTGTCAGGGGCTGAGTCGCAATCACTGTGACCACATCGTTGGGTGTGGTCTGGCGCTGGAAATCAATTTCAACATCCTGATCCAACAACGTGGCTTTACCGAAAGGCGCGCGCCGCGTTATCCAATATAAATTGGTCGAACAGAACGCCATCACAAAACGCCCATCAGACAGCAACATATTAAACACCCCTTTGGCGCGTAATTGCTCGCACAAGGTGCCGATATAGCGAAATACTGCAGGCCAGTTACTCGGTGTGCGGGGGTAACGTTTTGCCAATTGATTCAGCAGCCAGCAGAATGCATATTCGCTATCTGTTTGGCCAATAGGCCGGAAAGTCCCGGTATCCAATTGGCGATAACCTTTCAGTTGGCCATTGTGGGCATAAGTCCAATTTCTTCCCCACATTTCGCGGGTAAAAGGATGGGTATTCTCTAATGCGACTTCACCCCGATTTGCCTGGCGAATATGGGAAATCACCGCACAGGATTTAATCGGATAATCTTGAACCAATCGAGCAATCGGCGAATTAAAACTGGGTTGGGGATCTTTAAACGTGCGGCAACCATTCCCTTCATAGAAAGTAATTCCCCAGCCATCTTTATGCGGGCCAGTTCCCCCGCCCCGTTGCACCAGGCCGGTAAAGCTAAAGCAAATATCCGTCGGAACATTTGCGCTCATCCCGAGCAGTTCGCACATATATTCCCCTCCCAATTCCTGTCATTCAAGGTGATCAACAATACTGCTGACCACCTTGCTACATCAGGCCTTTACCATCTCTTTTTCAATTAACTGAATCAAGATGTGAATGACTTTAATATGAATTTCCTGAATACGGTCTGCATAACCGAAATGAGGAACTCGAATTTCAATATCCGCAGAACCCGCCATTTTACCGCCATCCTTACCGGTAAGAGTGATAACTTTCATGCCCTTAGCACGCGCCGCATCAATCGCTTTAATGATATTACCTGAATTACCTGAAGTGGAAATACCCAGCAACACATCCCCTGCACGGCCAACAGCTTCCACATAGCGAGAGAAAACATAGTCATAACCAAAATCATTACTGACACAAGAAAGATGGCTGACATCTGAAATTGCAATGGCCGGATAACCAGGGCGGTTTTCACGATAACGGCCGGTCAGTTCTTCTGCAAAATGCATTGCATCACAATGGGAACCCCCATTGCCGCATGACAATACTTTACCGCCAGCTTTGAAAGAATCAGCCAGTAATACGGCCGCGCGCTGTATGGCATCGATGTTGTTATCATCTTTCAAAAATTTTGCCAGAGTATCGGCTGCTTCATTCAGTTCACTACGGATTAAATCGTGGTACATGGGAGCCTCTTTATTGTTCTATACCTAAATATTCGTCCTGTGCCAGTGTACCGGATAGCATAAACTGCGAGAAGCACTGTGATGAATTAGCCGGTAGAGTTTTCGCGCTTAGTGCCGCCAATTTGTGAAGTGAGTTGTAAATAATATGTAATGGTATTGCTAAAGATAATGAGATGAACTACAACAAATGTATCACTCAACAGGTCAGACCTCCTACATCTCAGGAGCTTCATTATGATGGTTCTTAGCATTGTTGCCTTGCTGGTTCTTATTGGTGTGTTGTTCTATCACCGGGTGAACCTGTACCTCAGTAGTTTGATTCTAGTGGTTTACACCGCCGCGATGGGGGCGACGCAGTTATGGTCATACTGGGCATTATTGCCGCTGGTGATTGTTCTGCTGCCACTGACACTCACACCACTGCGCCAATCCCTGTTTTCAGCCCCGGCATTGCGCATGTTCCGTAAAGTCATGCCAGCGATGTCTCGCACTGAAAAAGAAGCCATTGATGCGGGAACAACTTGGTGGGAAGGTGATTTGTTCCAGGGCCAGCCTGACTGGAAGAAATTGCACAACTATCCCAAACCGCAATTAACTGCCGAAGAACAAGCTTTTATCGATGGGCCGGTTGAAGAAGCCTGCCGTATGGCTGATGATTTCCAGATTACCCATGAATTGGCTGACTTGCCGCCAGAACTGTGGGCATATCTGAAAGAAAATCGCTTCTTCGCGATGATCATTAAGAAAGAGTATGGCGGCCTTGAGTTCTCCGCTTATGCCCAAGCTCGCGTATTGCAAAAACTTTCCGGCGTGTCTGGCATCTTGGCGATTACCGTCGGCGTACCAAACTCCCTCGGCCCGGGTGAACTCCTGCAACACTACGGCACTGAAGAGCAAAAAAATCATTACTTACCCGGCTTGGCCCGTGGCGATGAGATTCCTTGCTTTGCCCTGACCAGCCCGGAGGCCGGTTCAGATGCCGGTGCTATCCCGGATACCGGCACGGTTTGCATGGGGGAATGGCAAGGTAAACAGGTTTTGGGCATGCGCCTGACCTGGAACAAGCGCTATATTACCCTCGCGCCGATCGCCACGGTACTGGGGCTGGCATTCAAATTGTCTGACCCTGAGCATTTGCTGGGCGAAACTGTTGATTTGGGCATTACCTGCGCCCTTATCCCGACCAACACCCCAGGGGTAGAAATCGGCCGTCGCCACTTCCCGCTGAATGTGCCGTTCCAAAATGGCCCAACTCGCGGCAACGATATTTTTGTGCCGATTGATTACATTATCGGCGGGCCAAAAATGGCCGGTCAGGGCTGGCGGATGCTGGTGGAATGCCTGTCGGTTGGCCGCGGCATCACCCTGCCATCCAACGCCACTGGCAGCTTGAAAAGTGTGGCCATGGGGATTGGCGCATATGCTTATATTCGCCGCCAGTTCAAAATCTCTATCGGTAAAATGGAAGGGATTGAAGAACCCCTGGCGCGCATTGCCGGTAACGCCTATGTGATGGACGCCGCCGCGACCTTGATTACCAGCGGTATTATGTTGGGCGAGAAACCAGCGGTGTTATCCGCCATTGTGAAATATCACTGTACCCACCGTGGTCAACGCGCCGTTATGGATGCGATGGATATCGCGGGCGGTAAAGGTATCTGCCTTGGCCCGGCCAACTTTGTCGCCCGTGGCTATCAAGGCGCGCCCATTGGTATCACGGTCGAGGGGGCGAATATCCTGACCCGCAGTATGATTATCTTCGGTCAGGGCGCTATCCGTTGCCATCCATTTGTACTGGATGAAATGGCGGCGGCGCAATCTAATGATGTTGCCGCCTTTGATAAAGCGCTGTTTGGTCATCTCGGTCATGTGGGTAGCAGCAAAATCCGCAGCTTCTGGTTGGGGCTGACCAATGGCCGCACCAGTGCAACACCGGTCAAAGACAGCACTCGCCGTTATTACCAGCATCTGAACCGTCTGAGCGCCAATCTGGCCTTACTGTCTGATGTCTCCATGGGAGTCTTGGGCGGGAGCCTGAAACGTCGCGAACGAATCTCTGCCCGCTTGGGGGATATTCTCAGCCAAATGTATCTGGCTTCTGCAACATTGAAACGCTATGAAGATGAAGGCCGCCAGAAAGAAGATTTACCGCTGGTGCATTGGGGGGTGCAAGATGCACTGAATCAGGCGGAACAAGCACTGGATGATTTACTGCGCAACTTCCCGAATGGCTTGATTGCCGGATTAATGCGGTTTGTGGTCTTCCCATTTGGCCGCGTGCATCAAGCACCATCGGACCGTCTGGATCACCAGTTGGCGCAATTGCTGCAAATTCCATCTGCCACCCGCAGCCGTATTGGTCGTGGTCAATACCTGACACCGAGCGAATTTAACCCAGTGGGTTTGCTGGAGGCAGCACTGCAGGATGTGATTGCGGCAGAACCCATTCATAAACGCCTGAGTAAAGAAGCGGGCAAGAGCCTGCCATTTACCCGCTTAGATAAGCTGGCTAAACGCGCACTGGCTGAAGGGAAAATCAATGCCGAAGAAGCAGCGGTATTGACCAAAGCAGAACATAGCCGCCTGCGCTCTATTAATGTTGATGAATTCGAGGCTGATGCACTGGCCACCAAACCCGCAGTAAAGCCGGTAGCCAAACCACGGCATACTGAAGCCGCTTAATATTTTGCCTTATTGATGTAAGTGTCTAACTTATCACTCAGCCTCCAGTTACTGGAGGCTTTTTTTATCCGCTAATAAGTCACGCACAATCAACCCGAACTGTTCAGGTTTGCCGGTAAATAACACATGGTCGGGCTGAATCTGTAGCAAGCGCTGGCGCAAATCATTGCGCCATTTTTTATCCGAAATCAACCGCACTGTCACCGCGATATATTCAGCCAAAGTATGTGCGATCAGTGCTTCGTCCAATCCCAGCCGGCGGAATAACCCCTCATCTATATGCTCATGGACTTCGGCTCCAGTTAAACACACACCGGGAAGCCCCTGACGGACGGTATCGACAATGCCATTGGTGTTACCAAAAGGAAATGGATTGATAAACAGGTCACACTGATTAATAACCTGCAAATAATCCAGATAGTCCAAATGCTCATAAACTCTTGCTTGCGGGACAATCGCATTCACAGCTTTCTCCATCACCCGATGGGTTATTCCCCAACAAAACCCCACCAGAAAATGTAATACCACTGGGGTTGATGTTCGCTGGGTTATTTCGGCACAGGCCGCAAGGAATCGAGGGTTAATTTTCATTGCCGAAGCACAAACAGCAATATGTACGGCTGGCCGCTTATCAAAATGCAATATGGGCTGCGGCTGACTAATATTGGCGGGCGGCACATATGGCAGGCAGTCTTTGGGTAATGGGACCACTTTTTCAGAGAAGCATGCTATATCTCCCAGATAATCCTCCTCCACCAACACCGCATCAATATAATCAGAATGAGTGGTGGCCGGGTGCCCCAATGCCATGATTTGTAAGGGAGCCAGCCGCAAATTAGTCAACGCAATAGTGATAGGAAACATACCGACACTGGGAAAATAAATAACATCAGGGCACAGTTTCTGTGCCAGAGCAGTAATCGCCTCAACCGCCCCAACCCGGTTGACCTCGGTAAAATCATCAAAAACGGCGCGAGTTATGGTGTCAGTGGCTTCAACAATAGTGACCCCATGGGTAGCAAACTGATCCCGTGCGGCGCGTAGGGTGCTGGAATGGGTGCGATAAATAGAATGGCCGCTGTTAAACCACTCAAGAATAACCAGCATCAATGGCTTACGCCGTGCTGGCGGAGGGGAACAGTTATCAGTCAATCCATTGTGGAGCAGCGTATTACGTAAGTGGAAATTAATACTGCGTTTTATGGCGTGTTTCTCTGCCCTATCAGCATAACTGCAATGCATATAAACATCATGCAAGATACGTTCGGGTAGACCCTCAAGACTCGCGAGAGTTAATAGTTTCTCAGGTAACCACTCTAATAGCTGTTCACGTTTCGCATGGCCGGCTGCACTAGGTAAAATACGCGGTGACAGTAGCGCCAAAAATAGAGCCGCCGCCGCATGAGGATTAAATCGCCATAATATATCTGGCTGTAAAGGGATCCCTGATTCCGGTAAATACATCACACAGAACTTAAGGAAATTATTTCGCTCAAATCTAAGCGGGTGAGCACATCCCTCTCCCGCCTGATTAATATTAGTAATAACATGATCGGCGTGATAAAATGGGGAGGCCGCAAAAATTAATGCAATCCACCGATGAAAATTAATAAATTGTAAAAACCCCTTTTCTGACAGTGCAAACCCGGGGTCTGAAAATAGATTACCAATTGCCGCAGCTAGCCGATTACAATAATGCTCCTGTTGCTGTAATGGCTGTTTGTTAAGAGAAAAAACATCCCAACGGCCATACTGGATATCTAATTGCTCCAGCATCAGTATTAATATTCGCCCGGCATCTTCATAACGCCGGGTACAAACTAAAAACTCAAAATACGGCAATGAAAATACGTTTGATTTCTCGCCGGTTGGTACTGTTTCAATTGTTTTTTCCACCATAATCGGCTCTCCATGGCAATTTGATATTTCAACCCCTCATTGAAGTTAATAAGGCGCTCGTCAAGATAATCAAACGTAATGGCACTGGGCTATTTTTGACCTTTGCTGATGGAGTGCGGCTTCCAGCGGCCCACAGCATGTTCATCGCAAGCCCCTAGTGTGAGAGTGACAGCATCAGCAATGTGGCTAATTCCCCTTTCAGGGATACAAAGCGCAATATCAATATTTGTGGCGAAATCATGCATAGATTCGCTCACAATAGCTGGCGGTAATTGCTGCTCTTCGAGGGTGCTGAGAATGTTATCTCGCTTTATGAATAACGCCCCCAGGTGCTGAGGCGGCGTTATTTTCTCTGTGGTTAATGTCTCTGTGGTTATTTTCTCTGAGTTTGCTTTCCCTTCAAAGACAGGTTCAGCCCTGGTTTTACCTATATTCGGATGATTGACTTGATGCCCAACCTTATTGCTAAAACTATTCTTATCAACTAATTTGCCATTGATGGTCACATTGTTACCAATATTGCCCGGCAAGACTATAAACACCGATGATTTAAATTTTGAAGCGGTATGCCCGCCAAGCGCAAGTTCAGTTATCACAGCATCATCATCGAGGAAAATGCCGTGATGATGACCAGAACTGCCATTCACCGCGCCACCACTCATTGAGCCATCAATATAAACACCATGACCATCACCCACCGCATTGCCATGCATCGTAGTATTGCCGCTGTTAGAGACCGGGCCGGTGATTTCTACACCATGACCATCAGTGGCGTTACCCGCCAGCGCGGTGTTATTGAGAATGTTATTGCCGCCCAGTGCAACACCTCTCCCTACATTCCCACTGGCATCGCCACTGACCGCCAGTAGATCACCGATTCTAGCCCCGGTGAGATTGGCATTTTTAGCTACATCAACCCCGACACCACTGACTGAGTCGCCCAAAACTGAGCTACGCTGACTGCCGCTCAGTGAGGCCGCCATCTCGACCCCTTTACCATTGATGCTGTTACCATACAGCCTGGTGTTTTTGATGCGAGAGTCACCATCTACTTTGATGCCACTGCCATTTGCTGAAGTGCCAGTGACTCGACCACTGCTCATGGAGCCGTTGAGTTGTACGCCACTACCATTGCCCGCGTAGCCTGTCACCGTGCTATTGCCAATATTCGTTATAAGCCCATTGATATCGATACCTAAACCATCCGTCGCGTTACCATTTAGCGCAGTGTTATTTAGGGTATTATTGCCAATCAACATGACACCCGAGCCTTTCGGCCCGCTAGTGTTAGCGGTGACACGCAGCAAATCATCCTCATCACCACCAATCAGACTGAAAGTATGACCAAGATATACGCCAGTGCCGTTAACTGTCGCCCCCAGCACCGCGCTGCCATTATGCCCCGTGATATTCGCGGCTATCTCAACCCCTGTGCCGTCGCTACTGGAGCCATGTAAGGTGGCATTATCTAGCTCATTATCAGCATCTATCTTGATGCCACTGCCATTGGTGGAAATCCCATTAATCCTGCCACCATGAATTTTACCGTCCAACCGCACACCAACGCCGTTCGCCGCCAGGCCGGCAAGTCTAGTCGCCCCACTGTTCGTCAGCGGGCCAGTAATATTTACCCCAATGCCACGGGTGGCGTTGCCATTTAAGCTAGTGTTATCAAGGGTATTATTACCCCCTAGTTGAATGCCCGTCCCCCTATCGCCTGCTGCTTTCCCATTGATAACTAACAGATCGTCAGCGCTCCTCCCAGTGAGAATGGCATCTCTATCAATAGCGACTCCGGTGCCATTGACCACATCACCCAGCACGGCACTACCGTGGCTACCCGCCAAGTTGCCGACGATCCACACTCCTTTGCCATCAGGGCTATTGCCGGCCAACGCGCTGTTACTAAGTACCGTGTTACCCTCGATACCAACCCCAGCCCCCGTCGCCGAGATACCATTGATCCGGCTATCGTCAAGCACACCACTCATAACGTGAACACCAATGCCACTGGCCGCAACCCCATGCACCACACTGCCACTCAGTGGGCCATCAGCTTGCACCCCAATACCGCGGCCGGATGCTGTGCCATTTAATACCGTGTTACCTTTGTTGATAAGTGGGCCGGTGATATCTAATGCAACCCCATCCACAGCGAAGCCATTTAAGCTGGTATTACTTAAGTCGTTATTGCCATGGAGTTTTATCCCAGTGCTTGCATCACTTTTCGCCACACCATTCAGGGTCAGCAAGTCGGCTTCACTGGTGCCTGTAACATTCAAATTCGCTGCTATATCAATGCCATAGCCAACACCATCAGTCATGCCAGTAATCATACTGTGATGGATACCTTTGATATCATGGGTTAACTCCACACCTTTACCGCCGACACTGCGGCCATTCAGTGCGGCATTATCTAATACTGTATGGGTGATAACACTGGAACCCGGCAAGGAATCAACTTTGATGCCGATACCATTAATTGATTGCCCGCTCAGCGCGGTATCCATAATGGTGGCATTCCCGCTGATAAGCAGACCTTCGCCATGGGTTGAACTGCCAGTAATATTAATGCGATTAATATGATGCTCTGCACTGGAGAGCTGAACACCGGTGCTATCAGTACTGGTGCCTTCAATAGTGACCGGGCCGGAACTATTATTCACCAGCCTGGAAATAACCACCCCAATCTCCGCCACACTACTGCCTTGAATAAATGTGTCGCCCTCACCATTTAATACCACGGCATTATTACTGTCGGGGAAGTTAATACCGATACCGCGGGTTGCTCGCCCCTCCATGCTTAGAGAGCCATTATTATTGAGCACGAATGTTTGGGGGTTGGTATAAGTTATGCCATTCCCCCCCGTAGTCGCTTGTGTTCCTTTATTTTCACCCAAGAGAGATAATTGGCTGCCCTTAGCAATATTGAGTGTATTGGCACCACTAAATTCAATCCCTTTACGAGTTGCACCGCTACCTTCGGTCTCACCTTTAAAAGTAATATTCCCTTCAATCGACAAGGTATTATTGGCTCTAAAAATAAGTGCCGTGTCCTGCGTAGCATTCAGTGCTTTGCCGACAAATAACCCACTATTAGCCATTATGGCATTATTACCACCAAAGCTTAATACGCCACTTTGACTCGCCGTAAATGGCGTCACCGCCTCAGAATAAACAGCAACACTGCCTAGCGGAGCATTAAAATAAATGTTATCAAAATAAACATTTCCTGACCCAGCAGAAACCCCATTGATATTAATGTTCTTATTGGCCGATATCAGATTAACATTTTCCAGATCAACCGATGCAGCTTGAATACGCCCGCCACCATTCTTCCCTACAATAGTAACATTTCCTTGCGCGGCAATATTATTACGGGAGTCATCCGAAAGACCAGCAACATACACCCCCTCAGTTGAAATAAGTGACGTGCCATTCAAGGTAATATCTTTTTGTGCATTTAACGAGCTATTAGCTTTAACATAAACCCCTTTATTATTGGCCGCACTTACATTGGCATTAACATCACCTGTTATTGCTGTAACACTCGTATTATCCAATATCAACCCAATAGCACCATTAGTAATAGAGATAAACTCAACCTCATTTGCTGTAACATTACTATTGGTTAACGCCAAACTTTTTGAACCATTATTATTGACTGTAAAACTCCCGCTTTGAGCTTCAATATTAACGCCATCAATATTGACACCTGCCCCCCAAATATTACCGTAATTATCTGATGCTATTGATATCGATTTTCCAGCAGTGATGTTTATTCTATTAGATAAATCACCAGAAACTGTCACCACCTCCATATTGGGTGTCGAGTTATTACCCATTATGGAGATATTCCCACCCGCGACTATCGCACCATTACCTTTAAAAAAAAATCCTTTGTAATTGAGTGAACTTACATTAGCACTAATATCATTTTTAGCCGTAAGAACTGAATTATTCATCACAACCACATTATTATCAGTGATATTACCATTCAATGAAATATTATTAGCGCCAATGCTAACATTATTGAAAGGGCTTCCCTTATCACCCGTAACATTTAAATTAAAATCGCCATTCTCAGCTGTTATCGTGGCAAAATTCCCAGCGACGGTGCTACCAATTGCTGTTCCATTATTAAACGCCACCATAGATATATCGCCACCAGCAGTCATATTAACCAAAACACTACTGGAGTTACCGCTTATCTTTATTGCTTCAGCCCCTGCAGCAGTCGAGTTACTGGTCGTACTGTTCAAGTTGATATTGCCACTGGCGCTGATGTTAGCCTCACCTGAAAACCAAACGCCTTTTGCTGTGGTCGTGGCATTGGCAGTTATATCACCAGCGGTGGCGGTAATATTACCGTCTCTGAATAACAGACCACTCACCCCGGAGACATTAATGTTAAAGTTTACATTATTGCCACTGACATTGGAGTTCAGTATCTGCAACCCATAATTAGCCTGAGTGATAATTTTCCCATTGATATCAAATGAAACATTCCCCGACTTAGAAAAAACACGTCCATTAGTAAAATCAACACCTCCTGATGCCCCCCCATTGGCATTGGCCTGGAATATAATATTTTTATCACCGGTAATAGTTGCATTCGTGAACGTTCCCATCCACGAACTGTTAGAATTAGACTTCATACTGAATGACATATTACCCAAGCCAGTGAGGATGGAATCCTCAGAGACATCAATGCCACGCCACCCCTGCCCATTTAAATTACTACTTTCTCCCGTAATATGCATTTCACCTGCCGCGAAAACATTAGCAGAATTAGTGATATTCACCCCCATAAGGGAAGCAACGCCGGTATTACCTTCCAGAGTAAAATTACCGACTTCATATTTACCACCCATGATAACAATACGCGTTGCGCTTTTATCATCGACATGCTTTGTCAGGAAATCCCCTTTATTTAATAAAATATCAACATTATTTAAGGTAATAACAGAGTCTGCGGTGGAGTTCCCCGCTAATAAATTAAGATTCAGCTTTCCTGCATTAGATGAAATATTATTGTTCACAATAATATTTCCGTCGGCATATAACGTCAACGTAGCATCGCCACCGGCAGTTTTATTGATATCCGCATTTACCGTAATATCGCACCAACGGCAATTGGTTAAGTTATTATTACTGGTGGTGACTGTCACATTAGTGCCACGATCAAGTTGCGTATTAATGCTGGTATTCAGTATTTGTGCAACATTGGCGGTTGGTGTGAAAACCTGCGCATTCTCGACATATCCGGCAAGAATCCCCCCCGGCTGAACCAGCGCCCCACTCTCAGTACCGCTGCCAATAATGTTTACCTCGGCCGGATCAAGCAGCCAACGGCCCTTACTTCCGCGCACTGCACTCGCATCAACTTGACCAAAAGCTTGTAAATTTCGCCTGCTGGATGTTTCTACCCGCCCACCATTACCTGATTGCGGCCCACCACGGGCATGAATATCGCCATAAAAACCAGTGTAATGTTCAGACCATAATATGGCCGTACCGCCCGCCCCTTGCTGCGAAGCAGAGACATTAATATTCGCACCTTGGTCCATGACAATAGCGCGAGTGTTTTTTATCTGTTTATTTTTGCCGCGCCAATCGCCACCAACTAATACTTTGCCACCGCCAGTAGTGCCGTGTGCATCAATTTTGCTCGCCGTCACTAAGTGAATATTTTCACCTTGTAGGATAACATTCCCGCCACGGCCCTGCGGGTTACCAACATCAATAACTCCCTGCTGGCGCACCACTCCCTCACTGCCGCCATCAAGGAAAATAACACCATTCTTTGCAGATAAACTTTGCGCCTGCAAAATACCGGTATTATCAATCACGGTATTCATTAACATCTCTTTGCCGTGTGCTGTCAGTTGGACAACCCCACTATCCGCCTGAATCAGCCCACCATTTTGTAGCAAAGAACTGACCTGTTCGCCCTTAATTTGCACCCCAAGCAAACTACCCTGATCTAGATTAAGGATGACATTATCCCCATTGGCTAACGCCACTTTCCCTTCCGGCGATTGGATAATACCTGAATGCTGATTAATAACTTTCTGACCAATCAGTGCAATATAACCCCCTGCGGTAGTTCGTAAATTGGCCTGATTAATCAATTTACCCTCGTGTTGTGGACTGGTCAGCGTATAGCGCCCAGCAGCAAAGTCCGGATTAGAGATAACTTTTGTACTGGCGACCAATCCACCCACATCAACTTGTGCACCTTTACCAAACAAAATACCATTTGGATTAAGCAAAAATACCTGACCATTAGCTTTTAAGTTGCCATATATTTGCGATGCATCGCGGCCCAACACTCGGTTCAGCGCAATACTCTGCGGCCCCGGCTGGTGATAAATAACACTATTCCCCTGCGCAATATCATAACTGGCCCAATTGATCGCCAGTTTATCGCTGTGCTGAGTCACAGTAAGACTAGTGTGATTAATATCCAATTCTCCTTGACCAACAACAATATTGCCGTTAACCGGCAGTGCGGGATCGGCAAATACCAATAACGGCAATGTACCGAGAGCTAATCCCATTAGGATCGCCAGCCGGCTTAATATTCCAGCCGCTGTATAACTCTCATTAATAACTTTTTTGCCGGTAGCCGAAAACGAACGCCCATAAGCTCGAGTCCACTCCCCGACAGCAATTAAGCATCCCAACCGGCGGCAAAAGATAAGTTTGTATAATTGACTGTTCATTATTCACGTCCATTAAATCTGACAAATATGCCGATCAGCGCTAGAACATCTTATAAGCGCTCAGCCAAAGTTGGTTATTATCCGGTTGAGGCGTTGCTGCCTGTCCGGTTCGATGTGCCCAAGTCAAATTCAAGGAGTAATCTGCCTGGCGGGAGAGAGTGAAATAGGTGCCAAAACCAGACAGGTTGATATTATTCCCCATCATGCCCTCAATAGGCTGGCGATAATAAGAACCCCATCCTTGATCAAAGAATGCTGCAAAGGACATTTTATTCCCCGCCCCAGCCCAATCCGGAAATGGCGGTTGCCAATGGACACGTAATTCGGTGGTAAAAATGGTACCGTTATCCACCGCTCCTTCGCCAATACCATAAGCACGAACCGCCAGAGGGCCCCCCAATAATAACTTTTGTGAGCTATCAAGATTTTTACTGGCCATTTGACCGGTAAATTGATTGAAAAAAGAGAAATAGGGGCCGAAGCCCTGATCATGACCGGCGCGATAATTAGAACGAGCAAAAGTACCAGCAATACGGGTCACTGTATTAGCTCGCTGACTGAATTCATCATCCAATGACAGATGACCTGCTGTACCCAGCAAATAAAAATGACTCAACCCACGAGGGAGTACGGAAAAAGTGCCATTAATACCAAATTCACCGGCATTTAAATTGCGTTTTTGGTTCGGCAACATAATCAGTGAATCCTGCATTTTGCTCTGATAATAACCGGCATTCACATCAACTCTGGCTGCTGAATTACGGATCCACGGATGGCGTAAATTAACCCCCCACGTATTAGAATGACCGCGAGCATCCAATATTTTGAAAGGCCCCTGCAGGGTATAATCCAAGTAGCTATAATTGAGTGCTATACGGGTGCCATAAGTATTAATGGGAAAGTTGTAGTCCAGCAAACCGTTGAATACATCGCCAGAGCTAGATAAGATCAAATCTGTACGTAATTGATCGCCCCACCCTGTCATATTATTTAATGCCCCACCGGCGAATAACCGATTATGCCCTGAATAATCATTGCCTTGATTATCCGCACCGATATATCCCATCGCGGTTTGGCCTGGGGTAATATCAGCATAAATTCTTGTCATGCCCGGTTGGGTTCCTGGTTTTAATGCTAAAGAGGCATCAACCCCAGGTATTTCATTAAGAATAATGGCGGTTCGTTCCAAACGGGATAATTCAGCTGGAGAAGCAGAACAATCTTTGTCACCCAAAAAAACCACCTGTTTGCTGCAACTATTGCTTTCAATCACCACAGTAGCAAAGCCACTATTCAACCGGCTCTGATTGTCGACTTCCGGTTTATCTAATCTGCCTGCAAGAATTCTTACGACAACAATACCTTCATGGATTGTTTGTGGCGGCAATATTGCTTGTGCGGCAACGAACCCTTGCTGTCGATAAAAGCGAGTTACCGCTAACGTCATGGCTTGTAAATCATTAAAATTTAATCGCTGCCCTAACCAAGGCGTAATTACAAATCGTAATGTATTATTGTTGTCATTGCTGGGTATTAATAACAGGGTATCACCCTCGAATCTGACCTCTCGTAAAATAATTTTCTCCGCCGCAATAGAACCGCCGGATGATAAAGTGGGAACTATAGGAGGAAGCTTGAGTTCTGTTTCCTGTGGCGTGCCCAATGGCTCCTGTATTGTTTGCCGTATTTCATTACTAATCGCACCAGTATCCGGTACATTTATTACCTGAGGAACAGCGACTGCCTGTGAACAAAAAAAAAGTGTCAATATAATTACTCTGCTACTGAATTTAGTCTGATGCCGTAATTTTTCTGGATAATAAAAATGTTGCATAAAATACGCCTACTTAGCATGATGACAAAGCCAGTTTGAATAAAAATCTGAGTTATTTTTCACTGACCCATAGGATTCAATTTTAATTATCAAGTTAATATTTTTATCAATAAACATAAAATATAATAAATGCAACACCTGAATAAATAAAAGCATTGAAATACTCTCTGTTATTTCAGACTAATAGCCACTTCATATTTATAACAAATAGTTATTTGTGGTAGATATTTCATAATCAATATAGAATCATAATAACACCCTATTAAAATAAATCATGAAAATAGTTTTATTTTATATAGATAGAGTGGCAATTACACAAGCAGATGAAATGTGGACATTAAAATATACCGCCCCCATAAACTGAATGATAATAATTAAAAGCAACAAAATAATAAGTTACAAATAAAATCAATCACGACAATATAAAAATATCATTCGCACTGAGAATCTGCCTAGAAAATACTGATTCAGTAAAGTATTTTCGATACTATTTTTAATAGTTATAAATGCCATTCTTAATAGTCAGCAGACAATAGAAAACCCCGCATTACTTCACGGGGTTACTATATTGCAGTAATAATTAATCCACTGTATTAAAATATGTTATTTCATTATCCATTTTGTCGGATACGAGCAATTAAATCATCAACACTATCAATATGTGATGCCGCTAATATCAAAGTCCGTCCCAAATTCAAAGCATGGCGCTGGCATGCTCTGCGCATCTCATCATCAGCAATACTATCCAGATCAGCCACATGCGCTAACCCAATGGTGCGCCGGATTAATTCACTGCCACAATACCCCACGGCATCTTGCCAAACCTGCTGTAAAAACAGAGATGCATAACCGGTGGTTGCCAGAGCCAAATCTTGTGTTTTTTCCTCACTCAATGCCAGAAAACAGCTGGCAAAGGTGTCCCACAGAATATGGATATCTTTCAAGCGCTGTTCACGACCAGCCGCCGCATCTCGTGGGCCCGCTAATCCCGGTAAACCACAGTAGTTAAGCAGTAAATTACCCACAGCCGTACCGATATCAAAACCCATCGGGCCATAGAAGCCAAACTCGGCATCAATGGTTTTCAGTCGACCATCTGAAACAAAAATTGAACCGCTATGAATATCACCGTGAAGTAATGCTTCAGCTTTACTCAGGAAACGGTGCTTTAGCGAAGCGACTGCCAACTTGAGTGCATTATCCTGACGCAAAACCAACACATCCGGTAATAGCACTGGATCAAAGTTATTGCGTTCATGATCAATATAGGGGTCAGTAAAGAATAAATCTTCGGTGATTTGGCATAATTCCGGATTGGTATAGCGGCTGACTGCGGCCTTTTTATCCTGAGCCGATTGATAAAAATCCGAGGTGTGAAATAAGGTTTGTGCTAAATACTCTGCCAATTGCTCCGCAGCTTGGGGATAGTATTTCCCCTTGACCAATTCACTGCGCCAAATTTGGTGGTCAGATAAATCTTCCTGCACCATCACCGCTAATTCTGCATCGTGGTGCAGAACATTAACCGTATGTTGCGGGCAAAATTGGCGGTGTGTCAGCAGAGTTTCGGCTTCAATTCTGGCGCGATCCAATGTGAGTGGCCAGGATTCACCCACGCAGCGCACATAAGGCAGAGCTTGTTTGACAATCACTCGGCTAATCCCGGCAGCATCACGGATTTTAAAGACCAGATTGAGATTTCCATCGCCAATCTCATCGGCCGTCACTAAGGTTTGTGGATCAGCAACCTGACCAAATTGGCGAGCATATTCAACAGCATCTGCAGCAGTAAATGTATGGTAGCGCGACATCTTCAACCTCTTTGTTCTCTTTTTGATTCTGATTCACTCACCGCCAACCATATGCTTAGCCGTGAAATTATTCCCTGTTTGAGTAAAAAAATCCGTATTTAGGCGTAAAACCATATAGACGTCTACACATCCGTAAGATATGTTGGCAGAATAAGAAACCAGATGCAATAACGCAACATGGATTTAACTGACAATGAAGACGTTTAACACGCTCGACTTACAAACAATCCATTCACACATTACTCAGTTACAGACGACTAGCTTAAGAATTATAGATGGCCAGCTGTGGATACTGGACCAACAGGCCTTGCCACAGCGCCAGGAATGGCTGTCAGCCGATACGGTAGAATTGCTGATTGAGCATATTCAGGCGCTGCGGGTGCGCGGTGCGCCACTAATTGGGTTATCAGCCAGCCTGCTGCTGGCTTTACTGGCAGAGCGCGGCTTGCCGCAAG
Organism: Yersinia hibernica; assembly: GCF_004124235.1. Lineage (NCBI taxonomy): Bacteria > Pseudomonadati > Pseudomonadota > Gammaproteobacteria > Enterobacterales > Yersiniaceae > Yersinia > Yersinia hibernica. The sequence continues at coordinate 3,017,896 of NZ_CP032487.1, forward strand.
CTCAGCTTGAACAAGCCCTGATTGCACTGCGGGAATCGCGCCCAACGGCAGTGAATTTGATGAATAATTTGGCGCGGATGCAACAAGCATTACTGCAAGCCAATTGGGTTGAAGCTATGGCCCGCGAGGCATTGCGTCTGGTAGAGGAAGACCGCGAGTTATGTGAGCAGATTGCCCAGCATGGTGCTGAGTTGGTCAAACCCGGCAGCAATTTACTCACCCACTGCAACACTGGCGGGTTAGCCACCGCGGGCATTGGTACCGCCATCGGCGTATTACTGCGCGCTCATCAGCAAGGCAAAATAAAACAGGTGTGGGTCGATGAAACTCGCCCCTTGTTGCAAGGCGGGCGCTTAACCGCCTGGGAGCTGGGCGAACTGGGCATTCCTTATCAATTGATTTGTGATTCGATGGCTGCCAGCTTGATGGCCCAAGGCAAGGTCGATGCTATCTGGGTTGGGGCTGATCGCATTGCTGCTAATGGCGATGTTGCGAATAAAATTGGCACCTATAGCTTGGCAGTATTGGCGCATTATCACCGCATTCCATTTTACGTGGCTGCGCCACATACTACCTCTGACCCGGGCTGCCCAAATGGTGCGGCAATACCCATAGAGCAGCGAAATGCCAGTGAAGTCAAAGGGGTGTCCGGGAGTTTTGGTCATTGCCAATGGGCACCCGAAGCGGCCGCAGTGTATAACCCGGCCTTTGATGTCACCCCAGCCGCATTAATCACGGGCTGGGTATTAGACAGCGGCGTGGTCACGCCGGAACAAGTGGCTGCTGGCTTCTTTCAGCCCAAGAATTAGCGGTGCCTGATATTTGCTAGCCAAAGTCATGGGAGTCACAGGTAGGCAAGCCCGATGCGCTGACTATCGGGCGTAGCTCCTGTGGCTTCCAGTATCAGGGAAATCAATCTAAGCGCGGATAAACATCAGCAATCTTATCGCCGGTAAAATGCGCCACCCAACCCTCAGGGTTATCAAATACGCGAATGGCGGTAAAATTCGGTTTAGACCCCATATCAAACCAATGAGGAGTATTGGCTGGCACGGATAGCAAGTCATTCTTTTCGCAAAGAATTTGATAAATCTTGCCTTTCAAATGCAAGCAAAACAGCCCAAAACCTTCCACGAAGAAACGCACCTCATCTTCACCATGGGTATGCTCCGATAAAAATTTTTCGCGCAATACTTCCCGCTGCGCATTATCAGGGCGCATGCTGATCACATCCCAGCTCTGATAGCCTTTTTCCGCCACTAATCGGTCGATTTCATGCTGATAAGCTGCAATCACGGTATCTGGCTGCGGGTTTTCGCCTAGCTCGCAGTCTGCCTGCCAGCGCTCAAATCGCACGCCAATGGCGGCCAATTGCTGTTGAATTTCTTCAGCATCGCGGCTTTGCCACAGCGGCTGTTCTGGCTGTTCATCACTAAAAATGGTTAATCCGCTCATGCAGTAAAATCCTCGAGGTTTATCTCATCAAAACGGCTGACTTGGCGATGGCGGCTTTCACTATCGGGAAGGTCGCGAATCAACTGGCAAGTCTGCCAACCGGCAAGCTGGGCGGCATCCAATTCCTGGCGAATATCGGACAAAAAGAGTAATGCAGCCGGTGCAATGGCCAACTGATTAGCGATATTCCGGTAAGCGCTCACTTCGCGTTTCGCCCCAACATGGGTGTCAAAATAACCGCTGAACAGTGGCTGTAAATCACCGGCATCACTGTAGCCAAACAATAATTTTTGCGCATCAACCGAGCCGGATGAATAGACATACAGCCCCACCCCTTGTTGCTGCCAGGCCGCCAGTTGCGGAGCAACATCAGCATACAAATGCCCACGGAAATCCCCTTGCAGGTAGCCAGTGCGCCAAATAATCCCCTGAATAGCTTTCAATGCCGTAGATTTGCGGTCTTCATCCATAAAACGGTGCAAAGTGGTAATCAGCGTTTCAATATCTGCATGCGGTTGCTCAATCTCACGGCCTAACCCCAGCAAGGCGCTGGCAACATCGTCATCCTGTCGATGCTCATGTAAGAAAGCGGTCAGCCGCTCGCGGGCATAAGGAAAAAGCACTTGATGGACAAATCGGATGTCGGTCGTGGTGCCTTCAATATCAGTGACTATGGCCTGAATCATTTTGTCTCCGCTTTAAAGTTTGCGTCCAGCAGGCGGCGTTGCAGTTCGCACTGAAACAGGAACTCCAGCCCTTCCAAATGGCGGCGTGCTTCAGACACGCTGCTTCCCCAGCAGTACAAACCATGGCCGCGCACCAAGAAGCCGTAACGCAACGGGTTATTATCAGCCCATGCCGTAACTCGCAGTGCCAAAGCCGGGATATCTTGATCATTATCGAAAATAGGGATAACCACGCTATCAAGGTGGCTACGTTGCCCGGCAAGCGATTTCTGCATCTCATAGCCTTGCAGCACCAACCTATTGCTACGTTCTACTCGCGACAGCACAGTAGCATTCACCGAGTGAGTATGTAACACCGCATTAATTGCTGGATACAGACGATATAGCAAGGTATGCAGGCCGGTTTCCGCCGATGGTGTACGCCCGCTGGGCACATAATTATTCGCCGTCTCCACCAGCAAGAAATCATCGGCCGTCAGACTGCCTTTATCTTTGCCCGACTCGGTAACCAAACATTGCGTCGAGTCCAGCCGCAGGGACATATTACCGCCAGTCGCCGGGCACCAGCCCTTCTCACCAATCCAGTGGCAGGCGGCCAGCAGCGCGCCCAGTTGTACATTTTCTGTCATTGCATATCCCGGTTGTGGTGTTGGTGTGCCATGGCAATATTTGTTAGCGCAAGAAATTGTTAGCACAATTTTATCTATGCTTAGCCAATTACGTCATTTAGCCGTTTAAACATCTAAGCGTCTCGATTGCCAAATCTTAACATCGTGTTATGGTGAAATGAAGTTGGTTTTAATGGGATATTCTGAGTTGATGTGATTAAAACAAAGCCTTGCCGCAAGCGAACTCAATACACTTGGTGATAATGAGCTATCTTGCGGCAATTTTTTGCCCCATGGATGCCCCATTGAGCATTGTGACTATGCTTATTGATTTGCTCGGATTATCACTACCTGAGTTTGTATAGCCATTTTCTTAGTGTTACTTTAGTGATAACCTACGCCGCAAATTATTCAATAAACTTATTTTCTCAGAGTACCCTCATGAACAAGATCACTTCTCTTGATGGTTTGCGCGGTCTGGCTGCGTTACTTGTATTGATTGATCATGCTTTTCTCGCAGCGCTAGACCTTAGCGGCAACGATCAAGGAATAGTCTTCTATATTTTATCTTTTATCGGGTCATTCGCCATTGGCGTATTTTTTATTCTCAGCGGTTTTGTTATTTTTGCATCGATTGGTAAAGATACCACAGCAAGCTTTCTTGCTAAGCGCGCATTTAGACTTTACCCTGTAATAGTAGTGTCAACAATAATAACTTATATAATACAGATAAAATATGGTAAATTTGTTTTTGATGCTGAATCTTTAAAAAACCTAATACTTAACATGTCACTTTTTGGTGGGGCGTTAATATATAACGAGTCACTTGTTTTGCAGATAGTTTGGACTTTATCAATAGAAGTCCAGTTCTATATTATAGCAGCAATGATATTGTCCGTAACCAGAGGAAATGTTGATAAATACATATATTACATAATTGCATTCCTGATGGTTGCGTTTATAGCAATATCAATTCACGTGCTAAAAATGCAGGATAGTCCATTCAAGGTTTATATTGGCGTTGGGTCTTCAATATTGCCATTCATGTTTGTAGGAACATCAATATGCATGCTGAAGAAAAAAGCCATTAACAAAATGCAGTTTACAGGGCTCATTTTACTTATAATACTTGCTATAAGCTACGCGCCATACCCTATCTACTTCTCTCTAGATAAGGGTCTACCCTCTTTCATTCTGGCAGTTATTGTTTTTTGCTTATGTCTGGACTATAAGCAAATGTCGAACATAATGAGCAAAAAACCAATGCTATTCCTTGGGAGAATTTCATATCCGTTATATGCAATTCACATGTCGGTATTAATATTTGCATACTATTCAAGGGATGTCATCGGTGGTTCTGGAGTATTCATCGAGATAGTGATTTTGAGTCTCATTATGGCCTATATTATTCACGTAACGGTAGAATCTCCAATCCATGCGTGGAGCAAAAGAAAGGTGAAGAATAAATACCTATTAAAGTCCTAAGGATGATTTCTGCGGGGTGGCATTCAACACAATGTCACCCCGCAGGAGACTGTAATTAAAATTGTGTAATTGCCTGTTTTTGATATGTTCACTCCAACAACGGAGACAGGCAAATTATGGACGAGAAGAAACTTAAAGCTCTCGCTGCAGAACTGGCTAAAGGCCTCAAAACCGAGGCCGATCTCAATGCGTTTTCCCGTATGCTGACGAAGCTTACCGTCGAAACAGCGCTCAATGCAGAGCTGACTGAACACCTCGGACACGAGAAAAATGCCCCAAAAACCGGTTCAAATACCCGCAACGGCTATTCATCCAAAACGCTGCTGTGCGACGATGGCGAGATTGAACTGAGCACGCCTCGTGACCGTGAAAATACCTTCGAGCCACAGCTTATCAAGAAAAATCAGACGCGTATCACGCAGATGGACAGCCAGATTTTGTCCCTGTACGCCAAAGGCATGACAACCCGTGAAATCGTCGCCACATTCAAGGAAATGTACGATGCGGACGTGTCACCCACGCTGATATCTAAAGTCACCGATGCGGTTAAAGAACAGGTTGCTGAATGGCAAAGTCGGCCTCTGGATGCGCTGTATCCCATTGTTTATCTTGACTGTATCGTGGTGAAAGTTCGTCAAAGTGGTAGCGTGATAAACAAAGCGGTGTTCCTCGCTCTCGGCATTAATACTGAAGGTCAGAAAGAACTTCTGGGCATGTGGCTGGCTGAAAACGAAGGGGCGAAGTTCTGGCTCAGTGTGCTGACGGAGCTTAAAAACCGGGGCCTTCAGGATATTCTGATTGCCTGTGTGGACGGCCTGAAAGGCTTCCCGGATGCGATAAACAGCGTGTATCCACAGACGCATATCCAGCTTTGCATCATTCACATGGTGCGCAACAGCCTGAAATACGTGTCGTGGAAGGACTACAAAGCCGTCACCAGCGGACTGAAAACGGTGTATCAGGCTCCGACAGAAGCGGCGGCACTGATGGCGCTGGATAACTTCGCGGCAACCTGGGACGATAAATACCCGCAAATCAGCAAAAGCTGGCGTGCGCACTGGGGAAATCTCAATACGTTCTTTGGCTACCCGCCCGACATCCGCAAAGCCATCTACACCACTAATGCTATCGAATCGCTGAACAGCGTGATCCGTGCAGCTATCAAAAAGCGCAAAGTGTTCCCGACAGACGACTCAGTGAGAAAGGTTATTTATCTGGCGATCAAGGATGCTTCAAAAAAATGGAGTATGCCGATCCAGAACTGGCGGCTGGCGATGAGTCGTTTTATTATCGAGTTCGGTGACCGCCTGAGCGATCACCTTTAATATGGTGGCAGTTACACAGAATTATTTACAGGGTCCCCCGCAGTTGCATCTACATCATTTATCTTTAGGTGTTGGTATAGGCTCTGGTTGTTTAAACTCACCGTCAGAGTATGTCTAGTGAATCTCGGGCTTCGGTTCAATTTCGGTTATATCCACCATCTGGGCCACAAAATCTGGCGTAAAGCGATCATTGATATCAATTTCATTTCCATCAGGTCCAACCGCAGGGGGAATTATTTCAACAACTTCACCATCCTGAATAAAGGCATAGATTCTCATATTAGTACTCCAGAATGACAGCGCCATCTTTCCCATTTTCTCCACTTTGGGAGGTCAATGCATAACTTGCAGCCCCGCCGCCGCCTATAGAAAGAGAGTTTCTTCCTGATCCCCCGCTTCGAGTTGAACCACCAAGAACAGATCCACCGCCATCCCCGGCACCTACCTTGCCTGCCGTCAGTTCAGAAATTGCAACCATCTGCTCAGGCTTTAATTCGCTGGCATCTTTAAACGACCAGACCGACTGGATGATTGAGTTGCCGTCATCATCTTTACCAACAACGTGAGTGCCAAATGTAGCCAGGTCAGCAATCGACGTTCGTCCCATCACTGACAGGCGCTCCATCGCTTCCTCAAAGGTCATAATGGCTTCGTTAATCGCTTCATACTGAACTGACTGAAGAAAGGCTTGTACCTTACCATTTCTTACCATAGTGGCGGCCTTGGAGTGGATACCCTCCCATCCCAAATGCGACAGTCGTCTTCAAAAATGGCGTCAAGCAGCGCCTTTTCGAGATTGTCTTTATCAGGTTTGGTTTGGTGCGGTTTTCCATCCATTTCAGAGCGTTTCTTTTTGCTCCAACTTGGCGGCATCGGGATTACGAAAGTTACGTGGTAATGTGATTCGGGGAGGGATATTCGATTTAGCCTTACTTCGTCGCAGAATGCTCGGTATCGTAGAACTGGTGGTCTTTTCTTCCATTTATCACTCTGCGTCATCCTTGGCTTGGGTATGGGAGTTATGTGATATTCGGTCATATCTTCACCTTATTCTCCGACAGTAAGATTGCTTGTGTCCTGACCATTCCCTCCAGGTGAGCCAAGTGCGCACTCTCGATATCCATAATGTGCGTACGCCGGTCTATCTCGTCATGGCAAGCAGAGCAACACCATGCGCCGAATAGGTCAGGCGGCTTGATTCCAGTGCCACATATTCCCGATAGCCGGTAGTGGGCCAACACCACGGTTTCGTTATTGCCATTACAAATGCCCGGTAGCCTAACTTGGCACTCGCGGCCTTTAGCCTCTTTGCGTAAGTTCGCCATCTCTTTTCTCCTTCGCTGCTTTATCAATGCATTTCTGATGAGCGTAGGTTTCACCCTTGTTAAGCATCAGGAAGCAGAAGATACATATTGATTGGGGGAGTTCAGGCATGGCTAACCTCCGGTTTTGGAAAGCCATCGTAGACTTCAGACAAGTGACCTCTGATTTGCATTCTTCGCAGCGCGCTATACATAAAATCGCATTCAGCCTGCTTATTAGCCTTGAATGGCTTCGATGCTGTAGAGCACCACAGAGCGTTGCCGGGCCAGCCATGTACCTTGTAAACTCGTCCGTTCTTTACGTGCAATAACCCCCACCCTTGCGGCAGATCAGCGGCGTTAATGATTCCCGGCTCACAGATAAAGAACCGCCAGTCGCCCATACCTAGCTCTGGGTCAATACGAAAACGCTTTTTCTTGTCTGCCAAAAAATCAGATCGGGAGCACTTAGCTTCAATCAGGCATGACGCCAGATTTCTAAACCCTATTGCATCGGGCTGCTCTCCAGTTGATACGGCGGCAACAAAGCGATCATGAAATGCCACTTTAAATCCGTTGTTCCTGAGAAACTTTTCAACTATTAGACATAGTTCATCGTGAGTTAATGACTGCTCACCCATCGCTGCTCTCCCTGTCTTTCATCATCAGGAATACAATCATGGCGGCGCGGAGAGGATTCTTATCCGTATGCAAATGCTCAATATCGTCATTTAGAATTACTGGTGAAATAGCATCCCATTCATACCCCGTCACTTTTGGCGTCAGAGTTATTCGCTCTCTAAAAATAATCGGCCATGCGTCAGCGGGGGTGTTGCAATAGTCAGGCAATGGGTAAGTTTGAATTCCGCTTGAGCCATATAACCAGGCTCCTGTTGTGTTGCTTGGGTGTGATGGTTCAAGATGCCAAGTGCCGTTCATGGCGATATCTGCCACCGCCTTGTTAATTTCAAAATCGCTCATTGCTGAATAGTCTTTCATCGCGTTCTCCTTACTCTGTCGAATTTTTCTTGTAACAGCCCGTGGACATAATCAAATGTCTTTATCTGGCTGGCGGGGATTGGGGGTTTAGGCTTGGTTAAATCAGGCGAGATAACTTTTCACTTCTGGCGCGGTGCGTTTTCGCTTCATTCCTCAGCAAGAAATATATAAGCGTACCCCACGCCCAAAATGTGAATGGGTATGTTGATGCCACGATCAGTTTTAAGCACAAATACATGAACCATTCGCCAATCTCTCTGATTGTCATGTCAAAAAAATCGGTAATATCAAGTGCGTGTAAAAATAGTCCTTTGAATACTACGAATGTGACACTGGCAGATATAGCCCAGCAATCGAGAACAGACGGTTTGTAGCCTTGCCTGACTGCGGAGTATGGCTTATTTATAAAAGCCCTGATTCCAATATCCCAGTTATTCATGTTGCCACCTCAGAAGTAGCTATAAAGTTGGTTGATAATATTCTGGTCAGTCGTGCGACCGAACAGATGCTTTATTGCAGCGTTTACCATTGCGTTGTAGCAGCGCTCGAACTCGTCAGGCTCCATGTTCGCGTAAGCCAAGCTCTTTGCCTCCGTCCGGATATCACCGTTTAGCCTTACCGTTTGCTCATAAAATCCCGCCAGAATGGTTAAATCCTTTCTGAATCGGTCAAATTGAGTGGCTTCGTCTGCGTTGGCCAGTACTGTTTTATCAGCAGACCAGTGAGCAAAGCAGAAGTTGAAAAAGGCGAACATTTTTCGGTGAAAGGCGGGGTTGCGAGTTAGCTTAATGTCGGCAGTGTAAGTCTCGCCGTTCTTGAACTTGGTTAACCTGGGTAGTTCGGATGATGCAATGGAAGCAGTTATCAGGTGGGCCACGTGATTTCATCGGAGCGCCGCACTGGGCCAAGCGGCTATATGTGCAACGTGGAACTGGGCAGAAACTCTGGTGGAATGGCATGCAGAAATATCAAGACAAAGAGCAATTGCTCGATGCTTACACATCTGATTTCGATGAGTGTGTCGATATTTTGGCAGAGCGGCGACTGGTTCCTGTTGATACTGAAAACTGAAGGGGTGATATGTGACTCCTGAAGAGAAACAGAACGCGCTCCAATCGGCCGCAAGAAACTGTAACAACTAAATTAAAACCACCCTCGCCGCTCTGCCGGCCAACACCAACAAAGACTCCATCACCCGCCCTATCATCCTGCGCCATTACGAGAAGATAAAGCCACTTGGCTACAAGCTGGCTTGGCTTCTTTTCGCCATCGGCGTTCTGAATAGTCAGTTTAAGTGGAACAGGTGATGGGTTTGATAAAGAGATAAGAGGTCAAAATGGATAATGTTATTCAATTAGTACCAGCAGAGTGGGTTTCTGAGTCGGTATTAATGGCTGTTACCGGCCTAAAAAAGAACACGATTAAACACGCAAGAGACACTTCATGGATGGAGGGGAGAGAGTATCGGCATGTTTCTGGAAATAGTGAGCCGCATGAAACTGCCCCATGCTTCTATAAGCTAAAGCTAATTGAAGAGTGAATAGGGAAAATGCCGAAAGCGATACGCCGAGAAAGAAAATCTGCTTAAATAGCAATCCCTTTTCATTTAGGAAGGAGTTTATGATGAAGAAGCAATACCCAACAGGAACGGAGCCCCATGGAGGGATGCTCCGCATCTGGTTTATGTACAACGGGGAAAGGTGTAGAGAGTCACTTGGCGTTCCAGATACACCGAAAAACAGGAAGGTTGCCGGGGAACTTCGCCAATCAGTGATGTATGCGATCAGGACGGGAAACTTTAATTACGCCGATAGTTTCCCTAAGTCGTCAAGGGTGGTTAAGCCAGAGTCAGGGATGACAGTAGCTAGGTTGTTCAATGCCTGGTTGGAAATCAAGCGTTATGAAATATCTGATAACTCGCTGATCCGCTATAAAAGTTGTGTGGCTTCAATTGTTAGAGCAATTGGGCCAGACAGAAAGATAGCGGATATTAAAGCTCGCGATTTATCAGTAATGAGAAATGAGCTTATTGACGGCGATCACTTTTCTAAGCTTGATAAGAAAGGCAGAAGCGTAGTTACAGTAAATGGATATGTCTCAAGGGCAATGACTGTTTTCAGGTTTGCTAAAGAGAATGGCTATATGGACACGGATATAACTGCCTCGGTAAAGCTGCTCAAAACGGCCAGGCAACGGCCTGCCCCCCTGTCTATTGATGAGTTCGATAGGTTGATCTCTGCCTGCCATTGCCGACAGACTACGAATCTATGGACGTTGGCGGTATATACAGGGCTGAGACATGGGGAAATATGCTCTCTCGCATGGGAAGATATTGATTTAGTCGCCGGGACTTTATGTGTAAGACGCAACGTTACTACGGCAAAACAATTTACCCTGCCGAAAACCGAGTCAGGCACTAACCGGTTAGTACAGCTAAATGTAAATGCCATCCACGCATTGAAAGACCAGCTTGAGTTAACCAGGATGGGAAGGAAACATCAGATCACTGTGCTAACCAGGCAGCGTGGAAAAACAAAAGATGAGGAATGTACGTTTGTATTCAACCCAGCACTAACGACAATATCCGGCAGGGCCGGCATTTGCTACTCGGCGGCCTCACTCGGAGGAACATGGAACACAGCACTAAGGAAATCAGGCATTAGGCACAGGAACCCATACCAGTCACGACACACGTTTGCATGCTGGATGTTGTCTGCCGGCGCAAACCCTTACTTCATTGCAGCACAAATGGGGCACAGTAGTCCGCAGATGCTATATCAGGTTTACGGTGACTGGATGCCAAGCAATAACGTTGAACAGGTGGAGCTGATCAACGCTAAAATTAAACAAAATGTCCCACCCATGCCCCACAAAGCAGCATCCTTTCGGTAATATCCTTATTCTTCATTGATTTAAACCATCCTACTGGCATAGTGTTATATTGACGGCAACATACAGCGCCAGGAGTATTCACCTGCCATGAGCACTTTGTCCTTTATTCCCGACAGTAAATTACCCGCACAGGGCACCACAATTTTTACGCAAATGAGTGCATTGGCACAAAAACATCAAGCCATTAACCTGTCACAGGGCTTTCCGGATTTTGATGGCCCCGATTATCTAAAACAGCGATTAGCCCACCATGTGAGCCAAGGCGCAAACCAATATGCTCCCATGACTGGCGTTGCGCCGCTGCGCCATGCCATCGCCGAAAAAACGGCTAAAATCTATGGGTGGAAACCTGATGCTGACAGCGAAGTCACTGTCACCACCGGTGCCAGTGAAGCCTTATTTGCCGCGATTACCGCACTGGTTCGCCCAGGCGATGAAGTTATCTGCTTTGACCCCAGCTATGACAGCTATGCCCCAGTGGTGGAACTGGCCGGCGGCATACTCAAACGCATTGCGCTCAAACCCCCGGCATTCACGACTGACTGGGCTGAGTTTGCCCATCTGATTTCAGCGCGCACCCGGCTGGTGATTGTGAATACGCCACATAACCCCTCGGCGACCGTGTGGCGCACAGAAGATTTTGAACAATTATGGCAAGTCATTGCTGAGCGCAATATTTACGTCCTCAGTGATGAAGTATATGAACACATCTGCTTCAGCGCCGCCGGCCATGTCAGTGTATTAGCCCACCCCCAATTACGGCAGCGGGCCATTGCGGTTTCCTCTTTCGGCAAAACTTTTCATATGACTGGCTGGAAAGCGGGCTATTGCATCGCCCCTGCCGCCATCAGTGCTGAAGTGCGCAAAATTCACCAATATCTGACATTTTCAGTATGCACTCCGGTACAGTTTGCACTGGCGGATATGCTGAATGCCGAGCCAGAACACTGGCAGCAATTACCGCAATTTTATCGTGCTCGCCGTGATCGTTTCGTCAATGCCTTATCGGCCAGCCGCTTTAAGATTCTACCTAGCGAGGGAACTTACTTCTTACTGGCCGACTACAGTGCCATTTCAGATCTCAATGATGTTGAGTTCTGCCAATGGCTAACCGAACATGTCGGCGTGGCTGCAATACCTTTGTCAGTATTCTGCGAAGGCCCTTTCCCCCATAAACTTATCCGGCTGTGCTTCGCCAAACAAGATGCCACTCTGGACGCCGCCGCGGAGCGATTGTGTCAACTTTAAAACTGACGCTGCTGCAACAGCCACTGGTGTGGCTGGATGCACCGGCCAATCTACGCCACTTTGACATGCTGCTAGCGCCGATACAGCAGCGCGATGTCATTGTGCTGCCAGAAATGTTTACCACCGGTTTTGCGATGAATGCGGCGGAAAATGCCCTGCCAGCAGCCGACATTATCGACTGGCTACGCCATTGGTCGGCACGCACTGATGCCCTGATTGGCGGCAGCGTGGCACTCAAAACCCCCGACGGGGCGGTTAACCGTTTTCTGCTGGTGGAGCCGAGCGGGAAAGTTCATCACTATGACAAACGCCACTTATTCCGTATGGCGGGTGAGCATCATCACTATCAGGCGGGTAAAACACGTGAAATTGTGGCGTGGCGCGGCTGGCGAATTCTGCCGCAAGTTTGTTATGATTTGCGCTTTCCGGTGTGGTCACGCAACCTGCAAGACTATGATTTAGCACTGTATGTGGCTAACTGGCCTGCTGCTCGCGCCAAACATTGGCAAACATTACTGGCGGCGCGGGCCATCGAAAATCAAGCTTACGTCGCGGGTTGTAATCGCATCGGTGATGATGACAATGGCCATCATTATCAGGGTGACAGTGTGATTCTGGATGCCCAAGGTGAAATTCTGGCCCAAGCAGCCCCCGGGCAAGCGGCGCAATTGGATGCGCAATTATCTTTGGCAACCTTACAGACATATCGGGAAAAGTTCCCCGCGTTTCGTGATACCGACAAATTTTTGCTGGTGTAAGTTAGCCACAGCGCAAATTTACCTGTTGAGGAGCGGCAGAAGAGTAAAGTGCCCGCGCCAGAGATAGCGCGGCTCCAGCCTGGATGGGCACCGAAGCGGCATCTTGACTCTCTGTTGGCCCTCACTGCGGCTTATCCGCCCACGACAACACCGCCGCCAGATAAGCTTGAATGCCCATTGCCACATCACCGCAACTCACTAACTCATCAGGGTGATGGCTTACCCCCCCTTTGCAGCGCACAAATACCATGCCCACCGGCCAACACTCGCCCACCGCAATTGCGTCATGGCCCGCACCACTGGGCAGCGCCAGTGAGCGCCCCTGCACTTGGCGAACACTGTCATTAATACATTGCTGCAAGCTATCATCACATTTAGTGGCATTGATGCGGTAAAACTCTTGGGCGGAAAAAGTCAAACCGCGCCGCGCTGCTATCACCTGCGCTTGTGTCAATAAGTGCGTCAGTAATTTGTTGATGCCGCCGTCGTGCGGGCCACGAATATCCAGCGTCAATTTCACTTCGCCCGCAATCACATTCACCGCACCGGGTAAACATTCCAATGTCCCCACCGTCGCCACCAAATGTTGACCATAGCGCTCGGTCAACCACTCAACTGAATTAATCCAAGCCGCGGCCCCGGCTAATGCATCCTGGCGCTGGCCCATCGGCACTGTGCCGGCGTGGCCTGCGGCCCCGGTAAATTGGCAATTGAGGCGGCGGGCACCATTAATGGCGGTCACGACGCCCAATGCCAAATCGGCCTGTTCCAAACACGGGCCTTGTTCAATATGCAGTTCAAGATAAGCACAAAAATCACTCGCCGCCCGCTGCGCCTGTGCAATCGCGCTGGAGTCAAAACCCGCCTGCGCCATCGCCTGTGCGACACTGATTCCCTCGGCATCGGTTTTACTCAACCAATCTGCGGGCCAGCGCCCGGTAATCCCCTTGCTGCCGAGTAAAGTGATGCCAAACCGCGTTCCCTCTTCATCGGCAAAACCAATCACTTCAATGGCAAGCGGTAAGCGCCGCTGCTGGCGATGCAAATATCCCACCACCTCCAGCGCACTCAACACCCCCAACATGCCATCGTAACGGCCGGCATTGCGCACGGTATCAAGATGGGAACCCAGTAAGATGGCCGGCGCTCCGGATTGCAGCCCTTCATAGCGGCCACAAATATTCCCGACCGCATCCTGCCAAATATGCATTCCCGCCGCTTGCATCCATTCCCCCACTTGCTGATTTGCGCGCAAATGTTCAGGGGATAAATACACTCGGGTCAGCATATTGGGTGACTCACTGATTGCCGCCAGCACATCACAACGGGCCATGACCCGCAATGCTGCTTGCTCTGCCTCGGCATCTGGCAGGGTAGCGGCCATCAGTTGGCTCCATGCTGTTGAGCCAGATAAACATCCCACGCGGCTTGCGGCCCAGCGCCCTGGATGGTGGCAAATCCTAACCGATTCAACACGGCCTCCAGTGCCACCAATGTTTGCATGACACAATCTTTGCGCGCGTTATAGCCCATGGTTCCTATGCGCCAAATCTTGCCATTCAGCGGCCCGAACGATGTGCCAATCTCAATCGCAAAATCATTCAGCATCAATTGCCGCACTTGCTCACCGGGGATCCCAGCTGGAATAACCACGCCCAGCACATTGTTCATCCGGTGTTTCAGGTCACCAAAGACCGCAAGGCCCATGCCCTGAATCCCGGCCAGCAAGGCCGCGCCGTGTAGAGCATGGCGAGCAATCCCCTCGGCTAAACCCTCTTCCAATATCACTCGCGCGCACTCGCGGGCGGCAAACAACATACTGGTTGCTTCAGTATGGTGATTCAGGCGCTCCGGCCCCCAATAATCCATGATCATGCCCAAATCAAAGTAATTGGAATAGATAATCTCTTCGTCGCCGTCAGTGTGATCTTCGGTGCGGATCCCCTGCTCAATACATTTACGCCGCCGGATTTGCTCGGCAAATTGTGGGCTGAGGGTCACCGGAGCACTGCCGGATGGCCCACCAAGGCACTTTTGCAGCCCAGCCGAGACAGCATCCAGCCCCCAGGCATCCGTTTCCAGCACGTTGCCACCTAATGAGGCGGTGGCATCGGTATAAAACAGCACTTGGTGACGGCGGCAAATCTCGCCCAATGCGGCCAGCGGTTGCAACATGGTGGTGGACGTATCGCCCTGTACCGTCAACAACAGGCGCGGGCGCACTTTCTTGATGGCATCCTCAATCATATCTGGGGTGAATACTTCCCCCCACGGCACTTCAATAATATGCACCTCGGCGCGACAGCGGCGGGCAATTTCACATAATAAATGACCAAAACGACCAAAAACCGGCACCAGCACTTTATCGCCCGGGCGAATAGCAGACAGCAAAACGGCCTCAATACCCGCACGCGAAGTGCCATCGACCAGCATCGTCCACGGATTTTTAGTCCGGAAAACATCACGATACAGCGCCATAACTTGATTCATATAATCCGTCATCGCCGGGTCATATTGGCCAATCAACTGGCTAGACATTGCGCGCAATACGCGCGGATCGGCATTGATCGGCCCCGGCCCCATCAATAAGCGCGCTGGCGGGTTAATCTGACTAAACAACGGGTTAGGGTTTATTGCCGCCATAGAAAATCTCCATCCTTATATAAATCAGTAAAATGCTGTCTACAAACCGCGAACTGAGGATATAAATTGTTTTAATTCAGCTGTTTGTGGATCAGCAAGTACAGCACGGCTTTCGCCTTGCTCCCACACCCGGCCTTGATGCATAAACACCACGCGGTCACCGACTTCGCGCGCAAAAGTCATCTCATGAGTCACCAGAATCAAGGTCATGCCCTCTGCGGCTAACTGCTCCAGCACTTTTAGCACCTCCCCCACCAGCTCTGGGTCCAGTGCTGAGGTAATTTCATCACATAACAATACCTTAGGACGCATCGCCAGCGCGCGGGCAATCGCCACCCGCTGCTGCTGGCCCCCAGAAAGGTTGGCGGGGTAATAGTCCATTCGGTCTGCTAACCCAACTTTGCTCAACATTTCTGCGGCTAATGCACGGCACTCGACTGGATTTGTCTTCAATACCCGGCGCGGTGCCAGCATCACATTTTCAAGGGCCGTCATGTGAGGAAATAAATTAAAACTCTGAAATACCATGCCTATTGAGCGGCTAATTTCACGCGCTTGCGAATCACGATGAGTGACCGTCATCCCACCCAGTTTGATGCTGCCATCCTGATATCCTTCCAGCCCATTCATGCAGCGCAGCAATGTACTTTTACCTGAACCGCTGCGGCCAATGATTGAGATGACTTCGCCCATTTCGATATCCAGATCCACACCTTTCAGCACATGGTTCTGACCATAGTATTTTTGAACCTGATTAATGGTGATCAGCGGCATGGAATTTTCTCTCCAAATAATGGCTATAGCGCGACAGTGGGTAACACAGCAGGAAATAGCCCAGCGCCACTAACCCAAACACTTTAAATGGCTGATAAGTGACATTATTTAGCATAGTTCCCGCCTTGGTCAGCTCAACAAAACCGATAATTGATGCCAGCGCAGTACCTTTGATAACTTGCACTGAAAACCCCACAGTGGGCGCAATGGCAATCCGCAGCGCCTGGGGAGTGATAACTCGCAGTAATGTTTGGCTAAAACTCAGCCCTAAACAGCGGGAGGCTTCCCATTGACCTTTCGGCAAAGCATCAATACTGCCGCACCAGATATCCACCAAAAAAGCGCTGGTAAACAGTGTTAACGCCAGCGCAGCCGCGGCCCATGGGCTGACATCAATGCCAAATAGCGCCAAACCGAAGAAAGCCAAAAATAACTGCATCAGCAGCGGCGTGCCCTGAAACAGCTCGGTATAGCCGCGCACAAAACGAGCCAGCCAGCGCCAGCGGCTTAAGCGCATCAACATCAGCGGCAATGTCACTAAGGTGCCGCCTAAAAAAGCAGTTAATGACAGTAAGAGTGTCCAACGCGCCGCCAGTAACAGATTGCGGATGATATCCCAGTCAGTAAACATCATTAGGCACGGCTCCCAAAGAATCGACGCCCAGCCGCTAATAGCAACTGGCGCATCACAATCGACAGCAACAGATACAGCAGTGTGGTGACCAGATAGACCTCAAAACTGAGGAAGGTGCGCGACTGAATCAGGTTGGCGGCAAAGGTCAGTTCTTCAAACGATACCTGCGAAACCACCGCAGAACCGAGCATCACAATAATGCACTGACTGACCAGCGCCGGATAAATCCGCTGCAATGACGGCGGCAAAATCACCCGGAAAAAAGTCTGACTGCGGCTCAGCCCTAGCACGCGACCGGCCTCCCACTGGCCTTTGGCACTGGCTTGGATCCCGGCACGGATAATCTCGGTACTGTAAGCGCCTAAATTTATGGTCATCGCCAACACTGCCGCCTGCCCAGCACTTAATTTCAACCCCAGCGCCGGTAAACCAAAAACGATGAAAAATAGCTGCACCACAAAAGGGGTATTACGTACAATTTCGACATAACCGCCCCACATCCGCCGCAATATAACCCTATCAAGCCGATGATTATCACTACAGCGGATTGCCGCACCCACAACCCCCAATGCAATACCGCCGATTGTTGCCATCGCCGTTAGCTCCATGGTGATAAGCAGGCCCGAGAACAACTCGGGCAGATAGGGCCACAGAGCAGAAAAATTCAGCTGATAGGTCATCGCCCGCTCCTGTTATGCACCAAGGTCGGCAGGTAACGGAGCTTTCAGCCATTTTTCGGACAAACCATTAAGAGTTTTATCTTGCAAAGCTTCCGCGATCAGTGCGTCCACCTTAGCCTTCAGTGCTGGCTCGCCCTGACGCAGGCCAATGTAACAAGGTGAATCTTTCAACATAAATTTCGCGACCGGCGCCTGTGATGGGTTCTGGCGCGCCAAGGCACTGACCACCAGATTTCCGGTGGCCAAATAATCCACCTGACCTGACAAATACGCCGATAGCGTGGTGTTGTTATCCTCATAACGTTTTATTTGGGCATCTTTCGGCGCAATATCACTCAATACCATGTCTTCCACCGCGCCCCGCGTCACCCCGACAGTTTTACCCGCCAGTTGTTCCGGCTGTTTCAGCGCATCATCTTTGCCGCCAAAAACCCCAAGGAAAAACGGTGCATAAGCACGACTGAAAGCAATGGCTTTTTCCCGCTCAGGATTTTTACCCAAGCTGGAAATCACCAAATCCACTTTGTCGGTTTGCAGATAGGGCACCCGGTTAGCACTGGTCACCGGCACCAGTTGCAACTTTAGTTTCATCTTATCAGCCAAATAATGGGCCATATCGATGTCATACCCTTGTGGCTGAAGATCGGTTCCGACAGAACCAAATGGCGGAAAATCCTGTGGCACCGCGACGCGCAATACGCCACGTTGTTGAATTTGTTCTAATTGATCAGCTAATACTGCGGGAGTTTGAATCAATATCAGTGCCGCCCCCACTAACGCCAACATCCGCTTTTTCATGCTCATAGCTTATCTCCGACAATGCAGTAATGAAACAATGGATTCTTAAAACCAAAACACTGAAACCATCGTTGCAACAACTGTGCCAATAAGCCATTCGTCGGAAATCCCCATATTCAGAGGAATCAAGTGATATTCAGGCAGCCAATTGCTGAGATAAATTCACAGAAAAAGTGCAGGATGGACATTAAAATGCACCACTAATGTGCATATGTATTAACACGCTGGCATTCGCTATCAACACGTAGCGAGAATCGGTGAAGAATAAAACATTCGCACCAAGAATAGTTTGGGGTGAGCCTCCGGGCGCTTTTCTGCAATGGAAAGACCCGCTACCGGCGCTCTTTGTAACTGGCAACACCGCTGCTAGCGCGGTTCCAATTCGCCAAAAGAATCATATAAATCAGTTATTTGATGAATTCTCTGCCGCCCTTGCGCCAACATCCCATGTAACAGCGCATTGCTCAGTAAATTCGCCAGACTCATCGCGGAAGAGTAACTGTCAAAGGCAGACACACTATCGAGTGGCGTGGTCAAGCACCAGCGCGCCAATGGCAACAATGACTGGGCTTGAGGTTCACAAATCAATAAGGTCGGTGCGCCTTGCACCTGCATTTGCAACAAAATTTCACGAATCACTGGGGGACGACGACGAAATGCCACCACAATCACCACATCGCGCGGTGTGATATCCACCAACTCCTCGGCTAATGTCTGCCCCGCTTGCGGGATTAATTGCACCGATGGGCGCACCTGCAACAACTGCTGACGCAGGTGCAGCGCCACCGGATAACTGTTGCGCAATCCCAGTAACAAGATACGTGATGCGCGCACCATCGCAGTGATAATTTCACTAAATTGCTGGCTGTCTAATTGATTCACCCACTGGGTCAGGTTCGCCATCTCTTGCTTATAATGCCGCGCCAGCAGAGTATTTCCTTGCACCGCATCGCGGTTATCTGTTAGCGGCATTCCACTTTGGCGCAAGGTTCGCACCCCTTCTCGCACCTCGCGATAACTACTGTATCCCAGCCGTTTAAATAACCGGCTGACAGTCGCTTTAGATACCCCGCTCAACCGCGCCAACTCGGCACTGTTATAACTGATCAGATCATCAAAGTTCGCAAAAATAAAATCGGTAACACGCTGTTCTTGCGGGGTTAATTGTGCGTAATGTGCCCGCAAGCGCTCGTCAATCTGTCTCATACCTTTCTCCGGCCAATGAAACTATCGTTTCAGCATAGGCATTTTTTGCGGAACATAACACACAAGCCCCACCCCGAATATGAGAATTTCATTCTTCGCATAAATCTCGTCATTGTGGAACGCCTCTTGCTTAGCTACTGCAACCTCGGTTTTCTATTTCAATAAACGGGTGATAAGGACCGCAGAAATGATCAACAGCAACATGGCACCGCAGGGAATGGCGGTAACCCCACATCATTTAGCCAGCGAAAGTGCGCTGGCCATATTACGTGAGGGCGGCAATGCAATTGAAGCGATGGTCGCAGCCGCGGCAACTATCGCCGTGGTTTACCCGCATATGAATGGGTTGGGCGGCGATGGCTTCTGGCTGATTGTTCCCCCTGATGGCAACCCCATCACTATTGATGCCAGTGGGCCCGCAGGCCAGCTCGCCACTCTTGAGCGCTACCGCGATTATCAACACATTCCGCACCGTGGCCCACCAGCCGCATTGACCGTAGCTGGGACTGTCGGAGGGTGGGAGGAGGCGCTCAAGGTCGCGAGTGAACTGAGTCATAATGCCTTGCCCCTGCGCCGCTTACTGACAGATGCGATTCGCTATGCAACAAACGGGGCTCCGGTCACCCCCTCACAAGCTATAGCCACCCGGGCCAAAGCGCATGAATTGGCGAAATTTACTGATTTTGCCAATGTTTTTATGCCACAAGGCAACATCCCCCATGCTGGCGAACACTTTGTTCAACCGCAACTGGGGCAAACCCTCAACGCCTTGGCGGAACAGGGGCTAGGTAGCTTTTATCGCGGCCCTCTGGCAGAAAAAATCATGGCTGACATTACCGCCATAGAAATGCCGATCACCGCGCAAGACCTGGCTGAATATCACCCCAAGCGCCGAACGCCATTGCGGTTACAGCATCAGCATGGCGAAATATTCAACCTAGCCCCACCAACTCAAGGGCTAGTATCACTGGCGATCCTCGGGCTGGCTGACCGCCACTCGGTCGCCCAAATGAATGAAGGGCAAACCATCCATACTTTAGTGGAGGCGACCAAATTAGCCTTTGGTTTACGTGATCAAGTGATTACCGACCCACGGTGGATGGCGCATTGCCCACAATCACTGCTGGAAAAAGAGCCGCTCGACCAACTGGCCGCCAATCTCAACAGTGAGCAGGCCGCCGATTGGGGGGGTGGCCGTGGGCCTGGCGATACCGTGTGGATGGGAGTTATTGACCGCAATGGGCTGGCGGTTTCCTTTATTCAGAGCATTTACCATGAATTTGGCAGCGGAATATTACTGCCCGCAACCGGCATTGTTTGGCAAAACCGTGGCGCATCTTTCAGTCTTGCCCCCCATCATCTGTTAGCGTTAGCGCCGGGAAAACAGCCATTTCATACATTAAACCCTGCCGCCGCGCGCCTGAGGGATGGCCGAACACTGGTGTATGGCGCCATGGGCGGAGATGGCCAACCGCAAACCCAAGCTGCGGTGTTTATCCGCCATGTTGTGCAGGGATTGCCCTTACAGCAGGCTATCACCGCACCGCGCTGGTTGCTGGGCCGCACCTGGGGGCAAAGCTCCGACTCGCTGAAATTAGAAGCCCGTTTTGCGCTAGAAACCCTTAATGACCTGCGCCAGCGGGGGCATCAGATAGAATTGCTACCTGATTTCAGCGAGATAGTCGGCCATGCTGGGGCGATTGTTCGCCACCCGAACGGCATGCTGGAAGGGGCATTCGACCCACGCAGCAATGGCAGCGCCGCCGGTTATTGATGTCATCCATAATTTACTTATTCAGCACGGGAATTGTTATGAAAGAAACATCAGAAAAAAATGGCATGGATTGGGCGGGTTACATTCAGCACATGGAAATTTTATTAGCATTAGAGCTGGACGACACACGCCGCGCCGCATTACTGCTGCAATTTGAGCGTATCGCCGCCATGGCCGCCCCTTTGATGGCGGTGCCCCTAGATGAAAAACAAGAAATTGCTGGGGTATATCGGCTATGAAACAGATTGCAGCACTGACCATCACGCAGATTCAGCAAGCGCTGAATCAGGGGGAATTATCTGCACAAGAAATAGCATTACAAACGCTGGAGACCATCAACGCGGCCAATCCGGCCATCAATGCTTATACCCACATCACCGCAGACCGAATGCTCAGCGAGGCTTACCGTCTGGATACCTTGCGCGCCAAAGGCCAAGCCCTACCAGCACTGGCGGCCATCCCTTACGCGGTGAAAAATCTGTTTGATGTCGCGGGAGAAATAACCCTAGCCGGTGCCAGCTTATTTTGTGAACAGCCCCCCGCCAGACAAGATGCGCCCGTCATTTCGCGCCTCTCTCAGCAGGGAGCCATGCTGTCCGGCATGTTAAATATGGATGCCTACGCCTACGGTTTTACCACTGAAAATAGCCATTACGGCGCGACCCACAACCCGCAACAGTTGAGCCGAATTGCGGGCGGCTCTTCCGGCGGTTCGGCGGCGGCCGTCGCCGCAGGGCTGGTTAATTTCTCTCTTGGTAGTGACACCAACGGCTCTATTCGGGTTCCGGCCTCATTGTGCGGTATTTTCGGGCTGAAACCGACTTTCGGCCGATTATCACGCCGGGGCACTCATCCGTTTGTCGCCAGCTTGGATAGCATCGGTCCGATGGCGCGTTGCACCCAGGATTTAGCGGCGGTGTATGATGCAATGCAAGGTATGGATATTCAGGATAGTTTTCAGTCGGATAAACCGGTCACTCCCTGCTCAAACTTACTCACTCGCGGGCCACAAGGTTTGAGAAGTGCGGTTCTGGGCGGCTATTTCCAACAATGGTGTGATGATGATGCCAAAGCGGCGGTGCTGACCGTGGCCAAAAGTTTGGCGGCGGAGACAGAAGTCGAAATGGCGCAAAGTGATTTAGCCCGTTCAGCCGCATTTATTATTAGTGCCGCCGAGGGGGGCAACCAGTACCTCCCGGCGCTGAGGAAATCCCCCCAGCGCTTTGAGCCGCAGTCACGAGAACGGCTGTTAGCCGGGGCCATGCTGCCAGCAAGTTGGTATATTCAGGCGCAACGTTTTCGCCATCATTTCCGCCAACAAATTCTGCCGTTATTTGAACATTGGGATATCTTGATTGCGCCCGCAACCCCTTGCTGCGCCACACTGATTGGTCAGGAAATGATGCGGATTAATGACACCGACCTACCCATTCGAGCCAGTATGGGCATGTTGACTCAACCCATTTCATTCCTCGGTTTGCCGGTGGTCACCGTGCCACTGAAAACTGCGGGCGGCCTGCCGATAGGCATTCAATTGATTGCCGCACCGTGGCGAGAGGATCTCTGTTTGCGCGCCGCTTATGTATTGGAACAGCAAGGGGTCGTTAGCGCCCCCGTGAGCCCGGTCATTGGATGAGAACTTTTTGAGAATAATAAAATGAAAAGTGAATTTATCGATCGCCCCGCCATTCTGGCGCAAGTAAACGAGGCATTTTATCGCTATGAAAAAGCATTGATTAATAACGACATTCCAGTATTGGACGAGCTATTTTGGCACGATGACCGCACTATCCGTTTTGGCGCGGGGGAGAGTCTGTTTGGCATTGATGCTATTAGGGAATTTCGCCAGCAGCGCCCATCAAAAGGATTAGGACGTACTTTAGAAAATACGGTGATCACAACTTTTGGTGAGGATATGGCCGTTGCCAGCACCGAATTTTATCGTGAAGACAACTCGCGCATCGGTCGGCAGATGCAGACCTGGGTCAAATTGCCATGCGGATGGCGGATTGTGGCCGCACATGTGAGTGTGATTTCAGAATAGAGCGCAATTTAATTGTCATAACTAAATCTCTCTATCCAGCGGTTAACTCATTGAGTTTATCTAGATTTTGATTGAAATATCAGCCGCCCCCAGCGCGGGGCGCGCTTATTTTTATTCGTGATGCTATTTTCTCAAAAAAAGAAGATATATTATTAATAGATAATTAACTTATTTCGTTGCAGCATATTCACTTGCCGGGCTTATTTTTTAAAAGCAGAATTTGTGAATAATCGCTCGCAAGTGGTGAAAATAGCCTCTGATTCAGCAGGGTATCTTCTTGCCTTAATGGATAAATCCTAGATGATAGAAAAAAATATAACTTTAGATGAGCATGATAATGAATCTCATGAACGTTTTCATGCTGCTCGAAAAAGTACTTGGGTGAGTGTGATTGTAAATTGCTTTTTAAGTCTGGGGCAGATAATCACCGGGCTATTTTCAGGTTCACAAGGATTGATTGCGGATGGTATTCATTCACTTTCTGATCTGGTTGCCGATTTTGTGGTGCTGATAGCAAATAATAAAAGCAGAAAAGCCGTCGATGCCGATCACCATTATGGCCATTACCGCTATGAAAATGGGGCATCATTAATTCTGGGGATTTTATTATTATTAGTGGGCACCGGAATGTTGTGGTCGGCAATAAATAAAATCCACAATCCAGAATCTATTGCTCAAGTACATATTATAGCTCTCTGGGTTGCACTATCTGCGTTAATTTTCAAAGAGTTGCTTTTTCGTTATATGCTGGCTGTTGCCATTAGAGTCAAATCCAGCATGTTAGTTGCAAATGCCTGGCATGCCCGATCCGATGCAGCCTCTTCATTAGTTGTCGCACTGGGGATTATTGGTAATCTATTAGGGTTTAAATTTCTCGACCCGGTGGCTGCTCTTATTGTCGGATTGATAGTCATTAAGATGGGATACTCATTTACATCAGAAGCCTTGCACGACTTAATGGATAGAGCAGCTGACAGTGAAATTGAAGATAAAATAAAATCAACATTACTCTCTACTGAAGGTGTGATAGGAATTCATGATTTAAAAACAAGGAAAATGGGTGATTTCATTATTGTTGATGTTCATTTAGATGTTAATAGCCACTTATCTGTTAAAGAGGGTCATGATATCGCCGTTTTGGCCAGAAATAGAGTGTTAAAAAACTTTAATGTCTTAAATGTTATGACACATATAGATCCCTATGAGAGTGACGACAATATTTCATCGCCTTAATATCACGCCGCATGGCAATATGATGTTGTTTATTTTTTGAGTCAATATTGCCATGTCATATTAATACTAATTATTGTCAACGATATTGAAGTCACCACGGAGAAATATTAGGCCATGCTTCCACTCCCCGGCGGGCTGGAGTGCTCGCCCCGCCTGAGTAAAGCTTCGCGTTCCGCCGCCAGTGCCTGACAAATCGGTGCGAAATTCATTTATCAATCTCGAAATAAGATTAATCAGATGAAAATTATACATTTGTTTATCATTCTTATTTATCTAATACTGTCACTCTTATCCATGCAGAATACTTCCTTATGACACAAAAAACCGAAAACGCCGGTTTAAGCCCAGCATTGATTGTATTGATGTCGGCCGCCACCGGACTGGCGGTTGCCAGTAACTATTATGCCCAGCCACTGCTGGAAACTATCGCCCAAGCCTTTAATCTTTCAGTCAATCAAGCCGGTTTTATCGTCACCGCCGCCCAGCTAGGTTATGCAGTTGGATTAATGTTTTTGGTTCCGTTAGGGGACATGTTTGAGCGGCGCGGGTTGATTGTTGGCATGACGCTGTTGGCCGCGGGCGGGATGTTAATTACCGCCATGTCACAAAATCTCACCATGATGATTGTCGGTACCGCCCTCACGGGTTTGTTTTCTGTCGTGGCGCAATTGCTGGTGCCCTTAGCTGCCACACTGGCGGCTCCAGAAAAACGTGGCAAAGTCGTCGGCATTATCATGAGCGGTCTATTGCTGGGTATTTTGCTGGCACGAACGGTGGCGGGTGCTTTGGCATCTATTGGGGGCTGGCGCACCATTTATTGGGTTGCCAGCGTATTGATGATAATGATGGCGCTCACTCTATGGCGCTATCTGCCCCGCTATAAGCTGCATACTGGCCTGAATTATGGTCAATTGCTCCGCTCAATATTTTCTCTGTTTATTCGGACTCCGGTGCTGCGCACTCGCGCCTTACTGGGGGCACTGTCATTTGCCAACTTCAGTGTCTTGTGGACGTCAATGGCTTTCCTGCTCGCGGCCCCACCTTTTAGCTACTCAGAGGCAACTATCGGGCTATTTGGTCTGGTCGGGGCTGCCGGGGCATTAATGGCCACCAAAGCAGGCCAATTGGCCGATAAAGGAAAAGCCCGCATCACCACCAGTGTCGGCTTGGTATTATTGTTATTGTCATGGATACCCATTGCGTTGGGGCAGCATTCCATTATTGCGCTGATTATCGGAATTATCGTGTTAGACCTTGCGGTGCAAGGGGTGCATGTGACCAATCAGAGTGTGATATACCGCATGATGCCGGAAGCCAGAAACCGCTTAACCGCGGGCTATATGACCACCTACTTTATTGGCGGTGCCTTAGGCTCCCTTATTTCTGCCGCTGCCTATCAACATGCCGGCTGGTATGGCGTGGCCACGGCCGGGCTGGTGCTGTGTATCTTGAACATGGCCACTTGGCTCGCGGGTAAACGATTTGATCCCCCGGCAAATCTCCCAGTAGAGTGACCTTTATTAATTAGCTAACTAATAATCAATTGATATATAAATTTGGGTTATAGGGTGTTAAGAAAATTCCCACTCTGGTAATGTTACTTAACTTTTATCCTGTAACCCCAATTATCAATAGCTGACTCTATGCAAAGCCAAATCACCAACGCGCCCGCAACGACTCAATCGACAGCTACATTCACTGAGGGAATAACTGACAGCCTCCCCATTGTTATCGGTTATTTACCGGTAGCTTTCGCCTTCGGTTTGAGTTCGGTAAAACTTGGCTTTACCCCGTGGGAGGGTATCTTCTTCTCCTGCATCATTTATGCTGGAGCCAGCCAATTTGTTATTACCGCCCTGCTCAGTGCCGGAATGTCGCTGTGGGTTTCCGCATTGACGGTGATGGCAATGGATATCCGCCATATCTTGTACGGGCCAGCACTGAAACACCGCATTGTCACTAAGATGTCCGGTAAAAAAACCGCCCTGTGGGCCTTTGGCTTGACGGATGAAGTGTTTGCCGCCGCGACAACTAAGCTGATGAAAGATCAACGGCGCTGGAGCGAGAATTGGATGCTCGGCATCGCATTCACCTCTTGGCTATCCTGGGTGGCAGGCACCGCTATCGGGGCCATGTTTGGCAATGGCCCGCTGGAGAATTACCCGGCTATTGAAGCTTCTTTGTCCTTTATGTTACCCGCGCTGTTCCTCAGCTTCCTGTTGGCGGCATTTAAACGCCAATACAGCCTAACCGTTATTGCTTCGCTGACGGGTGCTTTGCTCGGCGTGTTGTTGTTCTCTATTCCGGTGGCGATTTTGGCCGGTATTGGGGGCGGATGTCTGGCGGCCTTACTCCAACCGGCTCGCGATGACGTCATCGAACACCAAGAGACTGATACCGAGGAGCCGAAGTGATGAATATGGATGTTCTAATTATTGGTTTGGTGGTGGGAACGGTCAATTATCTGTTTCGTTATTTGCCGCTGCGTCTTGGGCCAGCACGCAAACAAGCGGGCCTGCAACGCGGTAAGCTCTCCCTATTGCTCGACAGTATCGGGATCGCCTCTATTTGTGCTTTATTAGTGGTTTCCAGCACACCGGAAATTATGCATAACCCACACAAATTAATTCCCACACTTATTGGTTTTTTGGTTATCTGCGGGTGCTTTTATAAGACCAACAGTATTATCTTCGCCACGTTACTGGGCGCACTCAGCTATGGCCTGACATTCAAATTACTAATGCTTTTGGCGTAACAATTTGCCTGAATTGTTAACCGACACACAATACCCTTACAATTAATAATACTAATTACTCACAGACAGTGACTGAATAACACGAATTGCTAAATTTTTCTCTGGTTAACCCGTTTACATTATTAGTCACTACCGTTACTGTACCACTTGAAACTAATGAGGTTCCTTATAATGGAAAGTTCGTTTAGTCCTATAGAACAGATGCTTAATTCCCGTGCCAAACGTCAGAAAGATTTCCCTTATCAGGAAATTCTGCTGACTCGCCTGTGTATGCATATGCACAGTAAGTTGCTGGAAAATCGCAACAAAATGCTAAAAGCGCAAGGTATTAATGAAACCCTGTTTATGGCACTAATTACGCTGGAAGCACAAGAGAGCCACAGTATTCAACCGTCAGAGTTAAGTGCTGCATTGGGATCCTCACGAACCAATGCCACCCGCATCGCTGATGAGTTGGAGAAGAAAGGCTGGATTGAACGCCGTGAAAGCCATAATGACCGCCGTTGTTTGCACTTGCATCTGACCGAGGCGGGCGTGGAGTTTTTAAATCAACTGCTGCCGCCACAACATAAGTGTCTGCATTTTCTTTGGTCAACACTCGACGCCGATGAACAGCAACAGCTTGAAACGCTAACGCGAAAGTTACTGACTCGGCTAGACCAAATGGAAATACCAGAACAGTAATTCCAACACTGCTATCCAAGTACATTAATTTATCCAGGTAAATAACTATGCTATCCCCACATAGCTGGAGACTCACGCCTTTGTTCGCCGTTTTCGTCCTGGCGGGCTGCGCCTCAAGCGATAATATTGCTCCTCAGTCTCAAATGCTGGATAACCAACAACTGCAATTGGCGCAACCTAAAGTCAGTTCGTTGGCGCTAAGCTCCCAGTGGTGGCGGGTACTAGAAGACTCCCAACTTGATGCTTTAATCACTCAAAGCTTGCAAACTTCTCCCTCGCTCAAACAAGCGGCGGCGCGAGTACGTGAAGCACAAAGCGTGATGGGCCAAGCGGATTCCGCTAATGGCCCTAAGCTGGATCTCTACGGCAGCAGTAATCGAGAAAAAATATCGCAGAATACACTGCAACCATTCTTACAGTCTTATCCCGATAAACCATTATATGAAACCGCCAATACTCTTGGCCTGAATCTTAGTTACGAGTTTGATTGGTGGGGTAAATACCGCAACCGGGTCAATGCCGCCAATGCGCAGGTGAATGCGGCTCGTGCAGAACAGCAGCAAGCAGCTCTGACACTGACCAGCTCAGTGGCATCTGTTTATTACCAGCTACAAAGCAATTTTGCCCTGCAAAACGTATTGCAGCAGGAAGTCGATAACAATGAACAACTGGCCCAGTTGCGTACTAAGCAATATCAAGCAGGCATCTATGGCATTGAAATTCCGCAGCAAACACAAGTTCAGGCAGATACAGCTAAGCAGCAGATTATCCAACTGAAATCACAAGGTGAGCAGCTAAAACATCAGTTGGCGGCATTGATGGGCCAAGGCCCGAGAGCAACGCAAAACCTGCGCCCGGTGCCCTTACCAGATATTACCCGCCTGACGCCTAAAGGTGAGCTGACCACTGATTTACTGGGCCAGCGACCGGATATCACGGCGCAACGCCAACTGGTTGAATCTTATGACCAGCGGGTTAAAGCGGCGCGCAAAGAATTTTATCCCAGCTTATCAATTACGGGTTTTGCCGGTTTCTCGACCACTAACTTCCAGGGCACAAACCCCAATCTGTTAGAGGCCGCCAGTCAAGCATGGAACTTTGCACCGGCAATCTCATTGCCTATTTTCCACGCAGGTGCACTGCGCAGTAAATTAGGCGAAGAATCAGCCATTTATGACGAAGCGGTTGAATCTTACAACCAAACTATCCTCAATGCTGTGCGAGAAACGGCGGATGCCATCACCCTCCAACAAAGCAGCCAGCGCCAACTGCAACAAGCTATATCAGCATCGCAATCGATGCAGAAAGTTTATGGTGTTGCCGATGCACGTTACAAAACGGGGATTATTGGCCGGGATGAACTCTTGATTAGCCAGTCGCAATATCTACAACAGCAGCAATCAGAACTTAGCGCCAGCAACAACTTATTGCAGGCCAAGATTGGTTTGATCCGTTCACTCGGTGGTGGCTATCAAGCTCCTGTCAGTAATGGTTCACAAAATAAAACAATATAAAATTAAGCGTGGAGAACACCATGAGTGCAAGCGCGGAAGCTCAAGTGCCGCAACAACCGCAGAATAAAAAGAAGCAACGTAAACGTGTGCTGCTCTTACTGACGGTTATTTTTATT
Organism: Yersinia hibernica; assembly: GCF_004124235.1. Lineage (NCBI taxonomy): Bacteria > Pseudomonadati > Pseudomonadota > Gammaproteobacteria > Enterobacterales > Yersiniaceae > Yersinia > Yersinia hibernica. Next base: position 3,047,508 of record NZ_CP032487.1, read on the forward strand.
ATTATTGGGGTGGCTTATCTTATCTATTGGTTCTTGGTGCTGCGCCATCACCAAGAGACTGATAATGCTTATGTATCTGGTAATCAGGTGCAGATAATGTCTCAGGTTCCCGGCAGTGTCGTCAGTGTCAATTTTGAAAATACTGATTTTGTCAAAAGTGGTGATGTCCTGCTGGCTCTTGACCCGACGGACGCCGAACAAGCCTATGAGCAAGCCAAAACGGCATTGGCAAACACTGTGCGCCAAACCCACCAGCTCATGGTTAACAGCACACAGTATCAGGCCAATATCGCCCTGAAAAAAATAGAACTGAGTAAAGCACAGAATGACCTGAAGCGCCGTGTGGTGCTGGGTTCTGTTGATGCGATTGGCCGTGAAGAACTGCAACACGCCCGTGATGCAGCAGAAGCCGCGGCAGCATCATTGGATGTGGCGATTGCACAGTATAATGCCAATCAGGCGCTGGTTCTTAATACCCCGCTGGAGAAGCAACCGGCGGTTGAACAAGCGGCTGCCAAGCTGCGCGATGCCTGGCTCGCCCTGCAACGCACCAAAGTTGTCAGTCCAATTACCGGCTATGTATCACGTCGAAGTGTGCAAGTCGGGGCTGAAATAGCCAACGGCGCACCACTGATGGCGGTGATTCCGGCAAATGAGATGTGGATTGACGCCAACTTTAAAGAAACACAGTTAGCCAATATGCGCATTGGTCAACCGGTGACTATAGTGACCGATTTCTATGGCGATGATATTGTTTTCCAAGGAAAAGTTGTTGGTCTGGATATGGGAACGGGCAGCGCCTTCTCACTGTTACCCGCCCAAAACGCCACCGGTAACTGGATCAAAGTGGTTCAGCGCTTGCCGGTTCGTATTGAACTTGATGCCAAGCAACTGGCTGAACATCCGCTGCGCATTGGTTTATCTAGCACAGTGCGGGTGGATACCGCCAATACCGACGGCCCAGTATTAGCGCAAAATGTGCGCAAAGAACCTGCATTTGTCACCAACGCGCTGTCTTTGGATTTAGCGCCGGTTAATCAAATGATTCGCGATATTACTCATGCAAATGCAGGTTAAACGCGCCGGAGGCTACTGTGGCACAAAAACCGCTTGAAGGTGCCCAACTCGCCTGGATGACGGTCGCGCTATCATTAGCGACCTTCATGCAAGTGCTGGACTCCACCATTGCTAACGTGGCTATTCCGACTATTGCCGGGGATCTTGGCTCGTCCAACTCCCAAGGCACATGGGTCATCACCTCGTTTGGGGTGGCAAATGCTATCTCCATCCCCATCACCGGCTGGTTGGCAAAGCGTGTCGGCGAAGTGCGATTATTCCTGTGGGCAATAGGTTTATTTGCGCTGGCCTCATGGCTGTGCGGCATTTCAAACAGTTTAGGGATGCTTATCTTCTTCCGGGTGATTCAAGGGCTGGTCGCCGGCCCATTGATTCCATTGTCACAAAGTTTGCTACTGAATAACTACCCGCCAGCGAAGCGGAGTATGGCCCTGGCATTATGGTCGATGACCATTGTTGTCGCCCCCATTTTTGGGCCGATCCTCGGCGGTTATATCAGTGACAACTATCACTGGGGCTGGATCTTCTTTATTAATATCCCTATTGGGATAGTGGTTGTTTTAATTGCAGGCAGCACCCTGAAAGGGCGAGAGACCAAAACGGAGATCCGGCCGATTGATACCGTGGGATTGGTATTATTGGTCGTCGGTATTGGTGCTTTGCAAATCATGCTCGACCAAGGTAAGGAGCTGGATTGGTTTAACTCGACCGAGATTATCGTCCTGACGGTTATTGCCGTGATTGCGATTTCCTTCCTGATCGTGTGGGAGCTTACCGACGATCATCCGGTGATTGATTTGTCATTATTCAAATCGAGAAACTTTACCATTGGTTGTCTGTGTATCAGCCTGGCCTATATGTTGTACTTTGGCGCGATTGTGTTGCTACCACAGCTACTGCAGGAGGTATATGGCTATACCGCCACCTGGGCCGGCTTGGCCTCTGCGCCTGTCGGGATATTACCGGTGCTGCTGTCGCCAATCATTGGGCGCTTTTCACATCGCATTGATATGCGGCAGTTAGTCACATTCAGCTTCATTATGTATGCAGTTTGTTTCTACTGGAGAGCATATACATTCGAACCAGGAATGGATTTTGGTGCCTCGGCATGGCCACAGTTTGTGCAAGGTTTTGCGATTGCTTGCTTCTTTATGCCACTGACGGCCATCACTTTATCCGGTTTACCGCCGGAGCGCATGGCGGCCGCATCCAGTTTATCTAACTTCCTGCGAACACTGGCCGGGTCAATTGGGACCTCAATCACCACCACGTTATGGACGCAAAGAGAGTCGATGCATCATTCGCAATTAACCGAGTTTGTTAACCCGTTTAATCCGAATGCCACACAGATGTATCAGGATCTGGAAAAACTGGGGATGAATCAGCAGCAAGCATCGGCTTATCTGGCGCGGGAGATTACCAATCAGGGGCTGATTATCTCGGCCAATGAAATATTCTGGCTCTCGGCGGGCGTGTTCTTGCTGCTACTGGCGCTAGTATGGTTTGCTAAACCCCCCTTTACCTCTGGTGGCGGAGGCGGTGGCGCGCATTAGCGGCTACAGCTGAGCAACAAAAAGGGCGCTGACTTATCATCAGCGCCCTTTTTTATACTGTGGCACACTCAAGTATGTAATTCGGGTACCTGAATGCAGCCCCCTGCAAGGTCAAAGACGCAGGGGATTATTGGGCGCTATTTTGACGCCACCACTCAGCTAACAAAATCCCCGTCGCCACCGAAACATTCAGGCTTTCGACTTTGCCAGTACCGCCGATAGACACACTCACATCGCCCTGCTGCCAAGCGCTGTCAGTCAAACCATCACTCTCTTGCCCTAACACCAGCACCATTTTGGCTGGCAGTTCCGCTTTCGCCAGACTGACACCTTTATGGCTTGAGGTTGTCACTATGGTGTAACCCGCTTTACGGAAGGTATCCAGCACCGAGAGGAAATCATCGGCATTGATGGCTTTGATATGCTCAGCACCGCCTTCTGCTGTGCGCACTGCCGCACCTGACTCCAGCATGGCCGGGTCTTGCAGCAACACGCCGTTAATACCGAAGTGGGCACAAGTCCGCATGATGCCGCCCAGATTATGTGGGTTACCCACATCTTCCAGTGCCAGCACACAATCTTTCGCCCGAGTCTGCTGTTGCAGATAGGTTTCTGCATCCAGACCCTGACGTTTTTTAATTAAGAAGCACACGCCACCATGGTGTTCAGTGCCAGACGCCTTCGCCAGCTCATCTTCTTCAACCACATGGTAAGCCTTGCGGTTAGCCGCCATCCATTTCAGTGCTTCGCGAAAACGTGGGGTCACTGACTGTACAAACCAGGCGCGCACGATAGCATCAGGGCGGCTTTCAAACAGTGCTTTACAGGCATTTTCACCATAAACACGTGTTTCTTCAGCCCGTTGACGGCGCAACTGTGCTGGATCCACATGGCTTTTGCCGCTGATACCGCCATGATCAAACTCTGGCTCTTCAGAGGGCGCACGAGACACCGTCTTCCACGGTGAATCATATGGGCCACTGCTATCTGATCGCGCCGGACGGCTAGGACTCACGCGTTCATTACGGCCAGAATCATTACGACGTGAGTCATTATTCCGCGGTGAACTGCCCCGACCCGCATTATCCCCCGGACGACCTTTACCTGCAGGACGCTGGTTTTTACCCCGGTTATTGCTGTTACGGTCGTCGCTGCTGTTTTCGTCACTGCGGACGTACATCACTTTAACTTTGCCGTTTTTGCCACTAAATGAATCGTTCATTGTCTTCTCCACCAACGCGCAGGGCGCGAAGATTACCTGATGTCTGCCCGGTAAGCCATAAGCAAGCGCTAAAAGCTAGCAACTATCGTATTCATCGAATAAACCATTTTGGCACTTCTTTCATTTATCTTCATAATAGATAACAACCAAGAAACAATTCAGCGCGGTGTGACTGTATCGTTTCTCTTCTATTTATTGAGATACATAATAAAGGCTCATTTATGAATACGGTATGTACAGCTTGTATGGCGACCAACCGCCTACCGGAAGAACGTATTGATGACGGCGCTAAATGTGGGCGTTGTGGCCACTCTTTATTTGATGGCGAAGTCATTAACGCCACCGCCGACACACTGGATAAATTGCTGCAAGATGACCTGCCTGTTGTCATCGATTTCTGGGCACCATGGTGCGGCCCTTGCCGCAACTTTGCCCCCATTTTTGCAGAGGTTGCCGCAGAACGCGCCGGAAAAGTCCGCTTCGTTAAAATCAACACCGAAGCTGAACCCGCACTCAGTACTCGCTTTCGTATCCGCAGCATTCCCACCATTATGCTGTATCGCAACGGCAAAATGGTCGACATGCTTAGCGGCGCTATGCCAAAGGCACCTTTTGATCAATGGCTTGATGAACAATTAGCCGTAGAGCCAGCGGCTCGCTAAGCTAGTTTACTTCATTTATTGCTCATTTGGCGGCATTCCCCTGCCAAATTAAATCTACGCCCTTGATAGCTTTCTGTCAGGGGCGTTAGTTTATCTATAATTCAGGCCATAGGTTCATTAGAATAACGCTATTTCTTCAGGAGTCCGTCGTGACGGAGACATTGACCAACGAGCAGCTATTGCCCGTAAATATAACGACGGAAAATGCGGTATTGCGCCTGCGCCGCCAGCGGCTAGCACTCTCTACCCGCCCTTACCGCGCCCGCGGTTGCCGCGCAATTCGCTGCCAAGGCTGCCTGCTGACCGAGCGCTTTTGTCTGTGTGACACCATTAAAGTGCAACCGGCCAACAGCCGCTTTTGCCTGCTGATGTTTGACACTGAACCCCTCAAACCCAGTAATACCGGCCGCCTGATTGCTGATATTTTACCAAACACTCAAGCTTTTCTCTGGGCACGAACTGAAGTTGCCCCTGAGTTATTAGCCGCACTACGCGACCCGCAGCGCCAGCCTTATGTGGTTTTCCCGGAAAAGTACGCCGAACCTGAGCGGCAGGTATTCAATCAATTACCCGTCAGTGATAAGCCACCGCTATTTATCCTGCTGGATGGCACCTGGACTGAAGCCAAAAAAATGTTCCGTAAAAGTCCTTATCTCGCCGGGTTACCAATGTTGTCACTTAATGTCACTAACACCTCAGATTATTTGCTGCGTGAATCACCACGCCCGGAGCAACACTGCACCGTGGAAGTGGCGGCAGCCCTGCTCCTGCAAGCTGGCGATATTCAGGCGGCTGATGGGTTAACTGCACATTTTCACTACTTTCGGCAGCAATATTTAGCGGGAAAACCTCATCATCCAGTGGGCCGAGTCACAGCAAGTCGGGAAGAAATCGCATAAAATCAAGCCAGCAACTTTCCCTTTAAGGAATACCCTATGAGCCAACGTGGATTAGAAGCACTCTTACGCCCGAAGTCAATCGCGGTTATTGGTGCTTCTGAGAAGCCGGAGCGGGCGGGTTTCCTGATGATGCGTAATTTGCTCGATGGCGGCTTCAATGGCCCAATTCTGCCCGTCACCCCGAGCCATAAAGCCGTTTGCGGTGTATTGGCTTATGCGAATATTGCCAGCCTGCCCATCACACCCGACTTGGCGATTTTATGCACCAACAACCGCCGCAATCTCCCCCTGTTGGAGGATTTGGCCACCCGTGGCTGTAAGGCGGTGATTATTCTGTCGGCGGCAACCGAGCAATTTGCGGAGCTGAAAGCTTGCGCACAGCGCCATCACATTCGCTTGCTGGGGCCAAATAGCTTAGGTTTGCTCGCTCCGTGGCAAGGGCTAAATGCCAGTTTTTCGCCAGTGCCCATCAAGAAAGGTCGGCTGGCATTTATCTCCCAATCAGCGGCCGTGGCCAACACTATTTTGGACTGGGCGCAGCAGCGGGAAGTCGGTTTCTCTTACTTTATTGCGCTGGGTGATAGCCTGGATATTGATGTCGATGACTTACTCGACTTCTTAGCCCGAGACGGTAAAACCAGCGCTATTATGCTGTATATCGAACATATCAGTGATGCACGCCGCTTTTTATCCGCCTCGCGCAGTGCCTCACGCAATAAACCGATTCTGGTGGTCAAAAGTGGCCGCAGCCAGCGCGCCCAGCAATTACTCAATGGTCAGCAAGGGTTAGATGCCGCCTATGATGCTGCCATCCAGCGCGCGGGTCTGTTGCGGGTCCAGGATACTCACGAGCTATTTTCAGCCGTCGAAACCCTAAGTCATATGCATCCATTGCGTGGCGAGCGGTTACTGATTGTCAGCAATGGCGCAGCACCGGCGGCGATGGCACTGGATGAACTGATTCGCCGCAATGGCAAACTGGCGACACTGTCGGATACCACCCAATCCGCCCTGAATGCCGCACTACCGCCTTTTGTTTCCTTACGTAACCCAATAGACCTACGCGATGATGCCAGCGCTGAGCGCTATTTAGCGGCGGTTAAACCACTATTGGACAGCACCGACTATGATGCGCTGCTACTGATTCACTCGCCGAGTGCCGCGGCACCGGGCAGTAAAACCGCGGAGTTACTGATATCCGCAATCCGCCAACACCCACGCGGCAAGCGCATTACCTTGCTGACTAACTGGTGCGGTGAATATTCATCCCTTGATGCCCGCCGTTTGTTCACTGAAGCCGGCATCCCGACCTACCGCACACCAGAAGGGGCGATTACCGCTTTTATGCACATGGTGGAATACCGCCGCAATCAAAAACAACTGAAAGAAACACCGGCATTGCCCATGGGCCTCACCGACAATACTGCGCATGTGCATCAATTAATTCGCCAGGCGCTGGCAGAAGGAACCACCCAGCTCGATACCCATGAAGTCCAGCCGATCCTTGAAGCCTATGGCCTCAACATGCTACCCACCTGGATTGCCAGTGATAGTGTCGAAGCTGTGCATATCGCCGAACAGCTGGGATATCCGGTGGCCATCAAACTGCGCTCGCCCGATATTGTGCATAAATCAGAAGTTCAGGGCGTTATGCTGTATCTGCGCACCGCAATTGAGGTGCAGCGGGCCGCTGACGATATCCTTGATAGGGTTAAACGGACTTATCCCCAAGCGCGTATCGATGGTTTATTGGTACAAAGCATGGCGAACCGCGCCGGGGCACAGGAGTTGCGCATTGCGGTGGAGCAAGATGCCATTTTCGGCCCACTGATAATGTTAGGCGAAGGCGGAATTGAGTGGCACCACGAAACCCAAGCCGCTGTGGCATTGCCGCCATTGAATATGGCATTGGCGCGCTATCTGATAATCCAGGCCGTGAAAGGTGGAAAAATTCGCAGCCGTGGTTCACTGCAACCACTGGACATCCCCGGGCTAAGCCGCTTGCTGGTGCAAGTCTCTAACCTGATTCTTGATTGCCCGGAAATCTCGCGTTTAGATATTCACCCGGTGCTTGCTTCAGGCAATGAGTTCACTCTGTTGGATGTATCAATGCAGTTAGCTCCGGTCACCGGCGACCCACAAGCACGGCTGGCTATTCGCCCCTATCCACACGAGCTGGAACAAAATGTGGTGCTAAAAGATGGCTCTCACTGCCTGTTCCGCCCTATTTTGCCGGAAGATGAACCGCTGCTAAAATTGTTTATTGATCAAGTGACTAAAGAAGATCTCTACTATCGCTACTTCAGCGAAATCAACGAATTCAGTCACGATGATTTGGCGAATATGACGCAGATTGACTATGATCGGGAAATGGCCTTTGTTGCTGTGCGCCAAAATGCAGCAGGCCCGGAAATCATTGGCGTTACCCGTGCGTTGTCCGACCCTGATAATATCGACGCGGAGTTTGCCGTCTTGGTGCGTTCAGACTTAAAAGGACTGGGGCTGGGGCGAGAGCTACTGGAGAAGATGATCCAGTACACCCGTAGCCACGGGCTAACACGGCTGACGGCGGTCACTATGCCCAATAACCGCGGAATGATAGGTTTGGCGCAGAAACTGGGTTTTAGCATTGATGTGCAAATGGAAGATGGCATTGTTAATCTTAAGCTGACACTTTGATTTCAAGTACATGAATCACTGTGATATGGCCCACATAGATAAGCGATTCGGCCTACGGTTGGCAAAACTTGCGCACAATCCGGAAAAGTAGTGGTATTATCGCCCGACTCTATGGATTAGTGTTTTTTTGGATATGGCGGTTCTGCCATCAAATAACAAGAGAAGAAGCGCACTGTGATGTTGTCAAAATTCAAACGTAGCAAACATCAACAACACCTTGCACAACTGCCCAAACTCCCCCAGTCAGTTGATGATGTCAAAACGCTGTATTGCCCCAAGGTTTTCCGCTCTACTCTGCTGGAATTAATAGGCCAGGCGAGCAAACGCATCTATCTGGTGGCGCTTTACCTTGAGCAGGATGATGCCGGCCGTGACGTGATGAATGCCCTCTATCAGGCCAAACAGCAGCATCCTGAGCTGGAAATTTGTGTGCTGGTCGACTGGCATCGCGCCCAACGTGGCCGCATCGGGGCCGCAGCAGTCAATACTAATGCAGATTGGTATTGTGAAATGGCGAGTCAACATCCGGACGTTTGTGTTCCAGTTTACGGTGTGCCGGTTAATACCCGCGAAGCCCTGGGTGTATTGCATCTGAAGGGTTTTGTCATTGATGACACCGTGATTTACAGTGGTGCCAGCATCAATGATGTCTATCTTTATCAAAACGATAAGTATCGTTATGATCGCTACCAATTAATCACTAATCCATCATTAGCCGCTATTATGGTTGATTATGTGAAGCAACGGGTACTGAGCGCCGGTGCAGTTCAGCGCCTCGATCGCACGGATCGGCCGACCAATCCCGAGATCAAAAATGAAACTCGCCAGTTCCGCTCATCACTACGAGATATTGGTTATCAATTTCCAGCACAAGCTAGCAATGATGAATTGGCTGTTACCCCACTCGTTGGGTTAGGCAAAAAGAGCCAACTGAATAAAACTATTCATCATTTAATGGCTTCTGCTGATGAACGCCTCACCATCTGCACCCCCTATTTTAATCTGCCCGCATTGTTAGTGCGCAACATCATTTATCTGCTGCGCGAGGGTAAGCAGGTTGAGATTATTGTTGGTGACAAAACCGCAAACGACTTTTATATTCCTGAAGATCAACCCTTTAAGATTATCGGTGCATTACCTTACTTATATGAAATCAATTTGCGCCGCTTCCTTAGCCGTTTACAGCGCTTTGTCGATAGCGGCCAACTGATTGTTCGTTTGTGGAAAGATGGCGACAATACCTATCATCTGAAAGGAATGTGGGTCGATAACAACTGGCAATTGATCACCGGTAATAACCTGAATCCACGGGCATGGCGCCTGGATCTGGAAAATGCCATTTTGATCCACGACCCTAAGCATGAAATGCACGAACAGCGCGCAAAAGAGCTGGAATGTATTCGTACTCATACTAAAGTTGTTTCACACTACCTTGAGCTGGAGAATATTCAGCAATATCCAGTCAAAGTACGCAAACTGATTCGCCGTTTACGCAGAATCCGTATCGACCGGCTCATCAGCCGTATTCTGTAAATCTGAAGCATAAAAACCCGGCCCATACCGGGTTTTTTGTCTCTGGTCTGAGGAGAGACTCTATGTGGTGCTCACCTTATCTTCGCCCTTTCATTATTGCCCCACTACTTTTCGCCAGTTCTGCATGTAGCCATATGGCCAATGACAGTTGGACCGGGAAGGACAAAGCACAGCATTTCTTTGCCTCCGCCGCATTAGCCGCTGCGGGCACCGCCTATGGTGAACATCAGAATTGGTCAGATGCCAAAAGTCGTAACTTTGGTCTGCTGTTTTCAATCGGTATTGGCGCGGGTAAGGAACTATATGATAGCCGTCAAGGCGGTACTGGTTGGAGTTGGAAAGACTTCGCTTGGGATGTCGCGGGAGCAGTCACTGGCTACAGCCTCTACCAAGCGGTTAACTAGCGCAAAATTAGCTAAATAGCAGCATAGGCAATTCATCTTTTGCTCAGTCACTGCCAAATTTCAGACATAAAAAAGCCCTCTGCACAGCAGAAGGCTTCTCTTTCTCATATCCCGCACATAGCAAAAACCCCACGCTTTTGGCATGGGGTCTTTACTTGATTTGATGCCTGGCAGTGTCCTACTCTCGCATGGGGAGACCCCACACTACCATCGGCGCTACGGCGTTTCACTTCTGAGTTCGGCATGGGTTCAGGTGGTGCCACCGCGCTATGGCCGCCAGGCAAATTCTGTTTTAATCAACCCGCTCCATGATAATCATCACGCAGCCAGTCAATCCAATCTGTAAACATCGCTGAAAATCAAAATTCTCTCTAAAACACCTTCGGTGTTGTAAGGTTAAGCCTCACGGATCATTAGTACTGGTTAGCTCAATGCATCGCTGCACTTACACACCCAGCCTATCAACGTCATAGTCTTTAACGTTCCTTCAGGGGGCTTAAAGCCCCAGGGAAGACTCATCTCGAGGCAAGTTTCCCGCTTAGATGCTTTCAGCGGTTATCTCTTCCGAATTTAGCTACCGGGCAATGCCATTGGCATGACAACCCGAACACCAGTGATTCGTCCACTCCGGTCCTCTCGTACTAGGAGCAGCCCCTCTCAATCTTCCAACGCCCACGGCAGATAGGGACCGAACTGTCTCACGACGTTCTAAACCCAGCTCGCGTACCACTTTAAATGGCGAACAGCCATACCCTTGGGACCTACTTCAGCCCCAGGATGTGATGAGCCGACATCGAGGTGCCAAACACCGCCGTCGATATGAACTCTTGGGCGGTATCAGCCTGTTATCCCCGGAGTACCTTTTATCCGTTGAGCGATGGCCCTTCCATTCAGAACCACCGGATCACTAAGACCTACTTTCGTACCTGCTCGAGCCGTCACTCTCGCAGTCAAGCTAGCTTATGCCTTTGCACTAACCTCACGATGTCCGACCGTGATTAGCTAACCTTCGTGCTCCTCCGTTACTCTTTGGGAGGAGACCGCCCCAGTCAAACTACCCACCAGACACTGTCCTCACCCCAGATTATGGGGCCGAGTTAGAACATCAAACATTAAAGGGTGGTATTTCAAGGTTGGCTCCACGCAGACTGGCGTCCACGCTTCGATGCCTCCCACCTATCCTACACATCAAGGCTCAATGTTCAGTGTCAAGCTATAGTAAAGGTTCACGGGGTCTTTCCGTCTTGCCGCGGGTACACTGCATCTTCACAGCGAGTTCAATTTCACTGAGTCTCGGGTGGAGACAGCCTGGCCATCATTACGCCATTCGTGCAGGTCGGAACTTACCCGACAAGGAATTTCGCTACCTTAGGACCGTTATAGTTACGGCCGCCGTTTACTGGGGCTTCGATCAAGAGCTTCGCCTTGCGGCTGACCCCATCAATTAACCTTCCAGCACCGGGCAGGCGTCACACCGTATACGTCCACTTTCGTGTTTGCACAGTGCTGTGTTTTTATTAAACAGTTGCAGCCAGCTGGTATCTTCGACTGGCTTCGGCGCCGAGAGCAAGTCTCTTTACCTAATGCCAGCGTGCCTTCTCCCGAAGTTACGGCACCATTTTGCCTAGTTCCTTCACCCGAGTTCTCTCAAGCGCCTGAGTATTCTCTACCTGACCACCTGTGTCGGTTTGGGGTACGATTTAATGTTACCTGATGCTTAGAGGCTTTTCCTGGAAGCTTGGCATCAACTACTTCACCACCGTAGTGGCTCGTCATCACACCTCAGCGTTGATAAGCAACCGGATTTACCAAGTCACTCCGCCTACATGCTTAAACCGGGACAACCGTCGCCCGGCTAGCCTAGCCTTCTCCGTCCCCCCTTCGCAGTAACACCAAGTACAGGAATATTAACCTGTTTCCCATCGACTACGCTTTTCAGCCTCGCCTTAGGGGTCGACTCACCCTGCCCCGATTAACGTTGGACAGGAACCCTTGGTCTTCCGGCGTGCGGGCTTTTCACCCGCATTATCGTTACTTATGTCAGCATTCGCACTTCTGATACCTCCAGCAAACCTCACAGTTCACCTTCAACGGCTTACAGAACGCTCCCCTACCCAACAACGCCTAAGCGTCGCTGCCGCAGCTTCGGTGCATGGTTTAGCCCCGTTACATCTTCCGCGCAGGCCGACTCGACCAGTGAGCTATTACGCTTTCTTTAAATGATGGCTGCTTCTAAGCCAACATCCTGGCTGTCTATGCCTTCCCACATCGTTTCCCACTTAACCATGACTTTGGGACCTTAGCTGGCGGTCTGGGTTGTTTCCCTCTTCACGACGGACGTTAGCACCCGCCGTGTGTCTCCCGTGATAACATTCTTCGGTATTCGGAGTTTGCATCGGTTTGGTAAGCCGGGATGGCCCCCTAGCCGAAACAGTGCTCTACCCCCGAAGATGAGTTCACGAGGCGCTACCTAAATAGCTTTCGGGGAGAACCAGCTATCTCCCGGTTTGATTGGCCTTTCACCCCCAGCCACAAGTCATCCGCTAATTTTTCAACATTAGTCGGTTCGGTCCTCCAGTTAGTGTTACCCAACCTTCAACCTGCCCATGGCTAGATCACCGGGTTTCGGGTCTATACCTTGCAACTAGACGCCCAGTTAAGACTCGGTTTCCCTACGGCTCCCCTATTCGGTTAACCTTGCTACAAAATATAAGTCGCTGACCCATTATACAAAAGGTACGCAGTCACACCACGAAGGTGCTCCCACTGCTTGTACGTACACGGTTTCAGGTTCTATTTCACTCCCCTCGCCGGGGTTCTTTTCGCCTTTCCCTCACGGTACTGGTTCACTATCGGTCAGTCAGGAGTATTTAGCCTTGGAGGATGGTCCCCCCATATTCAGACAGGATGTCACGTGTCCCGCCCTACTCATCGAGTTCACAGCAAGTGTATTTTTGTGTACGGGACTATCACCCTGTACCGTGCGACTTTCCAGACGCTTCCACTAACACACAAACTGATTCAGACTCTGGGCTCCTCCCCGTTCGCTCGCCGCTACTGGGGGAATCTCGGTTGATTTCTTTTCCTCGGGGTACTTAGATGTTTCAGTTCCCCCGGTTCGCCTTGCATGGCTATGTATTCACCATGCAATAGTGCAACGAATTGCACTGGGTTTCCCCATTCGGGTATCGTCGGTTATAACGGTTCATATCACCTTACCGACGCTTTTCGCAGATTAGCACGCCCTTCATCGCCTCTGACTGCCTAGGCATCCACCGTGTACGCTTAGTCGCTTAACCTCACAACCCGAAAGTGTCTTTCGACATCGTCGCATTGCGATTATTTGAGAGACTCTATGACAGGTTACTCCTTATCTCAGCACTTCTACGGAGAGATAAGTTTCAGCTGTCATGTTTCAATTTTCAGCTTGTTCCAGATTGTTAAAGAGCAATATTTCACAACCCACTGAGTCTTGCGACCGCAGTACGTTTTGAAATAGTTTTTTATATGGTGGAGCTAAGCGGGATCGAACCGCTGACCTCCTGCGTGCAAGGCAGGCGCTCTCCCAGCTGAGCTATAGCCCCATATAAAAAGCAAAATCACCTTATTGCTGCAACTCAACAGGGAATGGTGAGTTGGTGGGTCTGAGTGGACTTGAACCACCGACCTCACCCTTATCAGGGGTGCGCTCTAACCACCTGAGCTACAGACCCAACAAGGTACTAAAGCCCGACTAATTTCTCAGTCCGGCTTTATTTGCTCGTTACTTTCTATCAGACAATCTGTGTGGACACTGCGCAATGCGTATCTTTAGGTAAGGAGGTGATCCAACCGCAGGTTCCCCTACGGTTACCTTGTTACGACTTCACCCCAGTCATGAATCACAAAGTGGTAAGCGCCCTCCCGAAGGTTAAGCTACCTACTTCTTTTGCAACCCACTCCCATGGTGTGACGGGCGGTGTGTACAAGGCCCGGGAACGTATTCACCGTAGCATTCTGATCTACGATTACTAGCGATTCCGACTTCATGGAGTCGAGTTGCAGACTCCAATCCGGACTACGACAGACTTTATGTGGTCCGCTTGCTCTCGCGAGTTCGCTTCACTTTGTATCTGCCATTGTAGCACGTGTGTAGCCCTACTCGTAAGGGCCATGATGACTTGACGTCATCCCCACCTTCCTCCGGTTTATCACCGGCAGTCTCCTTTGAGTTCCCACCATTACGTGCTGGCAACAAAGGATAAGGGTTGCGCTCGTTGCGGGACTTAACCCAACATTTCACAACACGAGCTGACGACAGCCATGCAGCACCTGTCTCACAGTTCCCGAAGGCACCGAAGCATCTCTGCTAAGTTCTGTGGATGTCAAGAGTAGGTAAGGTTCTTCGCGTTGCATCGAATTAAACCACATGCTCCACCGCTTGTGCGGGCCCCCGTCAATTCATTTGAGTTTTAACCTTGCGGCCGTACTCCCCAGGCGGTCGACTTAACGCGTTAGCTCCGGAAGCCACGCCTCAAGGGCACAACCTCCAAGTCGACATCGTTTACAGCGTGGACTACCAGGGTATCTAATCCTGTTTGCTCCCCACGCTTTCGCACCTGAGCGTCAGTCTTTGTCCAGGGGGCCGCCTTCGCCACCGGTATTCCTCCAGATCTCTACGCATTTCACCGCTACACCTGGAATTCTACCCCCCTCTACAAGACTCTAGCTTGCCAGTTTCAAATGCAGTTCCCACGTTAAGCGCGGGGATTTCACATCTGACTTAACAAACCGCCTGCGTGCGCTTTACGCCCAGTAATTCCGATTAACGCTTGCACCCTCCGTATTACCGCGGCTGCTGGCACGGAGTTAGCCGGTGCTTCTTCTGCGAGTAACGTCAATCACAAAGGTTATTAACCTTTATGCCTTCCTCCTCGCTGAAAGTGCTTTACAACCCGAAGGCCTTCTTCACACACGCGGCATGGCTGCATCAGGCTTGCGCCCATTGTGCAATATTCCCCACTGCTGCCTCCCGTAGGAGTCTGGACCGTGTCTCAGTTCCAGTGTGGCTGGTCATCCTCTCAGACCAGCTAGGGATCGTCGCCTAGGTGAGCCGTTACCCCACCTACTAGCTAATCCCATCTGGGCACATCCGATGGCGTGAGGCCCGAAGGTCCCCCACTTTGGTCCGAAGACGTCATGCGGTATTAGCTACCGTTTCCAGTAGTTATCCCCCTCCATCAGGCAGTTTCCCAGACATTACTCACCCGTCCGCCGCTCGCCGGCAAAGTAGCAAGCTACTTCCCGCTGCCGCTCGACTTGCATGTGTTAGGCCTGCCGCCAGCGTTCAATCTGAGCCATGATCAAACTCTTCAATTTAAGATTTGTTTGATTTGCCACCGAAATGGCGATGCTCAAAGATTACTTTCTGCAAATATGCATTCGAACCGAAGTTCAAATGTGTACTGCTTTGGTCACTCTTCAAGACTTTGATTATTTCTGCCTGCCGAAACAGGCTTTGATATCGTCTTGCGAGTGCCCACACAGATTGTCTGATAAATTGTTAAAGAGCGTTCGTTACCCGTTGGCCTTGCGGCGAATCTTACGGTAACGCGGGAGGCAGATAATACGCCTTCCCGCTGAAGAGTCAAGGAATTATTTTGTTTCTTGCGAAGTCAAAACCGTTCTTTTCTCTTCCTGACCCGGCGAGGTGTGTTTCGTTGTTCCCGGTCAGTGGAGGCGCATTATAGGGAGTTCCTGACAGCCTGCAACCCCTAATTTGAAAAAACTTTTCAACCGCTCATTAATGCGTCAAAAACATCAAATACGATGAAAAAGGAAACAAAAAGGGGGCGATTTCTCGCCCCCTTAAGGATTAACACTTACTGCTTGGCAATAATATGCCCGTTTTCTATATCCAGAGTCACCGGTACTCCCGGTATTAATTTGCCGGACAGTATCTGTTGCGCCAATGGATTCTCAATTTCCTGCTGAATAGCGCGTTTCAATGGCCGCGCACCATAAACAGGGTCAAAGCCCGTTTCACCCAAGAACTCCAATGCAGGCTGAGTAATAGTGACCTGATAGCCACGTTCTTCCAGACGTTTGTACAGACGTTCCAGTTGGATGCTGGCAATAGCCGCCAGATGCGCCCGACCCAACGGATGGAAGACAACAACCTCATCTATACGGTTAATGAATTCAGGGCGGAAGTGATGAGTGACAACTTCCATCACCATATCCTTCATTTCGGTATAGCTTCTTTCACCGAAACGCTCCTGAATCAAATCAGAGCCGAGGTTAGAGGTCATGATGACTACCGTATTGCGAAAATCGACCGTTCTCCCCTGCCCGTCAGTTAAGCGCCCATCATCCAACACCTGCAAAAGAATGTTGAAGACATCTGGATGCGCTTTTTCCACTTCATCCAGCAGAATGACAGAATAAGGACGGCGGCGTACCGCTTCAGTCAAATATCCGCCCTCTTCATAACCGACATAACCGGGAGGCGCACCGACTAACCGAGAGACGGAATGTTTCTCCATAAACTCGGACATATCAATGCGCACCATGGCATCGTCACTGTCAAACAAGAAATTCGCCAGCGCTTTGCACAACTCGGTTTTACCTACCCCAGTTGGCCCTAAGAATAGGAAGGAACCAATTGGGCGGTTTGGATCTGATAACCCAGCACGGCTACGACGAATCGCATTAGATACCGCTTCAACCGCTTCATCTTGCCCAATGACGCGAGTATGCAGATCCTCTTCCATGCGCAGCAACTTATCCCGTTCACTTTCCAGCATGCGCGATACCGGAATACCGGTCCAACGCGCCAGCACTTCAGCAATCTCTGCTTCAGTGACGCGGTTACGCAGCAGCTTCATGGTTTTCCCTTCAAGCGCCGTGGCTGCCGCCAGCTGTTTTTCCAGCTCAGGGATTTTACCGTACTGAAGTTCTGACATCCGCGCCAAGTCACCCACGCGGCGAGCCTGCTCCAAGGTGATTTTGGCTTGTTCCAGTTCAGTTTTAATATTCTGAGTTCCAGTAAGAGAGGCTTTTTCCGCTTTCCACTCTTCTTCCAGCTCTGAATATTCACGTTCTTTCTGCTCTAATTCGGTATTGAGCATTTCCAGACGTTTTTTACTGGCGTCATCAGACTCTTTTTTCAGAGCCTGCTGCTCCAGTTTCAATTGGATAATCCGGCGTTCGAGCCTATCCAATGATTCTGGTTTTGAGTCCATCTGCATACGGATGCTAGAACCGGCCTCATCAATCAGGTCAATGGCTTTATCCGGTAACTGACGATCCGAGATATAACGGTGCGACAGTGTTGCCGCCGCCACAATTGCCGGGTCGGTTATCTGCACATGGTGATGCAGTTCATAACGCTCTTTCAACCCACGCAAAATGGCAATGGTGTCTTCAACTGTTGGTTCTGCCACATAGACTTTCTGGAAACGCCGCTCCAGCGCCGCGTCTTTCTCTATATATTGGCGATACTCATCAAGAGTGGTGGCCCCTACGCAGTGCAATTCACCGCGTGCTAGCGCAGGTTTTAGCATGTTGCCGGCATCCATCGCCCCGTCGCCTTTCCCCGCACCGACCATGGTATGCAATTCATCAATGAACAAGATCACACTGCCTTCTTGTTTTGATAAATCATTCAGCACGCCTTTCAAGCGCTCTTCAAACTCACCGCGATATTTCGCCCCGGCAATCAGGGCACCCATATCCAATGAAAGCACGCGTTTATGTTTCAGGCCTTCCGGCACTTCGCCATTGACGATTCGCTGTGCCAGCCCCTCTACAATGGCCGTTTTACCGACACCAGGTTCACCAATTAACACCGGGTTATTTTTGGTCCGGCGTTGTAGCACCTGAATAGTGCGGCGAATTTCTTCATCACGGCCAATAACGGGGTCAAGTTTGCCTTGTTCCGCACGCTCAGTCAGGTCGATAGTGAATTTTTTCAATGCCTGGCGCTGGTCTTCAGCCCCTTGGTCATCAACTTTGTCACCACCACGCATATCTTCAATTGCCTTATTTATTTTATCTTTTGTTGCACCAGCGGCCTTTAACATGTCAGTTAAGGTGCCGCGATCCTCAAGAACAGCCAAAACGAACAGTTCTGAAGAGATAAATTTATCTGCCCGCTTCTGCGCTAATTTGTCACAAAGATTCAAGACACGGACGAGTTCATTTGATGGTTGAACATCGCCGCCAGTACCTTCAACTTGTGGAAGCCGACCTAAAGCCTGCTCAATGTCGCCACGCAAATTGGCGACATTAATCCCTGCCGAGGTCAACAATGGGCGAACCGTCCCCCCATCCTGATTGAGCAGTGCGCTCATCAAATGTAACGGTTCAATAAATTGGTTATCGCGCCCAAGCGCTAAAGATTGGGCATCGGCGAGGGCTAGCTGGAATTTGCTAGTAAGACGATCCAAACGCATAACACCTCCAATATTGGTCAAAATTGCTACTGGAGATTAGATGAGGTCATCCCTCAAATTTTCAAGGTTATTTCGACACTATATTTAAAGTAAAACGTCATGCGTCAGCGGATCGTCCTAATTTAATAGGTTATATCAGCCAGATTAAACTTGCCATACGTCCGGTGATTCCATCGCGCCGATAAGAGAAAAATTGTTGTTTTTCACTCACAGTACAGCGGTCTCCGCCATAAATAGCGTGAATACCCGCAGCCCGTAGCCGCAATCGAGCTAATAAATAGATGTCGGCGAGATATTTAGCGCCGGCAGGTGTGAACGCCGCAGCTGATTGTGCGTCGATTTGGATAAATGCCTGTTTAACCTCTTCCCCCACCTCAAACTGCTGTGGGCCTATTGCTGGGCCTAGCCAGGCTATAATCGAGGATGGTGCAGCATTAAATTGTGCCATTGTTTGTTCAAGGACACCGGCGCAAAGCCCGCGCCAGCCAGCATGGGCGGCCGCCACTTCATCACCCGCCAGCGAGCAAAATAACACCGGCAGGCAATCTGCGGTCATAACCGCACAAACTTGCCCAGCCACACAGCTGTAGACCGCATCAGCCTGTACATCAGAAATTACTGAGCCATCCAGATGCAGGACGCGAGTGCCGTGCACCTGTTCTAGCCACAGCGGCATTTGCGGTAACTCTGCTTGCTCCACTAAATATTGTCGATTGGCAGCCACACGGACGGCAGTATCCCCCACATGGGTGCCAAGATTTAATGAATCATAAGGGAATTCGCTGATACCACCATGGCGGGTGGTACTGCATGCCTTAACAGTGGCAGGCATTGGCCAGTCGGGAAGTATCAGCTTGTCCATTACCAATCCATCTGATCTTTGAATTCTTCGGTATCAGCTTTCAGCGCATTAATCAGCTCGACCATATCTTCTGGTAAGGCTGCATGCCATTCCATTTGAATGCCACTGATTGGATGATACAAACGCAGCATAGTGGCATGCAGCGCCTGGCGATCAAAACCACGCAGGATAGCAATAAAGGAGTCCGATGCGCCGCGTGGCGGACGTGGGCGGCCACCATACAGCTGATCACCCACCAGCGGATGGTTGATATGGGACATATGCACACGGATTTGGTGCGTACGACCCGTTTCTAAGCGCAGACGTAGGCGCGTATGGGCGCGGAAATGCTCCATAATCCGATAGTGAGTGGTCGCCGGTTTACCCATCGGATGGACAGCCATATGTGTCCGCTTGGTGGAATGACGAGAAATAGGTTCGTCAACTCTGCCGCCCGCGGTCATATTGCCGATAGCCACCGCTTCATATTCACGAGTGATTTCACGCGCTTGCAGTGCTTCAACCAAACGGGTCTGTGCTGGAACGGTTTTCGCCACCACCATCAAGCCGGTGGTATCTTTATCCAGGCGGTGTACGATACCTGCGCGAGGAACATCGACAATTTCTGGGTAATAATAGAGCAATGCATTCAGGACGGTGCCATCAGGGTTGCCGGCGCCAGGATGAACGACTAAACCGCGGGGTTTATTAATAACCAGAATATCGTTATCTTCATAGACGATATCCAGTGGGATTTCTTGAGGCGCCCAGCGGGCATCTTCCTCAATTTGCGCGTCAATTGCGACGAGCTCGCCACCCAACACTTTTTCTTTAGGCTTGTTAATTGTTTTACCATCGACTGTGACCCTATCTTCCAAGATCCATTCTTTTATACGAGATCTTGAATAATCAGGGAACAATTCGGCCAAAGCCTGATCTAACCGTTGACCGAGTTGTGATTCGGCCACCGTTGCGCTGAGTTGTACTTGTTGTGCCATATGCAGCTTCTTGTTCGTTAACGTTGGGTTTTGACGGCGATGCCGTTTAATATAATGTGCTATTGTATCTAGATCTTTGTCGGGAGCTTAACGGACAGTCTCCCGGAATAACACTTCGAGGATAATCAAAACGTCATGACGCGTATGAAATATCTGGTGGCTGCCGCCACGTTGAGCCTGGTGCTGACCGGTTGCTCCAGTAACAAGGACGTGGTTCCCGATAACCCGCCTTCTGAGCTCTATGCTACCGCTCAGCAAAAACTGCAGGACGGTAACTTTAAGGGAGCCATTACGCAATTAGAAGCGTTAGATAACCGCTATCCTTTCGGGCCTTACTCCCAACAGGTTCAGCTTGATTTAATTTATGCGTATTATAAATCTGCTGATCTGCCGTTGGCGCAAGCCTCAATCGATCGCTTTATGCGCCTCAATCCCACACATCCTAACATCGATTACGTATTATATATGCGTGGTTTGACTGACATGGCTCTGGATGACAGCGCATTGCAAGGCTTCTTCGGGATTGATCGTTCAGACCGTGACCCACAACATGCTAAAGCCGCATTCCGCGATTTTAACCAGTTGATTCAAAGCTATCCGAACAGCCAATATGCAACCGATGCGCAAAAACGCTTGGTGTTCCTGAAAAATCGTCTGGCCAAGCATGAATTGGCCGTGGCGCAATATTACACTAAACGAGGCGCTTACGTCGCGGTCGTTAACCGTGTAGAACAAATGCTGAGAGATTATCCTGATACTCAAGCAACTCGTGATGCGTTGCCGTTGATGGAAAATGCTTACAAGCAATTGCAATTGAATGCGCAAGCAGACAAAGTGGCCAAAATAATCGCGGCGAACCCCGCCTAAAATTATTTGGAACCATAAAAATAACAAACGGCAGCTCAGGCTGCCGTTTTCAATTCTGCCTTTTAGCCATAAATCGCAGTGATTCATGCCGTTAGACTATCGCGCTGACATTCAACCTAAAACGCAAAAATAATGCGTTTTTTAACCAAATCCAGGCGATATAACCTATCAATAATGCGGCATTCTGACCAATGATTCAAGCCTTCAGCTGCTATTCCTGACGTTAAATCACAGTTCCCACGACCTTTGCAAAAGGTGACAAAAATAAGTGATCTTGATCATACATTTTGTGAAAAAGAGAGGTATGCTGAAGTTATCCAAGATGGAGTAGACAGAGAGGTAAGTCATATGACAGTCAACATCACCAGTAAACAAATGGATATTACCCCAGCAATCCGTAAACATGTCGAAGACCGTCTCACCAAACTGGATAAATGGCAGGCCCAGTTGATAAACCCACATATTGTACTGTCCAAGGATCCACAAGGATTCGTTGCCGATGCAACCATCAGTACACCTATGGGCCCCTTAGTTGCCAGTGCCAAACATGACGATATGTATGCTGCAATTAATGAACTAATCACCAAACTAGAACGCCAATTAAATAAAGTTCAACACAAAGGTGAAGCTCGTCGAGCAGCAAGCAGTGTTAAAGACGCTAATCTGGAGTCAGCAGATGTAGAGGAAGAAGAATCCGAGCAGCAACAATAGCCGGGACAATCCATCTCATTTCGGATCTAACGCGCCTTTGGGCGCGTTTTTTATTGACAGCAATTCAGGCTGGCGGTTAATTTAGGGGCTGTTTATTTTGGCTATAACGTATCGCCTTAGTCAGCATCAAAAAAATAGGCCACTAGCAACGATGATCAATAAAGTGTTTTTCTTCGCATTCTTTTTTACCTTCCCCTGATTGGGAGGCGTTTCGTCGTGTGATAAAGAATGCGAAGACGAACAACAAAGCCTCCCAAGCGGGAGGCTTTTTTTATGCATTTATACCCGTCATATTTCAAGCTGCGTGCGCCTTGTCCGCCTTCCTGCAACTCGAATTATTTAGGGTATAATCATTTAAAAAATTAAGGTAAACCCTATGAGTGATAACCCATTGCTGGTGCTACGCGAACGCATCAGTGCACTAGACTTAAAACTGCTGGCCTTACTGGCAGAGCGGCGTGAATTGGCGGTGGATGTCGCTAAAGCCAAACAACTCCATCACCGCCCAATTCGTGATAAAGAACGTGAGCGTGATTTGCTGGATGCGCTCATCACGGCCGCCAAACCTTATGATCTCGATGGGTTTTATGTCACCCGCTTGTTCCAACTGATTATCGAAGATTCAGTATTAACTCAGCAGGCGCTGCTACAGCATCAATTGAATCAAACGGCTCAGCACTCTGCTCGTATCGCTTTTCTGGGGCCGAAAGGTTCTTACTCACATTTAGCCGCGCGCCAATACGCGGCGCGCCATTTTGAGCACCTGATTGAATGTGGTTGCCAAAAATTCCAGGATATCTTTACTCAGGTGGAGACCGGGCAAGCTGATTACGCGGTATTGCCAATAGAGAACACCAGCTCAGGCTCAATTAATGACGTGTATGACTTGCTGCAACACACCAGTTTGTCAATTGTCGGGGAAATTACCAATCCGATTGACCATTGCGTGCTAGTCGCCAGCGAAACTGACCTGAGCCAAATACAAACCGTCTACAGCCACCCACAACCTTTCCAACAATGCAGCCAATTTATTAACCGCTTCCCGCACTGGAAAATTGAGTATTGCGAAAGCACAGCCGCCGCGATGGAGAAAGTGGCGCAGTTGAACTCACCAACAGCTGCGGCGCTAGGGAGCGAAGCCGGTGGTGCACTTTATAACCTGCAAGTGTTGGAACACAATCTGGCAAATCAGCAGCAAAATATCACTCGCTTTATTATTCTTGCCCGTAAAGCCATTGATGTCTCAGATCAAATACCCGCAAAAACCACCTTAATTATGGCGACAGGCCAGCAGTCTGGGGCATTGGTTGAGGCGCTACTCGTGCTGAGAGAGCACGGGATCATTATGACCAAACTGGAATCACGGCCCATTAATGGCAACCCGTGGGAAGAGATGTTTTATATTGATGTGCAGGCTAACTTGCGCTCGGACTCCATGCAAAAAGCCTTGGCCGACCTGACGCCGATAACTCGGTCATTAAAAGTATTGGGCTGCTATCCAAGTGAAAACGTGGTTCCGGTCAATCCCAGCTAAGCCCTCGCCTTATAACCTAAATAGCAACAAGTCACCCCGATGCTGTCAGGGTGACTTGTTAAAATCAGGAAAAACTATTGGCGGTTGTCGTTGGCTTGCCGCAATAATGAACGGCTTTCGACTAAGAAGCGCTCGGCATAATCACCAAACCAGTGCTCAACTTTTTGGAAACTTTGTACAAAGGCTTGTTTATCACTTTGCTCTAGCAAGGTAATCGCCTCGCCAAAACGTTTGTAATAGCGCTTAATCAACGCCAGATTATCTTCCGATGACATAATAATGTCGGCGTAAAGTTGCGGATCTTGTGCAAATAGCCGCCCCACCATCGCCAACTCTAGCCGATAAATCGGCGAAGACAGCGCCAGTAATTGCGCTAACTGCACATTTTCTTCTGCCAGATGCAATCCGTATGCAAAAGTCGCAAAATGGCGCAGCGCCTGAATAAATGCCATATTTTGGTCATGTTCAACCGCACTGATTCGATGTAACCGCGCGCCCCATACCTGCAACTGCTCCAGCAGCCACTGATAAGCTTGTGGGTCACGACCATCGCAATACACTACCACTTGTTTTGCCAGACTACCGACATCGGGCCCAAACATAGGGTGTAAACCCACAACCGGCCCTTCATGGGCAGCTAACATCGCCTGCAGCGGTTTATTTTTGACTGAAGCAAGATCCAGCAAAATACAATCTGCCGGTAACTTTGGCAGCCGGGTTATCACTTCTTCAGTGATATGAATCGGCACACTGACAATCACCATTCCAGCATCTGCCAGAATAGATTCAGCTCGCGGCCAATCCTGTTGCTCCAGCGTTTTGACCTGATAGCCTGACAGTGCGAGCATGCGGCTAAATAACTGCCCCATCTGGCCCTGACCACCGATAATCACCACCGGACGCAGTTGCGGGCGCAGCGTCTTAAACCCTTTGTCATTCTCGCTGGTATAAGACTCTCGCATTATCCGGCGCAGTACGTCCTCAATCAAATCGGGCGGCACACCTAGAGCCTCGGCTTCCTGTCGGCGCGAGGCCAACATCGCGGCCTCACGGTCCGGAACATAAATAGGCAAGCCGTAGCGGCTTTTAACTTCACCTACTTCAGCCACCAGATTCAGGCGTTTAGCCAGCAAATCCAGCAATGCTTTATCGACTTCATCAATTTGATCGCGCAAAGCGGTCAATTCAGCCACCATACTTACTTTTCCTCTGCAGTCCGGGCCGCCAGCGCTGAACGTAATTCCTGGTGCATAGCACGTAATAAGGTTTCAGTACTTTCCCAATCAATACAAGCATCAGTGACTGAAACACCATAGCGCATATCAGTACGTGGTTGCTCAGATGATTGATTACCTTCATAGATGTTACTTTCCAGCATCACACCAGTGATAGAACGATTGCCAGCCTTGATCTGTTCAACCACAGATTCAGCGACCGCAGTCTGACGACGGTAGTCTTTATTCGAATTACCATGGCTGCAATCTATCATTAAGGATGGAATGAGTCCCGCATCCTGCATCTGTTTTTCACACTGAGCAACATCTTGTGCGCTGTAGTTAGGCGTTTTACCGCCGCGCAAAATCACATGACCGTGTGGATTCCCCTGGGTTTGCAGTAAGCAAACTTGGCCTGACTGGTTAATCCCCATGAAACGATGTGGCATAGCAGCCGCACGCATCGCATTGATTGCTGTACCTAAACTACCGTCAGTACCATTTTTAAATCCAACGGGCATAGACAAACCTGAAGCCATTTCGCGGTGAGTTTGTGATTCCGTCGTACGCGCACCAATGGCCGACCAACTGAATAAATCACCCAAGTATTGCGGACTGTTTGGGTCCAAAGCTTCCGTCGCCAACGGTAGCCCCATGCCCACTAAGTCCAGCAATAATTGACGAGCAATATGTAATCCTCTTTCCACATCAAAAGAGCCATCCATTGCCGGGTCATTGATCAGGCCTTTCCAACCAACAGTAGTTCTCGGCTTTTCAAAATAGACACGCATAACGATATACAGGCTGTCACTCAATTGTGCAGAAAGAGTTTTCAAACGACGCGCATAATCCAGAGCAGCATCCACATCGTGGATAGAACATGGGCCACAGACCACCAGCAAGCGTGGGTCTCGCCCCTGAACAATATCAGCAATAGTTTTGCGGGCGGTTTCAATCGCATACTGATCATTGTTGCTCAATGGAAACTGTTTTTTCAGTTCTTCCGGTGTTATCAGTATTTGTTCAGCACTGATATGGACATTATTGAGCGCATCTTTTTGCATGATCATATTCTTTACCTGTCTCTGTTTAGCGGATGTCATTTAGCGTGTTTATCGTTTGAGGTCTCCACAATACCATGACGTGTAAACTTTTCAATCCATATGTGTAAATAAAAAATTACCAGTCAATTCACCCGCGTATTTCTGTCTGACTTTTGCAGTCAGTCGCAGTTTCTGCAGATGCCCCCAACCTCTCGTGGAGACCATGATAAAATGCGGAAAATTTGTGGAGGCCGTATGTTAAGAGTCATCATCGTCGACGATGAGCAACCTGCGCGTGAAGATTTGCGCGAAAGATTAAGTGAAGAACATGACATAGAAATCATCGCCGAATGCAGCAACTCGCTGGAAGCCATCCCCGCTATCCAGCGCCTACAGCCCGATGTAATATTTCTCGACATCCAAATGCCGAGAATTAATGGCCTGGAATTAGCTTCAATGCTGAATCCGGAAAGTATGCCGCATATCGTGTTTGTCACCGCTTACGATGAATATGCAATCCGGGCCTTTGAAGAGCATGCCTTTGACTATCTGTTAAAACCACTCGACCATCAACGCTTAGCAAAAACACTAATACGCTTAAGAAGAGGCTGTGGTGTAAATAATAATTTACATAAAATAACGAAACCGATGCTGCGCCATATCCCCTGCTCGGGCCACAATCGGATTTTCTTACTGAAAATTGAGGAAGTCGAGTATCTCAGTTCTGAGCTAAGTGGTGTGCATGTTGTCGGAACCGTACAATCAGGCTATACCCAGTTATCACTCAAAACTCTGGAGGAAAAAACTCCTTTTGTCCGCTGCCACCGACAGTATATGGTCAATACTGAACAGTTGGGTGAGATACAGCTTATGGATAATGGCTCTGCTGAAGTCATTACTCGCAGTGGTAAACATATCCCCGTGAGCCGCCGCTACTTAAAACCTCTAAAAGAGAAATTAGGCATTAACTGAATGATGCAGCAAGGTTGATATATTGCTCCGCTAAGTGACGATATTGTTGATTATTCTGATGAGCACACCAAATTA
The DNA here is from genome assembly GCF_004124235.1 of Yersinia hibernica. Taxonomy (NCBI): domain Bacteria; kingdom Pseudomonadati; phylum Pseudomonadota; class Gammaproteobacteria; order Enterobacterales; family Yersiniaceae; genus Yersinia; species Yersinia hibernica. The sequence goes on from NZ_CP032487.1 coordinate 3,074,227, forward strand.
AATATTAATAAAAGTAACCAGTGATTCATTAATCAAAAACAATACTAATACATTAAATTCACAATTAAACTATGAATTCTAAAATACCGATGTAATTCCACTTTAATTAATTAGAAAAGTCCAAGCTGATATAAAAATAGAGGCAGATCTCAGATTTAATTAGTTACATAACTGAACAATATAGCCTTGATATTAGCAAGGTTTTAATCAATGCAGTTTAGGCTCTGATAAATAAAAACCAATAAGAGCTCTGTTCATTGCTTAAAAACAGCCAATATCCAACCGAATTTTATTCATGTTGGAAGCAAGGTAACATTATGATAACACTTCAATTTATAATTATAATTCTCTGCCTGTTGGTCGGCACCCGCTATGGTGGCATGGGTCTGGGGTTAATAAGTGGTATTGGTTTATTTATCCTCACCTTTATCTTTGGTCTCGAACCAGGAAAACCGCCTGTTGATGTAATGCTGACAATATTAGCCGTTATTGGTTGTGCTGCTGTATTACAAACTGCCGGTGGGTTAAATGTCATGATGCAATTCGCTGAGCGATTATTACGGCGACACCCTCAGCATATTACGCTACTGGCACCTTTCACCACCTGGTCATTGACCTTTCTATGTGGCACCGGGCATGTTGTTTACACCATGTTCCCTATTATTTCCGATATTGCCATTAAAAAAGGTATCCGCCCCGAACGGCCAATGGCGGTGGCCTCTGTTGCTTCACAAATGGCAATTACGGCGTCCCCTGTGTCGGTCGCGGTGGTGTCATTAGTATCCATTATTGGTGCCAATCACGGTATAGGTCAGGCTTATAGTATTCTGGAGATTCTGGCGATATCTGTTCCGGCTTCTTTAGTCGGGGTGCTGATGGCCGCATTATGGAGCTTACGCCGTGGTAAAGATCTGGATAAAGACCCTGATTTCCAACAAAGAATCAAAGATCCTGAGCAACGCGACTTTATCTATGGCTCAACCGATACCTTGTTAAATCAGGTTTTCCCGAAACAAGCTTATTGGTCAACCTGGATATTCTTCGCCGCTATCGCGCTGGTGGTATTATTGGGTGCATTTGCCGACCTGCGCCCTGCTTTCGAAGTTAAAGGAAAAATGCAGTCATTATCAATGAACCTAGTTATTCAGATGATGATGCTAATTGCCGGTGCAGTCATTCTTATTGGTTGTAAAGTTAAACCCAGCGATATTTCTAACGGCGCCGTATTCAAAGCTGGCATGGTTGCCATCTTCTCCGTATTCGGTGTGGCCTGGATGAGTGATACCTTCTTCCAAGCCCACATGGGTGATTTGAAATTGGTATTGGAAGATGTGGTAAAAGGCCATCCGTGGACCTATGCCATTGTGCTGTTTTTAGTATCGAAACTGGTTAATAGCCAAGCCGCAGCGCTGACCGCCATTGCGCCAATGGGATTACAGTTGGGTGTTGACCCGAAAATGCTGATTGCATTCTTCCCTGCCGCTTATGGCTATTTTGTGCTGCCAACCTATCCCAGTGACCTTGCTTGTATCGGTTTTGACCGCTCCGGTACTACCAAGATTGGTAAATTTATTATTAACCACAGCTTTATTATTCCAGGGCTGATTGGTGTTATCTGTTCGTGCATCACCGGTTACCTGCTGGTGACGACTTTTATGTAATTAAAACCAAGAGCCAGAACCCTTCTGGCTCTTATCATTTTTTGCTGTTCGCCAGCATTCAAATACCGCTTTTTTATTTATGACATTTTAAGAATCAACTCATCAAAAAATCTCTCTTATTATAATTAATTATTCAATCTGAAATATCTTGTGAGTAAGTGGGAGAGCAACTGCTACAATGCGTGCCGCATCACAAAACCCCCCCTTTTCACCATGGACCTATTATGTTTTCTTTGCGTCATACCAGGGCGTTGCCATTTTATATCAGCACACTCGCTTTATCCTTAATCAGCACCTCAGCGCTTGCTGACGCGACTGTTTTTACTGCCTTAGACGATCCAGCCACAGCCAAAAAGAGCTTCGATGGTACCGTTGAAGCAGGTTATACTGCGCAATCAGGCAACACGACCAACTCAACCTTGACCGCTAACTCAACACTAACCTGGTTTCAGCCTAACACGGCGTATAGTTTGTGGGGAGCGGCCCGGAATACCAGTTCTAACAATCAGCGCTCTTCTGAACGTTACCAGCTAGGCGGCCGTACGCGCTATAATCTGACGGATCGAAACTATCTGTTTGGGCAAGCCAGTTGGTTGAATGACCGCTATAACGGTTTTGATTCCCGCTCTGTTCTGACCACCGGTTATGGTCGCCAGATTATGACCACGCCATTGCACAATCTGCGGGTGGAATTTGGTCCGGGTGTTCGCCATGATGAGTTTTATGAAGGCGGCCGTGCCACCAAAGCATTAGCCTATGCCGGTGGGAACTATACCTATCAGTTAACTGATAACACCGTCTTCAGCGAGGGTGTTTCAGCACTGGCAAACGAAGAAACCACCTTGAACTCAGAAACAGCATTGAACGTAGCTATCAATAAAAGTTTCGCATTGCGTTTAGCCTATGTAATGACCTATAACACCAAGCCACCGGCCAGCGCACCAAAAAATACAGATACCACAACATCAGTGACTCTGGTTTACGGCCTGTAATATCGCGTCTTTTTAGCGTGGTGCCATGCCACGCTACTTCCTGCCAGTTCCTTATTCACTCCCATGAACTCTTTAGCAACATACCCTTCACGCCGTGCAAATTCTCATAAAAAAGGGGTCAGCACCCGGCTGACCCCTTGATAACTATTAACTTTTGGATGAAGCCTGAGCTGTACCTTAGTTAACGCGGTTAAGACGCTCTTTGATACGAGCAGACTTACCAGTACGCTCACGCAGATAATACAGTTTCGCTTGACGAACGGCACCACGACGTTTCACAGTAATGCTGTCGATTACTGGGGAGTGAGTTTGGAATACACGCTCAACACCTTCGCCGTTGGAAATTTTACGAACGGTGAACGCAGAATGCAGACCGCGGTTACGAATAGCGATAACCACGCCCTCGAATGCCTGCAGACGCTTTTTAGAACCTTCAACAACCCATACCTTAACTTCCACGGAATCACCCGGACGGAATGAAGGTACATCTTGCTTCATCTGCTCTTGTTCGATTTGCTTGATAATATTGCTCATAATAGGTCTCTTACCCTAGGTAAACTGATATATCAGGAAATTGGCACGCGGCGCAATGTTCCTTTCATAGTTCTGTTGCTCAGGGCTTGTGTTCCCGTTGGAACTCAGCCAGCAACACCATTTGCTCGTCAGTCAGAGCTAGGCTTTCTAGAAGTTCAGGTCTTCTAAGCCAGGTACGGCCCAGCGACTGCTTTAAGCGCCAGCGACGAATCTCGGCATGGTTGCCCGACAGTAATACTGGCGGAACCTCCATCCCTTCCAACACCTCAGGACGAGTGTAGTGTGGGCAATCCAGCAATCCATCAACAAAGGAATCTTCCTCCGCTGAAGCCTGATGACCCAGCACGCCCGGGATAAAGCGGGAGACTGAATCTATCAGAGTCATTGCCGGCAACTCACCACCGCTGAGAACGTAATCACCAATTGACCATTCTTCATCAATTTCGGTTTTGATTACGCGCTCATCAACCCCTTCGTACCGGCCACACACCAGAATCATCTTCTGGTTGGTCGCCAGCTCGCAAACCCCCTGTTGGTCCAGTTTGCGCCCTTGAGGTGACAGATAAATCACCTTTGCTCCCTCGCCTGCCGCTGCTTTTGCTGCATGAATGGCTTCCCTTAGCGGTTGCACCATCATCAGCATTCCCGGGCCACCACCATATGGGCGGTCATCCACGGTACGATGCCGATCGTAGGTGAAGTCACGCGGACTCCAACACTGCACGCTCAGCAGGCCATTTTTTACTGCCCGGCCAGTTACCCCGTAATCGGTTATCGCGCGGAACATCTCGGGAAACAGGCTAATAACACCGATCCACATTGTTTTGTTCCACTCACTTTTGCCGTTTAATTCGGAGGTCAAAAACCAGGATCCCAATCTACTTCAACACGTTGAGCAGAGAGATCGACATTCTTGATAACCTGCCCATGAAGAAACGGGACCAACCGCTCCTTCATACCGAATGCATCTTTCAGGTTTGCTTTCACTACCATCACATCATTAGAACCGGTTTCCATCATATCGATGATTTTGCCCAATTCGTAACCGGTGGTGGTTACTACCTGACAGCCCATAAGGTCTTTCCAGTAGTAATCATCTTCTTCCAGCTCTGGTAGTTGTTTGGAATCGACGATAATCTCGCAATTAGTCAGTAGATTCGCAGCATCCCGATCATCAACACCTTTTACCTTAATGATCAGATCCTGACTGTGGCGCTTCCAGTCTTCCAACTCGACATGCTGCCACTTACCACCCTGCTGGATAAACCACGGCTGGTAATCAAAAATGCTTTCGGCGTTCTCGGTGGATGAAAATACTCTGAGCCAACCGCGAATGCCGTAAGTTGAACCCATTTTACCGAGAACAATCGGCTGTTCGGGAACACTTGGATTGAGTTGCTTGCTCATAATAACCACCACCGCGACAGATTAAGCTGCTTTCTTAGCGTCTTTGATCAGCGCAGATACGCGATCAGAAACAGTTGCACCCAGACCAACCCAATGTTCGATGCGGTCTAGATCCAAACGCAGAGCTTCAGCCTGACCAGATGCGATCGGGTTAAAGAAGCCTACACGTTCGATGAAACGGCCGTCACGAGCATTACGGCTGTCGGTCACTACTACTTGATAGAACGGACGCTTTTTAGCGCCGCCACGAGCCAAACGAATTGTTACCATAACATCCTCTTTAGTTAATAAAACAACTGAACCCCATCGGGGAACGGGGTTCAGTTGCAATATAAAAAGCCCGAAAATTTTACTCATTTTGGCGCAAAAAGCAATCTAAAGCGTAGATTCCTATGCGCTAGTTTTGTAATAAGCATAATTTTCTTCGTTTTCCGCTGTTTTCAGCGGGAAATCTTTATTCATCTCACGCCAGTTAAGATAATTGCGTGAGATGACATTCAACGACCCGGGAAACCCGGTGGCATCATACCTTTCATGCCACGCATCATTTTGGCCAGACCGCCATTTTTCATTTTCTTCATCATGCGCTGCATTTCATCGAACTGCTTGAGCAAGCGGTTAACATCCTGCACTTGCACACCAGAACCGGTAGCAATGCGGCGCTTACGCGAACCTTTAATAATTTCTGGCTTGGCGCGCTCTTTCAGCGTCATCGAGTTGATGATGGCCTCCATCCGCACCGTCACCTTGTCATCCATCTGCGATTTCACGTTGTCTGGCAACTGGCCCGCACCCGGCATTTTACTTAACATGCTGGCCATACCGCCCATATTGCGCATTTGCTTCAACTGATCAAGGAAGTCATTGAGATCAAAGCCATCGCCTTTCTTCAGCTTGGTTGCCAGTTTTTCCGCTTGTGCGCGGTCAACTTTGCTTTCGATATCTTCAATCAGGGAGAGAACATCGCCCATTCCCAGAATACGTGAAGCTACGCGATCGGGATGGAACGGCTCCAGTGCGTCTGTCTTTTCACCGACCCCAAGGAATTTAATCGGTTTGCCGGTAATATGGCGGATAGATAACGCGGCACCGCCACGGGCATCACCATCAACTTTGGTCAGTACGACCCCCGTTAGCGGCAAGGCTTCATTGAATGCTTTGGCTGTATTGGCAGCATCCTGACCGGTCATGGCATCCACAACAAACAAGGTTTCCACCGGATTAATCGCGGCATGGACTTGTTTGATTTCGTCCATCATCGCTTCATCAACATGCAAGCGACCGGCGGTATCGACAATCAGAACATCATAAAACTTAAGTTTTGCCTGTTGCAGCGCACGATTGACGATATCAATCGGTTTTTCCTGCACATCAGAGGGGAAGAAATCAATGCCAACCCCCTGCGCCAAAGTTTCCAACTGTTTGATAGCTGCTGGGCGATAAACGTCAGCAGACACCACCAACACTTTTTTCTTCTGTTTTTCTTTCAGGAACTTACCCAGCTTGGCCACACTGGTGGTTTTACCCGCCCCTTGCAGGCCCGCCATTAACACCACTGCTGGCGGTTGTGCTGCCAGATTCAGTTCGTTATTGACTTCGCCCATCGCGGCAATAAGTTCATTTTTAACGATTTTGACAAATTCCTGACCCGGCGTGAGGCTTTTGTTCACCTCATGCCCGACAGCACGCTCTTTTACCCGGTTAATAAAGTCACGAACAACCGGCAGAGCGACGTCAGCCTCCAGTAACGCCATACGCACTTCACGCAGCGTTTCTTTAATATTTTCTTCTGTCAGCCGGCCACGGCCGCTGATATTGCGCAGTGTGCGCGATAATCTGTCAGTTAAGTTCTCAAACATTGTCTTTTACTCAACATGTAAACACGTCAACGTGGAAACAGGCCGCTCTGGCGACACAATGGGGGGATTATAACACGAAGCTTAAACGATCTCTGCCCTCACATCGGAGAACGGTTGGAGAGGAACGCGCTCGACGCTATACTGGCTATCTAATTCACTTAGCCGATACCCATATAACGCTATGCCCGTGTTCTCTATTTTGGCTTTGATCGCTTATTCGCTCAGCTTGGGCCTGATTGTCCCAAGTCTGGTGCAGAAAAATAGTGCTTACCGGCGGTTAGCGCTGGTTTCTGCCGTCGTGGCGCTAGTGTGCCATGCTATTGCTCTGAAGCATCAGGTTTTTGATGTCGGCGGTGGGCAAAATCTCACTTTATTGAATATCGGCTCCATTGTTGGGCTGATGATTTGCACAATCATGACTATCGTCGCCTCACGCGGCCGTGGTTGGTTCTTGCTGCCGATTGTCTACAGTTTTGCCATGATTAATTTGGCACTGGCCAGTTTGCTACCGGGTGAGTTTATTACCCATCTGGAGGCCAGCCCGGCTATTTTTGTCCACATTGGGCTGGCGCTCTTCGCATACGCAACACTCATCATCGCGGCACTGTATGCCCTGCAACTGGCTTGGCTCGATTATCAGTTAAAGCACAAGAAAGTCACTTTTAATGCTGATATGCCGCCCTTAATGAGCATTGAACGTAAAATGTTTCATATCACCCAAATTGGGGTGGTGTTGCTGACGCTAACACTGTGTACTGGCTTGCTTTATATGGACGATATCTTCAGCAAAGAAAACGTCCATAAAGCGGTGTTATCGATAATGGCCTGGTTTGTCTACATTGTTTTACTATGGGGCCATTATCATGAGGGTTGGCGTGGGCGCAGAGTCATTTGGTTCAGTTTCGCTGGCGCATTTTTGCTAACTCTGGCCTATTTTGGTAGCCGCTTACTACAAGAAATAATGATCTCTTAACCATTATTACCGCCATCCACACATCGCCCTGTTGAGCCACAGGGCATTTTATTGTTACTGAGGAACACTGTGTTGGATCATGTCTCAACTAGCACGCTTATCATCATTCTAGTCATTATGGTCGTAGTTTCGGCTTATTTTTCTGCCTCCGAAACCGGCATGATGACACTCAATCGTTACCGCCTACGTCACTTGTCCAAACAGGGTAATCGTGCTGCGCGCCGGGTTGAAAAGTTACTGCGCCGCCCTGACCGCCTGATAAGTTTGGTATTAATCGGCAATAATCTGGTCAATATTTTGGCTTCAGCGCTCGCGACGATTGTCGGCATCCGGTTATACGGCAATGCCGGTGTCGCCATAGCGACTGGCGTATTAACTTTTGTGGTGCTGATTTTTGCCGAGGTCATGCCAAAAACTATCGCCGCCCTTTATCCTGAGCGCGTTGCGTTCCCCAGCAGTGTTTTACTGGCCCCATTGCAAAAAATCATGCTGCCTGTGGTGTGGCTCCTCAATACCATCACGCGCGGGCTGATGCGCCTGTGTGGTATTCGCGGCAATGTGCACAGTAGCGACGCGGTGAGTAAAGATGAATTGCGCAGTATTGTGAATGAATCCCGCTCGCAAATCTCTCGGCGTAATCAGGATATGTTGATCTCCGTGCTGGATCTGGAGAAGGTGACGGTTAGCGACATTATGGTGCCGCGTAATGAGGTCATCGGGATAGATATCAATGATGATTGGAAATCAATCATGCGGCAACTCACTCACTCGCCACATGGCCGCATCGTGTTGTATCGTCAATCATTGGATGATGCTATCGGTATGCTGCGGGTGCGGGAAGCCTACCGGCTGATGACAGAGAAAAAAGAGTTCAATAAAGAGAACCTGCTGCGCGCAGCGGATGAAATCTACTTTATTCCCGAAGGCACACCACTCAATGTGCAATTGGTCAAGTTTCAGCGTAATAAAGAGAAAGTCGGCATGATTGTCGATGAATATGGTGATATTCAGGGGTTAGTCACTGTTGAGGATATTTTGGAAGAGATCGTCGGCGATTTCACCACGTCAATGTCTCCTACCTTGGCGGAAGAAGTTAATCCGCAGAGCGATGGCTCAGTGCTGATTGATGGTAGCGCCAATGTGCGCGAACTGAATAAAGCGTTCAACTGGTCACTCCCTATAGATGCCCGCACTATCAATGGCATGCTACTCGAGGAGCTTGCAGATATTCCGCAGGTAGATGCTCAAGTTCGTGTTGGAAATTATCTAATTGATGTGCTGGATGTCCAAGAAAATATGATTAAGCGGGTACGAGTGACACCCATCTTGCCTGATAACCATCTCGGCTAACGGCTTTCCCACATATATGCGCCATAAAAAAGACGCTATTCAGCGCCTTTTGTCATTTATCTACTCAATATCAGAATGCACCGACTGACACTAAATGTGCAGCTCAGTCAGTTTTTCCTTCGGTAACGCCAACTCTTCGTTGTGGTTGATGCGCACACCTCGGTCAATAATACCTTTGGCGATTTCCTGCGCTTCTGCCAGCGAGTGCATATGATAAGTTCCGCACTGATATTCGTTTAGCTCAGGGATCTTGCGCTGGTCAGTGACTTTCAGCACATCGGCCATTGCGGCTTTCCAGGCATCAGCAACTCGCTGCTCATCGGGCGTACCAATCAAGCTCATGTAAAAACCGGTACGGCATCCCATGGGCGAGATATCGATAATCTCAACACCATTGCCATTGAGATGATTGCGCATAAAACCAGCAAAAAGATGTTCCAGAGTATGGATTCCCTTCTCTGGCATCACTTCTTTATTTGGCACACAGAAACGCAAATCAAATACAGTTATCTCGTCGCCATGAGGAGTTTTCATCGTCTTAGCAACGCGCACTGCGGGTGCTTTCATAATGGTATGGTCTACGGTAAAGCTATCCAATAATGGCATTTAGTCACCTCCTCATAAAAAAATAATTTTTATTTGATCTTTTTTTCGCAACTCGTGAAACTTTTTTCTATCGCGCGCGTCTTAATATGTGAAAGACGCGCATTTGTTATCATCATCCCTGTTATCAGAGATGTTAATTTGGCCACAGCAATGTGGCCTTTTCTTTTTATTGACCGCCGTGAAGCACCAAATACTCCTCAAAGCTTAGCTTATCTTTGAGTTCTAGCTCACGTTGACGCCCCCAAGAAGCCGCTCCCTCTTCAGATAATTGCTCTTCAGTGAGTAACTCCAAAGGTTCACTTTGCAGCATTTCTCGGTAGCGCTCGGCCAGTTCAAGGCCAACACCACCAATACCATCCTTTTTCATCGCTTGCAAAATGCGGGCAGAGAATGTCAAACTCGGATCATCAAAGGACGCGACAAGTTCATCACAAACCTGTTGATATTCAGTGCTTTCTTTCCCATCTAATACTTCTGCAACACGGCGTAGGTCGGCAAATAGGTCTTTACCCACTTTTGCTAACGGCGCACGCGTATCGTTGCATCCCATACCGATAGTCTGGTCAGGTTTACGCCCCTCCAAAATGACTCGATTCCAGTTTTTCCGAGTACACAGCAATTCGTCGCTGCTCATTTCAGGCGCATCTGCCAATACACACCAAATCAGGAATAGATCAAGGAAACGCGCTTGCGCGGCATCCACACCAATCGGCGAGAATGGGTTAATGTCCAAGGAGCGCACTTCAATATATTCAATCCCACCGCGCAGCAAAGCATCAGATGGTGACTCGCCAGCGTGGGTAACTCGCTTAGGCCGAATTGGCGCATAAAGCTCATTTTCTATCTGTAACACATTAGTATTCAGTTGCAGATGGCGGTCACCGTCTTTTAATCCTAATGCCGCATATTCTTCTGATGGTGTTTGAATCGCGCGCTTCAGTGCCGCAACATAGGTATGCAAATCATTAAACGTAATACCCAAATTACTTTGTGATTTATTGGTGTAACCCAAGTCACTCAAGCGCAATGAGGTGGCATAAGGCAAATAACACATCCCTTTATCATTGCGCTCAAACGGTAATGCGGTCTCACGTCCTTGCAGGAAGGATGAGCAAATAGCCGGAGAAGCGCCAAACAGATAAGGAATAACCCAGCCAAAGCGATAATAATTACGAATCAGACGGAAATATCCCGCTGAAATCTCTTCCTTGCCGCTTTTTTCATCGGTGACCCCCGCCCATGCCTGCCAAAATTCCAACGGCAAAGAGAAGTTATAGTGCACACCAGAAATAGTTTGCATCAAAGCACCGTAACGGTTTTTTAGGCCTTCACGATAAAGTGTCTTGAAACGGCCAATATTAGACGAGCCATATTTAGCCAGTTCAATATCCTGCTCAGCACCAATAAAGCAAGGCATACTCAGTGGCCACATGCGCTCATCGCCCAGTTTACGTGCGGTATAGCGGTGGATATCACGCAAAAAAGTCAGCAGATGGTCAATATCACCATCGACTGGAGTAATGAATTCCAGCAATGCCTCAGCAAAGTCGGTGGTAATCCACTGATGAGTCAGCGCTGCACCCAATGACTCAGGATGGCCCGTCGAGGCTAAGTGGCCGTCGGCAGTGACTCTTAATGTTTCCCGCTCGATACCGCGGCGGATCCCTTTTAGGGCTTTAGGGTGCGCTTCCAACCAAGTTAACGCGTGTGATACATCCGGGATCAAATCGACCTCCCGCTCTTGAAAACCATAACTCGCCAGCATACTGAAACTGCATAGGTGTGACTACGTAAGTTTGTCACATTCTTTACTGCCACCAGGCAATTCCTTGTAACGTAATTACCGTTAACACGATATAACGCAATGCTTTTCCCAAGCACAGAAAAAAAGCCACAAGGCCCCAAGGCATACGCAACCAGCCTGCCAACACACACATCAAATCGCCCACCACCGGTAGCCAGCTCAATAACAAAGCAGCCGGGCCAAAACGTTGAAGCCAGCCAAGCGCTGTATTCATCCCGCGTTGTGGTTTTAGTTCCGGTAATAAACGGCCTATAACAACATTAGTTAGCCCCCCAAGGGTGTTCCCGATGGTGGCAGACAGCACCAACATCATGACCGGCGCACTGCTTGCCGTTAAGAGGGTAACTAATAGAATTTCAGAATTTCCGGGTAAGAGCGTCGCGCTAAGAAAGCTACTCCCAAACAATGAAGCAATAGCTAGCGTACTACTCACAGTAGGCGCACATCAACTATTGCCATATTGGCTCGCTTTGCTGCCTCAACACCAAAATCAGCATCTTCAAAGACCACGCACTTGTGTGCGGGCACACCGAGTAGTTGCGCACAGCGCAGAAATGTCTCCGGCTCAGGCTTATGTTTGGTGACATCATCGGCACCGACAATAACGTCAAAATAGTCACGTAAGCCCAAGTGGCGTAAAAGCAGCTCAGCCATGGCATGCTCGCTGCCAGTACCAACAGCCATATGTTTACGCCCATAATAGGCTTTAACCACGTCAATGAGCGGCAGAGGCTTCACATCATCCAGCAACATAGATTTAAACAGAGTCGTTTTCTCTGCGGCCAGTAAATGAGGATCCAAGTCCAATTGATGATTAGCAATGATTACACGTGCAATCTGCCACGTCGGCGCACCATTCAAAGCAACCAAAGCCTGCTCGTCAAATTTCATGCCGTACGACGTGAGCACTTGGCGCCATGCCTGACGATGCGTAGGCTCAGTATCCAGGATGGTGCCATCCATATCAAAAATTAAGCCTTCATAGCGATCGTACATCGTGACCCCGCGACCAAGGAGAAAATGAAAAGCTACTTTATCGCAAACTAACTAAATTGTCGCTCATTCTATAATCAACTGAATTTCATCAAAAAAATAGCATTCCCAAGCGAGAATAATGCTATCTAGCATAGTGAAAATCAACGAATTAGGGGGGTTCAATAAATGAGGTCAAAACATTCACATGGCGAGTAGCACAAGCCTAAAAGCAGAAAACCCCGCCGTAGCGAGGTTTCTTAATATGGTGCACCCAGGAAGATTCGAACTTCCGACCGCTCGGTTCGTAGCCGAGTACTCTATCCAGCTGAGCTATGGGTGCAATGTCGTATTGCTAACTTTATGGGTGCGTTTCAACAAGTGAAACTTAACAACAAGATTGATGATCCAGAAGATGGTGCACCCAGGAAGATTCGAACTTCCGACCGCTCGGTTCGTAGCCGAGTACTCTATCCAGCTGAGCTATGGGTGCAATTAATTCTTTGACACTACCTGATGTTCATTTGACTATTTCACCATACTGCAAAATATGGTGCACCCAGGAAGATTCGAACTTCCGACCGCTCGGTTCGTAGCCGAGTACTCTATCCAGCTGAGCTATGGGTGCATAGTAAATGGCGGTGAGGGAGGGATTCGAACCCTCGATACAGCTTTTGACCGTATACTCCCTTAGCAGGGGAGCGCCTTCAGCCTCTCGGCCACCTCACCATACGCTTCTTGCGAATTGTGCCTAACTTGCTTTTGAAGAAGCTCATCGGCACTGCGTGGCGCACATATTACTTTCCCGCACTTATAAGTCAAACAATTTTTCCCAACTCACGCTCATTTGCACAATTCACACGCAACATGGCCAGTTTGGCGTCAAAAAGAGTGTTTTATCAACAGGCAAGATAGTGTTTATTGCGCTATTCCCTGAGGGCGAGAAAAAAGAAATAATCCTGATAGCTCAATTAAATTAGTCGTAAACAGAAAATTATGACGGGAATAAAAACACAAGAAAGGGATAAATAGCAAAATGCAGTAGGGATAAACAGCAGTAGCGCCTCGTGTAACACGAGACGCTTCTTCAAAATCAGTAAGTCGTCGGTTGGGACTTTTCTGCTTGGATGCGCTGGTAGATTTCTTCACGGTGAACAGAAACCTCTTTCGGAGCATTTACACCAATTCGAACTTGGTTGCCTTTAACCCCTAATACAGTAACCGTAACCTCATCGCCAATCATGAGTGTTTCACCAACTCGACGAGTCAGAATAAGCATTCTTTGCTCCTTGAAAAATTAAAAGAGTCGGGTCTCTCAGTTTCCCCGCCATTATCCATCATACACCGTGAAAACGTAAGCCATCACATTCACATAAAATGTAAGTAGCTTGGTCAAGTCTCTAACTAATACAAGTTTAGCTGAAGCAAATAACTTTGCGTTTAACTTTGTTTTCGAACTATGACAGGAAAATTGAAAAACGCCATACCCAACATAGAGATATGGCGTATTGATTTAATAGGTCATGACTTACTTATAATCGAGATGCCACCCATGCTTCAACACTTGCTAATGCTGACGGCAATGCTTGCACATCGGTACCACCCGCCTGAGCCATATCAGGGCGTCCACCGCCTTTACCGCCAACCTGCTGGGCAATATCGGCAATTAACTCACCCGCTTTTACTTTGCCGGTGAGGTCTTTAGTGACACCAACAATAAGGCTAACCTTATCTTCTGCTGTCGTCGCCAGCACAATAATAGCGGAACCCAGTTGATTTTTAAGGTCATCAACCATTGTACGCAACATTTTTGGCTCAACGTTATCTAACTGACTAACAAGAAGTTTCACACCATTGACCCATTTAGCATCGGACGATAATGAGGCACTTTCCTGAGCAGCTTGCTGATCTTTTAATTGCTGCAGTTCACGCTCCAGCATTTTACTGCGATCCAATACCGCGCGGACTTTATCTGCCAAGCTATGGACATCACCTTTAACCAGATGAGCAACATCCTGAAGCAGGTCACTCTCCTGGTGCAACAGTGCAATCGCCCCCTCGCCTGTGACAGCTTCAATACGGCGAATCCCGGCGGCAGTACCCGACTCAGATAAAATGCGGAACAGACCAATATCACCAGTACGGCTGGCATGGATACCACCACATAGCTCGGTGGAGAAATCCCCCATGGTCAAGACCCGCACTTGGTCGTCATACTTTTCGCCGAACAGTGCCATTGCGCCTTTTTCTTTCGCCGCATCCAACGCCATGACTTCAGTTTGGACGGGCATATTACGCCGAATTTGCTCGTTAACCATATCCTCGACCTGACGAATTTGTTCCGGTTTCATTGCTTCAAAATGAGAGAAATCAAAACGCAGATATTTATCATTAACTAACGAGCCTTTCTGAGCAACATGGTCGCCCAATGTCTTGCGCAATGCTGCGTGCAGCAAGTGAGTTGCTGAATGATTCAAACGAATACGATTACGCCGCGCAACATCCACTTGAGCATCAATGCTGTGATTAACTCGCAATGTTCCATGAGTCAATTGCCCAAGATGGCCGATAGCTTGGCCATACTTCTGAGTATCATTTACAGCAAAAGTGGCGGTCGCATTTTTCAGCTCGCCTTTATCACCAACCTGACCACCAGACTCACCATAGAATGGCGTTTGATTCAATACGACAACCGCTTCTTCACCGGCATGAATCTCATCAACAGCTTTGCCATCACGGAACAGCGCAGTGACGGTAGCCTGTTGGTGGACATGGTCATAGCCAGAGAACTGGCTGGCGCTATCAACACGAATCAGGCTGTTATAGTCAGCACCGAAGCCACTGGATTCACGAGCGCGACGGCGCTGATCTTCCATTGCTTGCTCAAAACCAACCTCATCAACTTTCAGATTGCGCTCACGGCAAACATCGGCAGTTAAATCAACAGGGAAGCCGTAGGTGTCGTATAGGCGGAAAGCCGTTTCACCATCAAGGGTATCACCGGTTAACTTGCTGAGTTCTTCATCCAAGAGAGCCAGGCCGCGCTCTAATGTCCGCGCGAACTGCTCTTCTTCCGTTTTCAGCACCTGCTCAACCATCGCCTGCTGCTGTTTCAATTCATTAGCAGCTGAGCCCATAACCGTAATCAGCGGAGCAACCAGCTTGTAGAAGAAAGTATCTTTCGCCCCCAGCATATTTCCATGACGAATAGCACGACGAATGATACGGCGCAGAACATAGCCGCGGTTTTCATTCGACGGAATAACACCATCAGAAATCAGGAAAGCACAAGAGCGAATATGGTCAGCAATAACACGCAGTGACTTGCTAGAAAGATCAGTAGCCCCCGTGACATCAGCCACTGCGCGAATTAAATCGCGGAACAGGTCAATTTCGTAGTTAGAATTAACATGCTGTAATACCGCAGCAATGCGCTCCAGCCCCATGCCGGTATCAACTGATGGCTTAGGTAATGGCAGCATGGTGCCATCAGACTGGCGGTTGAACTGCATGAAGACGATATTCCAGATCTCAATATAGCGATCGCCATCTTCTTGCGCCGAACCTGGAGGGCCGCCCCAAATATGGTCACCATGGTCAAAGAAAATCTCTGTGCATGGGCCGCAAGGGCCAGTATCACCCATTTGCCAGAAGTTGTCAGAGGCAAAGGCACCGCCTTTGTTATCACCTATGCGAATAATACGCTCACGAGGAATCCCAATGTCATTAGCCCAGATCTCATAGGCCTCATCGTCAGTTTCGTAAACAGTTACCCACAGTTTGTCTTTCGGTAAATTAAACCACTGCTCGCCGGTTAATAACTCCCAAGCGAAACTGATAGCATCATGTTTGAAGTAATCACCGAAACTGAAGTTACCTAACATTTCGAAGAAGGTGTGGTGACGTGCGGTATACCCTACGTTTTCAAGGTCATTATGCTTACCACCTGCTCGCACACAGCGCTGAGAGGTCGTCGCACGGGAATATGCCCGCTTATCCAAACCTAAGAAAACATCCTTAAACTGGTTCATCCCGGCATTGGTAAACAACAGCGTAGGGTCATTATTAGGGACCAAAGAGCTGCTTGATACAACCTGATGTCCCTTGCTATGGAAGAAATCGAGAAACGCTTGACGAATCTCAGCGGTGCTCTTGCTCATAATTGTCCCGGAAACAAGCTAAAAGAATAGCCCGCAAGCAAATTGAGTTACTTAAAACGGCAACACAATGGGTAAGCTCACGAACAAAAAGTGGGACTAAGATAAATTTTCTTCGAGGGGAAGTAAAATCCTGTGTGCGTTCATTCGACAAAATCATTGTAAATTGACTGAATTTCCTCCTGGAAGAAACCACGATAGAGAAGATAGCGCTGAACTTTAACCTTCTCTTTCCATTCAACCGGTAAAACTTCACTAAATTTACGCTGGGCGACTTCTTTTGCGAGTAAGCACCAATCTATTTCACTAATTCCAAAAGCAGCTTGAATGAGTTCTTTATCGACACCCTTTTGCATCAATTCGGAACGGATACGCTGTGCGCCATATCCTTTACGACTACGGCTATTAATGTAGCTGGTAGCAAAGCGGGAATCATCCAACCAATTATGTTGGTAGCAATAAGCAATAACTTGCTCGATAACTTGCGGATCAATATCTGCGACGGGCTCGCCGCCCCCATTGCCCGTGAGTTTTCCCCACTGACCTTTTGCAGAAAATGGCTGCAATGCAAGCTTGCGACGTAATTCAGATTCACTATGATCACGTTGAGAGAGTAGCCTCATGGCGCGGCTTAGTAGGTCATTCATAGATATCCTTCTTGCATGAGGTCACAGAGGTACTAGCGGCACTCACTACCCGGGCTGTCATTGAGTTGAACTTCTGCCAGATTGCTGCTTATGGGCTTATAGCAGCGCCAATGATACCAAAATAAATATACATTGAAGCCACTACATACCCGCGTTTACTAAAACGGCCCACTTATAAGTGAGCCGTTTGTTAACTACCTAATTTGTTAACCAAATCTATGATCGTGCAAATTAAAACTCTTCGCTGGTTTCATCTGTTTCATCAGCAAATGCTACTGCAACAGGTTGTTCACCATTGCCCCCATTTAGGAGCATTTCACGTAATTTTTTATCCAACTCAGCAGCAACCGCTGGGTTTTCTTTTAAGTAGTTACTGGCATTCGCTTTACCCTGACCAATCTTGTCACCGTTATAGCTATACCAAGCACCTGCTTTCTCAATTAGTTTGTGCTTAACACCTAAATCAACAAGTTCACCATTAATGTTGATACCTTCACCATACAGGATCTGGAATTCGGCTTGTTTAAATGGTGCCGCGATTTTGTTTTTCACCACTTTAACGCGAGTCTCGCTACCTACAACCACATCACCTTCTTTTACTGCACCAATACGACGAATATCTAAACGCACCGAGGCATAAAATTTAAGGGCGTTACCGCCAGTTGTGGTTTCAGGGTTGCCAAACATAACGCCGATTTTCATACGGATCTGGTTAATGAAGATCAACAAGGTATTCGCATTCTTCAGGTTACCTGCCAATTTACGCATGGCCTGGCTCATCATACGTGCTGCAAGCCCCATGTGAGAGTCACCGATTTCACCCTCAATTTCAGCTTTTGGTGTCAATGCGGCCACGGAGTCAACGATGATGACATCAACTGCACCAGAGCGAGTTAGTGCGTCACAAATTTCCAGTGCTTGTTCGCCAGTATCTGGCTGGGAACACAGCAGGTTATCAATATCTACGCCTAACTTTTTAGCATAAATTGGATCAAGAGCATGCTCAGCATCGATAAAGGCGCAGGTTTTACCTTCGCGCTGTGCGGCAGCAATAACTTGTAAGGTCAGTGTTGTTTTACCGGATGATTCTGGGCCATAAATCTCAACAATACGCCCCATTGGCAGGCCACCCGCCCCCAATGCAATATCAAGAGAAAGAGAACCAGTAGAGATGGTTTCAACATCCATTGAGCGGTCTTCGCCAAGGCGCATGATAGAGCCTTTGCCAAATTGCTTTTCAATTTGGCCCAGTGCTGCTGCTAACGCCTTTTGTTTATTCTCATCAATAGCCATTTTTACTCCCTCTCTGGGATGCCGGGTTGCCCCTGTCATCACCACTGAATGTTGTTTTGTGCAGGAAATTACCACTAATTATACTGTACAATCATACAGTATCAAGACTAATTTTGCAGAAAATTATCTAATAGCGTTTGTAGTGCGAAAACAGCCGCTTGTAACCTCACATCATCACGGTCACCGTAAAAAAGCTGCTGACTGACTAAAATCTGACCATCATGCGAGACAAAAGCAAACCATACCGTACCAACCGGCTTCTCCGCGGTACCGCCATCAGGCCCAGCTACGCCGCTTATTGATACCGCAAAGTCCGCGTTTGCTGCTCGCAATGCGCCTAATGCCATCTCGCGAACTACGGCTTCACTGACTGCGCCATGCTCTGACAACGTACTTTCTTTTACACCCAGTAAATCATGTTTTGCCGCATTACTGTAAGTCACAAAGCCCCGGTCGAAATAGGCTGAGCTGCCCGCGATATCAGTCAAGGCTTTGGCCACCCATCCTCCGGTGCAAGATTCAGCACAGGTAATCCAAGCCGCACGCTCTTTTAGCTTATTACCTACCGCAATACTGAGCTGACGTAATTGTTTCTCGCGCATTATTGCCCCCTACTCGAATGAAATCCACTGCTGCCGATAGTAGCACTTCTTTCCGCCATAACGACAACAGCGGTTAGTTATGCGAAACGCCTCGCAAGGTTTCATGAAAAAAAGTGTATTGCCCTACAAAGCTTTACCTCAGGGACTCAGCTGTTAGTATCAAAATAAAGACGATGCGGCTGGCAATATCTGTCGTAGCGGCAAATATCCGGGATGATGAACTAAGGACGTGACAGTGAAAAAAATTCTTAACGCCTTCTTCCCTCTTTATAGCGCCACCGTATTGATGCTATTGGGTTCAGGTTTATTGACCACGTATATCTCGTTAAGGTTGACCACCATCCATGTCTCTGGCGCATTAATTGGGGCCATCATTGCCGCAAACTATATTGGTTTAGTCATCGGAGGTAAGGTAGGCCATTTCCTGATTGCTCGAGTTGGGCATATCCGTGCTTATGTGGCCTGTGCAGGCATCATTACGGCGGCGGTACTAAGCCATGGGCTGACTGAATACATCCCCGCCTGGGTGGTTTTACGCTTGATTATTGGTCTCTGCATGATGTGTCAGTTTATGGTGCTGGAAAGCTGGCTTAATGACCAAGCCGAGTCTAACCAGCGCGGCACAGTATTTGGCTTTTATATGGCCGCAACCTATGCGGGCATGGCGTTGGGCCAGGTGGTATTGATGCTTCAACCTGAGTTGGGTCTGAGCACACTGATGATTATTGCTCTGTTTTTTGCTCTTTGTCTGGTGCCAGTTGCACTGACGACTCGCAGTAATGCCCAACAGATGTCGCCAGCCCCTATGGAGCTGAAATTCTTTATCAGTTCGATCCCCAAAATACTGGCATCGACATTAGTCATTGGCATGATTGTCGGCTCGTTTTATGGCCTGGCACCGGTCTATGCCAGCTTGCAATCGCTTTCTACTCAAGAAACCGGCCTGTTTATGGCATTGTCTATCTTTGCCGGTCTGGTCGCCCAGCTCCCACTCAGTTGGTTGTCCGATCGCTATAACCGTACGTTATTAATACGAATTAATGCTTTATTACTGGCATTAACCGCACTCCCATTGGCGCTAGTGCCTCATATATCGTTCCATTTTTTATTGGGTTTGGGCTTTATCGTCAGTATGTTGCAATTTACCCTTTATCCGTTAGTCGTTGCCTTAGCCAATGACCTGATTGCGCCAGAACGAAGAGTTTCTTTAGCTGCTTGTTTATTGATGTCATTCGGAGTCGGTGCCAGTATCGGCCCACTTGCCGTGGGGGCACTAATTGCACCTCTGGGTGGCAATATTCTGTATGCGTTCTTCTCTCTCTGCGGCTTAAGCCTGATAGCACTCAGCAGAACTGTACAACAGGATCAGGATGAATTTGTTAACGATGCCCCAGTGCCACATATGGCAATACCTGACAGTCTGGTCAGTTCTCCACTGTCCCCGGCGCTAAATCCCAGTTTTGATGAGCAGTTGATCCACGACATTATGCCGCCGCCAGAGCAATCCGAAGCAGAAAAAAGCCCCATGGCGCCCCTCTCCGAGGATGAGTATCAACAGCATTAATGCTAATGGTGACAGACATCTCTTATACCCTGTCATCTCGAGATATATGTGCTTTTGCTCATTATTGACTCAAAAAGGCGCTAGTTTGGTACTGCTTGTTATTTATTCGGCTTTGAATAAAAATACCAGCACCAGGTATTTAGCAGGATGGAACCATGTCGAGACAAGATGAACAACGGTTATTGGTGAAAATAGCTACGCTGTATTACACCGAAGGCATGAAGCAATCTGAAATTGCTGACAGCTTGCATTTATCTCAGTCTTTTGTCTCACGGGCGATAACCCGCTGCGTCAAGGAAGGCGTGGTTAAAATCAGTGTTATCCAGCCGCCTAACATGTTTATTGGCATCGAATCACGGATTCAAAAACACTATGGAATTGACCAGGCTATTGTGGTGGATATCGCTGATGACGCCAGTTCCGCCCAGATAAAACAGGCTATCGGCTCTGCGGCAGCTCATTATATGCAAACCAGTATTCGCCCCAATGATATGGTGGGCATCTCTTCATGGAGCAGCACTATTCGGGCAATGGTCGATAACCTTCACCCGCTGAACATCAAAACCAGTGGTGTGATTCAGTTATTAGGCGGGGTTGGCCCCAACGGCAATGTGCAGGCCACCTTGTTAACACAATCATTGGCAAATATTCTAAATTGTCCGGCCTACTTGCTGCCCGCGCAAAGTATCGAGCGCTCAACCGAGGATCGCGCCCGGCTGATATCCAGCGGTGAAGTCGCTGATGTAGTGAATAAATTTGCTGAAGTTGACCTAGCATTAGTGGGTATCGGTGACTTAGAACCGTCACAGTTGTTGAAAAATTCCGGTAACTATTACCATGAAGAAATGCTGAAATTACTGGCAGAACGTGGGGCAGTGGGCGATTTATGTTTGCATTATTTTGATGCCGCTGGCAATGCCGTGCTCAGCGATGAAGAGGATCCGGTGATTGGCATGTCATTGCCGCAATTACGAGCTTGCCCACGGGTCGTGGCACTGGCAGGTGGTGTCGGGAAAAGTGCCGCTATTCGCGGTGCGCTGACAGGCAATTATATTGACGTATTAATTACCGACAGAATTACCGCTGAGACATTACTGTAGCCATATAGTTAATCGCACCGTCCTTGGTGCGCAATGATTTAAGGACTTAACATAAATAGCTTATTTTGCATGCCAGTAACAATCAACGCCCAGATATTTACTGAATGCTTCTTGCAATACTTTAGCTGTGGCTGAATGATTCATCGCCACATGATGCTCGAAACCATGGTTACAGATGTGTGTCAGTAAACTTTCCAGTTGCGGCACTTCCACCACGGCACGGCATCCAACGGTATCCAGCTCATCACTGACAGAGCGCCCCTCTCCTACATAGGCGCGCACTTGGCCGGTAAAATCATCGGAGGAGAGGCGAAAATAAGTCAATGGCCCAGACTTCATGCGGCCATGGACAGCTCCGCAGGTATTCTCACAACCCACCGTTGTTCCAATAATATCCGCAGTGCCCATGGTTGAGCTTTCCAAACTTTCGCTGGCAAAATTACCGCAATGGAATAGCACACACTTATCTCGCTCTGCGCCAAAATTATTATTCCAGTCAGCAATTGAGGCCGGAGCCAGTGAGCAACTCGCCAGCGCGTACATTGATAGCGCTCCCATCACATCCACCTCACAAGCACTTGGCATTAATTGCCCAGACATCACACTCATAATGGAGCAGACGTTGATCCCCAGATTTTGTTGCAGTGATGTCCAGCACTGCATGGCGGTGGTATCAATATCATTGGCAATAATCCACTCACTGATAACCACGAACAATTTTGCCATTTTGTGCAGTTTATCTTGCGGGATAGCCTGGGTATCACCATTCGCTTTTAAGAGAGCCAATTTTTCATCGACACGGATATCATTATCACTGAGGTTAGCCACGCGGAAAAACACCTCGGATAAATCGAGGGTTTCAACTGTAATCCCCAAATTTTCTAATAACTTTTCGCTGTAACGCACGGTATTAAAGTTAGTCGGGCGTGCGCCGATCGCCCCAACCCGCACCCGTTTCATGGCATGCACCACACGGCACAGCTGTACAAACTGTTCGACATCGCGGCTAAAAATTTCGCTGTTTAAACTGCAAACATGCTGCTGAGTCAATGTGAATGGAATGCCATATTGGCGCAGGTTATTACAGAGTGATATTTTGCCGCAGAAACTGTCCCGACGGGTCGCCAGCCCCATTTTATCCAGTGCATCTTCTTCGGCCTGCACCAATACCGGCACTTTCAGGCCAGAAAGACGAATGGCATCGGAGACACTTTTTTCATCACCAAAGTTAGGCAAAATGACCACCACACCGTGGATTTCTTCGCGGTGTTTACGGAACAATTCGGCACACACTTTGGCGTCACGCCAGTTTTCTACCCCACCGAGCGGGGTTTGCTCCTCATTGAGCATAATGGTGTTAATTCCCAGGCGGTCGAACAGTGCCTGGGCATCACGGCGCGCGTCTGCCACTAGATAGCTTGGGAAGAAACCCCGGTTGCCGATAATCACCGCAAAAGTTAACTTACGAGGTATTGCTGACATATGCTTACTCCAGATTTGGGTTATTTCGGCTGAAAACGCGCGCGCGCGATGGCCGATTGCCAGAGGCTATAGTTATCTTGCATCTCCGCACTCTGAGCGCGCGGTTCGATGTATTCCACTTCGCGAGGCAGGGCGGCCAATTGCTGGCTATCCTGCCACCAACCAAGGGTTTTCCCGCCTAAATAAGCCGCCCCCAGTGCCGAGACTTCCGCGGTATGATTGCGTATCAGGGTGCGCTGGAGTAAATCGGCCTGGAATTGCATCAGCCAGCGATTACTGGTTGCCCCGCCATCAACCCGCAGCCGTTCAAGGCGGTGATGGCCGGCTCTTTCCATCGCAAAAAAGACATCCGCAATTTGGTAAGCAACAGACTCTAGCCCAGCACGGGCCAGAACGGCGGGTGTGCTGGCGTCAGTCAGGCCACAGAACAAACCACGCGCCTGACTATCCCAATAAGGCGCGCCCAAACCTGATAATGCCGGCACAAAATAGACCCCTTGATTACCCGGCAGGCTTTGCGCCATGTCGGTCAGACGGGCTAAATCAGTGATTCCTAACATGCGCGAGACCCACGCCACTGCGGAGCCGGTGTGGGTGATATTGCCCTCGAGGGCATAACGCAACTCACCGTCATGCCACGCGATGGTGGTGCTCAGGCCGTGACTCTGTGCATTGGCTTGTTTTAACGTGGTCATCAGAGAAGACCCGGTGCCATAAGTGGCCTTGACTTCACCGGCGCTGCCGCCCCCTTGCCCATAGAGCGCAGCATGTGAATCACCAATTTGGGCGACAATCGGCACTCCCTGACCTAAGCCGATGATGCCAGTATTGCCGGTATGCCCATGGACAGCTGCCGAGGGCAAAACCGCCGGCAGACAGAGGCTGGGAATACCAAATAACGCCAACAAATCAGGGTCCCATTGCCCGGAATGGATATTGAATAGTTGGGTACGGGCAGCATTGGAAAAATCAGTAGAGAAACTTTGCCCCCCACTGAGTTGCCAGGTCAGCCAACAGTCGATGGTGCCGACACAAAGCTCGCCATGGGCCGCCCGCTCAACTCCCTGAGGGATTTCGGCTAACATGCCATGGATTTTAGCCGCAGGGAACAGAGGGTCAATTTGCAACCCAGTGCGCTCTGCCACCATGGCGGCTTCGGGCAGTTGGCCCAGTGCTTGGCAAAAAGCCTCCGAGCGCCGGCACTGCCAACTAACCACTCGGCTCAGTGGAATACCGGTATCGCGCTGCCAAATAAGCACCGATTCGCGCTGGTTACTGATAGCAATTCCAGCAACCCGCGCGCCCACTAACTGACTCAGACAGCCCTCGATTGCCAGAGAAACTGCTTGCCAGATAGCGAGCGGGTCTTGTTCCGCCCAACCGGGCCTTGGGTGTTCCAGTTGCAAGGGCACCGATGCTTTCGCCAAAATCTGCCCAGCCGTATCCACTGCAATGGCTTTCGCGTTAGTGGTGCCCTCATCGATAGCCAAAATAATCGGTGACGCCGCCTGTCTGCTCGGTAACATAGTTACTCTCCTCGGCAGAACCGCAGAGCACGAGCCACAATGCCCGCGGCATCAAAACCGTGATAGGCGCGCATATCCGCCCTATCGGCAGCAATGGCATACCCACCATCAGGAATGCCTAATCTCACCAGAGGAATACCGCTGCCCGCCTCGGCCAGCACTTCGGCCACCAAGCTGCCGACACCGCCATTAATATTGTGTTCTTCGATGGTCATCACCCGCTGGCTGTTTTGGAGAGTGGCTAATAGCTGCTGAGTATCACACGGGCGAAGAGAAGAAACGTTGACCACCGCAGCAGAAATATTGCTATCTGCCAGTATTGCCGCGGCACTAACAGCCTCATGCACTGTAGAACCCATCGCCACCAGAGCAATATCCTGCCCTTGCTGTAGGACATCAATTTTTCCGGCAGTGAACTGATAGTGTTCATCATGAAGTGGCGGCAAAGATTTACCGTCCAGCCGGATATAAACCGGCCCAATATGCGCCAGAGCATAATCAATTATCTGGCGGCACTCTTGCGGGTCAGAGGGCGCATAGATTTCAATATTGCCAAACCCGCGCAGGATGCCGATATCATCAATACAATGGTGGGTGCTCGCCAGCGGCCCATAGCTGGCCCCCGAGTTAAGACCAAACAGTTTTACATTGCTGTTGTTGTAGCAAACATCAATTTTGAGCTGTTCATTGGAGCGCGAAATCAAAAATGGCGCAGCATTACAAGTCACTGCCACTTTCCCGCCCATGGATAACCCCACCGCGGTGCCCACCATCGCCTGCTCAGCAATTCCAACATTCACTACCCGGTCAGGGAAGCGGGTGATAAATGGCCCAATTTTCGCCGTCGAAGTTGAATCGGCGACTACTGGCACCAGATCCACGCCGTTATCCACCGCGCGAATAAATTGCTCAACCATTACCGCAGCCAAATGTTCTGCATTACTCATCGCTCAATTCCTCCAGTGCCAGCTCAATTTCAGCACCTTTCGGCACCCGGTGGTGCCATTCCACGCGCCCTTGAATAAAGGAGATACCCGCCCCTTTTTCGGTGTTGGCTATCACTACGTTGGGTTTGCCGTTTTGCTGTAATCCCTCCAGTGTTTCCACCACTGATTGCATATCATTACCAATACATTCAGTAACTTGCAGGCCAAATGCCTGCCACTTATCTGCCAGCGGGTCAGTATTCATAATCGATTTAGTGGTGCCTGCCAGTTGGAGTTTATTTTTGTCATTAATGATTATCAGGTTGTCCAGCTGATAGTGAGCGGCAACTAACGCCGCTTCCCAGTTACTGCCCTCAGCCAGTTCACCGTCGCCGGTCAAAACAAATACCCGCCGCTTGCTGTTAGCGCGTTTTGCCGCCAAGGCAATCCCCACCGCAACCGGTAAGCCGTGGCCCAAAGCCCCGGTATTTAATTCAATACCCGGCGTTTTATGTTTGACCGGGTGGCCCGGCAGATGGGAGTTAGCATGTTGATAAGTCGCCAACCATTCTTCTGGGAAATAGCCCGCTTCCGCCAGGCAGCAGTAATAGCCGCCCACCGCGTGACCTTTGGACTGCACATAAATATCGCGATCGGGATCAGTGAGCCGGTCTGGCGCGCAATTAAGGATACGGAAATAGAGTGCAGCCAGAATCTCTACTTGCGAAAGATCAGCGCCGGTATGCCCCCCTGCGGGGCTGTTCGCATTGAGCACGACTATCCGGCGACGGATAGCCCGCGCCTTTTTCACCAGCTCATCGACTGACAGTGAATACGGATTCATGACATTACCTCTCTTAATTTTCATCCGTCAGTGAATTTTTACTCACTTCGGAATATTTATTCCTGATGAGGCTAAAAAATAGCTTTCATCAAGCCTGTCCGGAAATCTCCCTCCGGCGGAACATCTTTGCCATTCAGTGCCTAACAGGCTACATCTGCCTGTTTAGACGGTTATTTATGCTTGCTCACTCTTCTCTATTTGTGGCACCGCCGTCACCTTTTGCGAAACAATCGCGGCCTTATGCTGCATCCGGTTTTGCATCTGGTCGATAATCACCGCCACAATAATCACGATCCCTTTGATAACCATTTGCCAGAATTCGCTGACCCCCATCATCACCAAACCATCAGCTAGAATGCCGATAACAAATGCCCCAATCAGCGTACCAAGGATGGTACCGCGCCCCCCGGCCAGAGAAGTCCCCCCCAGCACCACGGCCGCAATCGCATTCATCTCAAAACCACTGCCATTGGCTGGATGGCTGGCCACTAATTGCGCAGAAACGATGATTCCGGCAATGGCGGCACAGAAACCCGAGATGGTGTAGACCCATACTTTGACCTGCCGAACCTTGACACCAGACAGCTCGGCGGCACGTTCGTTATCCCCAATGGCGTAAACATGGCGGCCAAACGGTAGGCGGCGGGCAACATAAGCAATGACCAGCGCCAGAATGAACATAATCCAAATGGCAATCGGTAAACCCAGTAACGTGCCAGACCCCAATACATCAAAGCCGGTATTGCCCAGTTGTGGATTGCCTTGTAAACCGGGGAAGGTTTCACCACCGGAAATCAGCATTGCCGCGCCGCGCACCACATACATGGTGCCGAGGGTGCAAATAAATGGGGCGACGTTATAGCGGGTAATTATCCAACCATTTACCGCGCCAATCAGTGCGCCGATAACCAACACCACCGGAACGACCACCCAAACACTGGGGAAGATGGCAATACCAAACATTGGTAAAACAATACCTTGGGTGATCATCCAGCCCGCAATCATGCCGCATAACCCCAAAGTCGCCCCGATAGAGAGGTCAATACCCGCGGTGATAATGACAAATGTGATGCCCAGAGCGAGAAAGGCATTGATAGCAATATGCTTCACCATAATGATCAAGCTGCCGGTCGCCAGAAACCCCGGCACCATCACCGAAAAGAAACCCAGGATCAGGAACAGGGCAATAAAGGTGCGCATCTTTAGTAGAAGCAGCAGCATATTCTCCCGTGACCACGACGATCCACCGGGCTGGTGACTCGCCAACGCAGTGCCAGTTGTTGCTTTCATCATTCAAACCCTTGTGCGCTTGCCGTAACCAATGCCGACTCACTGGCCGACTGACGAGCAACATTCGCCGTCAGTTTGCCGTTCGACATCACCAGAATGCGGTCTGATACCGCCATGATTTCTTTCAGATCTGAGGTGGAAAACAGAATCCCAATTCCCTGCTCAGAGAGTTTCACCATCATTTCAAATACATCCGCTTTCGCGCCGACATCAATACCTCGAGTCGGCTCATCCAGCAGTAGAATGTTCGGGCTGGTCAGTAATGAGCGGCCAATGACGACTTTTTGCTGATTGCCCCCACTGAGCGCCTGAATTTCCACTTCCGGTGATGAAACTTTGATAGACAAATCGTCAATCACCGCTGCCACCACCTGTGACTCACTCTCTTGCCAAATGGCAAACCGGTGTTTCAGCCGCCGCCATAAGCTGGAAATGGTCAGGTTATTGGCAACAGATGACACCGGGAAAATGCCGGTTTTTTTGCGATCTTCCGGCACTAAACTCATGCCCAGACGAATGCGCTCTGCAGTTGAGGTTTTGGCATTAATCGCGGTGCCATTGAGCCGAATAGCCCCGAGATAGCTCTGTTGAGTGCCTAATAGGCATTCAAACAATTCGGTGCGCCCGGCCCCCATCAACCCATAAATCCCGACAATTTCACCCGCACGAACCGCCAGCGAAACCTGATTCACCACGGTGTTACCGGATTCATTGATTAAAGTGATGTTATCCACTTCCATCATGGGCGCGCCGAAAGTCCGGCCCGGATGCAGGAAACTGGAAACCGGATCACTGCCTAGCATTTCGCGAACAATCCACGGCACATCAATGTCTTTGACGGCAGCTTCGGCCTGGAAGCGGCCATCACGTAGAATGGTGATGTAGTCACCAATCGCCATCAACTCTTCCAGCCGGTGTGAAATGTAGATGATAGAAACACCCTGCCGGGTCAGTTCACGAATCACCCGGAACAGAATATCGACTTCCGTTTTACTCAGCGCGGAGGTCGGTTCATCCAGAATCAAAATGTCTGCCTGCTCCGCCAGTGCCTTGGCAATTTCAATCAATTGCTGCTGGCCGACTTTAAGGTTGGCTACCATTTCTTTCGCTGAAATCACTTGATCAAGACGCACCATTAATTGCTCCGCAATCAATTCCTGCGCCGCCTGATTAATCGGTTTCAAGCCTTGCTGAATCTCGCGTCCCAGAAAAATATTTTCCGCGACATTGAGATTTTCTGACAAATTCAATTCCTGATGCACCATACCGATACCGAGTGCTGCCGCCTCACGAGTATTGGCAATTGTCACTGGCTGCTCATTTAAGTAGATTTGTCCGGATGTGGGTTGCTGCACACCCGCCAGAATCTTCATCAATGTTGACTTCCCTGCGCCATTCTCGCCAATAATCACATTCACTTTGCCGCGATAAACATGGTAACTGACGGCATCTAGTGCCAATGTGCCAGGAAAACGCATCGAAATGTCCTCAGCACGCATGACGATGTCAGGTCGGTGGTCCATTAGTGGCTCTCCTTATTCAAACTGAGTGGCACGGCCTGACTTAGGCTGGTGGGGGTAAGTGTCAGCGCCGCCAAGACGTCCACTTGCTGCCCAACCCAACTGGCATCGGGTTTTGCCACATCCTGCAAAGCACGTTTACTTAATGCCTTGGCAAGCTGGGCGTACTGCACTTGATTCTTAAAATCTTCGAAGCGAATAAAGCTTGATGCATCACGAATAGCATTGCCTTTGACGATGGGCCCCAATTGCAGTATTTGTTCATCACCGTCAACGGCGATAGTTATCGCCCCTTCCCGCCCTTCTGTTTCTACCGCCACCACTTTGCCGCTAAAACGCACAAAACGGCTTTGGCTATTTTTCCCTGTTGCTGGCTGACTTTGCTGCTGTTTCACCTGTTGCCAACTGGCTGCATTGCTGTTGGCAAACGGCATAACTTTACTCACCCAAATGGTGGCGGCGACTTTGTCCGGTGGTTGGTTGTAGTCACTGACGACTGCATTCGGGTCAACCGGCAGAATCGGCTTGCCGTTTTCATCTAAATCCACCACGGTGCAAGCCACCAGCACGGCGCTGATAACCAACAAACCGCCTGCTTTCGATAAGCCACTGAACCACATACTGCCTCCTGTCAGGAGGGGCAGATGCGCCCCTCATTGCCTTTTAAACACACGTCCTAAAGGCGTTACTCTTTCAGCGCAAAGACATTCAGGTTTTTGGCATTGTTTTCATCAATCAATACGCAATCCATCAGTTGTTTTTCTTCTTGCCCGGTGGCACCGGTTTTCAGATATTTATCCGCCTGAACTACCGCCATCTGGGCTTGTGCCCAGCCCGGCTGGAGCACCGTGGCTTTGATATTGCCTTTGTTAATGATGGAGTCGCGAACATAGTCACTGCCGTCAAAACCGACCACTATCACATCATTACGCCCGGCGGCTTTTAATGCCGCTTCAGCGCCTAATGCCATGGTGTCGTTGCCAGAAATCACCCCGGTGATGTCTGGATTCGCCTGCAAAATGGACTCCATGCGGTTGAAGGCTTCAGTCTGGCTCCAGTTTGCCGTCTGTTGGGCCACCATTTTCATGTCGCTATGCTCGTCAATGACATCGTGGTAACCCTGTGAGCGAACATGGGCATTGGTATCAGATTCGCGCCCCAGCAGTTCAACGTATTTGCCTTTGCCACCCATCAGCACGACAAATTTCTCAGCGCCCAGCTGCGCGCCCTGATAGTTATTAGAGACAATTTGCGACACCGCAATGCCGGTTTCATTGATTTCACGGTCAATCAGGAAGGTGGGAATTCCTGCGGCCTTGGCTTTTTTCAATGGCCCAATCGTGGCATCAGAGCCAGCGTTATCCAGAATAATCGCCTTGGCTTTACGGGCGATGGCAGTTTCCAACAGTTGGTTCTGTTTGTTCACATCATCATCATGAGAAGCTACCAGCACGGTGTATCCCAGCTCCGTCGCTTTGGCTTTGGCACCCTCGGCTTCAGCTTTAAAGAACGGGTTATCGTGAGACGGGGTGATAATGGCGATCAGGCCGTTACTGGCGGCGCCAGCAACACCCGCCATTGAGATCAATGCTGCGGTAAGACAGGATTTCAGTAGGGTATTTTTCATTATTTTTCTCCGCATTGAATATATATTCACTATTAAATTTATATTCAATGTAATAATACAAACGCCCCACGGCTTGTCCAATATGAGAACAAGGAAAGTAGAAGCCGGTCACAAATTAGTCGATTGAGTGTCAGGAAGTGCTAACTGCATTCAGTAAGCGGAATTGAAGAGGTGTTGAAGGGGAAAGGCCCATCAGGTGATGGGCTTGAGGAAAAAATATCACTCAGCGGTACAACTCAACTGCCGCCGGTGTCACTTGCAATTCATGCTGCCAATGAGTCAAGGTTAAGGTGGCCAGTTGGGCCAGCCCTTGATAAAACGGGTGCCCGGCATCAGATTGCAGTAATGCCAGATAGCGGTAAGCCCAAGGCAGTAAATGTTGCGCCAGCAAATCAGGTAACTTTTCGGGTTGATTCTCCGCCAGCCAGGCGGCCATCATCAGCATTAAACCGAATTGATCCTCCGGCTCCTCCTGCGCTAATGTCACATCCACTTGTTGCTCGGCCATCCATTGGCGCAGTTTTAGTGTGGAGTCACCAAACAGCACGTTTTCTTTATCCAGATAGACGGATCCCCATGGCGGTGCGGGCAAGGCATATGGGCCAATAAACAGCCGCTGCCAAGCTTCTTCCCGTGTTTCCTCACTGGCCGATTGCGCCAGTAAAGCGGCAATCGCCAACAATTGAGTTTCACTGCCATACGGCCATTGTGTCACCCAATCGCCACTGCTCAATTGCGCCACAATATCACGGCATGCCGGGCTGTCTGGTTCACAATAAAACAGCGCACCTAGCACTCGGCCAGTGAGCGCAATGTGTTGATAGGTAATATTGTTTTCAGCCATTAAATATTGTCCTGAATGATATTGGGATCAGATTAAACCAGCGACTGCACCAACCCGGAATGGCAAAGCGCAGTCGCCGTTTTAGTGAACAACTACCCGCCGACGGCCATACCGACCGTCATATGCAGCCCATAAAACACGCCGCGGCCAATTAATTCACCGACAATAATCAATAGCATGGCAAAAATCATCCCGAGTGTCATTGGCATGCGGCCACGGATGAGCGGGCAAATCCAGCATCCCAACCCCAGCACCAACAGCACTAAGCGCCAGACCATTAACATGCCGTAGTTAGGGATGAGTTCGGATGCTTGCTGAACCGAGCTATAAATCATCGACAAACTCGCCGCCTGCATTATGACACTGGCGATACTGATAATCAGCGCCAATACACTGATCATCGGCAGTTGCAGCATTGCTCGCCCATTAATATCAGCCAGTTGCAGGAGCAAGTAACCCAACATCGGCCCGCCGATAAACACCGTCAAGACAAAGCCCAACGGCGTGTAGAGATTATCCCAAGTCGGCACCGTATCAATGGAGTAAACCCGACACATGGCGTAGACAAATACCACACCCAGCACCATGGCGACCACCAACCAGATTTTACCCAGCATGGCGGGCATCTTACCCAAAACCGCCAGCAGCCAGTAAAAACCGGCCACTGCAAAGAACAGTGAACCGGCCGCTATCTCATTGCTCAGTGCCGATTCCCCCACCCGGTTTAATGAGTTGAATGCCCGCAGCGGCGAGCCTAAATGCAGTGTTGAGGCGATAAAGGCCAGCGCCATCAACACCCACAAGATAAACATGCTGCGGTGAACCCGCTGTTGCTGTCCGCGACTCAAATCACCCAATAGCAGTGCCAACCCCAGGACAATAAAGCCCCCGACCACGCACTGCCCCAGCACCGTAAAGACCATTAATGGCCATTCATGCCATCCCATGCCCATGTTATACCTCCTTCGGATTTGCCAGGTGACCGGTGGTATCTCTGACCGGGCGGCTGTTAGCATTTGGTTTCACGACGATATTCGGCAACGTGAAGTGAGCAGCGGGCAGTGGTGCAACTTCAGCCAATTCCCCGTATTTCTCGCGCAGTTCATCGATAGGGGCCATATCCAATGCCCGCAGTGGACAGGAATCGACACAAATCGGTTTTTTGCCCGCGGCCACTCTTTCGTAGCAGCCATCACATTTGGTCATGTGCCCCTTGGCTTCGTCATATTGCGGCGCGCCGTACGGGCAAGCCATATGGCAATAGCGGCAACCAATACAAATATCCTCATTGACCACCACAAAACCGTCATCGCGCTTATGCATCGCACCACTCGGACACACCTTAGTACAGGCGGGGTCACTACAGTGGTTACAGGCGATAGAGAGATAGTAAGCAAACACATTCTGGTGCCATGCACCATTGTCCTGCTGCCAATCCCCCCCGGCATATTCATAAATGCGCCGGAAGCTCACATCGGTTGATAAGTTTTTGAAATCCTTGCAAGCCAGCTCGCAAGTTTTACACCCCGTGCACCGGCTGGAGTCGATGTAAAAACCATATTGCGTCATCATTTAGCTCCCTATGCCTTGGTTACTTGAACGAGATTGGTATGGGATGGATTCCCTTTCGCCAATGGAGAGGGGCGCTGCGTGGTCAACACATTAATACTGCCCGCCCGGTCGATACGTTTCTCATCTGGGCTGTACCAAGCCCCTTCCCCCAGCGCCACCACTCCGGGCATCATGCGCGGAGTCACTTTGGCATTAATCTGAACTTCACCACGGCCATTAAATATCCGCACCATATCGCCATTGCTGATATTGCGCGCGCTGGCATCTATCGGGTTAATCCACATCTCCTGACGACAAGATGCTTTGAGCACATCGACATTGCCATAAGTCGAGTGGGTTCTGGCTTTGTAATGGAAGCCGGTGAGTTGCAGCGGATATGTCTGGTTAAGCGGGTCATCAAAACTCTCGAAACCCGCGGCATAGACGGGCAAGGGGTCAATAACATCATCTGGCGGCAATTCCCACGTAGCGGCGATCTGCGCCAGTTCAGCAGAGTAAATCTCGATTTTGCCCGACGGCGTGCTAAGTGGATTGGCCTCGGGATCAGCGCGGAACGCTTTATAGGCAACATGGTGGCCTTCAGGATCGCGTTTTTTGAAGATACCTTGCTCGCGGAACTCCTCAAATGACGGCAGCTCTGGAATGGCTTGCTGTGATTGCTGGTACAGGTAGCGCAGCCACTCTTCCTGAGTGCGGCCTTCGGTGAACTGCTGCTCGACCCCCATGCGCTTTGCCAATTCGGTGGTCATTTCATAGATGTTTTTGCATTCAAAACGCGGCTTGATGACCTGATCGGCAAAAATCACATACGCCATGTTGCCACTGGATGCATCCAGGCAGAAATCCATTTGCTCCGAGGCCGTACAGTCCGGCAGGATGATGTCGGCATACTTGGCTGATGAGGTCATATGGTTATCAATGACCACAATCATTTCGCATTTCTTATCATCTTGCAGAATTTCATGAGTGCGATTGATTTCCGCATGCTGATTAATCAAGCAGTTACTGGCGTAGTTCCAGATAAACTTGATGGGCACATCCAGCTTATCTTTGCCGCGAACACCATCGCGGGTGGCGGTCATTTCCGGGCCGCGCTCAATGGCATCAGTCCACAAGAACATCGAAATACTGGTTTTAACTGGGTTTTCCAAGGTTGGCATGCGGACAAACGGCAGGCCATAGGAACCTTCGCGAGCACCTGAGTTGCCGCCATTAATGCCAACATTGCCAGTCAGGATTGCCAGCATCGCAATAGCACGGCTGGTATTCTCGCCGTTCGAATGGCGCTGTGGCCCCCAGCCTTGAGCAATGTAAGCCGGTTTAACCGAACCTATTTCGCGCCCCAGCTTGATGATTTTTGCCGCCGGAATACCAGTAATAGCAGCCGCCCACTGTGGCGTTTTGGCGGTTTTATCTGCCCCCTGGCCTAAAATATAGGCTTTGTAGTGACCATTTTTTGGCGCGCCTGCTGGCAGGGTTTTTTCGTCATAACCAATGCAATATTTATCGAGGAATGGCTTATCCACCAGATTCTCGGTGATCATCACATAAGCCAATGCCGAGGCTAGCGCAGCATCAGTACCCGGGCGCAGCGGGATCCATTCATCCTCCCGGCCTGCGGCGGTGTCTGTATAGCGAGGGTCAATCACAATCATCTTAGCATTGGATTTCTCCCGCGCCTGCTCCAGATAATAAGTGACGCCACCGCCGCTCATCCGGGTTTCGCCGGGGTTATTGCCAAACAACACCACCAGTTTGCTGTTTTCAATATCTGACGGGCTATTGCCATCAGCCCAGCCGCCATAGGTGTAATTCAAGCCCGCGGCAATTTGTGCGGTGCTGTAATCACCATAATGATTGAGGTAACCACCACAGCAATTCATCAACCGCGCCAATAAGGTGGAACCCGGCGGCCAGGAGCGGGTCATGGTGCCGCCCAAAGTGCCTGTGCCGTAATTCAAATAGATGGCTTCGTTACCATATTCCTTGATGATGTGTTGCATGCTGGCGGCAATGGTATCAAAAGCCTCTTCCCATGAGATGCGCTTGAACTTGCCCTCACCACGAGCACCAACGCGTTTCATCGGGTATTTCAATCGGTCGGGGTTATACACCCGGCGGCGCATGGAGCGGCCGCGTAAACAAGCACGCACCTGATGCAAACCATCAAAATGGTCGTCACCGGTATTGTCAGTCTCGACATATTTAATTTCGCCATCAACCACATGCATGCGTAATGGGCAGCGGCTACCGCAGTTAACGGTACAAGCACTCCAGATGACTTTGCCGTCGTTGGCGGGGTTTATAGCAGATTGAACCGCTCGCGCGGTACGGGAAAACGGCAGCGAGAGCGCCCCAGTTGCCACGGCCAGGCCGCCGATCAGTGTGGTTTGAACGAGTTTTCGGCGTGTGACTTCAGCCGTTAACAGTCGGGATTCGTTGGTCTCTTTCATAAGATTCCCACTTGGTTGCATTCCAGAAAATGGAGAACATCACATTGGATGACATCCGATTAATTCAAAAAAATGAGTAATTCAGCGGGAAGGGGAAGTTGAGGTGGGCGCGAGGCCCAATAACAGCAGTTGTTATAGTTAGGATAATAAATATACCGTCCCGCCCAGTAACCCTACCTCTTTTGGTCAAAACGAGAGTTGTTTGGTATCAATAAAGTCATAGGATTAAAATCGCCCCATGACTTTATGGTGGATTTGTGACAAGTAACCACTTTGTTTAGCAGGCTATCCATCATCTGCGCATCAAGAAATGCTACTGCTGAGACTGGCCGTAATAAGCTTTAGCGCCATGTTTACGCAGATAATGTTTATCCAGCAGAGTCTGCTGCATGGCGGCCACCGCCGGTGCCAGCTGGTGAGTAAAGAGATTCATATAGGCTATTTCCTCCAGCACCACCGCATTATGCACCGCATTGTCAGCATTGCTGCCCCAGGCAAATGGGCCATGGCCATTGACCAACACCGCCGGAATTTGTGCCGCACTCAAGGCAAGATTGGCAAAAGTTTCGACAATGACATTGCCCGTTTCATATTCATAATCCCCGGTAATTTCCTTATCGGTCATCAGGCGGGTGCATGGAATAGGGCCATAGAAATAGTCGGCATGGGTTGTGCCTAATGCCGAGAGTGACTTACCGGCTTGTGCCCAGATGGTGGCATGACGTGAATGAGTGTGAACAATGCCGCCAAGCTCCGGGAATGCGCGGTATAGCACCAGATGAGTGTCCGTATCAGAAGAGGGCTTTTTATTGCCCTCCACTACTTTACCTGTGGCCAAATCCACCACCACCATGTCATTAACACTCATCACATCATATTCAACGCCGGAGGGTTTAATCACCACCAATCCGTGCTCGCGATCAATTCCACTGACATTTCCCCAAGTAAACGTCACGAGCTTATATTTTGGTAACGCTAAATTAGCGTCAAAAACCTGTTGTTTTAACTGTTCTAACATGATGCCACCTCATGAAATAATATTCAGCACGGCAATTAACCATCAGAAAAGTTGATATCATGAGGATTAAATAACCGCACTTGAACACACAACTCGTTATAAAGAGTTGTCATTGGCAATTGAGCTTATGAATCAGAGAAGTTATTAATTAAAAAAATAATTAACTGAAACATTTCACTCAACGCCATTATTTGCCGGGAGTTCATATATTCCAAATATAATACCCGGCGGCAAACTAACCTAACCTTATTGATGGCTAAATTAAAGCGGATGGCGGCTAGCTTATTAGCAAACAGAAGGATTCAATCATACTCAGGCAAGTTCGGGCATTTCCACAATGCCCGAACTTGTGTTTTTATTACCAGTATTGACCATCAGCAAGACAAATAAGCCTTTTATGTTAGATGTAAGTCACACTTACTGTGAAACAACAAGCAAGGTAAAATAAATAAATGCGACATTATTCACATTAAGTCAGCGAGAAATCCCCCTTAAAGCAATACTTGAATTCAGTCACTGTATAAACAGCAGATAAATACCAATATAGCAGCATGAATGTTATAGGTGCTTTTTAGCTTTAAGCACGAAGACAACTGCTGAGGTAAGCATGTTACAAGCCGAACGTTATAAAATCATTTGTAACCATGTGCAGCAGCACGGCTCAGCGCTAGTGACGGAATTATCTGTCTTATGCCAAGTCTCGCAAGAAACTATTCGCCGCGACCTGACAGTGCTGGAAAAAAAGCAAAAACTGATCCGCAGCTTTGGGGGCGCGGTGGCGCTGGATGGCCCTGACCTTTCCGTCATTGATGTCACCGAGACCCACTACAGCCTTAATGCTATTGACCGGGCCGAATCTTTCCGTAAACGTACGGAGGAACATCCTGATATTAAAATGAAAATTGCTAAAGCGGCACTACAATTTATTCATCCGGGTGACTGTATTTTACTGGATAACAGTAGCTCTTGCTGGTTTTTGGCGCGGCAAATACCGGACATTGAAATTACCGTCGTTACTAATTCAGTGAAGATTATTCAGGCCTTGGCCTGCCGTGATAAAGTTCGGATTATTGGCATCGGCGGTGAATACTCGGCACGCCATGATGATTTCCATGGCCCT
Source organism: Yersinia hibernica (assembly GCF_004124235.1). Classification (NCBI taxonomy): domain Bacteria; kingdom Pseudomonadati; phylum Pseudomonadota; class Gammaproteobacteria; order Enterobacterales; family Yersiniaceae; genus Yersinia; species Yersinia hibernica. The sequence goes on from NZ_CP032487.1 coordinate 3,111,970, forward strand.
GTAGCAGAAAATGCCATACGCAACTTCCAGATAAATACTTTTTTCTTCTCTTGTCAGGGGATTAATCAGGAAAGTGGGGTGCGCGATGGAAACGACATTAACGCGAAATTAAAGCAAGTTATGTTGCAAGTCTCGGGGCAAAAAATATTACTGGCGGACTCCAGTAAATTTGACCAGTACGCATTTTGTAAAATATGCATGTTAGATGACGTCGATATTCTTATTACCAACCGATTAAGCTCGCAAAATTATCGAAGCGACAATCCAAAATTAAATATCATTGAATCAGATAAGTAACAAAATTATTCATCGGAATAATAGCGTCAACACCAGAGAAATAGTCACACAATAAGAATAAGCCAAGTTGCCTTATATATATTCAATATAAGGCTGGATGTCTTGATGCTTACCAATGGTTCTTTCAGAGGATTTAATAATGAAAAAGTTAATCTTACCTTGTTTAATAACCGCATTATTTGCTTCCCATTCAGCTTGGGCTGATGACAGTAAAGTGCCACAAAAAGCCAATAAGCCGTTCACGATGGGCGTTGTGGTCAAAGTGGGCGGGATCCCGTGGTTTAATGTGATGGAACAAGGCATTAAAGAAGAGGGTCAAGCTTTGGGTGTCAATGCTTGGCAGGTCGGGCCAACCACCGCCGACCCAGCGGAGCAAGTCCGTGCAATTGAAGACTTAATTGCCAAAAAAGTCGATGTCATTGGTGTTGTTCCAAATGATGCCAAAGTGCTGGAGCCGGTGCTGAAACGCGCTCAGGAAGCAGGCATTAAAGTCATTACTCATGAATCACCAGGCCAAATCAATGCTGACTGGGATTTTGAATTGCTCGACACCCAAAGCATGGGCGCTAACCATATGAAAGATATGGCGCAATGCATGGGTGAAGAAGGCAAATATGCCATGTTTGTTGGCAGCCTGACCGTGCCATTAGTCAATGAGTGGGCGGATGCCGCTATTGCTTACCAAAAAGCACATTATCCGAAAATGGTGCTGGTTGAAGACCGTTTCGGTGTGGCTGAGTCAGTCGATGATTCCATGCGTACAGCCAATGACTTGCTATCTAAACATAAAGATCTGAAAGGGATTATGTCATTCGGCTCACAAGGCCCGATTGGCGCAGGCCGTGCCATTGATAAACGCAAGAAAAATGACACCACTTGCGTGTTCGGTACCTTCACTCCAGGCCAGGGTATCAAACTGTTAGAAAAAGGCGCTATTGATGGTGGCTATATTTCCAACCCAATGGTGGCCGGTAAGGTCTTCGTGCAAGTCGCCACCGCCATGATGAACGGCGAACCAATTAAAGATGGTGTCAAGCTGGGTGATATGGGTGAAATCAAAACTAAGGGGAATACCATCCTCAGTGATAACCCGGAAAAACTGGACATTGAAAACACCAAACGTCTGGTCAAACTTGGTTTGTAAACCAAGCCCTATCTAGCCAGTATCGCCGGGTACTGACCTGCCCGGCTCTTATTTCGGCCCGTGGTCTTAAGGCCGTTTTCCGGGGAACTGCACGATGACTTATATTTCTGATGCTGATAAAGAAGTGCCGCTTATTACGCTGAAACAGCTCTCAAAAAGCTTTGGCGGACATCAGGCACTTAAAAATATCACTCTGACGTTGAATAAAGGCGAAGTGCACTGTTTGGCCGGAGCCAATGGCTGCGGCAAAAGTACGCTAATAAAGACCATCAGTGGCGTGTATGCCCCTGATGACGGCAGTGAAATTATTATCGACGACAAATCACACTCGCGGTTAACCCCAGATCGCGCCCGCGATTTAGGCGTGCAGGTTATCTATCAAGACTTGTCGCTGTTCCCTAACTTGACGGTTGCGGAAAATATTGCCTTTGAATACAACCTGAAAGGTTATTTTGGTTGGTTCAGCAAGACCAAAATCAAGCAGAAAGCCGGTCAGATTTTACAAGAACTGGCATTTACCATCGACCCTGACGCGCTGGTACAAAACCTCCCTATTGCGCAACGCCAGCAAGTCGCCATCTGCCGCGCGCTGGTCGCCGATGCCCGCTTGGTGATTATGGATGAGCCAACCGCATCTTTGACACGAACAGAAGTAAATCAGTTGCTGCGCACAGTCAATTATCTGCGCGACAAGAACATCACCGTGGTGTTTGTCAGCCATCGGCTGGATGAAGTGAAAGAGATTTCAGACCGCATTACCGTCATTCGTGATGGGGAGAAAGTCGGCACCTGGCCGGCGAGTGAACTTTCCGTGGGGCGAATTACCGAGCTAATGACCGGTTTAACCATCACCCACCAACAGAAATTACCGAATGCCGAACAGGGCAAAGTGGTCTTGCAGCTCGCTAACCTCAGCCGCAAAGGGCAGTTTGAGAATATTTCCTTTAGTCTGCATCGCGGCGAAGTTTTGGGGCTGTGTGGTTTGCTCGGCTCCGGGCGAACTGAACTGGCCTTGAGTCTGTTTGGCATCACCCATCCTGATAGTGGTGAAATTGCTATTGATGGCAACCGCGTTCACCTCAAAAATAATACCCGCGCCATTGAACTGGGTATCGGCTATGTCTCGGAAGACCGCCTGACTCTGGGCGCGGTGCTGCCACAATCGGTCGCCGACAATATGATGCTGTCGATCTTGCAGCGTATCCGCACCCCGCTCTATCTCATTGATGAGGCTAAGAAAGAGGCTCTGGTGCAAGAGTGGGTAAAAGATTTAGACATTAAAGTCACCCACCCGGATAACCCGCTGTCGACCTTATCTGGCGGGAATCAACAAAAAGTGGTGCTGGCGAAATGGATTCTGACCAAGCCGAAAGTCTTGATTCTTGACTCCCCGACGGTGGGGGTGGATATCGGCGCGAAAGACAGTATTTATAAACTGATTCACCGCCTGTCTGGGGTCGGTATCTCGGTGCTGCTTATCTCCGATGAAGTGCCGGAAGCCTATTATAACTGTGACCGTATCCTGCATATGAAACAGGGGCGCATCGTCAATGAATTGATCCCAAATCAAATAACTGAACAACAGCTTGCGGAGGCTATCAATGCCTAATATCAGCAGACTCAAACCGCAATCCGTTGAAGGGTGGCTGGCCTGGGTTATCGTCATTATGCTGGCCCTGTTCTCCCTGCTTAGCAGTGAGTTTCTCTCCATCCAAAACTTATTAGACCTGACTGAAAGTTATGCTGTTACCGGCGTTTTTGCCTTGGGGCTTTTTGTGGTGCTGGTCACCGGCGGTATTGATATCTCCTTTGCTGCCGTGGCCTCGGTGGTGCAATACGTGGTGGCATCCTTGCTACTCAATGATGTGATTGCCAGCCCAGTCTTGTGCCTGGTCATCGCCATCTCCATCGGCATATTGCTCGGGTTTGTTAATGCGGTACTGATTTACTACCTGAATATTGTTTCCATCATTATCACCATAAGTATGCAATCGCTGCTGTTTGGCCTGCTGATGTGGATAACCAATGGCCACAGCATTTATGACTTACCGGACTGGTGGATAACCCAACGCGCCATTCTGCCCTTTACCTTTAACGGCGAGAGTTACCAGATTGGCTTGCCACTGGTCATTATGCTCACCATCGCCCTGCTCACCTGGCTACTGCTGAATAAAACCCATATTGGCCGTCAATTATATGCCGTCGGCGGTAGCCCGGAATCGGCGCGCCGCATCGGTATCCGCGTGTCACTGCTTTACCTGTTTGCTTATGGCTATTTAGGGGCAGCCGCTGCCATCGGCGGCATGTTACAAACTTACCGAATGAGTGAAGTGGTGCCAAGCGCGCTGGTGGGTGGCGAATTGGATGTTCTGGCCGCGGCGGTCTTAGGTGGGGCCAGTTTATCAGGGGGGCGTGGCTCGGTGATTGGCACACTGATGGGCGTCTTCCTGATTGGTATCCTGAAAAATGGCCTCAACCTGATCGGCGTTTCCAGTTACTTCGTCAACATTGTGATTGGCATGGTTATCATCGCCGCCATTTGCGTCACCCATTACAAAAAACGTAAAGAAACTGATGTTGGCTTTGTCTGACAGGGGCATGTTATGAAAAAGAATACGTTTTTCCATATTGACGGCACCATCGCTGGCCTACTGAGCATTTGCGCACTGGCAACACTGGCATTCAGTTTGGCGATGCCCGGCCGCTTCTTTAGCGAAAATACTTTTTTAAGTATCGCATTCCAGCTGCCAGAGCTGGGGCTGCTGACCTTCGCGATGTTTGTGCCGATGCTCAGCGGCGGGCTAAATCTGTCCATCATCGGCACCGCTAACCTCACTGGGCTGTTTATGGCTTGGCTGCTTATCCAATATGTTCCGGCAGATGCCAGCAGCGCAACACAGCTGATGTGGCTGACCATCGCCCTGCTGGGGGCCGCAATGATTGCCGTCATTATCGGAACATTGACCGGACTGATGATTACCCGCATCGGCGCGCATCCGATTCTGGTGACATTAGGCAGCATGACCATCATCAGCGGTATTGGGGTTTATCTGACCAAAGGGGCCGCACTCAGCGGTATGCCGCCGATTGTCCGCAGCATGGGCTCCGAGGTGGTGATGGGCATTCCTATCCCAATGATTATTTTCATCATCGCCTCACTCGTCTTGGCACTGTTACTTGGCAAAACCCGGCTGGGTAAAACCATCTATATGTGCGGCAGCAACATCAACGCCACTTGGTTCAGCGGCATCCGCACTGACCGCGTGATGATTGCCATCTACTCCATCTCCAGCCTGTTATGTGTGCTGGCGGGCCTGATTATGATGTCGCGTTTTAACTCAGCGCGCATGGGGTATGGCGACTCTTATCTGTTACTGACCGTGTTGGCTATTGTGCTCGGCGGCACCAACCCGTTCGGCGGTGTTGGCAAAGTCAGCCATGTGTTTTGTGCGCTGCTGGTGTTGCAGGTCATCGCCACCGGCCTGAGTCTACTGGGCGTCAGTTTGCATTTTAATCTGGCGGTCTGGGGTATCACACTTATCTTCGCACTGGCCTTTAAATTCTTTAAAGAGAAATGGAAAGCGCAACGCGCCATGAAAAATAACAGATTGAAAAACTTCAGTAAGATTGCAATAGGGAAAACAGAATAATGCGAATTCACCCATTAGGAATCTATGAAAAGGCGCTGCCTGCGGGCACCAGTTGGGTTGAAAAGCTGGCGCTAGCAAAATCCTGCGGTTTCGATTTTGTCGAGATGTCGGTTGATGAAAGTGACGAGCGGCTGGCGCGGCTAAATTGGAGTGGTGAGGAGCGCATGGCTATTATCACCGCCATCCAACAAACCGGGGTGAGGATCCCAACACTTTGTTTGTCGGCACATCGCCGCTATCCGTTTGGCAGCCGTGATGCCCAGACCCGTGAGCATGCGCGTCATATTATGTTGCAGGCTATTCGTTTGGCGCAAGACCTTGGTATCCGCACCATTCAACTGGCGGGTTATGATGTTTATTACGAGCCACAAGACAGCGAAACCATCAGCCGCTTTGAAGAGGGCATGGCGTGGGCAGCCCAACAAGCCGCGGCCGCCCAAGTGATGTGCGCGGTAGAAATCATGGATACCCAGTTTATGAACTCCATCAGCAAGTGGAAGGCGCTGGACAGTAAAATTGGCTCGCCATGGTTTACCGTGTATCCCGACATTGGCAACCTCACTGCCTGGGGCAATGAGGTCGATACTGAACTGGCCAGTGGCATTGACCGAATTGCCGCCATCCATCTAAAAGATACTTTTGCTGTCACCGCAGATTGCCCGGGGCAATTTCGTGATGTACCTTTCGGCGAAGGCTGTGTCGACTTTGTTAATCTGTTTAAAACCTTGCGGCGTCTGAATTATCGCGGCACCTTCTTGATTGAGATGTGGACGGAGAAATCCGCCGAGCCGTTGCTAGAAATTATCCACGCCCGCCACTGGATTGAAGACAAAATGCGCCTGGCGGGCTGGGGTCACGATGCTTTACCGGCGACGAGCTAAGGAGCCATCATGAGCCACTATTTTCTCGGCATTGATCTTGGCGGCACAGTCACCAAAGCCGGGGTTTACACCGCCACGGGCGGCGAGATTGCGGTGACAGAACAGGCTCTACCGGTGCTTAGCCCACAAGCCGGGTTTTGTGAGCGCAATATGGCGGAGTTGTGGGTGGCGACTTGCCAGGTTATCCGCCAAACACTGCGCGATGCACAAACCGTGGCTGGCATCTCGGCTGAAAATATTCACGGCGTCAGTTTCTCCGCTCACGGCAAAGGGCTGTATTTGGTGGATAAACAAGGCCAGCCGGTGCGCCATGGCATTGTTTCCTCCGATTCGCGGGCGCAAGCTTTAGTGAGCCACTGGCAACAAGCGGGCAAAGCTAATCAGGCTTATCAGCTCAGCCTGCAACAACTGTGGCCATCACACCCAGCAGCGCTGCTGCATTGGCTCAAGGAAAACGAGCCAGAAAACTATCAGCGCAGCGGTTATGTGCTAATGGCGCATGATTATATCCGCTACCGCCTAACGGGTGAGTTCACCACCGAAGAAACTAATATCTCTGGCAGCAATCTTTATAATCAATACAGCGGCAATTTTGACTCGCAATTGATGAAAATCTTTGCCATTGAAGAAGTTGCTGAGAAAACTGCGCCGATTATCGGCTCGGCGGATTTGGCCGGATATGTCAGCCAACAGGCGGCGCAAGATTGCGGCTTAAAAAGCGGGACGCCGGTATTTGGCGGCATGTTTGATGTGGTCGGTGCGGCATTAACCTCTGGCTTACATGACAGCCACCAGCTCAGTGCCGTGGCCGGAACTTGGTCAATCGCCACCCGGGTCTTCGCCGGGGTTCAGCCCTCCGACTACCCTTATGTATGGGGGAAATATTGCATCCCCAACAGCTATTTCGTCCACGAAGGCAGCCCCACTTCCGCCAGTAATCTGGCCTGGTTTGTGAAGCAATTTTTGCCAAATGTGCCAAACAGCTATCAGACGCTGAATCAATGGGCCGAATTAGGTTATGAAAAGTCAGAGGATATTCTGTTTTTCCCGTGGCTGTATGGCTCCAATCACAGTGCCAATCTCAGCGGTGGCCTGTTAGGACTCAGTGGGCACCACACGATTCAAGATATTGTTTACGCGATTTATCAGGGAATTGTCTTTTCACATCTGTTGCATCAGGACAAAATTCTGGCGCTGGGGGATAACACTGACTGCATTCGCTTTACCGGTGGCCCAACGCATTCCGCCATCTGGATGCAAATGTTTTGTGATGCCAGTAACTTACCATTGGAAATTGTTGATATTCAGCAATCTGGCTGCCGGGCTGCGGCCCTGTGTGCCGCGGTAGGCAGCCACTATTACTCTGGTTTTGCACAAGCTATCGCCGCCAGCCCACCGCCCATCACTCGCCTACTGCCCAATGCTGAAAAACATCAGATACTCCGCGCGCGTTTCGCCAAATTTAAGCGCATTGCCGAGGCCTTAAGTTCGGTGCTGTAGCCGCACAATATTCAGAATTTCGCGGTAAAACTCCCCTAGATAGCAGAGCTATCTGCTGGCGGTCGGCCAGTGTCCCATCATCATGCTGCCAGAGCCATCGATAAGTACGGAAAATGAGATCCACCCTTTATAAAGAGGGTGGAGCCGTCGCTTAGCGCTGACAATTTATAGTAAGATCATGACCAAAGTCATAGACCCCGTTTTTTGGGGCATTGCTAAAAATAGACCGGCTTAGTTCTGCTAATGATTGTTTCTGTTATCGAACGCTTTCGCTAACTGATGTTGAATGTGAGAAAAATATGTCAAACAAACCGTTCCACTATCAGGATCCCTTCCCGCTCAAGGAAGACGATACTGAGTATTACCTTGTCAGTAATAATCATGTCTCGGTTGCACAGTTTGAAGGCCACGACATGCTCAAAGTCGAGCCAGAAGCCCTGACTCTCCTCGCCCAACATGCTTTCCACGACGCCTCATTTTTGCTCCGCCCCGCTCACCAAAAACAAGTTGCCGCGATTTTGGATGACCCACAAGCGAGCGAAAATGACCAATATGTTGCTCTGCAATTCCTGCGCAATTCAGAGATCTCGGCCAAAGGGATTTTACCGACCTGCCAGGATACCGGCACCGCCATTATCGTCGGGAAAAAAGGCCAACGTGTCTGGACTGGCGGTAATGATGCCCAAGCGCTTTCCCGTGGCGTGTATAACACTTTTATTGAAGATAACCTGCGCTACTCGCAAAACGCGGCGTTGGACATGTACAAAGAAGTGAATACCGGCACCAACCTGCCCGCACAAATCGACCTGTACAGCACTGAGGGCGAGGATTACAAATTCCTGTTTGTCACCAAAGGCGGCGGCTCCGCGAATAAAACCTATCTGTATCAGGAAACCAAAGCGCTGTTGTCTCCGGGCAAGTTGAAAGACTATCTGGTTGAGAAAATGCGCAGCTTAGGAACAGCGGCCTGCCCGCCATACCATATCGCCTTTGTTATCGGCGGCACCTCGGCTGAAAGCACCCTGAAAACCGTCAAGCTGGCTTCAACCAAATATTACGATGGTTTGCCAACACAGGGGAATGAGCACGGCCAAGCATTCCGCGACATTCAACTGGAGCAAGAATTGCTGGCAGCCGCGCAGGATTTAGGTCTGGGCGCGCAATTTGGCGGCAAATACTTTGCTCATGATGTGCGGGTGGTGCGGCTGCCGCGCCATGGCGCATCCTGCCCGGTCGGCATGGGGGTATCTTGCTCCGCCGACCGCAATATCAAAGGCAAAATTAACCGCCAAGGTATCTGGCTGGAAAAACTGGAGCAAAATCCAGGCAAATATATTCCTGAGCATTTGCGCCACAGCACTGAGGGCAAAGTGGTTAAAATCGACCTTAACCGCCCAATGCCGGAGATTCTAGCAGAGCTGTCGCAGTATCCGGTTTCGACCCGCTTATCATTAACCGGCACGATTATTGTTGGCCGTGATATTGCCCATGCCAAATTAAAAGAGCGGCTGGACAATGGCGAGGGTTTGCCGCAATACATTAAAGACCACCCCATCTACTATGCAGGGCCGGCCAAAACCCCAGAAGGTTATGCTTCGGGTTCACTTGGCCCAACCACTGCCGGGCGCATGGACTCGTATGTCGACCTGCTGCAATCCCATGGCGGCAGCATGATAATGCTAGCAAAAGGTAACCGCAGCCAACAAGTGACAGATGCCTGTCACAAGCACGGCGGCTTCTATTTAGGCAGCATCGGCGGCCCAGCCGCAGTTTTGGCGCAAAACAGCATTAAGAGTCTGGAATGTGTGGAATATCCTGAATTAGGGATGGAAGCCATCTGGAAAATTGAAGTGGAAGACTTCCCGGCCTTTATCTTGGTGGATGATAAAGGTAATGATTTCTTCCAACAGATTCAGGCCTCGAAATGTAACCGCTGCGGTTAACATCAAAAATCCAGCCTCGGTGGTGGCGCCGGGGTTGGATTCATGAAAGATAAAAAACTGACTAAAAAGCAGACAAGCATTGGAATAATTTTCAAGCACCCTACTGGTGCAATTTATTAACCTGCACCGCCATACTTCGCCGGCTCCGCGACAACAATCCCCCAGCTTTATCATTACTCACCCGCAGTTAGCACTCACGGCCCTGGATGGGATTCATGAGCCATTTTTGTGCAACACAAAGCCCTGATTTAGTGCAACAGTTTTCAATTTTACTATTTGATTTTTATTGAAAATTCTTCGTTGACAACCACGCGAAATGCTTTTTATAGTGACCCTGACTTCTCCGCAAGAACGCCAACGTTGTCGGCTTGTGGTTATGGCAATAGAGCCCTCGCAATGTCATCTGACTTTGCCGGGCTTTTTTTTTGGCTTTTTTTCAGACCCACATTTTTTAACCAATGCCAGGGGTATTTACTTATGTCTAGAATAAAATGGTCCAGAATAAAATGTCATCACGCCGCACTCTCAATCGCGATGGCCGCAGCCTTTGCTGTGACCTACTCAGGAATGGCCACGGCGGCAGAAAAACCGGTAAAAATTGGTTTATTGGAAGATGCATCCGGTAACTTTGCCTTACCGGTTATCCCCAAAATTCATGCCACAGAACTGGCGGTAGAAGAAATTAATGCCAAAGGCGGCATACTCGGACGCCAAATCGAATTGGTCAAATACGATACGCAATCCGATAACACCCGCTTTCAACAAATGGCGCGCCGCTTAATTAAAAATGACAAAGTGGATGTGATATTCGGGGCATTCTCCAGTGCTTCGCGTGAAGCTATTCGCCCGATAATGGATCGCGAAAAACAGCTTTATTGGTATAACAATCAGTATGAAGGCGGAGTATGTGACTCCAATGTTTTCGTCACCGGCGCAGTGCCAGAGCAGCAATTCTCAACTTTGATCCCGTGGATGATGGAGAAATACGGCAAAAAAGTTTACACCATTGCCGCTGACTATAATTTTGGGCAAATCTCTGCCGAATGGGTGCGCAAAATTGTTGAAGAGAATGGCGGCACCATGGTCGGTGAAGAGTTTATCCCACTGAGTGTGTCGCAATTTGGCCAAACCATTCAAAACATTCAGAAAGCCAAACCTGACTTCGTGATGACCTTGCTGGTTGGGGCGAACCAATCCTCCTATTATGAGCAGCAAGCAGCGGCAAAACTGAATTTGCCGATGGGCAGTTCTGTTAATGTCGGCCAAGCTTATGAGCATAAACGTTTTAAAGCCCCAGCACTGAAAGACATGTATATCACGGCTAACTACATTGAAGAGGTGGATAGCCCGGCCAGTAATGATTTCAAACAACGTTTCCACGCCAAATTCCCGGACGAGCCTTACATTAATCAGGAAGCCGCCAATGCCTACGACGCGGTTTACCTCTACAAAGCCGCAGTTGAGAAAGCGGGCAGCACTGAGATGGATGCCGTACGTAAGTCACTGGAAAGTGGCGATATCTGTACTGACGGCCCATCAGGAAAAGTCTGTATCGATCCGAAAAGCCATCATTTAAGCCACACCATTTATCTGGCTCACGTCAAAGACGACCACTCCATTGAAATCCCTAAAGTCTGGGCGGACATCAAGCCGTATTGGTTAGGTGAAGCTGGCTGTAACTTGCCGGTGAAACCGGATAACAGCCAATACACCCCATCATCTCCGCCGAAAAAAGCCTAAATCTGGCTTCTTTGTAGGGAAGTGACCGTCAGTGGCGGGCTTCCCTGTGTTCTCCATTTTCAATGGTGTCATTCAGGACACCGGGGATTGCCAAACGATGTTAACGCTATCCTTTCTTTATTCGGTGATTTATCAGTTTGGCGATAACTTCGCCTATCTGGTGCTGGCAGCACTGGGGCTGGCGGTTATTTTTGGCATGATGGGCGTGATTAATCTGGCACATGGCGAATTCATTATGTGTGGGGCTTACGTCACCATTCTGATGAATAAAGCGGGCCTGCCGCTGCCCTTTGCCATGCTGGCCGGCACCTTGGCTGCGGCGTTCTTTGGCGGGGTAGTCGAGCGCCTGGTGGTGCGCCATCTCTATGGCCGATTGTATGACTCAGTGGTCGCAACCTGGGCTATCAGCCTGATTGTACAGCAAAGTATGCTGCTGATTGCCGGCCCCTCATTAGAGGGGTTGTCAACGCCGTTCGGCTCTTTCACCCTCGGTGAATACTCCTTTGCCACTTATCGCGCGTTGCTGCCCTTCTTCGCCATTGCCATCTTAATGGTGCTCTATTGGTTGTTTTTCCACACCAATTACGGCGTCTGCGCCAGGGCCACCATCCAAAACGCCCGCATGGCCTCCTGCCTGGGGTTAGAAACGGGCCGTATTTATACACTGACATTCGCACTGGGTGCGGGGCTGGCCGGGCTGGCGGGAGCAATTTATGCCCCAACACTGACCGCCGTTCCCACCATGGGCAGCAGCTTTATTGTGCAAGCCTTTGTTTCGGTTGTGGTTGGTGGCGCAAATGTGCTGGTTGGCACCATTCCTGCAGCGATTGCCTTAGGCGCGATACAGACCGGGCTGAATTCCTGGTATGGGCAACTGGCCGGGCAAATTGGTTTACTGGTCACCGCAGTGTTGGTTATCCGCTTATTACCCAACGGGGTTGGCAGCCTATTTACCCGTAACCGCTAGGAGCTGAATGTGACTACGAATTCTTTTCATTTATCGACGGCAAAGCACCGCTCGCCGTTCACTACTCGGCGGATGGCACTGCTTATTCTGGTGGGTGCACTGGCGCTGCCGTTAGTGGTTGATAGTGCCATGATAGGCGATTTCTCCTACTTCCTGCTGTGGACTTTCTGTGCCATCGGGCTGGCCGCAATGTGGGGGCATGGCGGTATTTTATCTTTCGGCCAAACCGCGTTCTTTGGTCTTGCCGGTTATACCTACGGCGTGATGACGCTGAATTTTGGCGACGGTGTGCTCGCCACCTGGTCAGGCCTCGTCATGGCATTGTTGGTGGCCGCAGCCGTGGCCGCCGCTCTGGGCTATTTGATGTTTTACGGCGGGGTAACCGGCATTTTTATCGGCATTGTGACCCTGTCTTTCACTCTAGTCTTGGAAACCTTTATGTCACAAACTGCAGGCCCGCAGTGGGCTATCGGTAGCGCGCGACTGAATGGTTTTAATGGCATGTCAGGCATGCCGCCCCTCTCCCTGCCATGGTTTGACGGCGAGTTACTGACACTGGAGGGCAATGCATTCTATTACCTGATTATCTTGTTACTTGCCGGGGTCTATTGGGGGGTGCGGCGGTTATTGCGCTCTAATTTTGGCCTGACGCTGGCCTCTATTCGTGAGAACCCGCGCCGGGCAGAAATGCTTGGGATTGATATTCGCCGCTACCAATTACTGGTGTTTGTGCTCGGTGGCGTGCTCTCCGGGCTATCCGGCGCGCTATATACCCTGTGGGGGTCTTACATTACGCCATCGTCCATGGGGCTGACTGCCGCAGCCATGCCGGTTATCTGGGTGGCAACCGCCGGGCGTAAGAATATTTTCGGCACGGTGGTCATCACCGCCCTGTTGGTGTGGTTATCCCAATGGTTGGCGATTTATGGCAGTGAATACGCCATGATTTTACTCGGTGCCATTCTGCTGTTTGTGGTGCTGGCCGCACCCAATGGCTTATTACCTTGGCTGGCCGAGAAAATCACCCGCTGGTCTGCCCCCCGCCTGAAAAAAGGGGAATCGCTATGAATCAGCTAGCACCAGAGTTGATCCTCGAAACCCGTGGCCTGAGTAAGCGCTTTGGTGGCATTCAGGTTATCAATCAAGTTGATTTACAAATACGTCGCGGTGAAGTGCGTTGTGTCATTGGCCCGAATGGCGCGGGGAAAAGCACTTTTTTCAAATTGCTGACCGGTGAACACATTCCCAGTGATGGGGATATTCGTTTCTTCAATCGCCGGCTGAATACCTTAGCCCCCTTCCAGCGCATTCGAATGGGCATGAGCATTAAGTTCCAGATCCCCGGCATCTTCCCTGAACTGACGGTGGAACAACATTTGCAATTATCACTCAGCCATTTACGCCCTGAAGTTCGCGCGCAAGCAGTCAGTGTCGATGAGCTATTAGAGCGCTTTAAACTCACCACGGAATACCACCAGCTGGCCGGTAATTTGTCTCACGGTAAAAAACAGTGGCTGGAAATTGCCATGGCGGTGTCACTCCAGCCAACTTTACTGATGCTCGATGAACCGGTGGCGGGCTTATCTATCGATGAAACCTATCTCACTGGCGAGTTGATTAAGCAGATGCAAAGTGACGGCCTGACACTGATGGTGGTGGAGCACGACATGACATTCGTGCGCCAGATTGCCTCGCAGGTCACCGTCCTCCATGGCGGGCAGGTTTTTGCTGACGGTAATGCAGCTGAAGTGCTGGCGCGCGAGGATGTGGCGGATATCTATTTGGGGAAAGCGGTATGAATAACGTGGTGTTACAAATAGAGGCGCTGACCGGCGGTTATGGCGGCGGACAAGTGCTCAATGGCGTCACCCTGCAACTGCATGCAGCCGAGGTCTTGGGCCTGATTGGCCGCAATGGGGTGGGGAAAACCACACTGATGCGCGCCTTAATGGGTGCCGTGCCCGCCAAACAGGGCCGCATTATTTTAGCTGATGACATTGATATCACCCAGGCCACACCGCAGCGCCGTGCTCGCCTGGGTATTGGCTATGTGCCGCAAGGGCGCGAAGTGTTCGCCGGTTTGACTGTAGCGGAGAATCTGCAAGTGGGAATGCAGTTTGTCCGTGAACACCGTGAGTTTGCTAAAGACCTGTTAGAGCGGGTGCTCGACTACTTCCCCATTTTGCGCCAAAGACTCAAACAAAAAGCCGGCACCATGAGTGGTGGCGAACAACAGCAATTGGCTATCGCCAGAGCATTGGTCGGCTCCCCCAAAGTCTTGCTGCTCGATGAGCCCTCCGAGGGGGTTCAGCCCTCTATCGTCAATATCATCGCCGACACATTAGTGCGAATTGCGCGCGAGCTACATGTGGCGGTGATTTTGGTCGAACAGGATATCGCGATGATCCAGCGGGCTGCACAACGTTGTGCGGTGATGGATAAAGGTCAAGTGGTAGAAACCCTGTCACAACAACAACTTTCTGATGATCTTTTAATGCGCCGTCATCTGGCTCTGTAACCAAATGCCCTTATTACGTGGAGAATTACTAATGAAATGGCTAGAAGAATCAATCATGGTCAAACGCGGTGTCGGTGCGGGACGTAAACCGGTGACTCACCATTTGACGGAAGAAATGCAGAAAGAATTCCACTACACCATCGGCCCCTACTCGACGCCAGTGCTGACCATTGAGCCCGGTGACCGAGTCATTGTGGATACGCGCGATGCCTTTGAAGGGGCGATTAACTCCGAGCAAGATATCCCAAGCCAACTGCTCAAAATGCCGTTTCTCAACCCACAAAATGGCCCAATCATGGTCAACGGAGCCGAGAAAGGGGATGTGATTGCGGTCTACATTGAATCCATGCTGCCACGTGGTGTTAATCCGCACGGTATCTGCGCCATGATCCCGCACTTTGGCGGGCTAACCGGCACAGATTTGACCGCCATGCTCAATGACCCGCTGCCAGAAAAAGTGCGCATGATTAAGCTCGACAGTGAAAAGGTCTACTGGAGCGAGCGCCATACCCTGCCCTACAAGCCGCACATTGGCACCTTAAGTGTGTCACCGGAAATTGACTCCATCAATTCACTGACTCCGGATAATCACGGCGGGAATATGGATGTGCCAGATATCGGGCCGGGCAGTATTACCTATCTGCCGGTGCGCGCCCCTGGTGGCCGTTTATTTATTGGCGACGCCCATGCTTGCCAAGGGGATGGAGAGATTTGCGGCACCGCGGTGGAGTTTGCCTCAATAACCACCATCAAAGTGGATTTGATTAAAAACTGGCAGCTCTCCTGGCCGCGCATGGAGAATGCCGAAACCATCATGAGTATCGGCAGCGCCCGCCCCTTAGAGGATGCCACCCGCATTGCTTATCGTGACCTAATTTACTGGTTAGTAGCCGATTTTGGCTTCGAGCAATGGGATGCTTACATGCTGCTCAGTCAATGCGGCAAAGTGCGGTTGGGTAACATGGTCGACCCTAAATACACCGTCGGCGCGATGCTTAATAAAGCGCTATTGGCACCATAATTCCTACCCCGGTGTAAGCCGGGGCCTTTTTCACGTTTGCTCAATCGCCATTTAAACTGACATAAGCAGGTGCATATGGGTTCAGAGACACCGGTCAATATTGGCTTGCTGTACTCCTTCAGTGGTGTCACAGCGGCCCAAGAACTATCGCAATGGCGCGGTGCGACACAGGCTATTGCCGAAATTAACCAACATGGCGGCATCAATGGCAGGCCACTAAAAGCAATTCATTTTGACCCACAATCTGACGATGCACAGTTCCGCGCCCTCGCCGAGCAATTAATCGTCGAGCACGAGGTGAATGTGATTTTTGGCGGCTATACCTCCAGCAGCCGCAAAGCAATGTCACCGGTGGTAGAAAAATATCGTCGGCTGCTGTTCTATTCGCAACTGTATGAAGGATTTGAGTTTTCCGAGAATATTTTCTATGGCGGCGCGGCTCCCAACCAGAACTGTGTGCAATTGGCCGACTATCTGAGCGGGCAGTTTGGCGCGCGGGTCTATTTGATTGGCTCGCGCTATATTTACCCCTACGAATGTAATCGCAATATGCAGGAGTTAATTCTGCAACGCCATGACGGCGCAGTGATTGGCGAGCGCTATCTGGATCTGAATGCGCCTTATGAGGCTTTTTTGCCCATCATCGAGGAGATAGCCAAAAAGCAGCCCGATTTCATCTTCAGCACCGTGGTCGGGCAGACCGTTCCTTTCTTATATCAAGCTTACCAAGCTGCGGGATTAGACCCTAGCCGCATGCCTATTGGCAGCCTGAATACATCAGAAACTGAGATTGCCATTATGGGGGCCGAAGCCGCACAAGGCCATTTCAGCTCTGCCCCCTACTTCCAAAGCATTTGCACGAAAGCGAATCAATCAGCGCTCAAGCAATTCCATCAACAATTCGGGCCAGAATTCACCACGGATATGAATTGGGAAGCCACTTACAGCCAAGTGCATCTCTTCGCTAAAGCCATGGCCGAGTGTGGCAGTGACCACATCTATCCGCTGTCTGCCGCACTGCGCGGGAGCCAATTTGATGCCCCACAAGGTCGCATTCGTATTGACCCGCTGAATCAACACACTGGCTTATATCCGCGCATTGGTGTGGCGAATGAAAATGGGCAATTTACCATCGTGCAAGAGTCGCGCCGTATTGTTGAACCCGACCCCTATATGACCAACCAGATTCAGGGCGATTGGGTGACGAAACTCACGACAGTGGGGTATCCGCATGCGACCTAGCGACAGCAGAATCAGTGCGACAGCCTTATTACTCAGCCGCGGGATCCGCTGTGTGGTATTACACCCCGATGACGAAGACGGCGAGACACTCACGAATCATTTACGCCGCATGGGGTTTAAGGTGCAAGCCTTCTGGCCCATCCCTGAGCAGCTGCCCGCAGATACTGACCTGATTTTCTATGCATTACAGTCAGATAACCCCGAGCCGGACGTGTCATGGCTCGACCACCATAAGCATGCCCTGATAGCGGTAATTGCTTATGAAAACCCAACATTTATTGATCAAGCCCTCAATATGGGGGCCGGAAGCACCATCACCACCCCGATTCGAGCCTCTGGTTTACTGTCAGCCATGGTGCTTGCTTTGCATCATGCCCAACAGCAGCGGCAGATGAGCGCCCAGATTGAACGGCTGGAAAAAAAAGTGCTGGGGATCCGCCAAGTCAGTGAAGCCAAAGCCATCCTGATGCGGATGCACAGTATTGGTGAAGAACAAGCTTATGAAATCCTGCGCCATCAGGCCATGGATAAACGCATTACCGTCGAAGAGATCTCATGCTCATTAATTCAGGCCAATGATATTTTTTCCTGGACGACACCCGGCGCGGCCAACAGCCGAAAGAATTGAGTTTAAATTGCCCGGTATTTTCTCAACATAGTATTCATTATTTATGAGGATAATCATGTCAATAGCACCGTATCTTGCCGCTGCAATCCAGTTCGAACCCTTGATGTTTGCCAAAGAAGCCAATGTGCGCCAATTACTGGCATTAGTAGAACAAGCAGCACAAAAAGGTGCACGCCTGATTACCACGCCAGAAATGGCGACCACCGGTTATTGTTGGTTTGACCGGCAAGAAATCGCGCCCATGGTGGAAACCGTACCGGGAGAAAGCACCGCCCGCTTTACTGAATTAGCACAGCGTTATCAATGCTATATCGTGCTGGGGATGCCGGAAATTGACTCACAAACAGCCCTCTATTACAACAGTGCCGTCCTTATCGGGCCACAAGGTGTTGTTGGCTGCCATCGTAAAAGCCACCCCTATATTTCAGAACCCAAATGGGCAGCCGCAGGGGACGTCGGGCATCAAGTCTTTGATACCCCGCTGGGGCGTATTGGCATGCTGGTCTGTATGGATATTCATTTTCCCGAAACTGCGCGCTTGCTGGCACTGGACGGTGTTGACGTCATTTGCCACATCAGCAACTGGCTGGCAGAGCGCACGCCCGCCCCTTACTGGATAAGCCGAGCCATGGAAAATGGCTGTTATCTGCTGGAAAGTAACCGCTGGGGATTAGAGCGCGGCGTCCAATTTAGCGGGGGCAGCTGTATTATTGCACCCGATGGCAACATTGCTGCCGTGGTGGACAATGGCGATGGGATTGCCTACGCCAAGATTGATATCAACCGCAGCCGTCAGCGCCAAGTGATGGGCGAGTTAGTATTCGAGCAGCGCCGCCCAGACCATTATCACACACTACTAAGTGACAGTTTTTTGTGGAACCCACAAGATTTCTTTGGCCTTTACGGGCAACAGCCCCTCCCCCCGGGCAAACAGAGCCGTATCACTGTGGCGCAGTTCTCCTCAACCGAACAAGTGGCGGACAACTTGGCGACCATTACCGCCATGACGGAGGAGGCGGTTGCACAACAAGGTAGCGAGCTAATTGTATTCCCAGAACTCGCCCTGACCGGTTATCACTCTGGTGCGGCTCATGCTCAAACCCCGCAAAGCCCCGCAGTGCAAGCATTAGCCCGTTTATCTATGAAATTGCGAGTGTATCTGGTGGTGGGAATGGCCGAAAAACAACAGGATAAATGCTATAACACCCAGCTGCTGTTTGGGCCAGAGGGCGTCATTGGCTGCTATCGGCAAATACATCTTTCTCAAGCATGCCGGCAGTGGGCCAGTGCAGGGGATCACTGGCGCGTATTTGACACCGCCCTCGGCAGGATAGGATTACTGTTGGGCCATGACGCGCTGTTACCCGAATCGGCCCGTATTTTAGCCCTAATGGGATGCGATATTATTGCCTGTTCCGCAGCACTCTCGGCCGGTTTCACCGCCGCCCATACGGGCAGTTCCGTCGTGCAAAATTACCCCATCCCCACTGGGGCCGACCCGCTACATTGGCACTTATTCCGAACCCGTGCGGGGGAAAATAATCTTTATTTGGCCTTTTCTAATACCATTGATGGCACCACTGGACAAGGAGGATATAGCGGAATATTCGGGCCAGAAACATTCACTTTCCCGCGCCTTGAACGGCTGCTTTGGCAAGAGTCACGCGCGGTCACGCAAATCATTGATACGCGGTCTATGGCCGGCAGTGCTTATCCAACCAATGTGGTGCGCCGAAAAGATTTGGTCGCCATGCGCCAGCCCCATCACTATAAGCCGCTGCTAAATTAAGCGGCTGTCGCGAAAACTCCCGGTTAATGATGCCGGGAGTTGTAAGTTATAATCTCAATCTGCACATATGTGCAGAGCCCACCACATCACACAAAATAAAAATGTGATCAAAATCCAAAATTTGTTCAGAATAAAGTGGGTGAACACAAAAACCACTTTCCTATTTATTTAATATAAATCAATCCATTAAATATATTTGCACAGGTGTGCAATATCTGAAATTAATTCCAGTGCCGATATTAGTGAATTATTGTGCAACTTAGATAGAGGGCATTATTTTGTGCTTTTGACTTAAAAAATAGAAAGTGATTATATCAAGTCATAGATAACTTAATGACATTTGCACAAATGTGCAAGAGGCTGAAATGGAAAAGAGCGACGATCTGCGCCTAATGGTGAAAATTGCACAAATGTATTACGAGCAAAATTTCACACAAGCGGAGATAGCGCGGGCGCTGGGAATTTACCGCACCAGCATCAGCCGAATGCTTAAAAAAGTACGCGAACAAGGTATTGTGACTATTTCAATCAACTATAACTATAACGAGAATTTGTTGTTGGAACAGCAGTTAAAATCGCGCTTTAAATTGCGGGAGGCAATTGTCGTCTCTTCAGAGCAGGATGCATCACCGGAACATCAACTAATACTAATGGCCAAACAATGCAGCGCACTGCTGAATAGAATTATTGAAAATGGCGATATTCTGGGCTTCTCTTGGGGTAGTGCGATTGCCACATTGGTTGAGCAGATGGATACCTCCCCAGTGTCGCGCCAATTGACTTGCATCCCGATGGTCGGTGGCCCCTCCGGTAAATTGGAAAGCCGATTTCATGTGAATACACTGGTCTACAGCGCAGCCATGAAATTAAAAGGCGAATCATTACTGATCGACTTCCCGGCAATTCTGGAAGAAAGTGTTATCCGCGATGGTATTGTGCAATCTCAGCATTATCAGGCTATTGCGGATTATTGGCAGCGGCTGGATATCGCTATATTCGGCATTGGCTCACCCAATATTTCTGGCAATTCTACCTGGCGCGCCTTTTACGGTAGCGATGTTATTGACCACTTTAATGACCGACAAGTGGCGGGTGATATCTGCTCACGCTTTTATGACTTACAAGGTCATCCGGTTGAAACTTATATTTCGGATAAAACCATTACTATTCAATTAGAAAAAATTAAGAGAGCCCGTTATTCGATTGGGATTGCCCACTCCCACGAAAAAATCAGCGGGATCATCGGTGCTATTAAAGGAAAGTACATTAACAGTTTGGTGACCACTAAAGAAACCGCCGAGGAGATATTAAAACTCACGGCTTAATATATTCAGTAATAATAAGACAGGGGGGATTCCCCTTAAAACTTAAAGACAGTTTAATAAATTATACTTTCGGTATGTGGCCGAGTATTACCCAAAATTAGATAAGCAGGAAAATATCATGAGTGATTGGCTAAATTTAAAAGATAAAGTCGTTATTGTCACCGGTGGTGCATCAGGGATTGGCTACGCAATTGTCGCAGAATTATTGACAGCAGGTGCCAAGGTACAATTAGCTGATATTAATCCGCTCGAGGGTGAGATTAAAAACAATCCACAACTGAGTTTTATTCAGCTCGATATTTCTGACCGTAATAGCGTACAAACAGCAATAGATAACATCCTGACTCAACATGGGCATATTGACGCACTGGTTAATAATGCAGGGATTAATCTTCCGCGCCTGTTGGTCGATCCGAAACAAAGTCATAGCCAATATGAGCTGAAAGATAATGAGTTTGAAAAAATGGTCAATGTGAATCAGAAAGGGGTATATCTGATGTCGCAGGCTGTAGCGCGCAATATGGTGGAGAACAAAAACGGCGTCATTATTAACCTCTCCTCGGAAAGTGGATTAGAGGGCTCAGAAGGCCAAAGTTGTTATGCCGCCACTAAAGCTGCGCTATATAGTTTTACCCGTTCATGGGCTAAAGAACTGGGGAAATATGGTATTCGCGTAGTGGGAGTAGCACCCGGAATTCTTGAAAAGACCGGGTTGCGGACACTCGATTATGAAGAAGCTCTGGCCTATACCCGTAATATTACGGTAGAGCAATTGCGCGACGGTTATACCAAGAATGCCATCCCAATTGGCCGGGCAGGGAAATTATCAGAAATTGCTGATTTCGTGACCTACCTATTATCCGAACGCGCCAGCTATATCACTGGAGTGACCTATAACATTGCTGGCGGCAAAACTCGCGGCTAACAGGAGAAATAATGGTTAACGTCATTTTTTGTGCTCACGGCGATTTAGCGGTTTCGATGCTCAACTCAGTCAATATGGTGTATGGCGAAACACAAAATATTACCCCGCTGCTGTTTAACCGTGGTGAAAACGCCGAAGACTTAGTGATAAAGATGCAGGAGGCTATGGCAAATAACCCAAATGATACCTGGCTGATTGCAGTAGATTTACAAGGTGGTAGCCCTTATAACGCGGCTGCACGCCTGGCATTCAGTAATAATCATATCCATGTTGTGAGTGGATTATCTCTCCCCTTAGCACTGGAAATTGCGGATAACCAGCAAGTAATGGCGGCGGAAGAACTGACCGAATATTTACTCGATATCGGTACACAGTGCGTGCAGTCATTCCGTCACCAACAAAGTAGCGCAGAAGAAGAGGCTGACTTTATATGAAAATCAATCTGGCAAGAATTGACGACCGGCTAATTCATGGTCAGGTCACTACAGTTTGGGCTAAAGAAGCCAAAGCCGAGCGCATTATTATTTGTAGCGATGAGGTTTATAACGATGACATCCGAAAAACACTATTAAAACAGGCTGCTCCTCCGGGAATAAAAGTTAATGTCGTGAATATTGAGAAAGCAGTGGCTGTTTATCACAATCCAAATTATAGCAATGACACTGTTTTTTATTTATTTACCAATCCAACTGATGTTTTGCGACTGGTGGATAATGGCGTGAACATTGATGTAATTAATATTGGTGGCATGGCTTTTAAACAAGGAAAAACACAATTAACCAAAGCGGTATCAGTTGATCAAAATGATATTAACGCTTTTTATGCATTAGCGGAGCGTGGTGTTCATTTGGATTTACGGGTGGTCACTTCCGACCCGGATGTGGATGTGATTAAAAAATTACGCGAGCTGGAGTCTAAATAACGCCATCTGACTTGAGAGAGCAATAATAATTCAGGTTTTATTAAAAATTTAAATCCGATTACTTAATCTGGACAAAAAACCATTTTTATCTCGTTCAATCCGAGCGGTTTTATATTGTCCAAAGGGGACACCATGGAAATAAGTTTACTACAAATAATCTTAATCTTTATTTTCTCATGTATTGCCGGTATCGGCAGCGTGCTGGATGAATTCCAAACTCATCGGCCATTAATCGCCTGCACTATTACCGGCTTGATTCTTGGCGATATGACCACCGGCGTTATCCTCGGCGGTACTCTGGAATTAATTGCTCTCGGCTGGATGAATGTGGGGGCGGCGCAATCTCCTGACTCCGCGCTTGCCAGTATTATTTCAACTATTTTGGTTATTGTCGGCCACCAGAATATTGCCACCGGGATTGCCATTGCTCTGCCAGTGGCAGCAGCAGGTCAAGTCCTGACGGTTTTTGCCCGCACAATTACGGTGGCATTCCAACACGCGGCAGATAGAGCGGCGGAAAAAGCTAATTTTGCCATGATTGATTTTATGCATGTGTCGGCATTGCTGGTTCAGGCCATGCGAGTCGCCATTCCAGTCTTGATAGTGTCTATCTTTGTCAGCGCCGATACCGTCAGCCACATGCTTAGCGCCATTCCCACCGTGGTGACCCATGGGTTGCAAATTGCTGGCGGCTTTATCGTCGTCGTCGGTTACGCCATGGTGCTTAATATGATGGGCGTGAAATACCTTATGCCTTTCTTCTTCCTCGGTTTTATTGTCGGAGGCTACCTCGGTTTCAGCCTCCTCGCATTCGGCGGTATCGGTCTAATTATTGCTTTGCTGTATATCCAGTTAAACCCGCTTTATCAGAAACCGGCGGCACCTGTCGTCCAAGCCAGCCAAGCCAAACTCGATGAATTAGAAGATTAGGAGATGCCGAAATGACCATATTAAACAAACGATTAACCCGTTCTGATCTGTTTAAAATGTTTTTACGCAGTAACTTGCAACAGGCCTCTTTTAACTATGAACGTATTCACGGCCTGGGCTTTTGTTATGACATGGTGCCAGCAATCAAGCGTTTGTATCCATTGAAAGAAGATCAAATTGCCGCCCTGAAACGCCATTTAGTGTTCTTCAACACCACCCCGGCAGTTTGCGGCCCGGTCATTGGCGTAACTGCGGCGATGGAAGAGGCGCGTGCCAATGGTGCGGATATTGAAGAAGGGGCAATAAATAGTCTGAAAGTTGGGCTGATGGGGCCGTTGGCTGGGGTTGGTGACCCGCTAATTTGGGGAACCTTGCGCCCAATAACGGCTGCTTTGGGCGCTTCTTTGGCACTAAACGGCAATGTACTGGGGCCAATTCTATTCTTCCTGTCCTTCAACTCGGTGCGCTTGGCATTGAAATGGTTCGGCCTGCAATACGGCTTCGTCAAGGGAATCAATATCGTCAAGGATCTTGGCGGAAATTTACTGCAAAAATTGACCGAGGGTGCCTCAATCCTGGGCTTGTTTATTATGGGGGTATTGGTCACCAAATGGACAAGCATCAATGTGCCGCTGGTGATATCGAAAACACCCGGCCACGACGGCACAACCGTGACCATGACCGTGCAAAACATTCTGGATCAGCTTTGCCCTGGTTTATTGGCGCTGGGATTGACTCTATTAATGATGCGCTTGCTCAAACGCAAAATTAACCCTATCTGGCTCATCTTCTCCCTGTTTGGCCTCGGAATTGTAGGCTCATGGCTTGGCATTCTGTCCTGATTTAATGCCGGGGAGTTTTTTTATTCGATCGGCTGTTTTTATATTTAAAAAATAATTGAGGTGGTTCCAAATGAAAACTAAAGCACTGCGTTTATATGGCAAAAATGATCTGCGCCTGGAAAGTTTTAATTTACCGGAAATGGGCGATGATGAAATTTTGGCCACAGTGGTGACTGACAGTATTTGTCTCTCTTCGTGGAAAGAAGCTAATTTGGGTGCTGACCATAAAAAAGTACCTAATAATGTAGCTGAGAATCCAATTATTATTGGCCATGAGTTTTGCGGCGATATTCTTCAAGTCGGTAAGAAATGGCAACATAAATTCAAACCCGGCAGCCGTTATGTCATTCAAGCCAATCTACAATTGCCAGACCGCCCAGATTGCCCCGGATATTCTTTCCCTTATGTGGGCGGTGAAGCGACCCATGTGGTTATTCCCAACGAAGTCATGGAACAAGATTGTTTACTGCCCTATGAAGGTGAAAGTTATTTTGAGGGTTCACTGGTAGAGCCACTTTCTTGCGTTATCGGCGCATTTAATGCCAATTACCATCTAATTCCTGGAACTTATCAACATAAAATGGGGATCAAACCTGGCGGTAATGTGTTAATTCTTGGCGGCACGGGCCCGATGGGATTATTAGCCATTGATTATGCTTTGCACGGGCCGATTAATCCGCAATTATTGGTTATTACAGACCGCCATCAGCAAAAACTGGATTATGCCGCTCGGTTGTACCCGAGTGAGCCGCAGACTCAGGTACATTATCTTAATACTAAACAAACTGCTGACCAGTTTGAACGTTTAATGGCCCTGACGGATGGCAAAGGCTATGACGATATTTTTGTTTTCGTGCCGTCAGCAGAATTAGTCACATTGGCATCTAGCCTATTGGCACCGGATGGCTGTTTTAATTTCTTTGCTGGCCCGCAGGATAAGAATTTTATGGCGTCGGTTAATTTCTACGATATCCATTACTCCTTTACTCATTATGTCGGCACTTCTGGGGGCAATACCGATGACATGCGGGAAGCGGTGAAGTTAATTGAAGCGAAGAAGGTCAATGCCGGGAAAGTGGTCTCTCATATTCTTGGACTAAATGATGCGGCGGACACCACATTGAATTTACCGCAAATTATGGGTGGTAAGAAGTTGGTTTATACCGGCAAAAATATGCCACTGACCTCATTAAGTGAACTGATGAGCACAGAGCAAGACTCGCCGTTATTACAAGAGCTACAAACTATTTTGCGGAAAACCGACGGGTTGTGGTCAAAAGAAGCTGAAGATTTTGTTTTGGCGCGCGCCCAAGAGATTTAGTTTTTTAAGCAAGGGCGGTCAGACACTACCGCCCTCAACTCACGGCTCTGGCAGATGTTTTGCCGTCGACTCATCGGTGTTGGCATCATTGGCCACCGCATTAAGCAGCACATCCAATAGGCCCGGGAAACGGGCATCAATATCGTCGCGCCGCAGTGATAACAAACTCTCACGCCCACAGGGCCGTTGCCAAATAACACCACTTTCCCGCAGCACGCGCCAATGGTGGGTTAACGTCGATTTAGACAGCCCCTGAACCAGAGTGCCACAGGCATGTTCGCCCCCCGCAGCCAGCCTACTCACCACCGCCAGCCGCAGTGGGTTACCTAAAGCCGTCAGCACATCTTCCAAACGGATCTGCTCACGCTCAGGGTGATTTGCAATCATAGTGTTCCTATTGATAAGTGACAATTCGCGGGGAAACGCCCCTGCAAACTGCCGAATTGGGTCATATCGAACAACCTCAGGCGGCGGCAATATAGCCTATACTGCATTTTGACCCTACTAATAATTCTAGTGCAATGATGAGAGCCATCTCAATCATTACCCACCGCTATTATTGCACACTTTCAGAACAAATAATCCAATTGTACGTGTATATTCGTACGATTGGATTATACTGATGGCGATCACATGATCATCGGCAGTTATGCTGAACATAAACTCACAACTTCCCGGCAGAGCATCAAACCGCCCGCCCCGAAATTGCCATCATCTTTAAGGACTTAATATGGCACGTAAAACTCCTATCGAGCGCTATCGCAACATTGGTATCTCAGCCCACATCGACGCCGGTAAAACCACCACTACCGAGCGCATTTTGTTCTACACCGGTGTCAGTCATAAGCTGGGTGAGGTACATGATGGCGGCGCGACTACTGACTGGATGGCACAGGAGCAGGAACGTGGCATTACCATTACATCGGCTGCCGTGACCTGCTTTTGGAAAGGTATGGACAGAACCTTACCCGAGCACCGTATCAATATTATCGACACCCCTGGGCATGTGGATTTCACCATTGAGGTGGAACGTTCCATGCGGGTACTCGACGGTGCCGTCATGGTGTATGACGCGGTTGGCGGTGTACAGCCACAATCCGAAACGGTTTGGCGTCAGGCCAATAAATACCGCGTTCCACGTTTGGCATTCGTCAATAAAATGGATCGTCCCGGCGCTGATTTCTTCCGCGTGCGGCAGATGATGATTGACCGCCTGAAAGCTAACCCGGTGCCGATTGTGATTCCAATCGGCAGTGAAGAGCACTTTCGCGGCGTGGTGGATTTGCGCTTGATGCGCGCCATTATTTGGGATGAAGCTTCCCAGGGCATGACATTTAGCTATGAGCCAATCCCAGAAAACTTACTCGCGACCGCCAATCAATGGCGCGAAAAAATGGTCGCCGAAGCCGCTGAAGCTTCAGAGGCGTTGATGACAGAATATCTGGAAACCGGCGACCTTACGGTAGATGAAATTACTCAGGGTCTGCGTATTCGCACCATTGCCGGTGAAATCCAGCCAATGATGTGCGGCAGTGCCTTTAAAAACAAAGGCGTGCAGCGCATGTTGGATGCGGTGGTTGAACTCATGCCATCACCGGTGGATATTCCGCCAGTCAGGGGCACAGATGAAGACGGTAACGAAGTGAGCCGCAAAGCCGATGATAATGAAAAATTCTCGGCGCTGGCGTTCAAACTCATGACCGACCCGTATGTCGGTCAACTCACTTTCGTGCGCGTCTATTCTGGTGTTCTGAGCAAAGGCGACAGTGTTTATAACCCGATTCGCGGCAAAAAAGAGCGTATTGGTCGCATCGTTCAGATGCACGCCAATAACCGGATTGAAGTGGATGAAATCCGTGCCGGTGATATCGCCGCTTGTGTTGGTTTGAAAGATGTCACCACCGGGGAAACACTGTGTGACCCGGATGCGGTGATTACGCTGGTGCGCATGGAGTTTCCAGAGCCGGTGATCTCACAAGCGATTGAACCGAAGACGAAAGCTGATCAGGAGAAAATGGGGATCGCGCTGCAACGGTTGGCATCGGAAGACCCGTCGTTTCGTATCCGTACGGATGAAGAGTCCGGCCAGACCATTATCTCCGGCATGGGTGAATTGCATCTGGAAATCATTGTCGACCGCATGAAACGTGAGTTCGGCGTGGAAGCCAATATCGGTAAGCCGCAGGTGACTTACCGCGAAACCGTGCGCAAGACCGTGACAGATGTCGAGGGGAAATTTGTTCGTCAATCCGGTGGTAAAGGGCAGTATGGCCATGTGGTCTTTACTCTCGAACCACAGGAACCCGGGAGCGGCGTGGCCTTTGTCGATGCGACCAAAGGCGGCGTGGTGCCTCGTGAGTTTATCGGAGCCGTCGAGAAGGGGGTGCTTGAAGCGACCAATACCGGGGTTTTGGCCGGTTATCCGGTGGTGGATGTGAAAGTCACCTTGACGTTCGGCTCCTACCACGAGGTGGATTCATCCGAGCTGGCGTTTAAAATGGCCGCCATCTTTGGTTTCAAAGAGGCCGCCAAACGCGCTTCTCCGGTTATTCTGGAGCCGGTCATGAGTGTCGAGGTGGAAACACCGGAAGAATATGCCGGTAATGTGATGGGCGACCTTTCCTCTCGCCGTGGCCTGGTTCAAGGGATGGAAGAGATGGTCGGTGGCGGGAAAATAATTCGGGCGGAAGTACCGTTATCTGAAATGTTTGGTTACTCCACGGTATTGCGCTCTATGTCACAGGGTCGTGCAACTTATACCATGGAATTCAAGCATTACGCCGAAGCACCGCGCAATGTTGCCGATGCCATTATTGCCGCGCGAGGCACGAAAGCTTAGCTCAATCCGACCAGTTAAGTCATAAACCCAAGCGCCAGCGGATAATCATTCTGCTGGCGTTTTTTATTAACGACTTGTTTATCAACTAAATGGCGACCCGCCGGCTTATCTCTACCACCTGATTACTCGGTAAATGATAGTAGTTGGTCACATGAGTACAATTTCTGACCATAAAAGCAAAACTGCTCCGCTGCCATGCCGGTAACCCCCTGCCATCCTCACGCCCGACAATGGTTTCGTGGCCTAAATAGTAGGTCACATCATCTAGCTCAAATTGGCAATCCATACCGGTAATACTTTGTAATAACAGCGGAATATGTGGCCGCTCCATGAAACCATATTGTGCCGTGCCACGCCAATAATCCGGCGCTTGCTCGGTCACCACCAGCCGCTCCGTCACATCCACCCGGGGGACATTCAAAATAGTGATAGTCAGTGATAATACCTTCTGCTGTAGGGCACGATTGCGGGCCACATGCCAGCGCATCACTGGAGGAATATCATTCTGAGTTCGAGTTAAAAACACGGCCGATCCCGGTACGCGAGGGATGTTTTTATCGCGAATGTGAGTAAAAAATTCGTCAATGCTCATCACTTTTTCGCTAATAGCTTGCGAGGTTGCTTTGACCCCACGGTGCCACACCAGCATCACGGTGCAGACCACCGCCGCCAATAGCAGAGGAATGTAACCGCCTTCGAGCACTTTAATCAGATTGGCAATAAGGAAGCAGGCATCGATAACTAAAAATCCCCCGGCCACTAAAGCACTTGCCCACAAATTCCACCGCCATATTTTGCGCATCGCCACAAATAACAATCCGGAAGTCATCAACATAGTCAGCGATACGGCAATACCGTAAGCTGCCGCCAGATTTTCAGAGGATTTAAAAAACACCGCCAGAAAAACAGTCACTATCATTAATAGCCAATTTATCGTGCCAATATAAATTTGCCCATAACTCTCTGCCGCCGTCTGTTTTATTCGCAAACGTGGTAACCAGCCCAGTTGAATAGCCTGACGGGTCATGGAAAATGCCCCAGTAATAATCGCCTGGCTGGCGATAATAGTGGCAAGAGTGGCCAAAATAACCAACGGAATTTGCATTATCGGCGGGCACAAGCGGAAAAAGATATTATGTGAAATATCTGCACCCGCCAAAATTAGAGCGGACTGACCGGCATAATTCAGTAATAAACTGGGAAATACCAGGCCAAACCACGCCATCCAAATCGGCTTTTTGCCAAAATGCCCCATATCGGCATACAAAGCCTCCGCCCCGGTGACACAGAGGAAAACACCACCCAAGACAAGAAAACTGATAAAACCATTAGAGAACAAAAAGTTAATGCCATAGTAGGGGTTAATCGCCAGCAGAACAGCAGGATGTTGCACTATCCCCCATATCCCCAGCCCTGCAATAGCAAAAAACCACAGCGCCATGACCGGGCCAAAAATTTTGCCTATTTTCGCGGTACCAAAAGGTTGAATGGCGAATAATACCACCAGAATAATGACTGTCGCGGGTAAGATATAGGGTTGTGCATGTGGAATAACAATATTGAGCCCTTCAAGGGCGGAAAGTACCGATATCGCCGGGGTAATGGCACCATCGCCGTAAATTAGCGCAGCACCAAGTAAGGCGGAAAAAATAACCCACCGCTGCCCTTTCCCCTTCCGCACTAATAAGGACATGAGAGCCATAATGCCCCCCTCACCATTATTATCAATGCGCATGGCGAAAATGGCATATTTTATTGATGTCACCAGAATTAACGTCCAAATAATTAGTGACAGCAATCCCAGAATAACCATGGGAGTTGGATTATTGCCCGATAATAATAAAACGGTCTTTAAGGTATAAAGTGGGCTAGTCCCGATATCACCGAAAACCACACCGAGCGCGCCCCCTACCAGCATAATATTGCCAGAAGGTTTTTGAGGGATAACTTTATGGGTAATCAATGCCATTTTGTCCATAACAACATCCCTTTAGCGGTTTTTTACGGTGATTTGTTTGAGTTCCTCTATGAATAATATAGACCCAAAGATGGTGCGCCACATGCTGCCGATGGCAAAAGAACTGGTCTGGACACCATATTGGCAATTTGCAAAATAACAGAATTAGAAAGTGACCGGCGTATTTACCCACAGCACTTTGGCCACAGACTCGCCAATATTACGGTAACCATGGGGGACATGACTGGGGAAATAAAAAGAATCACCTACACCGAGGGTATAAATCTCTTCACCTAAATAGAGTGCAATTTCCCCCTCCAACACATATCCCATCTCCTCGCCATGATGCTCTATCTGCCCATCACTGGCGACACCCGGCTCAATAATATGAATATTCCCCTGCAATAACCCGCCTTTATGGTGATGCGTTAGATTTTCCAACGCAATTCCTCCTTTTTTATTCCGGTGAACAAAGCGCTTACGCACCCGCTGCTCCGGCTGCAAGACTGGTGAGTCAGCTACCCAACTTTCTGCCATCAAATCTGAGATATTGGTTTCCAGTGCGCTCGCCAGCCGGTGCAACATCGCCAGTGAGGGGGACGCCACTTCATTTTCCAATTTGGACAATAAACTCTCTGAGCATCCCACTTTCAGTGCCAGCTGCTTTAGCGTGATGTCTTGTGCCAAACGGGCATGACGTAAACGCATTCCTAAATCAGATAAAACAAAACCGCCGCTATCACCGTTTTTTTTCATAAGTTGCTATCTGCTCTGCTCAAAGAGACTCAAACGCCCGGCGTATCCGTGCCGGGCCACATGCTGAATATGCTGATTTGGTGCTTATTCAGTGACACTAAAATGCACATCCTGCGGGTTACACCCATTGATTGGAACAATGTCTTGCGGGCAAGCTGACATCACGACGATGCAATCCAACTCGGCGCGGATCTCAACATAATCGCCCGCTTTACTCACCGTGGGTAACCAGGAAATGGTGTAATCCGGGTTGACGGGGGTATTCATCCACAAATTCAAAGGTTGTGGCACTTCTTTAGCCCTCAACCCGATAGCATTCAGCGCCAGGCGCATATTATCGGCACAACTGTCGTGGTAATCAGTGATCCCCATATTGCTATAGCGATAAAGGTCACAAGCCGCAATCAGGGTATCGTGCACGCCCGGCGAGGTATCAGTCAGTAGTGTGCCAATGGCACGGCGCTGATTGGTCACTAGGGCATCTCCCGGTTGAGGAATGATTTTATCAATAAATGCGCGAGTATGTTCCATTGATGAAAACTCACTCAGATCAGCGCTATTGAATAACCAGGTATCACACACCTGACTGCCGTGGGTGTTCGTGATGCGGATAACCTGCCCTTTGCTCAAGCGCACCGCCCGGCCACAGCGGGCCGGTACTGTATAGGTTTCGCCGAGAACCGGCGTGCCGTCGGCGGAGATTGGTGCGGATAAGGTGGCATTAGTGCCCAGTGCGCTACCGTTGTCTTTTTCACAGCAAGCGGGGTAAGTGTGGGTGCTCATGGTAACTCCTATGGGTTGATTTGCCAGTTCTGTCAGGCAGCAGGCGAGTGCCTTCGCGCCAAGGTACAGATACTGAGGGTCTGTATATTCAGCCGGGTTATGGCTGATGCCGTTATGGCTGGGGACAAAAAACATGCTGGTCGGACAATGGCTGGCCAGATGCATCGCATCGTGAAATGCACCGGAAATCAGGGTCGCGGCCTCTATCTGTAGCGCCTGAGCACAAGCATATTGTTGCGCCAGTAACTCAGAATTGAATGCCACCGGTGGGTGAGCGAAAATTTGCTCAACCACCACGTTACATGCAGAAATTTGCTGCATCCAATCATCAAACTGCGCCAATATCAGCGGGTCGGCATGGCGAAAATCGAGGGTGAAAGTGGCACGTCCGGCAATGGTATTAATGGCATTGGGCTCAATCTCCCAGCGGCCAAAAGTCAGGCGCAGCTGTTCCGCTGGCAATGTGGCAGTCAGTTGCTCCAACTGAGAAACCGTCTGGCGTGCCAGTGACATAGCATCTTTGCGATCCGCCATCGGGGTGGTGCCGGCATGAGCGGACTGCCCCAGACAGGTCACTTGGTACCAGCGCACCCCTTGAATACCCTGCACCACGGCCAAAGGTTGATTCGCCTGCTCCAGTATCGGCCCTTGCTCAATATGCAGCTCGACAAACGCCGCCATTGGCACCGTAGTGCGCCGCGGCAATTGCGCAAAACGTTGATGACAGTTTGCGAGTGCTTGCGCCAACGTCATCCCTTGCGCATCCTGATTATGCAGATAACCGGCCAGGCGTTGCGGCTGAACAAAAGCACTGGAGCCCATGGCCCCGGGAGAGAAACGGCTGCCCTCCTCGTTCATCCATACCGCCACTTCAATGGGGCGCAAGGTGCTGATACCCGCTTCAGCCAAGGCACTCAAGCACTCCATACCGGCAATCACGCCATAGCATCCATCAAGATTACCGCCGCAAGGCTGAGTATCAATATGGCTGCCAGTAACCACCGGTGGTAAATCTTCGCGCCCCGCGCGACGGATAAACAGGTTGGCGCTGTCATCGGTCATCACTTCGCAACCCAAGGTATAGGCCCAATCAATGAGCCAAGCTCTGGCATCTAATTCCTCGGCAGATAAAGCCTGCCGATTCACTCCGCCATGCGCTAATGCCCCAAAGCGAGCCAATTGTGCCAATTTATCCATCAACCGCTGTTGGCTGACATAACCGGCTAAGCGCACACCAACAGAATTAAGCATGCCCGGCCTCCGCTTCATCCAGTTGCAGCGGGCGTTTAAACCACGGCGCTAGGAATGATTTCAATCGGTCGGTTTGTGGTTGGCGAAATAGGGTTGCTGGTGCGCCGGCTTCAATAATTGAACCGTCCGCCATAAACACCACGCGGGACGAAATTTTGGCAGCAAAGGACATTTCGTGCGTCACCATCACCATAGTCATCCCATTGTTTGCCAACACTTTAATCACATCGAGCACCTCTTCTACCCGCTCGGGATCAAGGGCGGAGGTCGGCTCATCCAGCAACAGCAACTCCGGCTCCAGCGCCAAAGCTCTGGCAATGCCCACCCGCTGCTGTTGTCCACCGGATAGCCGTGCTGGGCGAGCCTCGGCTTTGTCCGACATCCCCACCTGCGCCAGCGCCGCCGCCGCTTTTTTTCGCGCAACTTCACGCGGCAGTTTTGTACCCAAAATCAGCGGGGCACAAACATTTTCCAGCACCGTCATATGCGGCCACAGATTAAATTGCTGGAAAACCATCGCCAGCGGGCGGCGCACTTCAGCAATTAATGCCGCACTGTCACGGTGCTTCGGCTCACGCCCAGCACTGCTGTAACCCAGCAATTGCCCCTTAATCAGCACTTCGCCCTCGTCATAGGCTTCGAGAAAATTCATGCAACGTAATGCGGTGGTTTTCCCCGATCCGGAAGGGCCAATTAAGGTGACAATTTCACCGGCCTTTACCGTCAGATTGATGCCGCTAAGCACCCGATTGCCCGCAAAGGATTTACCCAGATGACGTAATTCAATAATAGGTTCGGCATTCATGATGTTATCCCTCGATGGCCCGCTGGCTAAGTAGGCGAATTCCGACACTGACACCTTGCGCCAGCAGCCAATAACTGAGGATAAGCAAGGTATAAGGCACGATATAAGTGTATGTATTAGCGACGATTTGCCCGGTAGTCATGGTCAGCTCTGGCACCGTGATAATCGATGCCACCGCACTCTCTTTAATGGTTAAAATGAACTGGTTCCCCAACAGCGGCAGACTAAAACGCAATGCTTGCGGGGTTTGGATATACCAAAAACTCTTCCATGCTGAAATATCATGCACTTGCGCGGCTTCTAGTTGCCCGAGCCCAATGCTTTTCCATGCTGTGCGAAAGATTTCACCAAAGTAGGCCGAGCTGTAAATGGCCAGTGACAACACGGTGGCTTCGATGGCACTGAGCGTGATGCCAATGGCGGGTAAACCAAAATAGAACACCGCCAGCTGTGCCAAATAGGGTGTGCCACGAATCAGCCACACATAAGTGCGCCACGGCCAGAACAGCCACCGGCGATGCCGACACACCGCGTGTAAAATGAACCCGGCGAAGGCCCCGATGAGCGCCGCACTCATGCTGATTGCCAGTGTGACCCCCAATGCACGGGCAAAGTCCGGCACATAAAGAAAGAAGTCGTTCATCGGCTCTCCTTATGCCAGCACCGTTCCACATAGCCGCCTAGCAAGGCCAGCAGGCTGGTCAACACCAAATAAGACAACGCAATCGCCACATAGACCTCCAGCGGGCGGTAGGTGGCCGACGCCAATTGCTGCCCTACCCGCATCAAATCGGTAATGGCAATCACCGATACCACCGCAGAGGCTTTGATCACATCGATT
The DNA here is from genome assembly GCF_004124235.1 of Yersinia hibernica. Classification (NCBI taxonomy): domain Bacteria; kingdom Pseudomonadati; phylum Pseudomonadota; class Gammaproteobacteria; order Enterobacterales; family Yersiniaceae; genus Yersinia; species Yersinia hibernica. The sequence goes on from NZ_CP032487.1 coordinate 3,146,787, forward strand.
AACTCTGAAATCAATGACGGCATGGTGATGCGCAACACTTGGGGGATCTGGATGTGCCACAGCATCTGGCGCGGGCTGAGTCCACACATGGCGGCGGCCTCCAACTGCCCCGGCGGAATGGCATTGAAACCGCTGCGTAAAATTTGCGATTGATAGGCAGCGGTGTTGAGTGTTAAAGCCATCACCGCCGCCAAAAAGCCGGGCAGCGACAGCCCCAATTCTCCTGGCAGATAGAAGCACAATAAAACCTGCGCCAGCACCGGGGTGCCACGGAACAAACTGATATAGACACGGGCGAATCCTCGGCCCAATCGTGAGCGGCCACTTTCCATCAGGTAGACAACCACACCGATAAAAAAACCGGCAACAATGGCTACCATACACAGCGAGGCGGTGGTCAGCGCGCCGTCTATCAACATCGGCAACCAAGCCGTCAGCAATTGGAAAAATTCCCCCATCATCAATCCTCTTACAAGCTCGGTGCTGGCATCTGATCCGCTGGAACATCCATCACGAAGCCGAACCATTTCTGCTGCAATGCTTTCATGGTGCCATCGCGGTTGGCTTCACTGATGCCGTCGCTGAACAGTTTGACCAAAGTGGCACTGTCATCCCCTTTACGTCCGACCCAGCCAAAATAGGTGATTGGCCCTAACATCGGTTTTAATGTGGTAAACACCCCCGGACGGGTTTTGATTAATGGGCCAAGATTCGCCAGTGACTGGGCGACGCCATCCAGCCGTTTGTTCGCCAAGTCAGCATAAGCTTCATCGAAAGAGACATATTGCTTGATCTCCTTGATACCCGGCTTACCGCTGGCTTTCAGTTTGTCATTAAATTCTTGCAGCACCTGAAGCTGGCCAGAGCCGGCTTGAGATCCCACCACTTTGCCACTCAAGTCATCTAAGGTGCTGATAGAATTGTCATTATCACGTTTGAGCAATGCCACGGTGGACTCAGCAATTGGGACGGTAAACGCGAAATGGTCCACGCGCTGCTTATTCACTGTCACCGCGGTGACAACAAAATCGAACTTCTTGGCATCAAGGCCGGGCAATATGCCCTGGAAAGGCAGATCAAGTTGCTTAACCTCAACACCCGGCAGTTTTTTCTGCAAAATATGATTCATTAAATCAACGTCATATCCCACAATCTTGCCATTCTCTACTGACTCAAAAGGCGCATAACGCGCTTCGGTGGCGATGGTTATCACCTTGTCAGCTTTAATTTTGTCCAGCAAATCTGCGCTGTGAGCAGTGGCAGAAAATACGCTGGCAGCACACAGCATTGCCCAGCACAAAGGTATTGCCTGTTTACGTCGTGTCATGATTGCCGCCTCATTTAAAGTGATGTGAAGTGTATTCAAGTGACTTGAATGTAATGACATAAGCATGAACTATGCCAGCGGGCATAAAGTGAAAAGAGTAAATGGCGGAAAGTGATATAACTAACTGAAATTAAATTAGTCTTTTTGGGTTATTGCTTGATAACTAACACGGGCAGGACAGCAAGAAGAGAAAAAGTCATCGACCAATACACACTCAGCGCACAGAAAAAGTGCAAATTTGTGCTTTTTCTGTGCATCACATGAAAATCCAATTTAGACATTCAATCGTGGGCGGGAGGAATCGGCTTTTCTGCAGGGGGAATAGAGGGAATTAGGTTTGCATCATTAGACGTACTTTTTCTAACATCATCCTTGCCAAGCAGGTAACCCGCGATCGCACCAAATAAACCAAGGATCGGTGCTAATTGGTTGTTATCATACCCAGTCACACATAAATAGGCAGAGAAGGAAATGATTAGAATGATGGTATACATCTTTAAAATATATCCGCCACGTAATTTGCATTTAATCAAAATATAAGTAATCAAAACAAGAATAAATGCAGTAAATACCAATATACTCGTAGACAATGACATCACCAGCTCTGCACTCCAAATCGGCTTTGTATTGTTTGCCATATGGCTCACCGTGTCAGCATTAAAGGTTTTTGCCATCTCTTGCGAGGCTGAATTAAGAGTATCAATAGCATCAGTCATGATTATTCCCCTACTATCACTTTTGTTCCTTTGACTCAATCTTAGCTATCCTCTGATTGAGTTCATTAATAACGCGAGTTTGAGCATCAACAGTTTTTTTCATGCTATCCAATCGTGCTGATATATTAGCCAGAGTTTTATTATCCTCTGGCGATTGAATAAGATGACTTATTCCAGGAGCACTGAGCGGAACCGCGGGTACAGGTACCATCACCACATTACCGAGATTGGGGGCTTTAGGTGTTGTTATAGCCGCTGGCTCACAACCACGGCATTTGGTCGAATCAGAAACTACGCCAGAGATTTTCGTAGTGTCTTTATCATCAGTGTTATCTTGCCCATAAAGTAAGGAAGGAGAAATAAAAAACATGACATTAAATAGTAAGAATAATAATCTACGCATATTCCCTCCAGTAACTTAGACACAAAAAGAGCATGAACAGTAAGTTAACAACAGTCATACATTTAAAAATAATGTTTACCGAACAAAATCACCGGACAGTTAGGCGGTTACGATAAACTACTTAAACCATAATAGTATTTTTGCAGCGAGCTTTATCAATTTTGCCGCTTTGTCGATAACCACAGCGACATCATTAATATTGTTTATAGCTTCATTAACGGCATCGGTTATTTTTTGCGATGAATTTTTTATGTCGGATATAATAGCCACATCCGCCGGGGATATTTTATCCAGCTGAGCGAGAGCCGTGCTTAGTTGATTATTTTTTGATACCAATGTCCAATATTCCTCAGGATCAATGACAACATTTTTATCATCAACAGGCCATTTGGCAATCAGTAAACTATTCTTCCCCATAGCTGAAATCAGTGCATTTTCTAAATCATCATTTAGTGACATTTTTATTACCTCGCTTTATTAAAAAATAATTATACTTAACAATTAGTTGGCATTAACTGAACTGTTGAATTTTTTATACTGGTTAACATAAGCACTGATTTGCTCTATCAATATCAATAAATTAGCATCAGAGAGACTGTTATCATTGACTTGATCGGTTAATTTTTGGTGCGCATCTTTTATGTTATCTAGATTTTTTATTAATCCAATTTTGAAATTACTCTCACTTGCCTTACTTAGTTCACCTTCTTTTTGATAAAAATAATTAAGCTCATCATAGCGGCTATTAAATTTTGTATATGTTTTTATGTAATTATAATCTATAACTTCCTTTGCAAAAATGTCTCTTCTTGTGTAATACACCTTGCTAATAACATCACCATTGGCTAAATCATTAACCAGAATTTTATGAATATTTCCTATTAGCACATTAGCTTCATTGACAACTTTCTTAATCTTTTGATTCCTATAGTAATCAATACTTGCTATCGCAGCAGTATCAATAGTTGATGAGATAGCGGCAATTTGCTTTGCGGTAATCACCTCATCCTGTCTATTAAAGGTTGTTTTCAAACTGTTGTTTATCTGAGTCAGTGAATGATTAAAATTCGTCGATGCCTTATTGATATCCTCAACATTTCCCGCTGCAGCCAACTTAACCAATAATACCGAGTACAGAGCAAGTACGTCATTAACAGTAGTCAGTTGCTCTGACGTTTCAATAATTTTTTGCTGCTCCTCGCTCTTGCTATCAAGGGCTATATTTAGCTCAGGAATATAGGGGGTATCTTCGCTAAACTCGATATTTAAAGTAGTATTAGCCTTTGCAATTTCAGCTATTTTTCTTACTTTAAACGTGTTTTTATATTCAGTAATCAACTGTCGATTTATTTCTGCCGAAGAATTGGTCACTGTGGCAAAGTCTTTGATTGCTCCACTGGTTTGATCTGCACAAGCTGCTATTAATAGTGACAATATGATGATGAGTATTCTCATTTAACACCTCTGACTTATAGATTATATAAATCAAATAAACCATCTCGCATATCAAACAAGATAGAACAGGAGTTACATTAAGACTCTTTATAGTTGGATTTAAGTATATGGCTAAAAAACAAACAATATAAACCTAAAAATAAAATAATATTTAGTGACCTGCTTTTAGCACTAAAAGTAGGTTTTAATTCTTACGAAAAAGAAAAGTAATGAATTAACAGCGGGGGAGTTTCTATAATTCAGAACAAAATAACCATGTAAATAAAATGGCTATTGCGCGCTAGTAACTTGATGATCCTGCTCAATATAAAGTTATTTCATTAGCACTGCTGTTAATAGCGGACGGTGATTTACTCTTTTTTAAGTTCTACAGTAGAACTTCAGTAGAAAATCTTGCGTTGCTGATAACAACAGTGCTTTTGCTATTTTTACCCCGTTATGGCATCAAATCTTCGCCGTCGCGAGGTATTTCTCCATCTCTTCAGCAGGTACCATCCCGCCGCCAGTTGCCCACACTAAATGAGTGGCATTCTGCATTTTCTCGGCACTAAAATGATTGTCTTGTAAATAACCGCTACTGGCGCTGACCCGCACCGGGCCTGGCATACCCGCCAGTGCTGAAGGCTCCAGTTGGATACCTTCATGCCGGTTAAGCAAACCCAGCAGGTCATACATTTCACCATCACTTAAGGTATAAAAACCATCCAGTAAATGCGCCATAGCGCGGCCAACAAATCCGGATGCCCGCCCGACCGCTAGACCATCTGCTGCAGTAATATTATCGATACCGATGTCTTGCACAGAAATATCATCATGCAAACCGGTGTAAACGCCCAATAACATGCAAGGTGAATGGGTCGGCTCAGCAAAAATACAATGAACATGATCACCGAATGCCAGTTTCAAACCGAAAGCCACGCCACCGGGGCCGCCCCCCACGCCACAGGGGAGATAGACAAATAACGGGTGATTTTCATCAACCACTATCTGCTGCTCGGCAAACTGTTTTTTCAGTCGACCGCCCGCCACCGAGTAGCCGAGGAATAAAGTGGATGAGTTTTCATCGTCGATAAAGAAACAATTTGGATCAGATTCTGCCTGTTTACGCCCTTGTGCCACTGCTACGCCATAATCTTGCGCATACTCCACCACATTGACACCATGTTCTCGCAGTTTGCGTTTTTTCCATTCACGGGCATCAGCTGACATATGCACACTAACACTGAACCCCAATTTGGCACTCATGATGCCAATCGACATGCCCAGATTGCCAGTAGACCCCACGGCAATGCGGTACTGGCTGAAAAACTGGCGGAAATCATCAGAAAACAACTTGCTATAATCATCAGTTTCCGCCAGTAAACCAGCCTGTAATGCCAGTTTTTCCGCATGAGTTAAGACTTCATAAATGCCGCCACGCGCTTTAATAGAGCCGGAAATCGGCAAGTGGCTGTCTTTCTTTAACAGCAAACGGCCGGTAATTTCTACCCCATAGCGCTGTTGCAAAGCCTGTTGCATGGCTGGAATGGCCACAATCTCAGACTCGATAATGCCTTTTGTCTGCTGTGTTTCAGGGAATGCCTGGCACAGATAAGGGGCGAAACGCTGTAAACGAGCCTCAGCATCCGCAACATCGCGTTGCGTTAGCCCGACGTAAGGCAGCCCTTTTTCAAGAGTGGTCGCCTGCGGGTTAAACCAGGTCACCTCCTCTAAATTGATAAGATTTTTGACCACAGGATAATCGGTAACTAATTTATCAATTTCAGTGCTTTTCATAGAATGTCTCTTTGCGATCATATGATGTAAGAAAGTAGGAAAGTGGTGCCTAATGCAATTACCGACGCGATAAAGGTCGCGGTGGTATAATATTTAAATGTCTCGCTCAATGTTGCGCCGCAATATTGTTTTACCAGCCAGAATAGCGAGTCAGTGACAATGGTGAAACCAATAGCACCAGAGCCAATAGCCAGAGTAATAATTTCGGGACTGACATTGGGATACATTGGTAATATTGGAGAAACAATGGCTGTTGCCCCCATCATCGCCACTGTCGCCGAGCCCACCGCCGCATGCAGAATCAGCGCCACCAGCCATGCCAATAGAATTGGGTGCATATCTAGGTTTGATAAAATCACTGCTAATGAATCTGCCAGCCCACTGGCTTTTAATATTCCGTTAAATGCCCCTCCGGCACCAATGATTAACAGAATATTGGCAATAGAAGAAAAACTCTCTTCAGTTTTTGCCAGCAATGTACTCATAGCCATATTTTGTCGGATGCCTAATGTGTAATAGGCAACAAACGCCGCAATGAACATGGCAGTAATCGGATTACCGATGAACTCTAATATTAAATATGTCGGCGTGCCCTTTTCCATATTCAGCTCTGCGGCAGTTTTCGCCAGCATCAGAATAATCGGCAGTAAAATGGTAAATAAAGTGGCACCGAGTGACGGCAGTTCATCCTCATTACGCACTTTCACTTCAGAGAATGCTTGCGGCACGGTTTTAAAGGGCAGCCGCTTGCCGACAATACGTAGGAACAGTGGCCCGCCAATTAAAGATGCAGCCAGCCCGACCACCAGCCCATAAACAATCACGGTGCCAATATCAGCCCCTAAAGCATTGGTCACATACATGGCCGCCGGATGTGGTGGCACCACACAATGCACCGCCATCAATGCGGTACACAGCGGAATAGCCAATTTCAGCAGTGAGGTGTTGGTTTTTTTGGCAATGGAAAATGCTAATGGAATCAATAAGACAACACCCACTTCAACAAAGAGGGTGATACCGCAAATAAGCCCAACCAGCACCATGGTCACATCCGGTGATAGCCAGCGGCAGCGCTGTAAGGTGATGCCGATGCGCTCAGCTGCACCGGATATTTCCATCATTTTCCCTAGGATAGTCCCCAACCCAATCACTGCGGCCAGGAAACCCAAAGTGCCACCAATTCCGTTTTCAATGGCGCTCACCATCTTCAGCGGGTTCATGCCCATTAATAGCCCGACATAAAAACTGGCTAATAGGAGCGCAAGAAAAGGATGTATTTTCAGTTTTACAATGGTGAAGATAATGATAATGATGCTCGTTAATAACGTCCCCACCACCCATATTTGTGAGTCCATAGCCAACCTCTTCTAATAATAAGTTCTGTACTTATTGAATAAGAATTAGCCGATACTGACAAATGATAAAAAACAGCTTTCAGATGATCCAGATTGAATCAAATATGTAATATTGGTCAAAGTTTTGTGGATGATTCAGATTTGAATCACACCAGCTAATCCTAAGCGCGTACTTTGCTGGCCATTGCGCTAAACTATTTAGACAAGTAAGAGTGTTTGAGAAGCCGCTATGTACCGAGAAAAAAGCTATATCGCCCGCAATAAATTACTGAATGGCTATCAGTTATCTAAACTCTACACCTTTGAAATTGCCGCACGACATAGTTCGTTTGCGCTAGCGGCCGATGAGTTATCCATTAGCCCCAGTGCCGTTAGTCACCGGATTAATAGCCTCGAAGACGAATTGGGGTTCAAACTGTTCCAGCGCTTTCATCGCAAAGTCGAACTTACCAGCGAAGGCGAGCGGGTATTTTGGGTGCTGAAATCATCATTGGAATACCTTAATCAGGAAATCCTGGAAATAAAAAATCAGGAACTGTCTGGCACACTTACGGTGTATTCTCGCCCCTCAATTGCCCAATGCTGGTTAGTCCCCAAACTGGCCGATTTCGCCCAGCACTATCCCGCCATCAGCCTGAATATTCTGACCGGTAATGAGAATGTCAATTTCCAAAGTGGCGGCATTGATTTAGCTATTTATTTTGATGATAAAACCCCGGAAAAATTGTCCTACCAACACTTGATGGATGAATCTATGGTGCCGGTATGCAGCCCGGAATATGCAGAGCAACATCAGCTGTATGGCAATCTGAATAATTTGCGGCAATGTACCTTGCTGCATGACCGGCAAGCCTGGAGTTATGATTCCGACAGCTGCGAATGGAATACTTGGAGCCAACAAGTCGGTTTTGATCTCGACCCGCTGCAACGCAGTATGGGTTTTGACCGCTCCGATTTAGCGATTATTGCTGCTATTAATCATGTGGGTATCGCCATGGGGCGCAAAAAACTGGTGACTAAACGGTTGGAAAACCAAGAGTTAATTATGCCGTTCCCCGGCATGGAAGTGAGGTATGAGCAGCGCTACTACATCTCGACTCTCTCTGACCGGCAGTGGCCTAAAATTAATGCTTTTATTCAGTGGCTAAAGAAGATGGCTGAAGAGTCTTGAAAATTAGGCGCTCCCTAGCAGAAGCGCCCAACAACATTATGACATTTGGGCCGCTTTCTGTGCCAAGTCACGGCTGTACTGACGACTGGCATCGACCAGCATATGGGTATAGGCGGTTTTTTCGCAGTCGGTGGTTAAATCGGTAGTATTCAGGGTTTCTAATATTCGGCCGTGTTGCATCACTGCAACGCGGTGACACAGATGCGCAATAACACCCAAATCATGAGTGACCATCAAATAAGTTAGCTTCTCCCGCTGCTGTAATTCCGCCAGCAGATTCAGAATCTCAGCCTGTACTGACACATCCAGTGCCGAGGTGGGTTCATCCAGCAGCAAAACCCGCGGTTCGAGGATTAATGCCCGCGCGATAGCCACCCGCTGGCGCTGCCCCCCCGATAGTTGGTGCGGATAACGTTGGCGAAACAAGCGGTTAAGGCCCACTTTCTCTAAAATACTGTCAATCCGTTGGTCGCGATCACCAATGCCATGGATAACCAGCGGCTCGGAAAGAATGTATTCGATAGTATGGCGCGGATGCAGCGAACCATAGGGGTCTTGAAACACCATCTGGACATGACGACACCGGTCACGTTCAATTCGATGCGCCAGAGGAATTTGGTTCAGTGTGAGCTGCCCAGTCCAGTGGTTAAATAGCCCTGCCAAGCATTTCAGGACGGTGGTTTTACCCGAGCCAGATTCCCCCACCAAACCAAAAATTTCGCCGTCGTTCACCGCCAAATTCACATCAAACAGCACCTGATTTTGCAGGCTACCCTCGCCAAAGATAAGGTTAAGGTTATTGATTTCAATCATCGGATTTGCAGACATAACGGGCTCCTTAACCATTCATCCAGGCCGGATCGCGCACCATCACCGGCAAACGGTCGCGGCGATTATTCAGATCCGGCAAAGCATTGAGCAGGCCACGGGTATAGGGGTGCTGCGCATTATCAAGGTCACAAGCAGCAATAGATTCCACCACCCGGCCGGCATACATCACCAGCACCCGGTCACAGAAACTACGTACCAGATTGATATCATGACTAATAAAAATCAGCCCCAGCCCGCGCTCTTGCACTAAATCATCCAGCATCGCCAAAACTTGTAACCGCACCGATACGTCCAGCGCCGAGGTGGGTTCATCGGCAATCACCATTTCTGGCCCGGTGATAAGCATCATAGCAATCATGATCCGTTGCCCTTGACCGCCAGAAACTTCGTGTGGATACAAGTTATATACTCGCTGGGGTTGACGAATACGCACCACTTCGAACATGGATAACACCCGCTCCTTGGCCTCTTGGCGCGACACTTTATGGTGCGCCAGATAAGCCTCCGCCACTTGATCTCCGACACAAACCACCGGGTTCAGCGAGTATTTGGGGTCTTGCATAATCATCGACATCCGCTTGCCGCGCACTTCACGCATTTTAGCTTCACTGGCGTGCAGTAAATCCACTTCGGCAAAGCGCAATGTGTTGGCATGAATCTGTGCACTGGCCGGATGCAATTTAAGTAGCGCCCGCCCGACGGTGGATTTCCCCGACCCGGACTCTCCCACAATCGCCAATTTCTCTTTGCCAAGCGCGAATGAGACTCCGCGCACCGCATCAGTCACCTGTTTACCATTGACGAAGCTCACCCGCAGCTCGTCCACCTCTAACAAGGACGCTGACTTATTCTGTTCTGGGATCGAGAATGTCACGTAGGCCATCTCCTAAGAAGTTAAATGCCAGGCTATTCAGCAAGATAGCTAAGCCAGGGATAGTCACCAGCCACCAGCACTCCATCATGTAGCGCCGGCCACTGGAGATCATCGCCCCCCACTCAGGATCCGGTGGCTGAGCCCCCAAACCGAGGAAGCCAAGCCCCGCTGCGGTCAAAATAATCCCGGCCATATTCATCGTGATACGGATAATCACCGACGGCAGACACAGCGGCACGATGTGGCGCAGCAAAATACGCAGTGGCGAGGCCCCCTGCAATTTCACCGCCGAGACAAAATCTGCATTGCGCAACGAGAGGGTTTCGGCGCGCGCCAAACGGGCAATGGGTGGCCAGGCGGTCAATGTTATCGCGATAACCACGTGTTCCAAGCCGGGGCCTAAAGCGGCGACGAATGCCAGCGCCAGCACCAAACTGGGGAAAGAGATGAAAATATCGGTAATGCGCATCAAGATGCTATCGACCTTGCCACCAAAGTAACCCGCCACCACGCCGAGCAGCAAACCGATGGGTCCAACAGTCACTGATACCAATGCCACAATATATAATGTGGTACGCGCGCCATAAATCAGCCGGCTGTATTGATCCCGACCAAACTCATCAGTGCCAAACCAATGTTGGCTGCCGGGGGCTTGCAATGCATTGCCGAGATCTTGTGCCAGCGGGTCATGAGTTGCTAGCCATGGAGCAAAAAAAGCCACCACTAATAACAAACCGATAATAGACACGCCAATGGCAGTCAGGGGATTTCGCATTAAAGTGTGGAAGAAATTAACAACCCGCCGTAGCCCGCGCTTCCAGCCCTGAGTTTTTATTTCAAGACGCGCTACGACATTATCGGGTTCAGAGGAAAGCATCATTGATTCGTCCTCGGGTCAAAGATCTGATACAGCATGTCAGACAGTAAATTCAGCGAAACAAAGATAAGCCCAACCAGCAAGACACAGCCCATCACCGCATTCATGTCGCCGAGTAATAAACTGCCGGTCAGATAAGAACCAAAACCAGGCCAAGAGAAGACGGTCTCGATCAATACCGCGCCCTCCAGTAATGAGCCGTAAGCCAGCGCCACCACCGTCAGTAATTGCACCAAAATATTGCGAAATGCGTGGCCCCATAACACCTGAAACTCAGACAACCCTTTCACTTTGGCGGTAATAATGTATTCCTGTGATAACTGCGCCAGCATAAAGCTGCGAGTCATGCGGCTGATATAGGCCAATGAGTGGAATCCCAGAATAGTGGCGGGGAGCAAGAGGTGGTTGACGGCGCTGCGAAATACCTCCCATTCACCAGCCAGTGCCGAATCAATCAGTAATAATCCGCTACGTCTATCCACCAAACCGTCATAGGCCATATCAACCCGCCCGGCTCCACCGACCCAATTAAGCCAAGCATAGAACACCAGCAGCCCCATCATCCCGACCCAAAAAATCGGGGTTGAATAGCCAGCCAGACTGATAAAACGCACCATATAATCAGCAAATTTGCCGCGTCGTGCTGCTGCCATCACCCCTAATGGGATACCCAGGCCCGCGCCGACCAGAATCGCCATGGTGGCCAACTCAATCGTGGCTGGGAACACGCGGATAATGTCATCGGCTACCGGCCGGCCGGTAAGTAAAGCATTGCCGAGGTCACCGTGGATGAGTGAGTTAAAGTAGATAAAGAACTGTGTCCAAAGCGGCTTATCCAACCCCAGTTGCAGGTAAACCTGCTGATAGGTACTTTGGTCCGCGTCTTGGCCGACAATCGCCAAAACTGGGTCAATCGGCATCACCCGACCAATAATAAAAGTCAGAATCAATAAGCCAAATAAGGTCACGGCCACCTGCAAAAAGCGCTTGGATAAACGTCGCGCCATGCCATGCGGTGCAAACCAGTCTGAAACCTTCATGCTATCCTCCCAAAACGGGCAAAGCCTACTGACCCCCTGCCCACGGTTTAGGTTACGTGCCGTGAATTATCGCTGCTTATACACCTGTAGCAGGCGGGTAGTGGTTGATGGATGCGGCACGTAATCGACCACATCTTTGCGCACAACAACCGAATCAACCATTTGTGAAATCGGCAAAATGGCCGGGAACAGTGCGTCGTAGCGCTCCTGTACTTCCACGTACATTTGCTTTTGCTTGGCCGGGTCTTTCTCGATTAATGCGTTATCAATCAAATCATTCAGTTGCTTATCATAGAAAGAGGTGCGCCAGCCTTGGAAGTTAGTCAACTTAGCGGCATCACTGTTATCTGGGTTATAAGCAACCGAGCGCAGGCTGGAGTGCGGATGCGGATCAACGCCACCACCACCACGGCCGACCAACATGTCGAACTGGCGATCACGCATTGCACCGTAAACCTGATTACCAGTGCCGGTCAGAATTTTGGCCTGAATCCCCGCTTGGGCCAGAGTGGATTGCACCGAAGTGGCAACATTGATGAACGGCGGGTCAGACAACACCCGTAGGGTCGTGGTGAAACCGTCTGGATAACCCGCTTGTGCTAGCAATTCCTTGGCTTTCGCCACATCAAGTTTATAGCCCGGGTCCGGCAGGGTGACATCCATTCCTTTCTGGATTGGGCGCTGATGGAAAATCCCATAGCCCGGCATTATGGTTTTATTAATTCCATCATAATCAATAAGATAACGTACTGCCTCGCGCACTTTCGGGTTAGCGAAATGCGGTTCTTTCAAGCTCATTGCGACATAATAAAGGGTGCCACGCTGTACTTCGTCTACTTGAATGTCAGGATTACTTTTCAGTGCGTTGATATCGGGTACCGACATACCGCTGGCAATATCAATATCCCCTTTTTCTATCATTAATCGCAGCGCTTGTGACTCCGTCATATGGCGGAATATCACGCGCTTCATTTTGGCATCACCCTGCCAATAATCGTTGACTCGGCTGATGCGCAACACATCTTTCGCCTGCCAAACATCCAACTTGAATGGGCCAGACCCGGCCTCATTGGTGGTTAGCCAACCATTGCCCCAGTCACCGTTTTTCTCATGTTGTATGACAGTCGCGCTATCCAGAATTGACCCACTGCCTAACGTCGCCAGTGAATAAATCACCAATTTCGGATCCGTCGGTTTCGGTAACTCAATCTCCACTGTGAGAGGGTCTTTGGCGCGAATCAATTGCTGCACATTATCAGCGGTGAAACCGTAGGATTTCCAGGTGGTGGCTTGCGCCAAGTTCAGGTGCATCAGGCGCTTCATTGACCAGGCAAAATCGGCAGCGGTCACCAGATTACCTGAGTGGAACTTCATGCCATCGCGCAAGGTAAACGTAATTAACTTGCCATCATCACTGATTTTCCATGCAGTCGCTGCGCCCGGCAAAATCTTGCTGGGAGTGTGTGGGTCTAATTCCACCAGCGAGTCATACATATTAACAATGATTGAAACTGCATCATTGCCCGTCATCGCCGCAGGATCGAGTGACAGTAAGTTATTCATATTCATGCCAACAATCAGTTGATCATCGGGTGTTTTGGCCACACTGACGCCAGTCGACGTCAGTGTGATCAGTAGGGTAAGGAGGAGTGTTCTTACTATTATTATCGCGTTCATGGACCATCTCCGGTAAGAAAAGGCTAGATCTGAATGCTTGTTTTTATAGGTCGATACCGCGTGTTATATGTCCCTTAAGTCCTGAGTGCTGCCGCTAATATCTGGCGGTTTCAAGAACGGAGGGTATGAGCGTCGATATAGTCGAAATTAATATCTTCACCGAGTCCCGGACGGGTCGGTAAAGAGACATAGCCATCGTGGTCCATCGGGTCAATAATGCTATTTAGATAAGCGGCAGGCTCTTCGTAATCAAGGAATGGATGCAGCAACCCGCGCTCATACCAACGGCAATTACGGATAGCCCCGACGACCGCCAAATTAGGCGCGCCGTTACCGTGGATTTCACAATCCATACCGAAAGATTCCGCCAAATGCGCCACTTTCAGGCAAGGAGTTATCCCCCCAACGCCCTGAACACCGGCGCGTAAAATGTCGCACGCCCCGGCTTTCACCCAGTCAGCACGGCTAAAGTATTTACCCGCCAGACTTTCCGGCCCAATGATGTCTATTTGTAGGTTTTCTCTCAGCCAGCAATAAGACGCCATACTCTGTTCTTCCATCGGCTCTTCAAACCAACTGAAATTCAACTTTTGCAATTCACGGCCGATGTAAAGTGCGTCGCTGCGGCTATACCAATGGTAACCATCCAGCATCAGCGCAATATTTGGCCCGACGGCTTCACGCACCGCAGCACATGCGCGAACATCCATTTGCGGACTTGGCGCAAAGGAGACCGGAGGCATCCAGGTATGCAGCTTAATGCCCTTATAACCACGAGCGACCAACTGCTCAGCAAAGCGCGCATATTCATCCGGCGTGGATAATCCCCCGGCGAGTTCATCACCACACATGGTGCTGCCGTAGGCCAATACTTTATCGCGATACCCACCCAGCAACTTATAAACCGGTTGGCCCAACTTGCGCCCCAACAAATCCCAGATGGCTTGTTCAGCAATCGCCAGCGCCCGGTCGGTTAACTGATTGGCACTGCCCCGCTGCCAATGCACCAAATCATTCCACAGCCGCTCGCGATCAAATGGGTTCTGCCCTAGCAAAACCTTTTTAAAGAAACTGTTGATAATGTGTGGGCGAATCACTTCCGGTGGGGCAAATGCATAACCACAATCCCCCTCGTCAGTGGTTAAGGTCAGCATGGCCATTTTTGCCAATGATTCCTCGCCGGGATGTGAATGCCCTGCGGTATCAGAAACACGCCGGGTTGGATAAGAAAAAACGGTTACATCTACGGATATTATTTTCACCTAATTACCTACCTTTAGAGTTCATCTGGTTTCAGTCAGCTCAGGAGTGACTTCACTGATTTTTCCTGACTAAAAGGTCGCCATCCCTGTGAGTTCAAAAAGCTAATCACTTATTTTTAATAATGTTTTAAACACCTAAATTATTAGAACGTCAGATCTTTTAAAATGGAATGCAATTTCACTCAACCAGTATTGAAGATAAAGGTAAATTAGTCATTAGGAAATTGGCTGCAAAAAAAGCTAAAAAAGCAGGGTTTTTTGGGCAAGTGCATAAATTGTTGTGAGCAATATCACGATGAACTGGGGGAAGAGTGTCAGACATCACAAAAACCGACGCAATCGCGCCTGTCGTAGCTACTCGCTATTTTTATCTTGCGCCACTGTTTCATCATCAATAGACACAGGCTATATCAACGATAGGCAAAGCTGCCCTACTAGCTTGATAAAGGTCAACCACTGCTCAGCACCGCCCAGCGATAATCCCATTTTATAAATATGGTTATTGACAGGATAAAACCATAAATGTGAAAGCGAATGACCGCTTTCCACCCGACAAAGGAGTGCTGCTGTGATAAGAAAATGGCTAATTGGCGGAGGAATACTGATAGTTGCAGGTTATCTTAGTGTCGCTGGGTATATTTACATAACAGATAACGCACGCAGCCACGCATTAATCAGCGAGGAAAAAAAATTAACTCACGTTACCACCCCCTCGGTGAGCAATATAAAAATACCCCATCAACAGATAAGTGATCTGTTTTATCAAAAGGGCTGCGATTATTGTCACACTCGCAGTGCCTCATTGCCGTTTTATGCCGCCATTCCGGGTGTAAAACAACTCATGGATTACGATATTCAACAGGGTAGCCAATATTTCTCACTGGAGCCTACCTTATTAGCAATTAAAGAAAATCGCACGGTACCTGAAGCGGATTTAGCTAAAATCGAATCGGCTATTGTTCGCGAGCAAATGCCCCCACAACGCTTTGCTGCTTTGCACTGGTCTTCAGGTCTCAATGCTGAAGAAAGAAATCAAATTCTGGATTGGGTTAAATCGCAACGAGCAGAATATTACCCTGCCAATAGCAGCAGTGATATGCAACAGCTAATATTGCAACCGCTACCAGATGCCTTACCCGTCGACAGTCAAAAAGTCGCATTGGGTTCCCGTTTATTCCATGACCCACGTTTGTCCAGTGATAACACCGTTTCTTGCGCCAGCTGCCATTTACTCTCAAAAGGCGGGGTCGATAATCTGGCAACCTCAACCGGTGTTAATGGTCAGAAAGGGGGAATTAATGCGCCGACAGTATTCAATGCCGTGTTCAATGTGCATCAATTCTGGGATGGTCGCGCCGCTGATTTACAGCAGCAGGCCGGAGGCCCCCCATTGAATCCGGTAGAAATGGCATCAACATCGTGGGATGACATCATTAATAAACTGCAACAGGATGCGCAGCTCACACAGGAATTCGTTCAAGTTTATCCGCAAGGCTATTCCGAGCACACCATCACTGATGCTATTGCCGAATTTGAGAAAACTCTGACCACACCGAATAGTCCTTTTGACCGCTATTTGAAAGGTGATGCAAATGCCCTAACAGCCAGCCAAAAAAATGGCCTGGCATTATTCCAGCAAAATAAATGCGATACCTGCCATGTCGGTAAAAATATTGGCGGGCAATCCTATGATCTGATGGGATTAAAAGGTCAGTATTTTGCTGATCGGCCAAAAGATCTGACCGCCGATGACTATGGACGTTTTAATGTCACTAAAGATCCTCGCGATATGCACCGTTTTAAGACACCGGGTCTACGTAATGTGGCTCTGACGGCACCTTATTTTCACGATGCTCAAGCCGAAGATTTAAATCAAGCGGTTGAAATGATGCTTAAATATCAGGTGGGCACCAGTCTGCCACCCCAAGATATTAAAGATATTGTTGCTTTCCTCGAAAGTTTGACTGGGGAATATATCCCACATCAATAACAAGAAGTCATAGTAATAAATATCCGTGGCGTCATTCAGCTGCGGATATTCCTCTTGATAACACCATATCCTCATTACGCCCATTCAACATTAACTGACGAAGTTAGTCCTAGCCAATTTATGATAGATAGGAATTTTCTTGTAACTAACTGGTAAAAAATGAGTTTCCGATAAAAGACATTGCCAAAAAATAAGACCTCGAGCTATTCTCATCCTTACTTATAACAAAATGTAACAAAGATCACCCAAGGGAAATTAAGTATGGATCGTCGTACACTTTTAAAGTCATCAGGTTTATTACTGGGAGGATTAACGTTAGGTAGCTTTATTCCTAGCGCTCAGGCAAAAAGCACTAAAATAGCCCCAAAAATACTGATCCCCAGTGAGCAGCACCCGCTATTACTTAATTTTAATGAAAACTCGTTGGGAATGTCGCCTAATGCACATCAGGCGATTATTGATAGCCTGCCTACGGCATTCCGTTATCCAGATGCGGCCCGCGAAAAATTGATTACCAACATAGCGACAGAATACCAGCTCCAAAATGAAAATGTCTCTTTGGGTAATGGCTCTTCAGAGACTATTCAGGCAGTAATTCAGGCAATTATTCGTCAGGCTGAACAAGATAAAACCCCCATTCAGCTAGTCGTTCCAGACCCAACATTTAACTATGCCGAGCTCTATGCCAAACCTTTTGGTATCCCGATCGAGAAAGTTGTTTTAACCCAAGAAATGGCATTTAACCTACCAGCAATGCAAAAGAAAGTTGCTGATTTCAATGGCCGTTCGATAGTTTATCTGTGCAACCCTAATAACCCGACAGCCACCATCACACCATCGAATCTTATTGATGATTGGGTTAAAAATGCCACGCCGGAAACACTATTTATTATTGACGAGGCTTATGCCGAGTTTGTCAGTGATCCTGCTTTTCGCAGTGCCATTGCATTAGTGCAAGCAGGCCACAAAAATGTATTGGTGACCCGAACATTCTCGAAAATATTCGCGCTGGCGGGCCTAAGAATCGGATACGGTATTGCGCATCCACAATTGATTGCGGCAGTAGAAAACTTTGTCTCATTGGATAATACCAATACCGCAGGAGCCGCAGCGGCATTGGCCTCATTGCAGGATAAATCTTTTGTGCAACAAAGCCGCCAGTCGGCTGATCAGGCACGCCGTATAGTGACTCAGGCACTGGATCAATTAAAATTGGCTTATCTTCCCTCTCAGGCAAATTTTATATTCCACCAAGTTCCCGGGGATGTAAAAACCTATCAAAAACGCATGAAAGAATATCATGTATTTGTCGGGCGTGAATTTCCCCCGGCGGTTGGTTGGAATCGTCTTACCTTAGGAACACCAGAAGAAATGATGTCTTTCGTCACTGTGCTGAAAACGTTCCGCGCTAACGGTTGGGTATAACAACCATTATCTCGTGTCATCAACTGATAAAGGGGAGGCTATTTCCTCCCCAATCATCCTACGAACACTTTTATAAAAATAATAGGGATAAAAATGAATAAATTATCTTTGGGCATAATGGTCGTGGCATTAATCAGCAGTCAACCCGTGTTGGCAAAAAGTTGGCAAGAAATTAAACAAAGCGGGGAATTACGTATTGGTGTACCGGGTGACTATGCACCTTTAGCCTTTCACGATAAACAGGGGCAACTGGTCGGCTACGATATTGACATGGCAAAATCCCTAGGTGAAAGCCTAAAGCTAAAAGTCAATTTTGTACCCAGTAGTTGGCCAACGCTATCTGATGACTTAGCGGCAGACAAATTTGATATTGCCATGGGCGGTGTCACTGAAACGCCTGCGCGTGCAGCACAATTCGCATTATCCAGCCCAGTGGTTAAGAATGGCAAAATTGCGTTAGCCAATTGTCAGCAATCCAAAAAATTCCCCACGTTAGAATCTATTGACCGCGCAACAGTGAAAGTTATTGTCAATCCGGGAGGGACTAACCAATCTTTTGTCGATACTAATATTAAGAAAGCACAAGTTATCCGCACTAAAGATAACGTGGCTAATTTGCAGGGGGTCCGAGATCAAAGTGCAGATATTATGTTCACTGACTTAATTGAAGGGGATTATTACCAAAACAAAGAACCGGGCGTATTTTGCGTCGCAACGACTGGAATATTACCCGGCACAGGCAGCTATAAAGTGTATATGATGGCGCAAGATAATCAGCCTTTACTCAGTGAAGTAAACCAGTGGCTAAATGGCGAAACAAAATCCACATTAGCCCATAAATGGCATATTTCTGAATAAGTTATTTCTGTATGCCAGCTCACTGGGCTGGCAATTATGTGTCTGCGCAATGTGATTGCCCTCCATGGCAATGCTCATCACGATATTAAGCCGTTAATCCGCCATCTAACACCAAGGTTTGGCCGGTCATATAGCGGCTGTCATTGCCTATCATAAAGGCGCTGACACGAGCAACTTCTTGTGCATTACCCAAACGTCGTAATGGGATCTGTTTACGTAATCCTTTTAAGGCATCCGCAGGCATGTCGCGTGTCATATCACTGTCAATTATCCCTGGAAGCAAACAATTCACCCGAATATTAAAGCGCCCCATCTCAAGTGCCAGCGAACGACCAAGACCCAGCATTGCCGCTTTACTCGCGCCATACGCGCTTTGTCCAATATTGCCTTTGATGGCGGTCACTGAAGACATCAACAAAATTGCCCCCTCGCCCTGCATCATCATTGGTGGCAATAGATGTTTATTCCAGTAAAAAATGGCATTGAGATTGGTATCCAGAACATTGCGCCAATTATCACCATTCTGTTGGATATGTAAGCTATCACCGGTAATGCCCGCGTTATGAATGACCGCGCCGGGCGGGCCATATTTTTCTAACAATTGTGGGGCTAGCGCATCAACTTCCGCTTCATTACTGCCGTCACAGCGATAACCAGTGACCCTACCGGCGAGCCCTTCACAGCCGTCGATGACATCACGGCTCTGTTGTTCACCATTGCGCCAGGTAAAAACAACATCCCACTCTTTGGCCAGCTCTTCGACCAATGCGCGGCCAATGCCACGGCTTCCCCCTGTAATTAACACCCATTGCCTGCTCATAATATTATTTCTTCTGCTCGGCCAACTTCTGGCAAAGTTCGCCTAAAGTCATGTCTGGATTGTCCATAAACATCTCAGCATTTAGCGTCGCGCCAAATTCGCGTTTTGCCAGCACCATCAATTCAACATAATCGAGACTGTCGAGTTTTAATTGATGCAGGGGCATGGTTGGCGACAAAGCCGACATTTCTAAGTCTTTGGCGTCACACAACATTTCACATACGGTGTCATAAACGTGTTGATACTTTTCCATGGTCTTATCCTTTTTTAATGCGCGGCTGACGGCCACGTTTTCAATGTTACCGCGGTGGTAATTAATGGCCCTAAATCTGAACGGGCTGCAATAGCCGCACGCAAGACCCAGCCATCATCAGGGTTGCCGACGATAAGTGTCGGCTCGATGGCGTAGTGCAGTGCACTGCGGACAAATATATTCGGGTTATTAATGCGCAGTAAATCCGCACTAAAATGCACATCATGATGAGTCTGGATAACCGGCACAGACTTGAAAACATCAATCAAGGTCTCGGCTTCAATCCCCGGTAATACCTGTTTGGCGGTCGCCAATGTTTGTGGCGCGGCGACCAGCAATTTAAACAGCAGCGCATCAAAAAAACCCCAACACTCAGCAGGTTGCGATGCATCGCCCGAGAATTGCTGACTCAATTGAAAAACATCGTCCGCCGCCAAGCAAACCCAGGGTTGCTGGTCGGCCTGCACCAATGCTGGCGCACTGCGCAGCTTGCCGGTAAAACAACTTTCACCACTGCCAATATCAATCAAATTACCACTCGCCTGCCCGGCGGCTTCACCGACTTGCAATTGATACGAGGTATGGCACTGTACGGGCTGGCGTAATCTGGCATTAAAACGCAGAAATTCCACTGGCGGTAAGAGCGGTAATAACGCGGCGCTAAGCTGATATTTAATATCCAGCATCGCGCGCATCCCGTGGACGGTGAGTTGTTGCAGCCCCAGGCGCTGTGCATGTTGCAGATCAAAATGGATCGGATTGTAGTCACCGGAAAACTCAGCCCAACGTTCAGCATCACTGAGGTTGTAGTTGTAGTTAAAGGTCATATTCAAGCCAGCCCAATAACCAATGCGGCATTGGCCCCACCAAACCCGAAGCTCAGGTTTAGCGTATTGCGCAAGGCTTTTGGCCGATGCCCCTCACTGATGTAATCAAGATCACACTGCGGATCCGCATTTTTCAGATTACAGGTGGCTGGCATCAACTGATGTTGCAAAGCTTGCAGACAAATAATGGATTCGAAGCTGCCCGCGGCTGCAATCAAATGGCCAGAATAGGATTTGGTGCTGGACAGTGGCGTAGTATAAGCCGCTGCACCAAAAGCCTGTTTAATCGCTTGAGTTTCATTCAGATCATTAAGCTGAGTCGAGGTGCCGTGCAAATTCACGTAATCAATCTCATCGGCATTCAAACCCGCTTGCTGCAAGGCATGCTGAATAGTTTTTACCCGAGCCACTTTGTCTTCCGCCGGTGCGGTGAAATCAAATGCATCGGAATAGTTACCGTAACCTTTAATTTCGCCCAAAATATTGGCACCACGGGCTATCGCCCCGTCGCGCTCTTCCAAGCACAACACCGCCGCGCCTTCGGACAAGACAAAACCATTGCGATCCAAACTAAATGGGCAACTGGCTTTGCTGGCATCGTCTTGTTCGCGCGCCAATGCACCTAAAATATCGATATTCCATACCGCCGCATCACTGCGTAGCGATTCCCCCGCCCCCGCCAACATCATGGAGGCTCGCCCACTGCGAATGATTTCAAATGCATCGCCAATGGCAATCGTGCCCGTCGCACAGGCGGCAATGGGAGAGTTCTGATAGCCACGTAGCCCCCAGTACAAACTGCATGCAGCAGTACCGGCATTCGGCATCGACAAGAAACAGCCGAACGGTGTGCCCAGCCCGGTTTCCAGATAACCTTCATAGTTATCATGAGTTTCGTCTTGACCGGCCCAGCCGCTGCCAATGATGGTGCCGCAATCAAGCAAATCGTAATAATCCGCCGGGGACTTCTCAGCGAATGCCATCGCCATTGCTTCGCGGGCGGCAGCCAGTGCCAGCCGGGCATAGCGCGGCAGGCGGCGGCGGATAGCGGCAGGAACTGACTTCAGATTAGGTTCAGCATCCAGCAGGCCAAAAAAGCGCGATTTGATCCCCTGCTCAGATTTATCGTAAAAACGATAACCCAATTTGTAATCCATAATGGCGGCCCAGCTTTGTTCCGCAGTCATGCCCATCGGAGTCACACTGCCGTAACCGGTGACAACCACCCGGCGCTGTTTAACTGTATTCGTCATGATTTAATTCCTTTACTGTCCCTGCTGTTATCAACACCGCCACCTAGTGCTAACCATAACTTCATGGTGGCATTCAGATAGTTATATTGAAGTTCAAGCAAACTGGTTTCACTGGTCAGCAGGGCATCCTGCGCATCCAGTAAGGTCTGAAATGAAACGGCACCTGCTTGATATTGGCTGTTCGTCAGGCTGAGTCGACGTTGACTCAGTTGCAGGTTCTGCCACTGATTTTGTTTTTGTTGCTGATAACTCAACCGCGCCGTCATGGCGTCATCGACATCCTTAAGCGCGCTGTAAACTTTGCTGCGAAAATCTACCGCCGCCAATTTCACATCCAGCTTTGACTGCTCGATGGTGAGCTGCACCGTGTTCCACTGTAAGAAAGGCAAGGCGCTGTTAACACTGAGTGTTCTGCTCGGGTTGCTAAACCATTGGGAAAACACCGCGCTACCGGCATCCAACGTCGCGCCCAGCGAAAGTGTCGGGTAGAAATTCAGTTTCGCCACATCCGAACCGGCTAATGCCGCGCGCAAACGCCACTCGGCGGCCTGCACATCTGGGCGCTGAGCAATGATTTGTAATGGCACACTTTCCGCTATCGCCACTTGCTGCTGTAAATCCAGGGATTGGCGCTCGGCCTGACGATAATCGGGCGCGCGGTTAAACAGTAATGCCATGGCATTACGTGCAGCTTCGCGCTGTTGTTCGAGATTTTGATACTGATTCTGGCGCTCCAGTAGGGTCTGTTGTGCTTGCAACAGTTCAATTTCACTGGCATCCCCTGCCGCCAATCGTGAGCGCACTATCTTGAGCGTATCTTGTGAGATAGCCAGTGCGGCCTGCTGGTAGCCCAACTGCTGATTGAATTTAGCAATCTGCCAATACAGGTCAGCGGTGGTGCCAATCAGTGACAGTGCGGTCTCCTGCCTATCTTGCTCGGTTGCATTGACCAACCAGGCAGATTGCTCACGGGCACGGGCCAGTTTGCCCCACAGATCCAACTCATAACTCAGCCCAAGCGAGGTGCTGTAGCTCTCTCGCGGCTGAGTATTTTCATGCAGCGAGCGCGTGTTACTGCCCGCGCCGGTCAAGGTGACATCCGGAGTCAAGTTGGTATTGGTCAACCCCGCCGTCAAACGCGCCTGCTGTAACTTCAAGCCCGCGGCCGCCAAATCGTTATTGCTCACTAACATGCTACTGATGCTGGCTGACAATTGCGGGTCATCGAAATTCTCCCACCAGTGCACACTGTGATGCAGGTATCCACCGCCCGTATCTTTAACCCGCCATTCATCGGGAACTGATAGCATGGGCCGCTGATATTCACTTTTCAGTAATGAACCACAACCCGCAATCACTAGGCTGCTCAATACTAAGGCGATAATCCTGATGTTGATTAATTTCCTCATTCTCGAGCCAATGCCTCCGTGGGATGCAAACGAGCAGCATTGCGCGCTGGGAAAAAGCCAAATCCCAACCCGATAAGCGCAGAGAAACTGCAAGCCAAGACCAACGGCGGCCAAGTGAAAATCATGGTGAATTCTTGCGTGGCCCAGGAGAAAACCACCCCCGCCAGCGCCGAGCCAATAATCCCAATCAGGCCACCGAGGGTGCAAATTACCACCGCTTCAATCAGGAACTGGGTCATGATGTCGCTCGGGCGCGCACCGACCGACAAGCGAATGCCAATTTCATGGGTGCGTTCAGTCACCGACACCAACATGATATTCATCACGCCTACCCCGCCCACCAGCAGTGAGATAGCAGCTATCGAGGTTATCAACAGTGTCATTGAGTCAGATGTTTTTTGAATCGCTTTGCTCATCTGGTCATTGCTCAGAATGAAAAAATCCCGCTGCCCGTGGGCGCTTTCCAGCACCTTTTCAACATCATGTTGCACATCATTCAGCCTGTAACCATCGCGGACCCGCACAGCTATTGATTCCAATGGAATATCACCTGAAATCCGCTCAGTCAGTGAGGTATAAGGCATCCAAGCGGCCAACAGCCCGCCGAATGACGATCCGCCGCGTTTGGCCACCCCAATCACACGCAATGGAATGCCATCGAGTTGAACAATCTCGCCAATCGGGTTTTCCCCGCCAGCAAACAGGGTATCGCGCAGTTCAGGTTGCAAGATAACCACCGGCTCACGCGCATTAACGTGGTGTTGGGAAAAACCATCGCCCGCCATGAAACTCAGCCCTTTCGCCTGAAAGAAACCGTTGCTGACCCCGGAGAGTGAAATCATCACTTGCTTGTCGCCACGAACAGCGGCGACCATTTTACTGACCACCGGAGACAGACTGTCGACGTAAGGTTGGTGACGTAGCAGCTCAACATCCGCCAGCGAAAGAGAACGCTCAAAATCAGGGCGCGGTTTATCCCACCCTAGCCCCGGGCGAACATCCAAATTACTGGTACCCAATTGACTAATTTCATTGAGAATTTCCTGTCGAGCGCCCTCACCTACCGCCATAGAGGAGACCACCGACGAAATGCCGATAATGATGCCAAGCATCGATAAAAAGGCACGAATTCGATGCCCAAGCAGCGCGCGCCACGCCATTTTGATAGCCTCTCTAACACTCAGCCACCAGTGCGGGCGGCCAGTAGCCACCGGGCTTGGCAATGCGCTCTGAACGACGGTCGTACCCACAGCCTCATTATTGTTATCAGCAATAATTTCACCGTCACTAATTTCGATAATGCGCTGCGCCTGATTGGCAATATTGCGGTCGTGGGTGACGATAATAATGGTGTGGCCGGACTGGTGCAGGCTATGCAAAATCCCCATCAGCTCCTGGCCGCTGCTGCTGTCGAGCGCACCAGTG
The DNA here is from genome assembly GCF_004124235.1 of Yersinia hibernica. NCBI lineage: Bacteria > Pseudomonadati > Pseudomonadota > Gammaproteobacteria > Enterobacterales > Yersiniaceae > Yersinia > Yersinia hibernica. The sequence goes on from NZ_CP032487.1 coordinate 3,171,811, forward strand.
GGTTCATCCGCCAGAATAATACCGGCACCATTCATCAAGGCACGGGCAATACTGACCCGCTGCTGTTGACCACCGGAGAGCTGCGCCGGTTTATGCAGCAAATGCTGGCCCAGCCCCAAACGGCGCAACAGATATTCCGCCCGCTCTTGGCGCTCGGTCGCCGTCATGGCGGTATAAAGCGCCGGGATAACCACATTCTCAGTGGCGGTTAAATACGGCATCAGGTGGTAGCGCTGAAAAATAAAGCCGATGTACTGGCTGCGTAATTGCGCCAGTTGCTCACTGCTGGCCTGCCGCGTTGAGATAGAATGAATCGACATCTCACCCTCGGTGGGCTTATCCAGACAGCCAATAATATTCATCAATGTTGACTTACCCGAGCCAGAGGCCCCAATAATTGCCACCATTTCACCACGGTGAATCGACAATGAGATATTTTTGAGCACCGCCACAGATTCTGCACCAGAGGCAAAATGGCGATAAATTCCGTTGAGCTGAATCAACGGTTTACCGTGAGGATCCGCAGGATGAACCGCATTAATGTTCATTGCTAGCCCCCATTGGCGTCCCCAACAGCAGCACCTGCTCACCCTGCGCCAGCCCCGCTTTCACTTCGGCAAACTGACTATCGCGCAAACCAACAGATACCCAGCGCACCGCGGTCTGTTTGTCTTTGATAACCTGAACGCGATAGCGCTTATCAGGTTGCTGCTCACCCAATGCAGACAGTGGCACCCGCAGCACATTTTTCGCCTGTGCGGTAATAATAAATACCTGAGCAGTCATTGATGTGCGCAATAGTCGGGCGTGGTTGGCAATGTTAAATATGCCGTTGTAATACACGGCTGAGGGTTGCTGACTATTCGCTGAACCGGAGCTGTCCTCACGCAAACTTTCTGCCGACGCCTCCTGAATGGCATCCATTTGGCTCTCATAGCGGCGCTCGGGGTCAGCGACCACATAGAACCACAGCGGCTGCCCTGCTTTCACTTTGAGAATATCGGTTTCTGAAATGCGCGTGTGTACCGTCATGGTATCGACATTCGCTAACACCAAAATGGTCGGTGCAGTTTGTGAAGAGACAATGGTTTGCCCCTCTTTGGTGACGATACCCAGCACCTCGCCATCAATAGGTGCCATGATGCGGGTAAAGCCCAGATTGGCTTTTGCCGTTTCCAATGCCATTTGGCTTTGCACGATTTGTGCTTCATTAACATGCAATTGCGCGAGCTGGCTGTCGTATTGTGCTTGGGCTTTTTCCAGCGCACTTTTGACACCGGAGCCTTCCTTTGTCAACGTCTGCTGACGGCGGAACTCAAGCAAATATTGGCGCAACAGAGCCTGGCTCGCCTGCTTCTGGGCTTGCGCGCTCTGTAATTCTGCTTCCGATTTGCGCAGCTCGTTTTGCTGCAAGGTCGGGTCTATTTCCGCTAATAACTGACCACGGGTAACACGGTCACCCTGTTTGACATAAAGTTTGGTTAACTGGCCATTGACCTGCGCCCCAACATTCACCTGCAATGAGGGTTTTAAACTGCCAGTGGCCATGACATTTCTTTCGATATCGCCAAGGCCAATAGTCTCGGTTAACGGCGGCACCTCTTGCTGGCGACCTGATAACGACAGGGCAATAACACCGCTGATAATCAGTAGCAATATCATCAACAGGGCCAGGATGAGTTGCCGCTTCTTGTTCGTCAGTTTGGTACGCATTAGTTAACCGCCGCAGGTGTCAGGCGGCTTAATGCCACAGGTTGAGCATAACGCACCAATTGGCCGTCATTTAAACGGAAAACCCGGTCAAACATCGGCAAGACACTTTCACTGTGTGTCACGGTTATCAACGTTTTTTGATAGTCACGACAATGCGCAAGCAAAGCTTGCATCACCTGTTGGGCGGTATTTTCATCCAAGTTAGCGGTGGGTTCATCCAGCACCAAAACCGGGCAGTCGCTGTACATGGCGCGAGCCAATAATAGCCGCTGGCGCTGGCCCAAAGAGAGTGCAGCATGGCTTTCGCGCACCAGCGCGTTGACGCCGCCAGGCAACTTATCGATGACATGGCTTAATTGCAGCCCGTGTAATGAGCGCTCAATTCGCTGGCGTTTTTCGCTATCCAGATGCCCATCAAATAAAGTGATATTTTGTAATACCGAGGCATTGAACAAGATATCTTCCTGACTTTGCAGGAAGAACAGCGCATGTGCCTGTTGGAAATCAACCGCTTCCCCATCGACCAATACCTGCCCTTGCTGTGGCGGCATCAACCCTGCCATCACTTTCAGCAAGGTACTTTTCCCAGCACCAGATTCACCAATAATTGCCACACTCTGCCCGCGCGTGAGTGATAGCGATAAATCGCGCAATACCGGCTGGCTGGCATCGTAGGCAAAACAAATGTCCTGATAGACTAGCGAGTGGGCAAATGTCGGCGGCGCTTTGGGCACTGATGAACTCTGCTCCGGCGGTGTTGGTTGCCCGGCTGGGAACAGATCGCGCGCGCGGATATCAATGACATGTAATTGGTTTTTCTGCAAAATTGCATAGAAAATCTTGGTGATATACGAGGTAAAAATCTCGCGCACAAAACTGTAGGCAAAGAATTCGCCCAAGCTCAGCGTCCCTTGCTTCAATAGCGGCAGGGCCAGCAGCATAAAGAACACCATTTCCAAACTGCCAATCAGCTGATACAGGCTATTTTTAACCTGATCGTAGATTTTCTTTTTCTGTAACGCGCTAAACAGTGACAATGCCAAGCCGGCAAACACCCCCTGGCGTTGGCTGGACAAACCGGCAGATTTAATGGTGGAAAAACCCTGAATGGTTTCCAGAATAAAATCACTTTGCTCGGCACTTTTTACCTGTAATTGCTGGGTGTAATAACGGTCACGGTAAATAGCCCAAATACTGATAAGGCCCATGAGCATGACGCCGATAGCAGATACCATTGCTAACAGCGGGCTCATATAGCACATCACCGCCAGCGCAATCGCGCCGATTATCCAGTCAGTGCGCAGGCCGTTATCCAGTTCGATTTTTTGGGTAGCAGCCATCTGCCAGTTTGAAAACCGGCTGAAAATGTCACCCGGCGCTCGCTTATCAAAGAAATTAAGCGAATGGCTGAGTAAACGGGAGAAGCCCGCCACACTGTTGAGCACCACAAAGTGTTTAATATAACGCTCAGTGATATATCGCACACAAAAAGCGAGTGATGTGGAAACCACAAAAGCCAGCAGAAAATAGAAATAAGGGAAATCTTTATCGCCCGCCGAGGAGAACACATCATTAATGGCACTGCTTACCATGGTCGGCATAATAAACAGCGTCAGCGAGATCAAAAATGCCAGCGTCATCAGCCAGTAGATACCGCGAATACTGGCGGTTTCTTTCAAGCTCATGCAATCAAGCGCACTGAGTCGCTTACTGTGTTCAATCTTTTTCAGCGCATCAGGCGAGGCTGGCGTTTCCGTATCCAGCACCAGCGCATAGCCACTGATTTCAGCTTTTAATGCATCCAGCGGTAATAATTGCTGCCCGATAGCTGGGTTCATCACACAGACATAGTTACCTTTGCGATAAGCCAGCAGCACATAGTGGTTAGCACCATAATGCAAGATAGCGGGCAGCGGTAAAGCCGACAGTTCCTGATGTTCAAACACCACCGGATAAGCCGGTATGGCCAACTCAGACAAAATAGTACAAAGCGTGGCCAGTGACGTGCCATGCCCAGAGGCAGGATAACGCTCACGCAAGCTTTCCAGCGGTGCATTGATGCCTTGCGTCTCTGCCAGCATCGCAATACAGGCCAAACCGCATTCATTGGTTTCGCTTTGAAAAACTAGCGTTGGGATTATCTTTTCCATTTTCTACTATTCTTGGTAAGTGACATTATTCATTAATAAAAAATAACGAATGTGAGTGCCATAGCAGCCAATCCTGCGGATGCTGCGTCATTGATGTTTCAATCAATTCAGGTAATTTATTTTTCACTTCCCGCGCACTAAGTGCAGGATAAATTTGTATTTTTATTTCTTTGTCGTAATACAGATAATAAAAAACCACTTGGGCGGAAAGTGCTCTTGCCAAGCGAATAATACCGCTGTGTAAATTGGCCGGGCGATTAAACAGTTGGCAGGGCATTTTTGCCGTTTCTGCTGGCTGGTTATTGACGGTATAATCCGGCGTAATATCGGGAAAAATCATAATGTTGCGCTTATGTTCCGCGGCTTCCATGATAGCGTCCATCAGGTTACCGGCGATTGCACGGCTGTCAGCATGGATGGAACAATAGGAAATATTCACGCCACCCATCTGCCGTGCCTGCTCTTCATAAGCCTGCGCACTGGCTGAAACAACCACGGTGGCCTGCCCCGGATAGGTATTAGCGCCCACCATGCCAGCCAGTACATCAGAGACCATGTGCAAGGGCGCGAGAATAACCGGCGAACCCGCTTCATGCAGAGCTTTCACCTGGTGGTTTAAGTGCTGAGTGCACGCCGCTAACTGGGCCAAAACCTGCCGATTTTGGCCATAAGTGGCGGCCAGTTCCAATACTTGGCGGCGCTGTGCGGTACGAATAAAACGCTTGGCAGATGGGCTAATTTGGCCATTTAGCAAGCACTGGCTGTTCGCCGCCGCCACTCGCGCCAGATTTTTCTGACGCCGTGAAACCAAGCCTAAAGCCCGGCGCAAAGCACCGAGCATCAGTAAGAAACGATAATCACCGTGCCGTAGCAGCCAAACCGCTATATTGGCCTGCCCGCGGGCAAGTAAGCGCCCACTTAAAGCCAGCTTATCCAGCTGGTTTCGCCAGGCAAAATAGCCCCATACGGCTAACAGTCTCATTATTTCTCCAGCGCCTTATCGTGCTCGAGTAATGACAAGAGATGGTCTGAGAATGCAGGGAATTCACGGTCCTGCAGTGCTATCCATTTTTTGCCAACAATAAAGGACGGGGTGGCGTCTATCTTGTAATGCGCGGTCACTGCCGTCATATACGCGATCAATTCTTTGACTTCAGCCGACTGGCTCACTTGCTGATATTTAGCGACATCAATGTCATTGGCTTTTAGCCAGGTTTCGAGTTGGTTGCTGTCACTCAGGTCAATGTTGTCTTCGAGCACCGCTTTATATGCACTTTGGCGATGTTGCGGTTCAATACCCATGACGGATAAAGTAGCGAAAATAGGTGCGAAGCGCCCCAGACCCGTGGTTTTATCACTGCTGATATGCAGGCGAACAAAACGCGTCCCTTCTGGCATGCGGTTTTCTAATTGGGTGACATTCTCTTCATTAATGGCGCAGTAATGACAGCCATAAGAGAAAATCTCGATAATAGTTTTATCGTCTTTAATGGGGCTGTTTTCAATGTCACTGCCGCTGACAGCGAATAGGGTTTCCTGCGCATCTTGATTGAGGACGAAATAGTGGAAATAGGCCGTTGTTATCAATGAAGAAATAAGGATAACTAACAGTGTGTAGCCTATAAAGAATCCCTTACTCCTAAACATATTTTTTTCAGTAGACATAGTCAGTTTTATTCACAATCAGAGTTCAGGTAAGACATAAACACCATCAGATGACATATATGCCCGCAAAATAATCTTTCTAATATTCAGTTAATGCGAAAATTCTTGAATTTAAGCATCGATAACACTGGTTAAAAAACAAATCAGGCAAGTACAGTAATACCTCCCACACTTGCCTGGGATACAATTAAATATCGATAAAAACTAACGAATACTTAATTAACGGCAGTTAGCGATATTGCTAGGTGCAGAAGTGGTGCTTAATACTTTACCGTGCTTATCAGTACAAGTAGTGACTGCCTTGCAAGTTGCAGTTGTACCGCTAGTCTGCCACTGGAAAGTATCTTTACAAGTTTGACCAGTACCACCAACGATTGTATTTGCAACTGCCATGTTCATTTTTTTCATGAGAAAATCCTTAAAAGAAAAATTTATAGCCTATTTATTTAATAGCCCATTGAAGTATGCGTTTCATTTTTAGGTTATAGCTAAAACCCAATTAATCTAACGCGACAAATTTATACTATATTAATGCAATACATTACAACCTAAAAACAGTATTTATTTAATATGGATATATATAAATAAATACCACGGGAGATTCCTGCCATATATAACAGTAACCACGCCGACTGACAAATATAAAATAGCGAATTAAAGACGCTATTTTATATTCATAATAATTATGCACTCAACTGATGAGTGCATATCAATTTCAATTTAATAATATGACATAATTACCACGCCGCTACCGGAGAAATTACCTGCATCAGGTAATGCTGGAGCATGCAGTGTTGACTCAATCAGGAAAGATGAATTCCCCACTCCAGCAGTGACCGAAACACCATTAGACAAATCCTGGCCCGATACTTTCAGTGTTGATGTTAAGTTACCATTCTGCCCAAGGTTAATACTCGTTCCCCCTACCAGAGTTAATTTCACTGTTGTGCTGACCGTACAATTGATCACTATCGGTTCACTTTTTATTGCGCCATTTACATCTTGCTGATTAAGCGAACCATGGTTTATATAAACATCACCGGTAACTTCGCAGGTTTCTGGCGTCGGCGGAACCGCGCCACAATAAGAGCCTGGAATTAAATTGCCGGTAAAGTTTAAATCGCCAGCACCTTGCCAATATATGATGCCAAAACAAGTATTTGATGAGCTCAACACCGGGGTTATTGTAGCCCAAGTTCCCGAGGCTCCATTCCTGGCAACAAACGCATTCCTCATCGTTTCTGCCGTTGCCCCCTGACCAACAGTGACTCGTGTTAAAGCAGAGCTCGGGTTAACACACCGCTCACTTTCAAGAGTGGAATAGTGACATATTGCCACTGAGCAAGATGACGATGAACAAAGTACAGTATTCAGCTCCTCAGTTGGCCAAGAGAATGTTCCAGTATATTGGCCGCCGATTCGCGTTTGTGTCGACACCCAGGCACTGGCCTGGCTATAAAGCGGAAATAAAAACAGCACGCAAGCGATTAGCCAGCAATATTTATGACTTAAGCGCATATTAGGCTGTTCCATTCGTTTAAGTTCCATTGTCTCTATCCGCATTTAACCTGTTGATAATAAATTTCAGCGTTAACATATTCGTGTTGAAATAAAATTAGAGGGGGAATCCCATTAATAATATTGCAGATTAAATGTCGCGACTGCATTGAACTCACCGCGTTTAATAGTACGTTGAGATATCGCCTCGGGTTCACCGCGAACATAAGCTTTCAAGGTAATAATGTTATTCCCTGTATCAAGGGCGATATCGTCACTCGACTGATTCAGATATAAAGGTTTCCCGGCGATTGTTTCCAGACCAATAGCGATGCCAGCATCACTTTCATCAACAGCCAACAACCCAGGTAAATTAACACTATCATTACCCGTAAACATAATATTGGCAGTGGTACCTAAGCTGATATCACAATCTACCAAATGTATTTGAAACTGTTTTCCCGAAGTACGCTGATTCGAATACAAATATTTATCGATGATAGTACCAAAGTTCAAACTAATTGCTTCATCACCAGGGCGAATAGTGCAAGGCTCGGCAACTAATGCGCCGTGAAAACGCATATTGTCAGCAGCGAATGCAGGGGCCGCACCCAAAATATTTAAAATTAGAATGCTAAGAAGAATTCGCCCACGGCACATCAGTAGATTTAAATTAGCCATCATTTGATCCTATTGATAATCCACTAATAATGTAGCGGTAGCCTCAAAGCTGCCTTCACTTAATGTTGCACCGGTAGATTTAACGGGTACGGCTTTAAGTACTGGCGGGTTATTTTTGTCATAACTAATACGGGTGTTCAGTGCAAAAGGAACGCCATTTTTTAGTATCCGAATGCCCAAGTCCTGAACATCAGTTTGTATTGCAGTGGGATCAAATGTAGTGACAGATGCGCTCACTATTGTCAGGCCTAATTCCAAACTGCTACTGACCGTTTCACAAGTCATGCTGTAAGGCACATTTTGGGTATAATTAATGCCATCAATCTTGTTCACACCCAGATTTTCTCCGAATGGCACATCTATAATATTCCCGCTATTAATCACACAAGGTGGTGGATTAATTAATGTGCCGGAAAACAGCATGTTGTCTGCATAAGCCAACGTACTGCCGAATGTCAGTGCCAGCGCAGCGGTACAGTGTGAAATCAGTGAATTAATTTTCATTACTGGTACTCCACAACCAAAGTTGCTGTGCCGGAGAAATAGCCCGTGTTCAACGTGGCATTTGTTTGTTTAACCGGTACTGCCTGCAATACAGGAACATTCGGATAAGTAAAATTGGATGACGCGTTAAGTGCCAGTGGCTGTCCATCACGTATCAATTTGATTCCCAAGGCTGAGTTAGTGGTGCTCAAAACCGTGGTATCAAAATTCGCGCCATTGCCTTTAATACTCAATTTCAGCGCATTGGATGCCGCCGAAGTACAGTTCAACGTATAGGTCACAGGCGTTGTATAATTAACACCGTTAATATTCGACGTCAGAAGGTCATCACCAAAGTTGACGTTAATCGTGTTATTGCTGTTAATCACACAAGGCGGCGTGGCAAAAATAGTGACCGAGACATTGACTGCCGCAGTTTTATTTAATGCCCATGCTGAGCTACTCAAAAATGTCGCCGTGGCTACGATGGCGGTCATCCCTATGATGGACATCATGGCCATCGGGGCCAGCCGGGTAACTATTCCCCTACCAACAACAGTCATCCCATCTTCCTTATTCATCGTCCAGCCTGACATTCGCCCACTCTTTTAATGCCGTACCCGAAAACGCATTGTTATTTGATGCTTTCGACCACGGAACATGTGCTGCCCGTACAACCAAATATCAGTTTTGGACGGCCACCAAAATCATTGACATAAGTCAGCACCGGCTTACTGCCTAATGCAGCGGCGCTGACATCCAACATGCCCTGCGCTTTGGGTGCGATCATCAATGGCTTAAAATCTGCTGCTGTTTTGCCATTTTTGCTCTCACTGGCATCAACTAGCGTGATGTAATATGGCGTCGGGTTATTAACTTGGTAACGGTCACCCTGACGAGTCAGCTGTAACTTTTCCTGCCAAGGTGTCGACATATCGGCCTTTTGTGGCACGATACCGGCGGGGCGATAGAAAAGTTTGATGCGCGTTTGCAATGCAATCTGCAAGGTATTGGGCTTGTCCGAACGTGGTGGAATTTCACGCAGGTTAAAATAGAACAAGGTTTCCCGGTCTTGCGCCAATTGATTCACCGCAGGCAAGCTTTGCACTTTTAACTGGCTCATCGCGCCGGGTTCTACACGCTGAACCGGTGGAACCACCGTCAACGGAGAATTGATCTTGTTACCCTGCTCATCTTCAATCCATCCCTGTGCCAGATAAGGCAATTGCTTATTCTGGTTGCTGATATTCAGACTGATAGACTTATCGCCGCCATTAAGGATTACCCGGGTTCTGTCCAGAGCAATCGCGGCTGTTGCTTGCTGAGCCATAAGTGCCGTCACCAAAATGGCGGTGATGCGCAATTTGTTATTCAATTTCATTACCTTTTCCTTCGAATTAATCTTGTCAGAACCTGCTGGTGCCGATCGTTTTCTCTCTGTCTGAACGGGCGGTTATCCGCAGGTCCATGACCAAACCTTTCTACTGTTGTGGTGCCGGAGGCTTATCACCCGCCGCTATCGGCTGGCAAGGCAACAACAGATTCGTCAGCACTGCCGGAGAAAGTGCCTGCGGTAGGGTGATGCGGCATTGCGCCTGCCCATTCCAGTTTACTGACATGCTTTCACCGGCGTTGATCCCACTGAGATAAGTTGAGCCATCGTCGTTAACAATACCGGTCTCTTGCTGATTTTCATTTAATACGGTGGCCCCAAATGGCGGGGATGTGCCATCAGGCATGCGAATCATGGCCATCGCTTTTTCGCCGGAAATCACATTAAAGCGGCGATAACCAATAGCACCTTCAGTCAATGTGACTTGTGCTACGGTTCCTCTGGCCTCAACATCATCCGCCAGGTTGTCGATATCTATACTGGCCCGGTTGCGGTAATAACTATTCACATCACCGACTACCGCTTTACCAAACTGGTTAGTTCGTATTGATGAGCCATAACCTTGAACTGGCACACCGGCCACACCTTGGGTATCAAGCAACAACCGGGTTCCACCCAAGGTATTTACGCGGTGTAAAGCCCCGCCTTCAGCGGTAATGGTGGCCCCGCCCTGAATGCCTAAACCAACAGAAGAGTATTGCCCTTCCTGATAACTGGCATTGGCATTGATGTCGGCACTATTGCCAATGTGGTTATAGTTACCACTAACCAATGCGCCGCTACGTGCTACGCCGGTATTGATCTGGTAGTTATTGTGGGCATCCAAACGGTCGGCATATCCCACTCGCTGGCTATTTTCACGGCCACTCACCGTCGCGCTGTAACTGATGGTTGCGCTGTTACCGATTGGCATAGACATGGACAAATACACCCCGTCATCATTGCTATCGTTATAACGGTTACGGTATGCCGAGAAGGTCATACTGATATTTTTCATTTTGCCGATATCAAAATAGCGAGAGAGCGACAAGTTATAGCGGTCATTCGCCGAGCGATCCCAGTAGGTCTGGTGGCTATAGTTCAAGTACGCGCTCAGTCCCAGATCCTGAAATTGCTGGTTGAAGCTGATGGTGTACATCTCTTTATTGCCACCGACATCATTACCGCGATAGCGCGCATCAAGATATTCAGTCATGCTCATAAAGTTACGTTCAGAGAAGCGATAGCCAGCGAATGTCACCTGACTGCCTGTTTCCTGAAAGTTTTTCGAATAGTTGACCCGATAAGAGCCACCACTCAAGGTGCCGTGCTGCGGTAATGTTGCCCATGACTGGGTCATATCAACCGACACCGCACCAAATTCCATCAAATCACGGCCGATCCCCATGGATGCCGCTTGATACTCGTTTTCACCACTGATCCCACCACCAAACAGTGACCAGCCGCTGTTGATCCCCCAGGAAAACTCCCCGGTACCAAACACCGGCCCTTCAGCCCGATGCCCAATATCTGACGGTTTGCCCGCCGCTACGCGATAGCGCACCATGCCAGGGCGGGTCAGATAAGGAATACTGGCGGTATTCACTTGAAATTGTTGAACTTGTCCGTCAAGTTCTTCGACCCGCACATCCAAGGTGCCAGAAACAAAACTGTTTAAGTTCTGAATCCGAAAAGGGCCCGCCGCCACCAGAGTTTCGCTCAATACCCGCCCTTGCTGGCTGACAATAACTCGCGCATTGGTTCGTGCAACCCCTGTAATTTCAGGGGCATAGCCACGCAGATTTGGTGGCAACATATTGTCATCCGTCGCCAAGCTAGCACCGCTGAAGCGGAAGCTATCAAAGATGGCCGAGTTCAGAAAATCCTCGCCCAACGTCAACTTGGCCCCCAAACTCGGGATAGCTCGGTAGGCGTAATAACGGCTCCAATCCCATTGACGTTCTGTTGGCGATCCAGAAACCTGATCAATACGGGTCTGCCAATCAGCACGTAACCGCCAAGCACCTAAGTTAGCGCCGGTCGTCCCGTTCCCGCTCAAGGTGTTATTACTGGTATTGTTGTTTTGCTGGCGGTTCAACTGCCCTAACAGGTTGTAGTCGAACAGCACACCGGGGATACCCTCCTCCCAGCGAGAGGGGGGATCCCAATTCGGTTCGCTATATTCCAACCAAGCTTGCGGCACACTCAAATGCAACGATGAAGTTGCCAAATCACCTTCCACCGTCAGGCCGGGTAAGCTACTGATATCTAGACATTCCCCATCACGCAACCAGGTCAACTTTTTCAAGTTTTCTTCTTTCAATGCCAGTAACTCAACTAACTGGGGTGATAAACACGCCTCACTCTTTTTTGGGTCTTTCTCTGAGACGTAGAACACCACCGGCTGCTCGTTGAGTTCCTGCTTATTCATACTAACCAATAAGTTATAGTTCCCAGGCATGATGTAGCCACGTTGGGAAAACTGGCTCAGGTCAAAATTGGCGCGGTCTTTGGTATCCAGCACATCGGTATTAAACTGAATATCATCGCTGGCAAACACGCCATAAGCATTGCCACTTAATGCAACTGCAATTAAAATTCGCAATAAATCACGACGGGCAAAACCGGAGGTGATGGAACGAGCGGATACCATGGGATATGTCACCTTACTCATTGAAATCAGTAATAATCCAATTTGAAACGAACGCTGGAATGATAAGTTCCAGCACGCAGCGTCTTGCCATTGCCCACTAACCGCAGGGCATAATTGAGTTTCATATCAGCAGGGATAATATTTATCTCCGGTGACTGCACCCCAGGAGTTGAAGCATTGCCTTTATCATCAATGATTTGCATTGCTATCCCTTCGGCATCACCGTTAACCGCAAAATTATTACCATCCGCCGCTCCATCAAATGTCACGACAAAATGCTGCTGGTTAGATTTGTCGGGATCCGGGTGGACGATGGTGCAATCCAACAAACGAATCTCAAACGGGTGTTCATCTCCAACGCCGTTCTGAACCAATTGACCGATAGGCAAAGTCGCCATATCAATGGTCTGTTCCAAACTCCCCGGATCTATCGCACATGCAGTATCAGTAATACTTCCTTCCATACTCACGCGGCCCCAATCTGTTTTCATGGGATCTGCCATTACCGGCAAACTCAGCAATGACGCCATCAGTAAGGAAGGAGGCACTATCAAAAAAAATGACCTGGACATAAATCACCTAGCTCATCCAACATGTCTCTTTCTCAAGAGGAAAAGACATGCGGAAAAATCCGCATGCCCAATTAGAAAAGAGTTGCTTATTGGTAAGCCAGGGTGAAGTCAGCAACGCTTGAGAAGCTACCTGGTTTTACAGCGCCAGATGCAGTGCTACCTTGCAGGTATGCAGAGAATGCCAGAGTGTTGTTGCCAGCAATCAGAGTCTGTTCAGCAGTTGGTTGGCCCAAAGTAATAACAGAACCAGTACCGTCAACGATTGCAATACCAGCGCCTTCAGCTACGCCAGTGATCCCCAACAGGCCAGCTACTGCTGCTGATTCTGCACCGCCGAAAGTGGTGGTTACAGTGCTCAGAGTAGTGATGTCACAGTTTTCCAATCTGATTTTGAAATCTTTAGGAGTTGATTTGCCACCGTTCTGCAGAGCAACGTTAGAGATTTGGCCCATTTCAACAACTTGGTTATCATCATTAGCGGCGATTGAGCATGGAGCATCAATGATAGAACCGTTGAAAGTTACAGTGCCTTTACCTTGATCAGCAGCATTAGCTACAGAAGCAAAACCTAATACTAAAGCAGCAGCCAAGATAGTTTTATTCAGTTTCATTACGTGATTCCTTTATACACAATTAAAATTTTGCCCGCTGATTTACCTTAATGGAATCAAGGTAAATACCGCATCGAAGTAGTTTAAAAATAAAAATTCATGCAGATTCTTATCGTTAAGATACGAAAAGATAAACCGCGAACTGCACAGAGCCATAAAGTCAAAATGGAAGCATTGAAGAATGCCTGCATCTTAATAAAAAATTTAAATAACGATAGAGCCCTTTTTGTTCGACGCTGATAATACAAATATAGTGCTAAAGTTCATAGCAATTTAATTCAAACAACTAAAATTCAGAGTGTTTAACTTAATTAACTAATTTAAAACAATAATATCGATAACTTTGATCGATAAACAATGCACCATCGACATATACAACTACAAAAATGAGAAAATCGACACATTAGATCGCTAAAAGTCGTTTTTTCGAAATTAAAGATTGCTTATTCCATAGGTCAAATTATAATCGACATTAAATTCTTGTTATTTTAACGCCTAAAGCAGAAAAAGCTTTAAAATAATACATTTAAACCTCTACAATTCCTTTATAATTTCAAATTTCAGCGAGTTTTCACTATATAGAAAAACACTTAAGATATTGAATTTTATGGTGTATTTACTTTAAATTAAAATGATTACCTTCGTGATAAAACAAGGGTTTTTATTTTCAATAGGAATTAAAGAAAATACTTATTCGATACATAACTTGGGTCTAACCGTTAACTTTCGACTATCAAAAACCGAGGGGATAAAATAACAACTATAAAAACAATCAAAAATAAATAAGATGATATACCGCATTGTGTGTGAATATTCTTTTTGATTGTAAGAATAATCATACAACCAAGTGGGAAATATAAAACTCACAGTGAGAATATAAGAAATAAAAAATAAGATAATCTTAAAATATAAACATCATAAGGAATTAACAAATGAAACCTAAGGATCAACGTAAAGAAGAAGTCATGGGTATATTAGAAGAACAATGTAATTTTCTAAAAGAACAGTTCATTGAATCGCCGCCCCCGGTTATCAATTGGCCAAAGACAAGAGAGCTTGCCGACAAAGCGCAGCTGGATATTTATACGGCAAGGTTAGTATTAATGAAGCTGGTCGATGAAAACAGGGTGAAAATGTCAGAGACCAAAGTGATGAACTCATTACGCTGGTTTATTGCTCATCCGACTGAAAAATAAATCTGGCCCCCTTTATTGAGTATCTATTATTCAATGCACCGATCAGTGAGTGAACTCGATAGCAGTGAACTCAGTGTCAGAACAAAGTAACCATTTGAAAATAATGAAATTATCATTTATCAAACCCATTAAGCAGAACCTTTCGGCGAAAAACGTTAACTTTATTGTTTTGGCGCTTATGGCTGTCACATTTGCCACCATGCTGCACTATGAAATCAATCGAGGTGGAGCCGGGCTGCACCTGCCCCACAACATTGTCATCTGGGCGATGATGGCGCTGTTGGTAATAGCCCTCTACTTGCCACAAAATGACGAGGCCGAGACAGGAGATGCTCCGGGTAAGCGGTGGTTACTGTTTGGTGCGCTGATGATAACGATCCCAGGGTTGTGGCCGGCATCGTTGCCGCATGTTGGAGCCTGGTTACCTCGAATTCTCGGCTTGTGGGGCGGGATAATATTGTTGCTTGGGTTGTTTCGGCTGCAGTTCAAGCAGAGTACACAGCGGGGCTGGCTGCTGCTCATACTGCTGTCGACTTGGGGCCAAGCCATACTGACATTATTGCAATGGTTTGTTTTTACAGCAAATAATTGGATGGAATTTGATACTGCCGAGCGCCCTTACGGCATTTTCCAGCAAACCAATATCCTGGCCAGCTATCTGGCCACCGGTTATGCCATCGCAGCCTATCTGTTTATGGTATCGGGCAATCGAATGATTCGTGGCATAAGTGGCCTAACTCTGCTGGTTTTCCCCGGCATGCTAATGCTATTGCAGTCACGAATTGGCTGGCTTGGTGGCGCGATAACCCTGTTATTGCTGTCTCTCTATTACTGGCGTCAGCACAAAATGGCCGGGTTATGGCTGTGCAGCCTACTGAGTTTACTGGCCGCTTTTTATCTGCAAGAACACCTAATGGACAGTGAGCTGGTATCAAAAGACAGCAGTAATAAAGACCGCTGGCTAATACTCGAATACACCTGGCGCATGATACAGCAGCATCCATGGCAAGGTTGGGGTTACGGCAACTTTGAATCGGCCTTTGCCCAAACACTTGCGCAGGCCGGCGCGGTACCCAATCACTATACCTATCCTTCTCACCCTCATAATGAAGTGCTTTATGGATGGGTCGAGGGCGGCATCGTGGCTGTGGTGGGGATGCTGATATTGGCTGCTGGCTATATCAAGCCACTATTGATTCAGCCAAGGGCAGTTTTCCCTCTGTGGGTGCTGACTTTACCCATAGCTTTGCATCTGATGACTGAACTGCCTCTTTATCAATCTGCAGCTCACTGGCTGGTGCTTATCTTATTAGGCCGGTTGATGATGTCCGAGAACATATTGTCATCAACCATTTATCCTGCCACTCAATGGCGGCGTTGGTTGGATGGCCTGATTGTGCTCGGTGCATTATGTACTCTGCTATTTATGGTCACGGGCTTCAAAACTGGTCGGGTACTGACTCTGAGTGAAAGGCGCGGTTTGGTTGACATGCACCCATTAGATAATTTGATAAATCCCTATATTCAGTGGGAAAGATATCAATACATTCGGCATATCAATCTGTTACTGCAATTTAACCAAAACCCTGACCCTGCCTTGCTGACACAGTTCAGGGTATGGGCAGAGCAATATCTTCAATTACATAATGATCCGAATGTTTATCAAAGCCTTATCATGATTACTCAGTATCAAAATGATCTCGCCCAAGCTCATCAACTGCGCCAAACAGCACATGCTTTGTTCCCCGAAAATCCGGTGTTCAAGTAGCTATCACCCCATCTGCGGGCAGATTGCCACATAGCCCCTTAAACTAAGGGGATTATCTGCTTGGTTTGAGAAAGGTCTTGGCTTTTAGGTATGTCAGTTTTCAAGCTGCTGGGCTAGTATATTGGCTGGAAAAAGGACTTAACTAGAAAACATAACCGCATGAATAATACTGAGAAGCTAGATTCCCACACCCCGATGATGTATTGGGGTGTTACTACTGATAAATAAAGATTATTTTGATAAAATTAATAAAAACCACGTTTTAACCTACACTTACATAACCAATTGATTTATCTGTTGTTACTACCCTGCTGTATTTTGACAGATTAGTACGTGCAGTTTACAAAACACTGCACAGTGACACCAAAGGTGAATGTACAGATAAAATTCTGAACTACTTTATCCACTCGGCAAGAACCGCCTCAAGCTTCGCCAACGCCTGAATATGCTTATCTTTTGATATACGCCCGATATTTTGCAACTTCCACTTAACCGCTGGTAGATTCTGAATCTGATCTTCAGGAGCTAGACTCCAGTCCGGTTGGCCACTTTTGAAAGACATCAAAAAATCATAATCCCGTTGCGTGAATTGTGCTTTGAGAGCAGTAACCATTAATTTGGGTATCGTATTGAGTTCTTCCAGAGAGACCGCATCGAATGTCATTCCGTTAAATTCATTCGCATATAGCTCAGAAATATCTTTCCAGTGGGGATTTAGTACCTCTGATAATGGGCGTGGGTGTCCCAGTAGATAAGTGATGAAACCATTAAAGATGTGGCGATCAATACCCTGCGTTTCGAGTAGTATTTTGACGTCATAAAAATCCCGGGGATGCTGCCTGTCCATGGCGGCACAAAGCTTACCACCATAAAGGTCAGCAAGGGAGACAACCTGAATGGTAGCAAAACCGAATTCATCCTCTACTGCGTCAACAACGTCACGCTCCTCAGGAGGATACAGCGTACCTCGCGCGACAGGCAAAACTTCTATCTTTATCTTGACCCTACTCCAAAATCCTGGGGGCAGGTCAATCTGGCCTACTTTTTCATGGTATAGATGTCGAACCCCATGAATCTATAGTACACTTCACTGCTAGTAATACATGTTGTTTATGAGGAATTATGGCTACTGTGACCTGCTCCCCGTTGATTAACACACCCCGATGTTAGTAATGTCTTCATAAGCCACATGAGGACATCCCCATGAAGAAGCGTTTTTCCGACCAACAGATCATCAGTATTCTCCGCGAGGCTGAAGCCGGGGTATCCGCCCGTGAACTCTGCCGCAAGCATGCCATTTCCGATGCCACGTTTTACACCTGGCGTAAAAAATATGGTGGTATGGAGGTGCCAGAGGTTAAGCGCCTGAAGTCACTTGAGGAAGAGAACGCCAGACTCAAGAAGCTGCTTGCCGAAGCCATGCTGGATAAGGAGGCGCTTCAGGTGGCCCTGGGCCGAAAGTACTGACGACAGACCAGAAGCGGGAAGCCGTGGTGTTGATGTGTGATGCGACCGGTCTGTCGCAACGTCGTGCCTGCAGGCTGACAGGTTTGTCCCTGTCGACCTGCCGCTACGAAGCGCAGCGTCCGGCGTCGGATGCACATTTATCCGGACGCATCACCGAACTGGCACTGGAGCGCAGGCGTTTTGGCTACCGCCGCATCTGGCAGCTGCTGCGCCGCGAAGGGCTTCATGTTAATCACAAGCGCGTGTACCGGCTTTATCATCTCAGTGACCTGGGAGTAAAACGTAGACGACGTCGTAAAGGCCTGGCAACAGAACGTCTGCCGCTGCTCCGCCCGGCGGCACCTAATCTGACCTGGTCGATGGATTTCGTCATGGACGCGCTGGCCACCGGTCGCAGGATCAAGTGCCTGACCTGCGTGGATGACTTCACGAAGGAGTGCCTGACGGTGACCGTTGCCTTCGGGATTTCAGGTGTGCAGGTCACGCGTATTCTGGACAGCATTGCGCTATTTCGCGGCTATCCGGCTACGATAAGGACCGATCAGGGCCCGGAGTTTACCTGCCGCGCGCTCGATCAATGGGCCTTTGAGCGTGGCGTGGAGCTGCGACTTATCCAGCCCGGCAAGCCGACACAGAACGGATTTATTGAGAGTTTCAACGGACGCTTTCGCGATGAATGCCTGAATGAACACTGGTTCAGCGAGATCAGCCATGCCAGGAAAACCATCAGTGAATGGCGTCAGGATTATAACGAGTGCCGCCCGCACTCCACGCTGAATTATCAGACGCCGTCTGAATTTGCGGCGGACTGGAGAAAGGGTAATTCTGAGAATGAAGGATCCGACATTACTAACTGAGCGTTGTATTTAATCCTGGGGGCAGGTCAATTACCCGAGCCAGTGAGGATGCTGCCAAAGAGTCAGTACTTTATAATGGAAATAATCTAACCACTGAATTGTTGGTGAAGGCTATAAAACGTAGGCAGGAAAGTAGACAATAAGGGATGCAATGACTACCAGTAAACAGCACATTTTATTAAACGGATATGTTTCTCCCGAAAACTATCGTTCGAGAAGTACAGGTCGAAGTCCACAAATCTTGGCTAGAGATAGAATCCCCCATGGAACATCATTATTAAGTCAATACAATCATATATTAGTTCATTATGATGAGAAACCAAAGGTCCCTCCCATTACTGATGAATGTGGAATTTACGTAAAACTCGTCAGTTTCGAACTTTGTGATCTCCCTATTGATAAAATCGATAATTCATACTTTAAGCTTTGTTCTTTAGTTAGGAGAGCTAGCCGAGAAATTGCCATTCTATACATTAGTGAAATAAATAGATCTAAATTCATTAATAAATTAAATGAATATTTAGATCCTTTGAGAGATGGTGCAGAGTTCCCTAGGAACCATCTATTAATTGATAGTATAGAGGCCATTGAGTTAGCTGATATTACTTCTTTCTGGACAGACAAAGTTGAGCTTATACCTGCCGATCACAACGAAGATAAATGGTTTGGGTCACGTATTCAATGTGTAGATAGGGTCATTGCAGGTAATGCTCACGCTCAATGAACGTGCCGATTATCTTGTCATGCATTTCTGCCGATTTTGAGTACCCAGGCGTTTTGCGATTCAGTCGTTTTAACCGGTTACGAAGATTCAGGTTTTCGCGTTCAATCCGCTGGGTGTAAAGCTTACCTGTGATGTCTTTTGTAGCCGGTAACATCTCATAAGCACTGAAGTTGTCTGTACACCAGAAGGCGACTCTGAAGCCCGACAGTAAACCCAGTAATTTGCACTGCGTCATTTTGCTCCTGCGCCCAAAAGCATGAGCAACAATACGTTTGAGACGAGGCTCCCATGCATACCACAGCCAACGCTGACGCTTTTTATTGCCAACAAACGACCACATTTCATCAACTTCACAGATAAGCTGAATTTGCAGGTTATCCAGAGGAAGCGTGGTTACAACTCTCGGCGAGAGTTTTTTAGTGTGCGCACAACGGCATTAATGCTGATATGTAAAGCTCGGGCAGTGTCTCGAATACCGGCATTGTTCATTGCAAGGTCGACAATTTGTGATTTCATGCCGGGTTGGCAGGCGCGATAAGCATAATCGAGCTGGAAAGTACGGCAGCACGACTGGCACCGATAGCGCTGAAGTTTGGCCTTACCCAGGCCATGCTTTTTAACAGATTCGATTTGCTCACAAAACGTGCATTTTACGTCAACTTTAGCCATCAGATGCACACTTCAAAAAGAGTGATTCTACCGCATGATCAACACATTGAATACTTGACCGAAATTGAGGCTGTATTTGGCCTTTAATTCTTTTTTCATAGCCGGATAGTGATAACTATTCGGCTCTAGAAGGCTTACCGTAAATGGATAAAGGTTGGTTTGGTCACTTATCGACAAAGTCGCTTATATTTATCTGCAACACCGAAAAAAATAGAGAAATATACAAAGCAGTACAAACCTCATGAAATATGAAAAACTCACCAACCATCGATTACTAATACTAAATAATTTATAATTTGAAGTAATAACCTCGTTTTAATCTTCAAATAAAAAACCAATTAAATGCCTTTAAGTCGGATATTTCTTACAAATATCTTATTCTCCGTATGATATATCCTACGGAATATGTGAGTTATTTCTTGTATTTTCTTATATCGTGAAAACACATTGAAAATAACTTTTATGTGGGCATAATGCGCCGAAATATTATTTTAGCCATTATTCTGCCCCAGCCGGGCAATGAGGATGTGCCCTGTGCTGCGTGCCTATTATTATCCATTAACATCGGGTTTATTCATCCCGCTGCTGATTATTTCGTCTTCGAGCGACTCTGCAGAATTACCCTCTGCTCAGCAAAGTATCCATCAACAAGAACGGCAACGTGTTTTAGAAGAACGCCTTTCGCCTTCAGTGCCAGATGTGCGTTTATCCGAACCCACAGCGTCTTTGGGCCGACTGGTTTTTCCCATCGAGAAACCTTGCTTTGCGATTGACCATGTGACACTCACGGGTACCGAGCCCTTGCCGCGCTGGCTGCCATTACAACGCCTCGCCAATCAGGCGCAAGGCCATTGTTTGGGCGCGAAAGGCATTAACCTGCTGATGAGCGAGATGCAGAACCGCCTGATCGACCACGGTTATGTCACCACACGCGTGCTGGCTCCGCAGCAAGATTTGAACCGTGGCACGCTGGTGCTACACGTGGTGCCCGGCAAGATACGCCATGTGGCCCTGACACCCGAGAGTGATCGCCATGTCACGCTGTTCACCGCCTTCCCTGCCCGCGCCGGTCACCTGTTGGATCTGCGCGATATTGAACAGGGGCTGGAGAATCTCCAGCGCATCCCCACGGTGCAAGCCAGTATGGAGTTGATCCCCGGCGATGCCCCCGGTGAGACGGATATTGCCCTGAGCTGGCAGCAGAGCAAAATGTGGCGACTGGCGGCGTCACTGGATGACTCCGGCACCCGCAGCACCGGCCGTTATCAAGGCGGGGCGACGCTGTTTCTGGATAATCCGCTCTCCCTGAGTGACCAGTTCTATGTTTCTGCCGGCGGCTCCATTAAAAATCGCGGCGATAAAGGCACCAATAACCTGACCGGCCATTACTCGCTGCCATTCGGCTACTGGACGGCCGGATTGACTGCCAGCAGTTATGACTATCACCAGACTGTCGCGGGCCTCAACAGCGACTATCACTATCGGGGTGAAAGCGACAATGTGACGCTGCAACTCAGCCGTTTGCTGCACCGCAACGCCAGCCAGAAAACCACCTTCACCTACGATGTGCTAACCCGCTCATCGAAAAACTACATCAATGATACCGAAGTGGAAGTCCAGCGCCGCCGCACCTCGGCTTGGCGCGTCGGGCTACAACATCGCCATTTTATCGCGCAGTCCACGCTGGACGCGGGGATTAGTTATCAGCGCGGCACCCGCTGGTTTGGCGCGGTGCCGGCGCAGGAAGAATATTTTGGCGAAGCCACTGCATTGAGCAAAATTCTGCGACTGAATGCGCAACTGGATATTCCTTTTACGATCCAGCAACAAAACTTCCATTACAACCTGCAATACCAGCGCCAGAGCACCAACACGCCACTGACCCCGCAGGATCAGTTCGCTATCGGTGGTCGTTGGTCAGTGCGCGGGTTTGACGGCGAACGCACCCTCAATGCCGATCGCGGCTGGACGGTACGCAATGATCTGGGCTGGTATACCCCGCTGCCAGGGCATGAGCTGTATGTCGGTGTTGATTATGGCGAGGTGGGTGGTCGCAGTGACCCTTATCTGCTGGGCCAACACTTAGCGGGCGGTGCTGTCGGTGTGCGTGGCCACGTGTTTCATACCCAATATGACCTGTTTGCCGGTAAACCCCTGTCTAAACCCGATGGCTTCAAAACCGACTCGGTGACCCTCGGCTTTAACCTGAACTGGCAATACTAATGTACCTGATGAGTCCTGACTTTTTGAGAATGAACCATGAATAAAAACCTGTACCGAATCGTATTCAACAAGGCGCGAGGCCTGTTGATGGTGGTCGCGGATATCGCGGCTTCCGGTCGGGCGGCTTCGTCGCCCTCGTCAGGTGTGGGTCATACTCAGAGCCGCCGTATCAGTTCTTTATCAACATTAAGCTTCAGCCTGTTATTGGCATTGGGCTGCGTCTCATTATCCGTGCAGGCCAATATTGTCGCCGATACCAGTGCACCGGGTAACCAGCAGCCGACCATTATCAACAGCGCCAACGGTACGCCACAGGTCAATATTCAAACGCCCAGCAGTGGCGGGGTTTCTCGCAACGTCTACAGCCAGTTTGATGTCGATAATCGCGGGGTGATCCTCAATAACGGCCACGGTCCCAATCAAACGCAAATCGCCGGCGTCGTTGACGGTAACCCGTGGCTGGCGCGCGGTGAAGCCAGCGTTATTCTCAATGAGGTTAATAGCCGCGACCCCAGCAAGCTCAATGGTTATATCGAGGTGGCCGGGCGCAAAGCGCAGGTGGTGATTGCCAACCCCGCTGGCATTACCTGTGAAGGCTGCGGCTTTATCAACGCCAACCGCGCCACGCTGACCACCGGTCAGGTGCAACTCAATAACGGCCAACTGACCGGCTACGATGTCGAACGGGGCGAAATTGTTATTCAGGGCAACGGTCTGGACAGCAGCCGTCAGGACCATACCGATCTGATCGCGCGCTCCGTCAAAGTGAATGCCGGTATTTGGGCCAAAGAACTGAATGTCACCACCGGGCGTAATCAGGTGGATGCCGCGCATCAGGCCATTAATGCCAAAGCCAGCGATGGCAGCCCGCGCCCTACCGTGGCAGTGGATGTCGCCAGTTTGGGCGGCATGTACGCCGGTAAAATTCGCCTGATCGGTACTGAAAGCGGTGTCGGCGTGCGCAATGCCGGAAAGATAGGGGCTTCAGCGGGTGATATCACGATAACCGCCGATGGCATGCTGGTCAACAGCGGGCAGATCAACAGCGCCCAACAACTGACGGTGAAGACCACTGGCGAGATAGAAAACGCGGGGGTGCTGTATGCGCAGGGCAACACCCAACTCACCACGGCAGGCAAACTCAGTAACACCGGTACCCTTGCCGCCGCCGGTGACACTTCGCTGCGCGCCGCTGAAGTCAATAGCAGCCGCCACTCCGTCTTAGGGGCGGGCGTTAAATCCGACAACAGCCGCATTACCAGCGGCACACTGCGTGTTGAGGCCAGCGGAAAGTTACTCGCGCAAGGGAAGAATATTAGCGGGACGGCGCAGCACTTCACCGGGCAAAGTCTCGATCTCAGCGGCAGCCAAACGCAAAGCAGTGATTTGGCGCTGACCGCCCAAGGTGGGGATATCGATCTCACGGGGGCAGACTTGTCGGCCAACCAACTGTCCGCCTCGACCGCCTTGATGTTACGCACTGACAGCGCCCGTTTGGTTGCCGAGCAAATGACGCTCGACACTCATTCACTCTCCAATGTGGGCGGCGTGATAGCGCAAACGGGAGCAACAGATTTTAACCTGAATCTGGCCGGTGCGCTGGATAACCGTGGCGGCACCCTCCTCTCTAAGGGCAATATCGCCATCAATGCGCAGCGCCTAGACAGCGATCGTAGCAGCCTATTGGGCGCGGGTGTGCAAAGTGATGGTCGCCTGATGGATGCAGGCAATCTGAAAGTCACCACCCGGCAAGAATTAATCGCACAAGGGCAAACCATCGCCGCAGGCGCCATGACGTTAGCGGGCAGCCGGGTTGATCTGAGTGACAGCTACACGCAAGCCCGTGAGATAAACATCACTGCCACTCAGGGCGATATCAGCACGCAACGCGCCAATATCACATCCCTTGGCGCACTGACCATCAATGCCAACACGAATGCCGGTCAAACCCTCGATAACCAGAGCGGCACATTGGCGGCGAACACCATGTCGTTGAATCTGGGTCAGTTGGACAACCACGCAGGCAAGATAACGGCCAGCGAGGATCTGAGCATTCAATTACAGAGCGATTTCAACCATCTGGCGGGTTCTACCCTTCAAGCTGGGCGTGATTTCACTTTGACCACCGCTGGCGATGTGACCAATAGCGGGCAAATGCTCGCGGGTGGCAAACTCAGCACCGACTCAAACAGCTTACTGAATAGCGGCACGATTATTGCAACGCAAACCGATCTCAAAGCTGTGGGCGCATTGATAAATAGCGGCGATATCTTGACCAGCGGCCTGCTCAATACTGACGTTAACACCCTATTCAATACCGGCACCCTGATCAGTGCCGAAGCCACTCTCCAAGCACGTGAGCGTATCACCAATTCCGGCCCTAACGCCCTGATGGGTGCCACCGATGAGAATGGCACCTTAGCCTTGCTAGCACCGGTGATTGAAAACAGTGATACCGTCACTGACACCGACACGGCGCCAACGACCACCATTTTAGGGATGGGTAACGTCATTCTGGCTGGCGTTTTAGACAGTAATGGCCTCTACCAGCAAGCTGCTCAGGTACTCAATATCTCTGGCTTAATTGAGTCAGGCAAAGATCTGCTGGTTTACGCCAATACGCTGACCAATCGCCGCCATATTCTCACCGCTAACAGTGATTTTGTCGTGGCCGACACGGTGAATGGCTCGGCTTATTGGACGGAAGATAACCCCGATATTCCGGGGGGACGCTATGCTGAGCCCCCTCATGGTGGCTCGATGAACAGCGATTATATCGGCACAGATTATACGTCGACTATCGCCTATAACAGCATCGATAACATCAGCCCTGAAGCGCAACTATTGGCTGGCGGGAACTTGACCGCTCAAGTCGGCACACTGGAAAACTACTGGAGTAAAGTCAGTGCGCAAGGCGAGATTGATCTGACCGGTGTCACTGTGCAACAAGATGGTTGGGGGAATGCGCAACGGCTGATCGAAAGAACAACCTCCACAGGCGTGTGGCGTTATCGTACCTATAAAGGTGATTTATGGGGTACCGCTTGGGGTCCGGAGGTGAGTGAACAGGCGACCAACCAATACGCCTCCAGCCTCACCGCAAAAACCATCAGTGGCAGCGGGAGCACTATCAATAATGGGGCCAACCCCGGTGCTGTTACGCCTCCCGGAGGGAGCAGCAATACTGGCAAAGATCTGGCTGTCGAATTTAACGGTATCTCCCTGACACAACCTAATGGTGGGCTGTATCAGTTCAGTACTGACTACACCGTCAACAGCCAGTATCTGATAGAAACGAATCCTGCCTTTGCCAACCTGAATAACTGGCGCGGATCAGACTACCTTCTCCAGCAATTGAATAATGACCCGAATGTGATATTCAAACGGTTGGGAGATAACGCCTATGAACAGCGTTTAGTACGCGACCAGGTGCTGGCGTTGACCGGCCAGGCTGTGGCCAATGATTACCGTAGTGCGCAGGAACAGTTCGAAGCACTCTTTGCGGCGGGCCTGGAGTACAGCAAAGCGTTCAATATTGCCCTTGGTACTCACCTCAGTGCTGAACAAATGGCGGCATTAACCACCAATATCGTGCTGATGGAAAGCCGTGAAGTCGCCGGGCAAACCGTGCTGGTGCCGGTGGTCTATTTGGCGGGCGTGAAGCCGGGTGACCTACAGGCTAACGGATCATTGATTGCAGCAGAGAATATCACGTTAACCGATATGCAGGGGTTCAATAACTCAGGGGCGATGATCGCCACCAATAACCTGAACCTCAGCATGGCGCAAGACATCACACTCAATAACCGTGGCGGCTTACTTCAGGCCGGTGGCAATATGTTACTCAGTACACTGAACAGTGATATTGACCTGACCGGCAGCCGATTAACTGCCACCAACCTGCAACTGGACAGCGGCCGCGATATCATTTTGCGCACCGCCAGTGAGCAACTCAGCAGCGATAATGGGGCTGTCCAGCGCAACCAAACCGTGCTGGGGCCGCTGGCGAGCATCAATGTCAGTAACAACGCGGTTATCAATACTGAACGTGACTTTATCATGCAAGGCGCTGGCCTCAATGTCGGCCAGGATTTGCAGGTCAATACCGGCGGCGACTGGCTACTCAATACAGTGGAGACCCGCGACCAGATAACGGCGAATTCTGGCCGTAGCAGCTCGACCAGTGAACATATCCGCCATCTGGGCAGCGAAGTGAATGTTGGCGGTGCGCTGACCGCTAACGTCAACAATCTGACCGCCGTGGGGGCCAATATTAATGCCGATACTATTGATGTGCAGGCACAAAATATCAACCTGAGTGCCGCAGCGGACAGCCTGCAAGTGACCGGTGAATCTTCGAGCAAGCGCCATGCCAGCTCAGTGGAACTCTATGATGAAACCCTGCGTGGCAGCCAGTTGAATGCCAAGGGCGACATCAATTTACAGGCGGCGCAAGACATCACCCTCAGCGCCAGCGCGATACAAACCGACGGTGCGCTAAAGCTGGCGGCGGGCGGCGATATCACCCTCACCACCCAGACTGAGCAACATGATGAACAGCGCAATCATACCGGCACTAAAAAAGGTCTGGCCTCCAGCACCACCACCCGCACCGAAGACAGTATTAGTCAAACCTGGGCGGTAGGCTCCATGCTGTCAGCCGGCTCTATCGATGTCAGTGGTAAAAATATCGCGGTCATGGGCAGTAATGTGGTGGCCGACAACGATATCAATCTGCGGGCGCAAGAGAACATTATCGTCGGCACCGCGCAGCAGAGTGAAAGCGAGTCTCACCTGTATGAGCAGAAAAAATCTGGCCTGATGAGCACCGGCGGTATTGGGGTCACGGTCGGCAGCAACAGCACCAAAGTCACCGACACCGGTCAATCAATTTCCAATGTCGGCAGCACCGTCGGCAGCGTACTGGGCAATGTCAACATGACTGCCGGTGAAGACCTGACGGTAAAAGGTTCTGATGTGTTAGCCGGTAAAGATATCAATCTGACCGGGAAAAACGTCAGTATTCTGGCGGCAGAGAACCAAAGTAGCCAAACCCACAGTGTCGAGCAAAAATCGAGCGGCCTGACACTAGCCCTGTCTGGCGCAGTCGGCAGCGCCCTGAACACCGCGGTGACCACCGCCAAAGATGCCAGTGAAGAAAGCAATGGCCGACTGGCGGCATTGCAAGGTGTCAAAGCGGCGCTGAGTGGTGTACAGGCGGTGCAAGGCGGGCAGTTGGTGCAGGCGCAGGGAGGCGATGCCACCAGCATGTTCGGCGTCAGCGCCTCATTAGGCTCACAAAAATCCTCCTCACAGCAGCATCAGGAACAGACCAGCGTGACCGGTTCGACCCTGACGGCGGGCAATAATCTAACCATCAACGCAACCGGTGATGGCAACCCAACGAACGGCGATATCGTGGTGCAGGGCAGCCAACTCAAAGCCGGTGGCGATACCACTCTGGATGCGGCTCGTGATGTGTTGCTACTCGGCGCGGCCAATACACAAAAAACTGACGGCAGTAACAGCAGCAGCGGCGGCAGTGTTGGCGTCAGTGTAGGGTTAAATGGCGCCAGTAGTGGCCTGAGTATCTTTGCCAATGCCAACAAAGGACAAGGCAATGAGCACGGTAACGGTACGACCTGGACGGAAACACAGATTGACACGGGCGGCACACTGTCGCTCAGCAGCGGCCGTGATACCTCATTAGTGGGCGCTCAGGCGAGTGGCGAGACTGTCAAGGTGGATGTCGGCCGTGACCTGTTGCTGCAAAGCCAGCAGGACAGTGATAACTATGATTCGAAGCAGACCAGTACCAGCGGCGGTATCAGTGTCGCGGTGACCGGAGGCGGTTCAGCCAATCTGAGTATGAGTCAGGACAAGCTGCACAGCAATTATGACTCGGTGCAGGAGCAGACCGGTATCTTCGCAGGCAAAGGTGGCTTTGATATCACCGTTGGTGAACATACCCAGTTGGATGGTGCCGTGATTGCCAGCACCGCCGACAAGAGCAAAAACAGTCTGGATACCGGTACGCTGGGCTTCAGTAACATCGAAAACAAAGCCGATTTCAAGGCCGAGCATCAGGGCGGCAGCCTGAGTACCGGTGGCCCGGTGGGGTCTGACCTGCTGAGTAATCTGGGCGGCGTGGTGCTGTCGGGTCTGGGCAATGATGGTCATGCCGAGGGCACGACGCAAGCAGCCATCGCTGATGGCACTATCACTATTCGCGATACCGATAAACAGCAGCAGAATGTCGATGACCTGAGTCGCGATACCGACAACGCCAACGGCAGTATCGGCCCTATCTTTGATAAAGAGAAAGAGCAGAACCGGCTGCGTGAAGCGCAGCTTATTGGCGAGATTGGTGGTCAGGTCAGCGATATTGTTCGCACTCAGGGCAGAATAGCGGAAGAAAAAGCGCTGAAAGACCCAGAAGCGATTCAGGCGGCGAAAGAGGCACTGGCCCAAAAAGGTATTCTGACGCCAACGGAAGAACAACTGACCAATCAGATCCGTAATACCGCCATGGCCCCTTATGGCACTGGCAGTGCCCTGCAACAAGGCATTCAAGCAGCGACGGCAGCGATACAGGGGCTAGCGGGCGGTAACATGGCGCAGGCACTGGCGGGCGCCTCAGCACCGTATCTGGCGGAAGTGATTAAGAAAAGTACCGGCGATAATCAGGCGGCTAACGCCATGGCACACGCCGTGCTGGGTGCAGTCACTGCCTATGCCAGTGGTAACAGTGCATTGGCAGGCGCTGCGGGTGCAGCAACGGCAGAACTGATGGCACCGGTGATTATCGCGGCGATGGGCTGGGATAAGAACACTCTCTCGGAAGACCAGAAACAGACGGTCAGTGCACTGGCAACACTGGCAGCAGGGCTGGCGGGTGGCTTGACCGGTGACAGCACCGCTGATACGGTTGCGGGTGCGCAGGCTGGGAAGAATGCGGTTGAGAATAATGCGCTGGGTAATAAAAAGGGCTGTGGCCTTGATCCACTCGCATGTAGAGACCCGTTGATAGAGGGCGGAGGTATTCGTGGTAGTGGCATATCAGCCAAAACACCTACAGGCTCAAAAGGAAATGTGCTCAAAGTTCAAGATGGATCTAATAAACCAACTACTATTAACGATAGGCAATTTTCAGGACATGCTTTAGATCGTATGCAAAAACAAGGGATTACACCAAGTGTTGTAGAAAATGCTATCAAACCTGAAAATGCAGTTAAGGGAAAAGCACCAGGAACTACGGCATACCATGATAAAGTGAATAATATTACGATAATAGTTAATGAAAATACTGGTCGGATAGTGACTGTTGATTTTGGGCTAATAAAACAATGATAAAAATAACTGATTTTCTTGTGACTGATTATGATATGAGACAGATTAGTCTCATGAAAGAGTTGGTAGATAGCTATGAAAAAAAAGAGCTCGATCTAATTACTTTAATTAATAAACTGAGGGCTTTGCTAGATTGTTTACAAAATGTAAATATTGAATGGAAACAGTGCTTTCATGAAAATTGGTTTACTTTAGAGCAAATTTATGCGGTTTCTTTAGATGAAAGTAAGCCCGTAAGTGAATATAATGACTATTTGATTGAACCTATTGCTAATATTATAAAGTTATTAAACTAAAGAGGATAACAGACGAGAATGGCATAAAAAGACGTGGGGGAAGCCACATTTTTTATGCCGTCATTAATGGGAATATTTAATCATTGACCCACGATTTTTCATGCTCTCCAACATGAACAATTTTATCTGTTGGCTGCCTAAATAACTCGCAGCGCCACTTTTGCTAACTTCTTACGTTAATGCGACAGAGCCACAGATTTCAGCCTTGACAAAGTAACCCCTGCCCCATGAGAATCGCCAATTTTTGGCTTACAGGATATAAAAAATGCAGCGTTTCAAGTATGTTCGAGCTCTACTTTCTCTGTTGGGAGGGATGCTACTTTTAGGTTGTGGCAATATTACTCATAAGTATTACAATACTGATATAACTTACAAAAAATACAATGAAACCAAACATGAGTTCAGCCCTCTGCCAAATACATCAGGCGGTGCAATGCTCGTCATTAGATATAATTCACAATTTACATTTTGGGTAAATCATGGAAGGACTTACCGGAGTGTCGGTGGCATGGGATGGGTATCCCAAAAAAACTATAAAGACAACATGATATTATTTGAAGACTTCATCGCTTGGGCAAATTCATCTGCTGAACTGCGTGAATCAAAGCGCAGCGAATTAAATAACAGTTCGCTATTTAAAGATAAAGAGATTGCATTTGGCTATTTTAAGGATGGAACACCTGCATTCATTGATAAATATGACGGTAATATGGCTTTTGAAAGATTATACCTGCCGAGCATATATGCATATTACAGCAAAGAAAGCATAGCGGAATTACTAACGACATCCCGCATAGCTCTGAATAAGATAAAATAGCATACAGTGGAGAATAACTTCCTGAGTGTGACTCAACTTGATAACTTAGCGCAGAAAGCCAGGACGTGTGAGGGTGCAGCCTGTCAGCAGGTGATTCAGGATATGGTAGATACCAACCTGAAACAACAAAAGGAAATGCTGGAGTTCTGTAACAGTCAGCCTGATCAATGTGCGGATAAGTACGGTTATCTGGTTGATCAGTGGGATGTATTCGATCAAGCCATCAAGCAGTTGGACGCTGATGGCAAGTTGCCTAGCGAGTTCAAGAACTACCTGTCAGCGGTGTACAGCTCTGGCATGGAAGCCGAGGGGACGATTGCCAGTTTAGGGTGGCAACAGAAATTCGAAGCTCTGGGACTGGACAAGGATACAGCGGCAGCAATGGCGGCTACTGTGCCTGCGCTGATTGCAGCCAAAGGGCCGAAAGGCAGCTCATTGCCTAAGCCTAATTCGACTCCTGCAGCTAATGGACTGAATTATCAGTCCAATCCTAAACATACACCGGGGCAACCAGGTTATAGCTTTAAAGCTGGAACAGAACCTAAAAACTCGATGGATCTATTTGGATCATCAGTTGCTAGTGGGAAAAAAATGTACGCGAAAGATGCAGAAGGTAATGTTCATCAATTTACAAATACAAATGATGGAACTTGGCATTGGTCAGGTAGTACAGGTGACAAATCGGCACCGTTAAATAAAAACACAATCCCATCGGATGTTAAAAAACAGTTAGACCTACCTAAGAAGGGGTGGTGATTATGGTTTTTGGTGATCCAAATAAGTTCGCAATTTTAATGGACTATGTGCCGCTCTGGAGTTCAGAAGGTGGATACAAAAATGGTCTATTTCACTTCATTATTGATGGAAAATTTTTTCCTGATTATGCAAGCGTGGCTACTTTAAGCGGTGATATCAGTTGTTTGTCGGATGATAATGCTTTGATTACCGTTCCTGAAAATGAGTATTTATTTAAAGCGGAAAAATTAGATTCTTTCTCAAAAATAATGAGTGCAATGCTTCCTAATCTATTAGATCCGGATGCTGAGGTATCAAATGATTTTGAGGAGGATTATCGTTACCAAGCTTCGACATATAATTTAGAAAATGATACGTGTTATGTATTTTCTGTTGGTTTTATGGGTGAAGTGAGAATATTAGCTGCTCAGGTTAGCTACTTAGATGGTAATGATACTGAAGGTTATGAGTGGAAAAACTATAACAACCTTGAGGTACATGAAGTTATTTTATCTAAGGATGAAGTACATCGCATAGTTAGTGAAGTAAAAGCAAAATATGAATTAATCTAAACAAAAAATCCCGGCATTAAGGCTGTGATTTTATTTTATAGATCAACAAGTTAATGCTCTTCTGCCTCTGTTGCTGCAAAGCCAGCAAGACAGCGACCGTTACGATTCGAAGCAGCAAGACGCCAGTGTCGGTGGCAGCTTCAATTTCGGTTCGATGACCGGCAGCGCCAGCATCAATGCCAGCCAGGACAAGATGCACAGCAACTTTGATTCGGTGCAGGAACAGACCGGCATTTTTGCAGGCAAAGGCGGCTTTGATATCACTGTCGGCGAGCATACTCAGCTTGACGGCGCAGTGATTGGCTCCACCGCTACCGCCGATAAAAACACACTGGATACTGGCACGCTGGGCTTCAGTGATATTGAAAATAAAGCCGATTTCAAGGTTGAGCATCAAAGTGTGGGCATCAGCACCGGCGGCAATATCGGCGGTCAGTTTACCGGTAATATGGCCAACGGCTTGCTGACGGGCGTCAACAATGAAGGTCACGCCGATAGCATCACCCATGCGGCAGTCTCCGATGGCACCATCACCATTCGTGATACCGAGAAGCAACAGCAAAATGTTGATGACCTGAGTCGCGATGTCGAGCACGCCAACAACGCCCTGTCGCCTATTTTCGACAAAGAGAAAGAGCAAAACCGCCTGCGGGAAGCGCAGCTGATAGGTGAGATAGGCAGCCAGGTCAGTGATGTTATTCGGACGCAAGGGAAAATTATCGCCACCAAAGCGGCGAATGAAAAAATGCTGGATGTGAGTGAAAAAGATAAGGTAGACGCCAAAGCACAGTGGGAGAAAGCCAATCCGGGTAAAGTTGCAACGGCTGAGGATATCAACGGGCAGGTTTATAAAACGGCTTATGATCAGGCGTTCAATGAGTCAGGCTATGGCACAGGGGGTAAATTCCAGCAGGCGGCGCAGGCAGCAACTGCGGCTATCCAAGGTTTGGCTGGCGGAGATATGGCGAAAGCGCTGGCGGGAGCCTCTGCACCGTATCTGGCAGAAGTTATTCACAATATGACTACTGACCCGGTCACGGGTAAGGTGAACACCGAAGCTAACCTGATGGCACACGCGGTATTGGGTGCTGTTATGGCGCAGGTAAATGGTAATAATGCGCTGTCAGGGGCATCTGGTGCATTAATGGGTGAATTTATCGCACAGCAGCTTTATCCCGATATCCCACGCAATGAACTGAGCGAAGAACAGAAACAGACCATCAGTGCACTGGGCACATTAGCAGCAGGGCTGGCGGGAGGCTTGACGGGTGACAGCACCGCTGACGCAGTTGCCGGAGCGCAAGCTGGGAAGAATGCGCTTGAGAATAATAACCTTGCTATCTTGCGTACCGGTGCAGCCGCTTGTGCAGAGATAGCCGTTTGTAGCAAAGCGGTCATAGACCTTGGATTTGGTGCTCTCATCGGTGTTGGTGTTGCCACATCGGCGATTGAAGAACTTTCTGGAGTACAGAAAACCAATGTTATGCTGGCTGCAATGTCAGGTGATCAAGAACAGATAGATAAACTGTCACCTTCCGAGCGAGCAGCTTACGAAGAATTAAAAAATAGTAAGGGTTTAATTACTGTATTCCCAACTCCAGTTGATGATCCCACAGGCGGTAAGCTGATAAATCCTGCGCCCGATCAAAACAAGGGAACGGCATTGGTGACACCAGATAAAAGTGGCGAGAATGGTGCTACCAATACTGGTAATATGGATGGCAAGCCAAATACTGGAGGGAATACGACAAGTACCCCCGTTGCCGAACAAAACAAGGACGATTTGGCATATACATCAGAAGGCAGCCGCCCTGCTAATTTATCTCCAGAGGATGCTGGTAGGGCTGGTGCATTTAATGAAGCTAAACGGCAGTCTGGAATCCCTGTAAGCCAATCACCAGATAGGGTTTTACCTAATGTAGATAAACGCGGTAATCCTCAGCCTGGTCAAATATATGAGTTTGATGTTCCTAAACCTGGTGGAGGTACTCAGACTATACAAATTAGAGATGATGCTGGTGGACATTTCTTTGGTGAACAAGATACCCAGAATAGAGGCTCTCATTTCAATGATGCACAAGGTAATCACTATGACTATTGATACTATTGTCAGATATGCTGAGAATATAAATAATCAAAATGAAATAGCCAATTTTCACGTATTAGGTATACCCAGACGAAATGTTGCAGCTGTGAGCTGGGAACTACCAAATGTAAGTCGTAAAGACGGCGCTATCCATCTTTTAAGCGAGATGCTAAAAAAATTGACTCGTAACAGTTCAAATGTAACTATTTATATACATTTACAGTTATCAAGTTTTCAACCAGATTCGGCTATTGTTCGATACAAAAAAACTTGGGGATTGCTGAAGTCAAGAGGTTATGACATTGATTTCTTGTTAAACAAGGAGAGTTTTATAGCTTGTACTCCTAACGGTTTAATACTCTCTGGTGTATGTCATTGTCCGCTGCATTTACTCGCTTGCCTAAAAGATATACTAAACTCTGAAAAAAAAATATTTTTTGCTTTCACCCATTCCGACATATCAAAGGATGATGAAAGAAATATGACCTCAGAAACTGAATGGATGGATTTCTTTTGGTCAAATAATGGGGTCATTTTTATGATATTAGGATCATTTGATGAGACTAACTGTGAAGTGGTTGCCTTGGGAAGAGATCAGGATATTACTATATTAAAACAATAAGCATATGTAGTGGCTCACAAAATCAGGACATCCTTATAGCCTCTTTCCACTGATTTTCATACTCGCATGGCGATAAGCTGGCTAATTTACTGTATCACTCGGATCAATGCAGCCACTATACCAATAGGAATTTCAGGCAGTTACTGTGGAGATATAAAATAAAGCAAAGCCTGAGTTCCTGGGATAATAGCCCGCTGGAGCATTTTTTTAGAAGTCTGAAAACGGAGTGGGTGCCGGATAACGGTTACGTGAATTTTAGCGAAGCCAGCACAGCGATAACGAATTACATAACGGGATATTACAGCCAGCTCAGACCTCATCAATATAATGGTGGTTTGACGCCAAATGAATCAGAAAGATTGTTCTGGAAAAACTCTAAAGCCTTGGCCAGTTTTACTTGACCACTACACCTGTCGAAAATAAATCCTCCTGCCTCTCGCCGCTTCTCAGAGTAGAGATGGTTCGGCTAATAGTGCGGTGAACTCACACTGATGTAGGGAACTGGCTTTGCCTAATAATGACATTTTTTATCTTTTTGATTTAATATGTATTTCTAATAAAAAAGAGACCCAATAGTAACCTGCTTAACCGTCTGAGTCTTTTGGCTGCCTAAGTGCTCCATAACAGGTCTGCCAAGGGTATCAGATATAATTGTTCAATCTTTTATCGAGAATAGTGCTTTTATGATGAAACAAATATTTTTAGCCTCCACCTTAATAACCGCATTTTTATTAAGTGGATGTGCCTCTGAGTCCTCGCGGTCGTTAGAAGTGGCGAAAGTCGCCTCTTACGGCACGCAATATAACGGCCCACGCAGCCCTATTTCTGTGGGTAAATTTGACAACCGTTCAAGCTATATGAGCGGGATATTCTCCGATGGTGTCGATCGTTTGGGGAACCAGTCAAAAACCATTCTAGTGACACACTTACAACAAACTGGCCGCTTTAACGTATTAGAGCGCACCAATATGGAAGAGCTGAAAACCGAAGCGGCCATTTCAGGGCAAAGCCAGCAATTGAAAGGTGCGACATATGTCGTGACCGGTGATGTGACCGAGTTTGGTCGCAAAGAGACGGGCGATCGTCAGTTATTTGGCATTTTGGGTCGGGGTAAATCTCAGATTGCCTATGCCAAAGTGAATCTGAATATCATCAATGTGAAAACCTCTGAAGTGGTGTTCTCTTCACAAGGCGCTGGCGAGTATGAACTCTCCAACCGCGAAGTGATCGGTTTTGGCGGAACAGCAAGTTACGACTCGACCTTGAATGGTAAAGTGCTGGATTTGGCTATCCGTGAAGCCGTCAATAATTTGGTTGCTGGCATTGAGTCCGGTGCATGGCAACCAGCAAAATAAACATTAATGGTAAAATAATTTTTAATCACGAGTATGGATACCGCAACATGAAATTAGTGAAAAAGCTCTCTTTGGTGCTGGCTGCCGCTGTATTGGCGGGGTGTGCCACAACACCTAAACCTATTTACAACTGGGATAACTACCAAACAACGATTTATGATTACTATAAATCGGATGCCAGCCCTGAACAGCAAATTGCCGCTTTAAAAGAGAATATTGAAAAGTCACGCGCGAAAAACATGCCAGTTCCTCCGGGCTTACATGCTCATTTGGGCATGCTGTATGGCAATACCGGGCATACAGATTTGGCGATGGCTGAATTCAATACCGAGAAAACGGCATTCCCTGAGTCTGCTCCGTTTATGGATTTCTTGATGAGCAAGGATAAAGGGGCATTTAAATGAAATCTATTTTCGCAATCTGCGCGGTCATGATGGCGCTACTGTTGACTGGCTGTGCCAAACCAGTACAGCAGGACTATTCTGCATTTAAGCAAAGTAAACCAAAGAGTATTTTGGTCTTGCTGCCACAGAACCAATCACCAGAAGTTTCTGCCAGCCATGGCATGCTGTCTCAGGTCACTTATCCACTCTCTGAGGCGGGCTATTACGTGCTGCCCGTTGCTGTCGTGGAAGAGACATTTAAGCAAAATGGCATGACGAATGCGGGTGATATCCATGCTGCCAGCCCGGCCAAACTGCATAAAATCTTTGGCGCAGATGCGGTGCTGTACATCACTGTGGTGCAATACGGTACCTCTTATCAGATTATCACCAGTGATACTCGTGTCACAGCGAATGCCAAACTGGTTGATTTGAGAACCGGCAAATTGTTGTGGAGCGGCAGTGCTACTGCGTCCAGCAATGAAGGCGATAACTCTTCTGGTGGTGTCATCGGCATGTTGGTGCAAGCGGCGGTCACACAAATCAGCGATACACTGACTGATCGTAGTCATGATATTGCCGGTGTTACCAGCACCCGTATGCTGACGGCAGGAACGCCTAACGGCATTCTGTATGGTCCGCGTTCACCGAATTACGGTAAAGATGCTCAGTAACTCTCTTTAATGCCATGCCCCCTGATGTTGCGGGGGCATTTGTTCCCTCACCGTAACCATACAATCAGCTTTACTGGTTACCGACACAGCGATTTAACCAGTGTGTTGCATCCATCGATTGAACTCACAGCTCCTGGCGGTCTGTAATTTTTAGCTATAACTTGCTGAAGAAAAGTTCCCGTAGAACCTTAGTGTTTCTGCACTAACTCCAAATATGGGTGGTTCCAGATGATTTCTTCGCTGCTGACTACCCCATCATGCTCAATCGAGCCGCATACGCCTGGATTTTGCAAAATACACTCATACACAGCCTTACTTTCAATACCTTGGATCATATGCGAGAGGATACTGCGACGGTCGCTTGCCATAATTTTATTCGGCTTAATCATATATGACTGACGGACAGCGTTACGGATTGCCCGCCCACGCCCCGGACAATTAACGCCCTCGTCAATGTACCGTTCTACCAGCTTCTTCAGTGCTTTCTTTATAGGCCGGACAAACTCCCGCCATTCGTCGGCTTTCTCAACCGCCAGCTCATAGCCATACATTTCACATAGCGTGTTAAACGCGGCGCTGTCCTTATGTTTACGGAACTCACCAAGCGAGTAAATCAAGGTATAAATAAGCCGCTTAGCGGTTTTCTCATCAACGTTAAACCGCTGCATAACCTTCTTTTTAGTGATCTTCGCCAGGCGTTTACAACTGATGCCATACCTTTCCAGCTCATGCCGGAGGATTGTCAACTGGCTACTCTTGATATCGTAGTTATACCCTTCAAATACTGCCCACTTAATCACTGATTTCATCGCCTGGAAGCCTCCATTCTTCTCAAATGAGCGGGTTCCCGTGTCCGCCAGCTTGTACTCAGGGAAGTACTCAACCACCAGAGGAACGCTTGAGATCAAGTTGCACCCACGCTCTGCCAGATGTTGCAAGAAATGTACCTTGTGCAAGGCTTCCCGCTCATTTTTAGGCACATAGGCTTGCAACTTATCAAGGTTGATACGTAAACCGCCCATACTGAGGTATACCTGACGCATGTATTGCTGAGTTTCTCGGGATACATGGCGCGTAGCATGCTTAGGCTTATTAACCTGTTCGAGTGCTTGCTGAATCAGCTGCTCTTCCGTCATGACACCACGGTCACGCTGCCGCCTCCCAGTATTCAGGTAGATATAGCGATCCGTGCGTTGTTTGTACTCAACCGGCGATACACCAAACCAACGCTTAAGTGATGCCTTCGACAATGCAAAGATGCGACATTTCGCGTGCTCGAAACGGTGGTCCTTAAAATCAATAATGCCGGATTTTTTAAGCAACTCAAGTGCCCTCTTACAGCAGAGATATTTCTTCTGCTTAAAAACAAAAGGTAATTCCTTTTTACCCAGCTCATTGAATATTGGCGAATATTGCGTCCAGGAGTTAGTTTCTTCTGTATCTTCGGCATAAAGGAAGTTATTGCAGATTAGATGTTGTAGAAACCTCTGGATTTCAAGGTAAAAAGAAGGCGACTGACGCTGGTCTTTTCCAATAAAAGGAATACGATGAACATCTTCAATGAATTTATCATAGGTCTCCAGAGTAACAAGAATAGCACGCTTAATAATATAAGGTTCGATTTTACTTTTACTTTTACTTTTACTTTTACTTTTACTTTTACTTTTACTTTTACTTTTACTTTTCATACTGCCTTTATTATTTTTTTAATGTAAGCCATAACTGTGCCTCTTGAATATTCAATATTGAGATTAAGGTAATGATTGATTTTCCATATAACGTTAGATGCATAACACAATAAATACGCATGTATATTTACAACATAAATTACATAATATTTTTCCGAAGTTGAAACCTGGAATGCCATCTTCTACAAAGCACAAGACTAATAAATCTAGAAAATAAATATACTTGGCAACCACGCGGCCAATTTTATCTCATATTACCCATATCACCACTCACTCACGCTCTTCACGCTATATATATGTGCTGCTGCACCCTATCACTATTAATATGGCACTGACATATACATACTATATAGACAGAATAGAGAGTTATACCTGCTGGTGAGCCTGACGAATATGCTAACCGAATGATTAACCAAAGCACAGAATCTGGAATACAAACTCAGATTCTGTGCTATAGCAGAACACGATGATCCTTGCGGTTAATACCGATATTAGAATGTTGTGAAAAGAAATAAATACAATCGCCGGTTTCCCCCTACATTGTACGAGATGCCGATCTGACGCTCAACAACACCGGTAGTTAGCCGGTCAGCCACAACAAAACCTGGTCGCGTTGAGCGGTCAAAAGGCGGTCATTTCTCCTGGTAATTTGAAGAATCAACCTGGAGTACCCTCGAAATTACTCACGGTGATCTAGGATAGTAGTTAATCCAGATCACCCCAATGAGTCGGTCACGTATTCAATATGTAGATAGGGTCATTGCAGGTAATGCTCACGCTCAATGAACGTGCCGATTATCTTGTCATGCATTTCTGCCGATTTTGAGTACCCAAGCGTTTTGCGATTCAGTCGTTTTAACCGGTTACGAAGATTCAGGTTTTCGCGTTCAATCCGCTGGGTGTAAAGCTTACCTGTGATGTCTTTTGTAGCCGGTAACATCTCATAAGCACTGAAGTTGTCTGTACACCAGAAGGCGACTCTGAAGCCCGACAGTAAACCCAGTAATTTGCACTGCGTCATTTTGCTCCTGCGCCCAAAAGCATGAGCAACAATACGTTTGAGACGAGGCTCCCATGCATACCACAGCCAACGCTGACGCTTTTTATTGCCAACAAACGACCACATTTCATCAACTTCACAGATAAGCTGAATTTGCAGGTTATCCAGAGGAAGCGTGGTTACAACTCTCGGCGAGAGTTTTTTAGTGTGCGCACAACGGCATTAATGCTGATATGTAAAGCTCGGGCAGTGTCTCGAATACCGGCATTGTTCATTGCAAGGTCGACAATTTGTGATTTCATGCCGGG
This sequence comes from Yersinia hibernica, assembly GCF_004124235.1. Taxonomy (NCBI): domain Bacteria; kingdom Pseudomonadati; phylum Pseudomonadota; class Gammaproteobacteria; order Enterobacterales; family Yersiniaceae; genus Yersinia; species Yersinia hibernica. The sequence goes on from NZ_CP032487.1 coordinate 3,211,998, forward strand.
TTGGCAGGCGCGATAAGCATAATCGAGCTGGAAAGTACGGCAGCACGACTGGCACCGATAGCGCTGAAGTTTGGCCTTACCCAGGCCATGCTTTTTAACAGATTCGATTTGCTCACAAAACGTGCATTTTACGTCAACTTTAGCCATCAGATGCACACTTCAAAAAGAGTGATTCTACCGCATGATCAACACATTGAATACTTGACCCAAAAATCCTGTTGATATCCGTTTAAATAAACTGAACCGTAACCAGCTAATGTTTGGCTAATATTAGCTTGCATGCGCGAACGTTTATTCGCACGAGTTTGGGGATGATGATAGTCATTAGCTTCAGCAAAATCATAATATCCTTCTGTCGAATAGCGATATCCTGCCAGTGTAACGGTTGTTCCACTGGTTAATAAACTTTTTGCATACTGAAAACGATAAGATTGTCCGTTAGATTGAGACTGATCCTGCACATCAAAATTTGTTCTGGCATTAGTGACATCAACAGAAAAAGCCCCTATTTCTCCTAGATTTAACCCAGTACCTAACGCAATTGCGTTATATTTATCAGAGTACAGCCCACCACCATACAATGTCGTATTCCACGGCAGCCCGTATATTAATGTAGACTGAATAAAACTTGGTTCTTTCGCATCTGGCGTGTTGGCACGATATTTACCTGTACTCAGTGAATACTTAAACTGGCCATTCCGCTGCATAATCGGGACAGATGAAAATGGTGTAACAAACGTCTGTTCACTGCCATCCAATTCTGTCACTGTGACTTCCAAATTACCACTGACTGATGTTGGATAGAGATCATTAATCTCAAAAGGCCCTGCCGGAACATGAGTTTGATAAATAACAAACCCATTTTGTCTAACAGTAACCTTAGCATTGCTCTGAGCTATTCCCCGAATAACTGGGGCAAATCCACGCAAGCTATATGGCAACATATTTTCATCTGAGGCCAGACGAACACCTTTAAACTGAAAGCTGACGAAGATATCACCAGAGGAGTTAGTTTCGCCTAGTGTTAACTGACTCCTTAAAAAAGCAATATCCCGTTCCATATAAGTATGGATATTTTCCCATTGGTGGTGACTCTCACTTTGAGAATAGACAGAATAGTTACGTAAACGCCAAGCCCCCATATTAAGGCCATTGCGTAAGCTCAAAAACTCGGCATGCTGATCTTCTTGATCGTTATGCCATGTTTTAGAACCTGTTAAACCATAATTTAAGGTAAATGCAGATACCCCTTGATCCCAGGACTCTGGAGATATATAGCCGCGAGCCGTCGTTTTCATCGCAATCTGCGGTATATTAATAAACAATTTCTGCTGTGCGAACTCAAACTTAGCTGTCGCATCAGGAATATAGTTTTGCAGTGAAGTGATATTAGTATCATCACTTAACGTTGATAATGCAGGCGAGTCTGAATTCACTCCCCACTCAATCAACTGCCCCTTCGTCAGCTCAGGAACCAATTGATTGCTATCATCTACGATAAAGTTTATTTCATTTAGTCCAATAAAATCATTGTTGATATAAACATCAACATTGTATTTCCCCGGCAGTTGTCCTTTCGATTGTGAGAACACAGATAACGTATCAATATCAGCAATACCTTGCATGCCTCTTTTATCAAGTGAATAAGGGTTAAAGTAGTCTTCTGCTCTGGCCGCCGTACCCCACCCTCCTGACACTAATACTACTGAAATAAGTAATGAAAGTGGGAGACAGCGTATTTCCCTTTTATTTAACAAGAGCAAATAAGAATTTTTTCTATTATATGAATATCTTTTCATAATGGCTCATGATTATTATTTAAAGCGATATCGCCACCCTTTATGGCTTATCATCGGGCTATGGTATGACAGGAGTAAGGACTCAATTCGTATTTGTCTCTCTTGGCGTTGTTCCACCATAATCATTAATTGCTGACCAATTCACCTTCAATAGCGCTGAAGATGTTTGTGTTGGTAACTCCCATGACTGTTCACTCTGAGGTGCAATCATTCCGGGATTAGTTATCTTGGCACCGTTAACATTCAACTCGCTAAATGAAACATAAAATGGCGTCGGATTATGAGCATAAATTTTATTTCCATTGCGTTTGAATGTTATCTTTTTATAGGCAATCGCTGCATCTTTTGCATTTAAACTTGCCGGGCGATAAAAAAGTTTAATTCGGCTATTGACAGAAATGCTTAGCTCATTTTTAGCATTCGGATTAGAGGTTGGTATAGATTTAATATTTAACCAGTAAACCGACTCTCTGTTGTCAGGTAGATCGCCTGTTTTGACGATACGTAGCGAGTTTGTTGCATCTGCATTTAAGCGAAATAAAGGCGGTGTCACGATAAAAGGAATCGTATTATCCTGTTGAATACTATTATTCTCGGCATTTAACCAGGATTGAATAAGAAACGGATTACTGTCCGGATTGTGAATCGACACCGATGACTCTTTTTTATCACCATTATAAATAATGCGAGTTCCACCAATGACAATCCCTGCATAGGCATGGTAGGAAAACGTAATAAGCAGCAAAGGAAATATATATTTTTTAAAATTTGATAATGTCATTATCAATCCCCAGAAATTAATATTGGCCCCACTAAAAGGTCATGAGGCCATAAAATCAGTAATTACTCGTAAGAAATATCAATGGTGACATCGGCATTAGCCTCACCTTGGCCAACATCAGATCCAGTCGTCATATAGCTCGCATAAATAGTTTTCTCACCCGCTTGCGTTGTTAACGGGATTGCTAAATCGCGTGTATTCGGTGTGATAATATCGGCTGTATTAGAAGAACTATAAAGCGCGATCCCTACATTACTTGCAGCACCAGCTCCGGTTTGAATAGCAAACAATTCCGGGTTAGTTGCATTCACTGTGCCATTAAACTGGATATTAGCTTGTGTTTTAGAAGGGCAACCAGACAAAGAGATTGTGATAGGTTTTAAATCAGTCGTTGCACCAACATTACCTTTGTAATTAGCAACGTTCCAAGTATCCAATATAACACTGGCAGATGAACTACCCGTGGTTGTTGAGCCATTAACGTTTATCTCACAAGGCGAATCAGTAAATGCGCCGCTAAACTGAATAGTGCCGTCTATCGCAAAAGCTGAACTAGATAATGCTAACAGCGATATTGCGATGAATCCTTTATTCATTTTTAAAACCCATTCATAATAAATCTAATAAATAGAAATTAATTTATGTCAAAAATAATTATTGACTTGAATATCCTATGATTTGGAAGTTGAGGATAATAAACATTTCTAAGCTAATAAGATATCAGACAGGCATTATATTTTTGAAAGCAAACACCTACAAACGTAGGTAAATCCCACCATTGAAAAGCAATGATTACCAATAACACCTAAATAAATCAAATCAATTAACTAAAATAGACATCTCTAATTAATAACCACCCAAAAATCTTAACCACTTGAAAAAACAATAACTTTATTTTTAAAAATTAGAATTCACATTCTTTATAAAAAATGATTTTGAGAGTTTACATAGCACTTTAAATTTGACTACGATTCAAGTACTAAATCTTATGCTTAATTCAACGTTATTTATTAAAAATAAACTCACATCTTTTTAGATATCAAAATACAAATAACAATATTTACCCTCTCGATGACCGCTGAATCTTAGTCATCAAAATTGACGCGATTATCTTATCAGTACGAACTAATGAAAAAATAAAGCAGCCAGCCAAAACGACAGATTAATTTCTATTCTTTTGATAAACAAGCCAATCATCTCTACGGGCTCTAAACCACAAAGAATCACAAGATATAGTAAGATAATGACATTATGTCGTGGTAAATAAAACGCCTCTTACTGACTTTAATCACAGTCTGACTATCCTTTAATGTGATAAAAAGTGTAAAATAGACGAACATCAGCACAGTAGTCTTTTATTTATCACTTTTTACATTTATTAATTTTAATTTCAAGAGGTTAGCGTGATGGGTTTACCAAACTGTCCAAAATGCAATTCTGAATATACATGGCAGGAAGGGGAAAAACTGAATTGCCCAGAATGTGGCCATGAGTGGTCGGAAAATAGTGATTCCGCAGCAACCGAAGAAGGTCTGGTTGTTCGTGATGCCAACGGTAATTTGCTGGCTGACGGTGATGCCGTCACTGTTGTTAAGGACTTGAAAGTAAAAGGGAGTTCTTCAACTCTGAAGATCGGCACCAAAGTGAAGAGCATCCGCCTAGTTGAAGGTGACCACAATATCGATTGCAAAATCGATGGTTTTGGCCCTATGAAACTGAAATCTGAGTTTGTGAAGAAAAGCTAATAGCTTAACCAGCAACTTTTCCCCTTGCTCGGTGCTGTTTGCGGAGCAAGGGGCGATTTGTAGTTATCCCCATAACAGCAACTTCTCTTCTTTTTAATGCAATATTCGCATTTCCCTATTAAACAACACATAACTGAAGTTACCATTCGCGTGGGTTGAATCAACCCCAGTAAAAACCGAAAACATCTGAATGGTTTCTTCTCACCCAATCGATATATAGAGTAATATATAGCGACTATGTAATGATAACGCTATATATATGATATAAAGCACAATAGAGGGGATCATAGTGTACTTGTATATGTTTTATCTCGGTGGAAATGCGAAAAAATCCAATATTGAGGTTCATGATATTCAGTTTGTAGCTGCAAAAAATCCAGAAGATGCTTGGCCAGCACTTAGGGCCGCTTGGTTCGGCGATCCAGATAAAATACATATCGATGGATATGCACGCATTACCTGGGTCGATGGTTACGCTATAACTCTTGCTGATACATCCCCCATTGATAGCAATAAGCTGTTTTTTGTTAATGTCGGTGCTTACCATCCTTCGGTGCTTGCCGAGTTGCATGCTTTCGATCTGTTTGTGGCGCATGATGTCCAGCAAGCCAAAGTGAAAGGGCTGGCATCACTGCTTAATGGCGCTCTGCAGCAGCATAAAGACAATCTCAAAGAGGTCGATGATTGCCTACTTTTGGACAAGATTGATAACTTATATGTGCACCTTACCCCATCGGCTAGTGGTAAGAATTTCACCCCAGAATGGCAAGGTTATCAACCTATTGGAGCCTAATTACAGGTTTCTGTCTTAGCATAAAATGGAATGGCGACTGAGGGGCCTCTGTGCTACCACGCAGCCCCATTCCACTCCCAATCTACCAATCCCCTCGCTCTCCCAAATACATTTAGATATATCTTTTTTGCATCCACCTCTTGCTAATTTCGATATATCGAACTAGATTAGATATATCGAAACTGTTTCGATATATCTAAAGGAGATTTATTATGTTTGGTTTTTCAAAACGTGGTCTTCATTGTGGTGAAAATCACCATGAAGAGCAGCATCGCGGCGGCGAAAGAATGCGTCGCGGCGGCCGTCACCATATGGCAGCGGAAGCGATTGAAACGGCAAGAGGCGGCAGACGTGGGCGTGGTGAAAAAATGCAACGCCTGTTTGAACACGGCGACTTGCGCATTGTTCTGTTAGCATTACTTAATAAAAAGCCCAGCCATGGTTATGAGCTGATTAAAGCTATCGAAGAGGCATCTTCAGGTTTATATGTGCCAAGTCCAGGTGTTATTTACCCAACACTGACCCTATTAGAAGAGCAGGATTTTGTTATTCCAGTGGCCACAGGCAATGGCCGTAAAAGCTACCAAATTACTGATGCCGGTAAAGCCGAATTACAGCAAAACCAACAAATGGTTGATATTATTTTTTCGCGGCTGGCCCAAGTAAATCGCCGTCCTGAGGGTAATATGGCTGAAGGTATTTCCGATGCAATGCATCGTTTACGTCATATTCTGCGCAGCAGTATGATGCGCTCGGATGTTACGCCAGAGCAGGTTGAGAATATTAATGCTGCTTTACTGACAGCCGTCGAAGCCATTGAAAAAGAGTTAGCGCCCAATGCGGCTGAAACTCATGAGCCGGAGAAAAAATAATGCCGGGTTACCGTTATCGAATCACTATTGAGCCACTAACCGACCGCAAAGGTGAAGCCATTAATAAAGCTCCGATAACATTCGAAGCCGAGAATCACGATGAGATCCTCGGCATCATCGAGCGGTTACAGGCGCGTGAAGATCTGGACTTCGGTAAGGAGAAAACAGCCGCATTTGCACTTGGTCTGAAACTGTTTTCAGAGACAATGATGGAGAACCGCAAGCACCCGATATTTGCCCCATTGCGAGCTGCGTTTATGGATTTTATGCTCAACTTGAAGAAAGGTTCGACACGCGATCGTTCCGAGTGACACACCAAAAATATAAGATAATGCGACAGCGAATTCGCCGGGAATATAAGCCCTACACTCTATTCCCGACGAATTGTTTAACTCAAATCAGCGCCATGGCTGGCAATAACTTTTTTATACCAATAGAAAGATTTCTTTTTCTTGCGGGCCAAAGAACCATGCCCCTGATCATCACGGTCAACATAGACAAACCCATAGCGCTTACTCATTTCCCCGGTAGAGGCGGAAACTAAATCAATGCATCCCCATGAAGTATATCCAATAACCGGAATACCATCATCGATGGCATCTGCCATTGCTTTAATATGCTCGCGTAAGTAGCTAATACGATAATCGTCTTCGATCTCGCCCTGAGAGTTAATTTCATCCTTGGCCCCTAGCCCATTTTCAACTAAGAAAAGCGGCTTTTGATAGCGGTCATACATCATATTCATGGTGATACGCAGACCTAAGGGGTCAATACCCCATCCCCATTCACTGGCCTGTATATGTGGATTTTTCAAAGATTTTACGATATTAGCCGCACTGCTGTTGTGTTCATTCATATTCGCCGCAGCACAGCGCGAAGCATAATAGCTAAAAGAGACGAAATCGACGGTGTGTTTGAGAATATCGTCATCTCCCTCCTGGGTCGTAATGGCAATGCCTTTCTGTTTGAAAAGGCGTTTTGTATAAGCGGGATAAGCCCCACGGGCCTGAATATCAATGAAAAATAGATTCTCACGGTCTTTTTCCAGCGCTGCCCAGACATCCTCAGGTTTACAGGTGCGCGGATAAAAGTTTCCGCCGGCCAACATGCAACCCACCTGATTATCAGGATTGACCTCATGCGCAATTTTCGTCGCTAATGCGCTGGCGAGCAGTTGGTGGTGAGCGGCTTGATATTTTACCTGTTCCTGATTTTCATCCGATTCAAATGCCAGCCCCGCGCCAGAAAATGGGCTATGCAGCAAAATATTAATTTCATTGAATGTCAGCCAATACTTCACCAAACCATCAAAAGCTTCAAAACATGTTTGAGCATAACGAGTGAAAAACTCAACCATTTTTCGGTTGCGCCATGAGCCATATTCCGTCACCAGATGCATAGGAACATCAAAGTGACATAGAGTTACCAACGGCTCAATATTGTGCTTTTTACATTCATGAAACAGCTCCCGATAAAAAGCGATACCCTCCGCGTTAGGAGTCATTTCATCACCCTTAGGGTAAATCCGGCTCCATGCTATTGATGTGCGAAATACGGTAAACCCCATTTCAGCCATTAGCGCAATGTCTTCTTTATAACGATGATAAAAATCAATGGCTTGATGACTGGGGTAAAACTCATCCGCTCTTAAGGCAAAGCGTTTTTCCTGCCCTAATTTCACGGCTAAGCGGTGTGGCCCGTGAGGGATCATATCCACTGTTGTCAGCCCTTTCCCACCTTCAAAGCAAGCACCTTCGGCCTGGTTTGCGGCTAATGCGCCGCCCCATAAGAAACCGTCGGGAAATATTGCTGCTGGCATTTAATACCTCTTTATTTAGTTAATTTTTACTGCATGGTGCGAAACAGTAGAGTCGGCGAAAGCCGCGCGGCCATCAGCACTGTCTTCAACCGGAATATCTTCAAACCCGAGTAAGAGTGTGGTCACAAAAGAAATGACTATCGCCAACATCATGACGCCGAATACCCATACAATACTCATAGGATTTGCCGGGTCGAAGAACTGAACACTGGTAAATAATCCCGGTGATGCCATTGAATGGCTGGCTAATCCGCCAATTCCCGCCACTGCACCACAAATAAATCCACTGATAAGGCTGGCTATCAGTGGGCGTTTAAGCCGCAATGCCACACCATAAAGTGCCGGTTCAGAGATACCGGCGACAATCGCGGAAGCCGCCGCAGCCAGCGCTGTTTGGCGCAATTCTGGGTTTTTGGTGCGCCAAGCCACCGCCAACGATGAGCCACCCAGTGATAAATTGGCCCCAATTTCTGATGGCATAACCATGCCCTCTTTCCCAGTTTCGGCAATAGTTTGAATAATCGTGGGGGTAAAAACACGATGCATGCCGGTCATGACCAGCAATGGCCAAAGTGCCCCCATAATCGCCACAGAAAGCCAGCCCAGATAATCATGCACGCTATAGACCAAAGAAGAGATGCCACTGCCAATCCAGATGCCCAATGGCCCAATAAACATGATGGCGATAGGTGCTGAAATCAGCACAATCAGCATTGGTTTAAGGAAGTTTTTAGTCACTGCTGGCGTAATGCGGTCAACCCACCGCTCAATATAAGACAGCAGCCAGGTCATACAGAGTGCGGGGATAACAGTATAAGTGTACTTCACCGCAGTGACAGGAACCCCCATAATGGCGCGCGTCGAGCTAAGTAACCCTTTGTGCAGAGTGAAAGGAAGTCCCCTTATCCGCAAAATGCGTAATTAGCTATCATATTCATATAGTTATAAATAGTTTTCTGACTGGAAAGATATTGTCTTTGGTCATTTCCAGACATATAGGTAACCGGTTCCACATGAGAGTCTTAAAATACGAAGTGGATTTCAAGATATGAATTTATTCTATTTCCATTCTGTGATGCTGATCGACATCGACGTCATGAACAGCGGATGCACTCTGCCGCTGGCCAAGCCACTAATGCTGCGAACAGCTCTGCAATTTCAAGGACGAAGAGTATAGAATGACAGTAATTTCAACGTGTCAGGATGGGCCTATGTCTACAATGCAAGAAGTGGCAAAGAAAGCCGGTGTTTCAAAAGCCACGGTTTCGCGGGTTTTGTCGGGCAAAGGTTATGTCAGTGAAACAACGAAGGAGCAGGTGTTTAAAGCCATTGAAGAGACCGGGTATCGGCCAAATTTGCTGGCAAGAAATCTGGCAACCAATAAATCTGAGTGTATTGGCTTAGTGGTAACCAATACTCTGTATAACGGCAGCTACTTCAATGAAATACTGTCTCAAGCTGCACAAAAATTAGAAAATAATGGCCGTCAGTTAGTGCTGGTTGATGGAAAACACAGCGCGCAAGAGGAACAAGAAGCTATTCAGTTCCTGCTCGACCTACGCTGTGATGCAATAATAATTTATCCGCGCTTTTTAACCGTTGATGCCATGGATCTTATAATTGATAAATATAAACAGCCGATCATGGTGGTTAATAGGAAGCTGCGGAAAAATCATAGCCACTGTATTTTCTGTGACCATAAAGGCTCCAGTTATAATGCGACTAAATATCTTATTGAGCGAGGTCATCGGGATATCGCTTTTATTACCGGCTCACTTGACTCCCCGACCGCAATTGAACGCCTCTCTGGGTATAAAGCAGCATTCGCTGCATTTTCTCTCCCTGTTCAGGAGAGGCTTATTGTGCAAGGAAAATGGACACCAGCAAGTGGTACTGCGGCGGTAGAATCATTATTAACTCACCAAGTTGCCTTCAGCGCAATTATCGCCAGTAACGATGATATGGCCATTGGTGCAATGAAAAAGCTCAATGAAGCCGGCTTAAATGTTCCTGGCGATATTTCCATCATTGGGTTCGACAATATCCCTATTGCGCCTTTCCTTCTCCCTTCATTATCCAGTATCAAAGATCCCGTCAGTGGTATGATAAATGAAGTTATTAATCGCTTAGTGTCGATGCTGGATGGCGGATATTTATCCAATGAAAATATATTCCAATCCGAGCTAATCATCAGAGATTCAGTCAGCCATGGGCCTTTTTTAGCTCACTCACAGCTCAAGAGCGATGACTTAATATAAGTGATAAAAAAGGAGCCAAAGGCCCCTTTAAATAAAATACGGATATTATTTAGCTCGGACGCCTTCGACTGACAAAATCAGCTCGACTTCCTGTGAAGCAGGGCCTAAGTCAGTGGTGATATTAAAGTCTTTCAGCTTAATATTACCATTAGCTTCGAAACCGGCGCGGTAACCACCCCATGGGTCATTCCCCTGACCAGTTAACTTACTTTCTAATGTCACCGGCTTGGTTACGCCATTTAATGTCAGGTTGCCCACGACAGTATAACCTTCAGCATTTTTCTTCACTTCGGTCGATTCAAACGTCGCCTGTGGGAATTTACTGACGTTCAAGAATTCTTTACTGCGTAGGTGTTTATCACGCTCAGCATGATTGGTATCTACGCTATTTGTGTTGATTACCACTTTCACTTTATCCGCAGCAGGATCTTTCTCATCAAAAGTGAAAGAACCATCAAAGTCGTTAAAACTGCCATATAACCAGCTATAGCCTAAGTGTTTAATCCGGAATTCGATAAAGGCGTGCTGACCTTCTTTATCAATTTTATATTCGGCGGCTACGGCACTACCTGCGGTAAACATCAGTGCGCCTACAGTCAGGCCCAATAGGGTCTTATTAAACATGCTTAATTCTCCATAATACAGTTGGTTAGTCGGTGCTACGTCCCAGCATCCGTTTAAGGGTAATATCACCATCAATAAAATGATGCTTAATCGCGGCCAGCCCATGTAATAGTGAAAGCACTACAACAGCCCAAGCCAGATAAAGATGCACTGTCCCGGCAGTATCGGCCTGATCCGGTAAGTTAGTTAATGTCGCCGGCACAGTAAACCAGCCAAAGACATTGATAGGTTGCCCATCAGCCGTCGAGATCAAATAACCGCTAAACATAATCAAAAATAAGAAAATATATAAAATCAGATGCGCCAATATCGCACTGACTCGCGTAAAACGGCTATAACTTGATAGTGGCTTTGGCGGCGGAGAAATAAAGCGCCAAACTACCCGAAATAGCATTACAGCGAAAAGTATACAGCCAACACTTTTATGTATTTCAGGCGCTTGATGATACCAACCATCATAATAGCCTAAAGTCACCATCCATAATCCTAGAGCAAACAGCGCATATACAGTCAGTGCAACCAGCCAATGGACACTAATAGTGATACGCCCAAACTGCTCCTTGGTGTTTTTCCAAAGCATAATGCTTCCCTTTTGCTCAATTCATAGAACAATAGTCAAACATTATGAAACATAAAATCAACTCTTATTTGATATAAGATATATTCTCGCAACACCCGTCAGTTAATTTGCAAAAGTTTATAATTACTCGGTCAATATAACTGTCGGACTTTACTTAACCTGACATTTGCACGATAGCATGGAAATTATTCATCGAGATCGTTTAATCAAATAAAGCGAGAAAGCACAGACAATCTCGCCTCAAATAAAATCGATTACTTAAATAACCCACGCTGATTATGCGGTTCACAACGCAAATATTGTTGCGCAACTTTAATGGTGGCACCTAATTTAGCCGCCGCATGCCATGGCCATCTCGGGTCATAGAGAATACCACGCGCCAGGGCGATAAAATCGGCCTGCCCGGTCGCGACAATCGCTTCAGCTTGTTCCGGTTCAGTAATCAGCCCGACGGCCATAACCGGCGTTTTAACCGCTTCTCGCACTTTTTGTGCTAATGGCACCTGATAATTTGGGCTAATCGGAATATGTTGATCCGGCGATAATCCACCACTGGAGACATGAATATAATCACATCCTAAAATCTCTAATTGTTTTGCCAATACAATGGACTGTTCAGTATCCCATCCACCATTGACCCAATCGGTGGCAGAAATACGCACTCCGACGGCAATTTCTTTACTGAGAGCGGCGCGTATTTCACTCAATATTTCAATCACCAAGCGCATACGATTTTCCAGCGAGCCGCCATATTCATCGTCACGTTGGTTGGATAACGGAGATAAGAATTGATGCAGTAAATAACCATGTGCAGCATGGATTTCAATAAGTTCAAATCCTGAGTCCACCGCGCGTTTTGCGGCTGCAACAAATGCAGACTTTATCTCGCCAATACGCGCGACAGACAAGGCTTGCGGAGGATGGCGATCGCCAAATGGCAGCGCTGATGGGGCCACAGTTTGCCACCCGCCCTGTTCAGCGGTAATTTCCCCCCCCCCCCCGCCATCCCATGGCAGCGCCGATGATGCTTTACGGCCAGCATGCCCCAACTGGATACCTAATTTCACCGGCGAATAACGGCGAATAGCATCAATAATCGGGCGAAGCGCTTGCCCATGCTCATCATCCCAGATACCCAAATCTTTGCCGCTGATGCGCCCTTGTGGCTCTACCGCGGTGGCTTCAATAATGAGCAGACTAGCACCTGATAGCGCCAAATTACCTAAATGAATCATGTGCCAGTCGCTCGGGAAACCCCACTCAGCCGAATATTGGCACATCGGTGCCACTACAATGCGATTTTCCAGGGTTAATTTGCCCAGACTGGCCGGAGAAAATAATTGGCTCATATATTTTACCTTTAGATGAGCAACAGCCCCTTACTGAGGAGAATGTTGCAGTGTCCAGTTCAGCACCTGTGAAGCTAACTGATTGCTTGCTAAGCCAAAAGCATCAACCACTTCATTCATCTGCGCCCCTTTGATGGGTTGGCGAATATCAAAGTGGCGAGTCGCGATGATTCTACGGTCTGAAATCCTCACTAAGCGGGCATCAAAACGGATCAACACCTCACTGCTCCCCGCTTGATATACCCCCTGAAATGCTGATAAATCGCCACTCAACTCAACATCAGCTTGCAGGCTATCATCATCACTGCTGACCGCGGGAATACGGCCATCAGTGCGGAACTCCTGAATCAGGCGATTACGCACCAAAATAGGGGCGGGATCAGTCCAGCGCGAATTTTTATAGACCGCAATTTCCTGTCCTTCGGGCTGAACAGCAATACGCGAGCTATTGATAAACTGATTGGTCGCCGGTTGTGAAACGCGCAGTGACCAATTGACCGTCTGCGCGCGCGGTGCGGTTGCCGCAGCAGGCACCGGCAATAGATAAACCTGTGATACCGGCGCACTGGGTAAAATAGTGCATGCTGACAACAACATAGCCAGTGCGGATAACATCAACAGCCCGACACGACGGCGGGCGCAGTACATTATCTTCAGAGAGATCATCGAGGCGTAAACTCCTGTGTTCTTTCACGGCCGCGCAGCAGAGCCGCCGGGTTTTCTTCCAAACGGGAAACAGCAGCACGCAGTGTCGCTAATGTTCTACGCAACTCATCAACAGCTGGCCCCAACTCATTCATTCCTTGCATACCATTATTGAGTGAAGTTTGATTTTCACTCACCAGCTTATTGAGAATAATGCTGGTATTTTGCAGCGATGCCATGGTCTTAGCGGCATCAGTCATCAGCTGTTTCCCCTGCCCATCCATCAACCCATTGGCACTGCGCAGCAGGCGATTCGTTTGTGTCAATGTCTCATTGGCTTGTTTGCTGGCCTGCGCCAACTGCTGCAACAGGGTACGAATATCTTGGCGTTGATCGGCGACGGTTTGGGTGACAAGAGCAAGATTGTCCAATGTTGTCACCAGCCGCTGCTGATTATCGGGTGCTAGCAGCTGATTTAGGCGCATCAGCACTTCATTCGCATTGCTCATGAAACTCTCACCATTCGACAGTAATTGGCTCATGGGTGACGGAGTGGCAATGATAATAGGGACTTCCCCATCTTGGCCCTCTAATAACGGGCTCGACGAGGTGCTGCTGCTAAATTGGATGTTCGAGGTGCCAGTGATGCCCGCCACCGTCAGCCGGGCCTGTGTATCCTCGCGAATTGGTGTGGAAGCTGACACCCGGACACGCGCCCAAACCTTATTGGGGTTTTCACTGTCCAAACGCAGTTGGGTCACCTCGCCGACCCGAATGCCACTGTACTGCACGATACTCCCCTGAGACAGGCCACTCACCGGTTCATTAAACACGATATCGTATAGCTTGAACTGGCGATTAGCCCCGGCGTTTGTCAGCCATAGGCAGAATAACAGCGCCGCGCTGACCACAATGAGAGTGAACAAACCAATGACAACATGGTGAGCACGGGTTTCCATTTACAACCTCTCTTCAGTATTAAGTGCCGCCGCAGCCTGATAAGCAGCCCGGCCACGTGGCCCATGAAAATACGCCTGAATCCAGTCATCATCGGTTGCAGCCACCTTATCCAAGGTATCCACCACCAGCACTTTCTTTTGTGAAAGCACCGCCACGCGGTCACAAAGGGTATAGAGCGTATCCAAATCGTGGGTGACCAAAAACACCGTCAAATTTAGCGCATCACGCAAGGTGCGGATCAAGCTGTCAAACGCCGCCGCGCCAATCGGATCAAGGCCCGCTGTCGGCTCGTCGAGAAACAGAATATCTGGGTCTAATGCCAGTGCCCGAGCTAAAGCAACACGTTTAACCATGCCACCTGACAATGAGGCCGGATATTTACTGCCCGCCCCCGGCGGTAACCCCGCCAAGGCGAGCTTAACCTGCGCTAAGCGCTCAGCCTCACCACGCGGCAGCCCCGCATTTTCGATTAATGGCAACGCCACGTTTTCCGTCACTGTCAGAGAGCTGAATAATGCGCCCCGCTGAAACAATACACCAAATCGGCGTTCAACCTGGGAACGCGCTTGGCCCGACAATGTCATTAAATCCTGACCAAACACATGAATCTGCCCCGCAGTTGGCCGACGAAGCCCGACAATGCTGCGTAGTAACACCGACTTACCGGTACCCGAGCCCCCCACGACGCCAAGAATTTCGCCGCGCTGTACATCAAGATTGAGATCCTGGTGCACACACTGCTTGCCAAAACAGTTAACCAGATTACGAATTTGAATGATTGGCTGTGGCGTCATATGGCTCACCATCCCATTTCCATGAAAAATAGCGCCGCGACGGCATCAAGCAGAATCACCACGAAGATAGAATGCACCACACTGGTGGTGGTATGCACCCCGACAGACTCGGCACTGCCAGTGACTTTGAACCCCTCCAAACAGCCAATAATGGCAATCAGGAAGGCGAAAATAGGCGCTTTGCTGATCCCCACCAGGAAATGCTGCAATCCGTTACTGTTTTGCATAATCGACAAGAACATGGTGGGCGAAATATCGAGTGTCAGGGCACAGACCACCATCCCGCCAAAAATGCCGCAAACCATGCCAATGAAGGTCAGCATGGGTAAGGAAATCAACAGCGCCAAGACCCGTGGCAGCACCAATAACTCAACCGGATTTAGCCCCAAAGTTTGGATAGCATCAATTTCCTCATTGGCTTTCATCAGCCCGATTTCAGCAGTAAAGGCACTGGCAGTGCGCCCTGCCATCAAAATGGCAGTGAGCAGTACGGCAAACTCACGTAAAAATGAAAACACCACTAAATCGACGGTAAAAATACCCGCACCAAAAGTGGTTAATACCGTGGCACCGAGGAAAGCAATGACGGCCCCGACCAGAAAAGTCAGCAGCATGATGATGGGAACAGCATTCAGACCTATTTGCTGAATATTGGCAATCAACGAAGTCATTCGCCAGCGTGATGGGCGGAAAGCCGTGCTGAATAAAGTTTCAAGAGTCAGGCCGACAAAACCCAATAATGACTTAATATCTTGCCATAAATTATCGACCGAACGGCCAGTGTTCGCCAATAACTCAAGCCAAAATGACGGTTTTTTTTCTGCGGGTTCTGATGCTAAATCCGGCAATACACGGCTGACAGTTTGCAGCAAAGTGCGCCGTTCTTCGGGCAGTTGAGGGGCAAGTTCACGCAGCTTACTGATGCGATCTTCACCGAGCAACAACGCTAATAAGGTTGCCCCCGCGGTATCCACCGCGCCCAATTGGCTAAGATCAAAGACCAGCGTCTGGGGCTGATTCGCGCGAAATTGCGCCACAACTGGCTCCAAAACGCGGTAATGCGCCAGCACCCAATCTCCTTTGATAGAGACCCGGACAGGTTGAACTGAATTGTCGATATCGAGTTGTGCTGTGAACGGCCGCGCGGTCATAGAGAAAGCCTTACTCTTTATTGGAATACGGTTTTGACATCATTCACCTATCAAAACTCAAATCGCTACCTTAAATAGGTATATCACACACTTGACTAAGAGTAATGACTAAAGAGTAAGGAGTATTAACTGATGGGAGACTTAATCTCGGGCCATTAATAGGTGGCCTTGTCGCGGCGCGCTTTTTCCCACCGCGACACAGGCTTTCCCGGCATGGCAAACCAAACCACGACGGCCAGCAGAATCAGCAAACCGCTGGCGGTACCTAATACCAAACTGTGCGAGGCGGAAAAAGCCTGTTTGGCACTGGTGAGCAGGGCATCATTCCCACCGAGGCTATTCACCACCTGAATAGTTTCACTGATAGAGGCACTGGCCTGCGCCACCAAATCCGCCGGCAAATCTTCTGGCAACGCAATAGAGGCGGCATAGGCGCGTGACAGCATCAAACCAAAAATTGCTACCCCAAGCCCAGCCCCTAGTTCATAAGCCATCCCCTCAACCGCCCCTGCTGCACCGGCTTTTTCTGGCGGAGCGGCACTCATAATGGCCGCCGTGGATGCCAATAGTGAAGCCTCAATACTGAAACCAAGCACTATCATCCAGCCCCATGCCAAATAAGCTTCAGTGGCAAAATCAGTCCAAGCCAGGCCCAAAAAACTTAATGAACTGAAAGCAATCCCGGCGCTGGCAACGGTGCGCAACCCCAATTTAGCCACTAACCAACCGGATATCGGCCCGCTCACTCCGCTGGCTATCATCAGTGGGAGCAAAAACATCCCTGCCTCAAGCGGCGTTTTGCCTAACACAAACTGCAATTCTTGCGTCAGAAGTAATTCAAACCCGACCAACGTTATCATTGCCGTCATCGCCATGACCATACCGACAGCAATCACTCGCTGACTTATCAGACGAAAATCAATCATCGGGGCTGATGTCAATAATTGATGGCGCACAAAAGCCAACAACATCCCGCCCCCCAACAGCGCGGACAGGGACGTCATCAAAGGATCCCCGCCCCCGCGTATCCCCGTTTTAGCCGCATAAACCAACAGCAGGATCGCGGTTATCAAAACCAGCGCCGGCGCGACTCTCCATGTTTGTTCCGTGCGCATCGGCTGATGAGGAATAACGGCCAGCGTAGCAATAATTACGGCAATAATAATGGGGACATTAATTAAGAATACGGCCCCCCAATAAAAGTATTCCATTAATAGCCCACCGACCAGTGGCCCCATCGCCGCCCCCATGGTGCCAATTGCCACCCAAATGCCTAATGCCAATGCCCTCTCGCGTTCATCAGTAAAGATATGGCGCACCGCAGACAACGTGGCGGGTAGGATCATTGCCGCGCCAATCGCCAACAAGGCACGCGCAGCAATCAGTGCCGCCACCGAGGGGGCCAATGCCGCCGCCAGAGAGGCCAGCCCGAACAGTACCGACCCCAATAAAGCCAGGCGTTTAAAACCGATGCGATCACCGAGCGCCCCCATCGGGAGTAATAAACACGCCATCACCAGCGAATAAATATCAATAATCCACAGCAATTCACTGCCGGTGGCAGACAACGCGATACCCAGCCGTGGTGCCGCCACATGCAGTACGGTTGCATCAATAGACACAGGGAGATACATCAGGATAATAACGTAGAAAATCAACCACTTTCTAGACATACAAACACACTCAAAGAAGGCATAGGTTAAAGTTGAACACTTGTTCAATATCACAATAATAGCGTAAAGTTGAACTAACGTCCAATTCATCACATAATGATGAAAATACTTATGAGCATGATAAAGGAGCTTCTTTGGCCTATTTGAACCGCGAAGAGCGCCATGACACCATTTTGCAAGCGGCGATGCGGGTTGCCATCACCGAGGGGATAAACGCAACCACGGTGCGCCGTGTTGCCAGTGAAGCTGGAGTGGCTGTCGGTCAGGTGCATCACCACTTTGCGTCGGTTTCACGACTGCGCGCGGATGCTTTTTTATTGTTGGTGAAACAATCTTTGGCCGCATTTACGCTCAGCAGCCAAAACTTGCCAGCCCAGGAGCGGGTGCTTCGAGTGCTGGGTTATCCACAAGATGAAGCGGGTAAACGAGAAACCCGGCTATGGAATGAAATCTCCATACTGGCCGAACGCGATGAGCTGATTAGAGCAGCCTGCGCCGCCTCAATGTCTGACTGGCATCAGGCCACGCTAGACGTGATTAACGCCGGGATCGACACTAATGAATTTCGCTCTGATATCAATGCCAGTGATGTCGCATGGCGTCTGATTGGCTTGGTTTGTGGTCTGGATGGGTTGACGCAATTTCCTGAATTAGGCTGTTCGGAAGCCGAGATATTGCGCCATTTAGCGACCATGATGAAGATCGAGTTACTTAAAAACCCTTAACTTAACACCAGCCTTAGTGGGTATCTCACCGCGGGCTTTGCCAGAGATACCGGCTATAATGGCTATTTGACCCACCCATTCCCAAAGTCATTGGCGTTGCCGCGAGCTTACTCAGGCGGTGGCAACATCAAGGAAGAAAGGGATTTTTGAGAGCCAACTATGACTCAACAATCTACTGTCGCCGATGTTATCTATTACAACGGCACAATTTACACGGCCGATGCCAATAACCGGGTTTGCAGCGCAATCGCGCTGGGTCAGGGCTATATTCTGGCCACCGGCGGCGATGAACTTATCCAACAGTTTGCCGCCCCGAAAACGCAACTTATTGACCTGGCTGGCAAGTTTATGATGCCCGGTCTTATCGATAGCCATATGCACCCGTTTTGGGGTGGGAAACAGCTTATCGGTTGTAATCTGAATTATGCCGCACTGAGTGTTGAGCAGACATTGGAAATCATCCAGCAGCATCTCGATAATGACCCCTTTAAGGGCGAAAATGACTGGCTGACTGTCCGGGCCTGGCAACGCCAAGCGATGACCCCAGTGGGGGCTGATATGAGCCGAGACGCACTGGATTCACTGCGCACCCGTCGCCCGATAGCGCTATTTTCCAATGACTGCCATACACTGGCGGCCAATAGCCGCGCCCTTGAGCTGTTGGGGATTGATGAAAACACCCCCGTCCCACCGGATGGCAAAATTGCCCGTGATGCCAACGGAAAACTCACCGGCATCTTGGAAGATGCTCCGGCGATGCGGGCCTTTGACAGCATCCCTTCCGCCACGCCAGAAAAGAATGTGCAGATTGCTGCCCATGTGCAGCAAGTCCTGAATGCGCAGGGTGTCACGACAGTGATGGATACCCGGGTATTTGCCGAACAATTATTAGCTTTCCGTCAGTTATATGAACGTAATGAACTGACTTTACGGGTTCTCGGGGCAAAAGAAGTGACGCCAGATAGCCTACAAGGGCCGGAAGATGCCGCTCGCGTGGTACAGGAAGTGGTGGAATTTGGCCGCCAGTGGGGCAGTGACGAATGGGTGCCAGCACCTGGTTTTGCGGTCGATCACCTGAAACTGTTTATCGACGGCGTGCTACAGCCCCCCACCATGACAGCGGCTCTGCTGGAGCCTTATCGCGCCAACCACGGCACGGTAGCAAATCCAGACTGGCAACCCACTGATCATTATGGCGATCTCTATTTTACTGCGCCCGTGGTCAATGCGGTTATTCTGGAGTGTGCTCGTGCGGGCCTGCACCCTCACACTCACACTGTCGGTGATGGCGCAATCGAGATGGTGCTAGATGCCGTGGAACAGATGCGCGCCGCCGTGCCGGGCAAAGATATTCGCCCCGGATTAGCCCACAATGAACTGGTCGCAGCTCATCAATATCACCGTTTTGCCCAACTAGGGGCCACTGCGGTGCTCTCTTTCCAATGGGGTGGCTTGCCGGGGGTGCTGATTGATGAAGAGCGCGAAATGCTGGGCGAAACCCGCTTCCAACATCTGGAACCGGCAGCCCGTTTCCTCGATGCAGGGGCACGAATTGCTTATGGTAGTGACTGGCCAATTGATCGCTTAGATGAATGGTACAATCTACAAGTGGCAATGACCCGCCGTGCCTGGCATCTTGACGGCAGCCCAGCGGGCCCACGGCTGGATAATGACCGGGATTTGACGCTAATTGAAACCCTGCGCTGCGCCACCATTGATGCGGCTTACATGATTGCCAAAGAGCAATATATTGGTTCACTGGAAGCAGGAAAATTCGCCGACCTGATTATCTTGAAAAATAACCTGTTTGAGCAATCGCCAGAGACGATTTATCAAACTCAGGTGGAATGCACTTTAATCGGCGGTAAAGTGGTTTATCAGGGCGCATAACCGCCCGTTAAGCCAGTTCTGGCTCACTGAGTTAACTCGGTGGGCCAGTAAAATCAATGTAACAGTGCCACACCAGCAGGAAGTGATTGGCGTTCGTTTAAACCTTGTGTCAAAATCCGCTCCTTTATGTTTTACAACTGCATAAAAATGCAGCTTAGCGGTGCTTGTATACACCAGGAGATGATACGGTAATGCCACAAAATATTCAGTTGCGCAGAGTGCTTAAAACCCCCGCGCTGGTCGCTTTCGGGCTCGCCTATATGGTGCCTTTAGGCGTATTTACCACCTATGGACAGGTGACTGTATTAAGTCAGGGGCATTTACCTATTGCCTATCTGGTGACGGTTATCACCATTCTGTTTACCGCCCTCAGTTATTGCCGAATGACCAACGCCATGCCGTTATCAGGTTCTGCCTATTCTTACGTGCAGCGTAGTTTTGGTGGAAAAACCGGTTTTCTGGTGGGTTGGGCGCAAATTTTGGATTATCTGTTCCTGCCAATCCTTAATTATTTAGTGTTAGGCATTTTCTTGCACGAGGCATTCCCGGCCATTCCCGCTCCGGTGTTTATTATTGCGTCAATTATCAGTGTTAGCCTGTTAAATATTCTAGGGGTGCGTTTGCTCACCTCGGTGAATTTCTCGCTGATCGCGGCACAGATGATTTTTATCATACTCTTTATTGCTCTTTCTTTCAGTCAAGCAGATTTAAGCCCGGCGGCGCTAATGAAACCGCTGCTGGTCAATGCCGGTGATATGTCGGGCTTATTATCTGGTGCCGCCGTGCTTTGCCTGGCATTTCTCGGTTTTGATGCCATCGCCACCATGGCAGAAGAAGCACATGATGCCAAACGAACCCTGCCACGGGCGATTCTGTTTACCGTAATCAGTGCCGGCACCATCTTTATTGCGGTGTCTTATGCCGCGCATTTGGCCTATCCCGACTGGAAATCATTAATTCCTTATCAGGATACTGCCAGCCTGATTATCTCCGAGCATGTCGGCGGTAAGTGGATGTATAACTTCTTTATGGCCACTTATCTCACCGGAGTTTATGCCTCAGCGATGACGGCGCAAACCAGTGTGTCGCGCATCTTTTATGCCATGGGCCGCGAGGGAGTATTGCCGCGCAAAATTTTCTTCCATTTGCATCGCAAATTCCACACCCCATGGCGAGCCATACTCTTCGTGGCCACCATCTCGCTGCTGGCACTGTTCCTTGACCTGAACTTAGTGGTGTCGATGATAAGTTTCGGGGCGCTCGGCGCATTCACCTTTGTGAATTTGAGTGTTATAAAACACTTTATTTTCAATGAGAAACGCCGCGGTGCTGCTGCCATGTTCAAATACGGGCTGTTGCCACTGATGGGGTTTGTGATGTCAGTATGGCTGTGGGTTCACCTTGAACAGCGTGCGCTGGAGGTGGGTTTGCTGTGGTTGCTGGCGGGCTTTATCTACTTGCTTTGGCTGACTCGCGGCTGGCGTCAGTCTCCGCCATCCGTTCATCCAGATGATATTTCCCATCTGATGTGATGAGTCACATTGCCGAAAATGGCCACTTTGAGTGGCCATTTTTATGTGATGCGACTGACGAGCTGGCCGGAAAACTCCTCCACCATCCTATAGCGTTCTTGCCCGGCCTACCGACTCCCCTAGCTGCCAAACCGCCATGGCATAATGGGTGCTGTGGTTGTAGCGGGTAATGGTGTAGAAGTTGGGCAAACCATACCAATATTGATAACCGGTGCCGACATCAAGGCGCAACAAACTGGCTTCTTGATATTCACCCAGTGAACTGGTTGGACTTAGCCCTGCGGCAGACAATGTTGAAACCGGATATTTGGTCTTAAAGCCATTATCAAGATTCGGCGCTTGCCCATTGGCAGGTATCGCGACCGCCGCCCCTTTGGTCCAGCCATGAGCTTTGAAGTAATTCGCCACACTGCCGATAGCATCCACAGGGTCCCACAAATTGATATGACCATTACCATTAAAATCAACGGCATAATCTTTGAATGAAGATGGCATAAACTGGCCATAGCCCATCGCACCGGCATAGGAACCCCGCAGACTGAGCGGGTCATTGCCCTCAGCTCGCGCCATCAGCAGAAAAGTTTCCAGCTCGCCAGAAAAGTATTCCGCGCGGCGCGGATAGGCAAAGGAGAGTGTTGCCAGCGCATCAATAATGCGAGTTTTGCCCATCACCCTGCCCCAGCGAGTCTCAACGCCAATGATACCGACGATAATTTCTGGCGGGACGCCGTAGGTCTCATAAGCGCGTTGCAAGGCATCTTCGTATTGATTCCAGAAATTCACGCCATTCTGCACATTGTCTGGAGTAATGAATTGGCTGCGATAGCGCTTCCAGGCCCCATTCGGCCCAGATGGTCGGCCAGACGTCGGCGCTTGTTTATCCATTAGCCGAATAACAAAATCCAGCTTTTTAGTTTGCGCCAATACATCATGCAGCTGCTGACGTTCAAAACCATGCTCACGCACCATTTTATCAACGAAACGTGCGGTATCCGCATTGTAGGCAAAATCACCGTCTGGCACGTGCCCCACATGTTGCGGCTCAAGTAAAAAACCGCTTTGTGTCAGGCTATCTGACGGGGTCGCCGCGACCGGTGGCGTCGGTTTGCTGCTACAGGCGGAAAGCAATATGAGTAACGGAAGAGTGACAGCCAAATGACGCATCATATATCCATAAACCATGCAAAAAAGTAATGACTATGTTAAGTCATTGTCTGTTACGAACAAACAGGAAAATGCAGGATTACCACGGGTTATTGCTAAAGAAACCGCAGACAAAATAGACCTACAGACCAGAAATTACCCTACAAAACCCCTTTAATCATAAGGACTTACAGCCGCGCCAAGGAAATATTTAGTAGCAAATAACACGAATGATTTTCACTATCATTACTGATTTTTTTCTATACAATCGTGCTGTTTTGCCGTCGCATAATCCGCTCGTTTTCTTCTTTGACCTGCTAAAGGATGTCTTTATGAAGTTACGTTTATCCTCTTTCGGCCCTATCGCTCTGTTAACTTCCTCAATGGTGCTGGCGTTTTCCGCCCATGCCGCATCCACTGACGAGGGTATTGTGGTTTATAACGCCCAACACGAAAATTTGGTGAAATCCTGGGTTGACGGCTTTACCAAAGACACCGGTATTAAAGTGACCTTGCGCAATGGTGGCGACAGCGAGTTAGGTAATCAGTTGGTCCAAGAGGGCAGTGCCTCGCCGGCAGACATCTTTCTGACTGAGAATTCCCCTGCCATGGTGCTGGTCGATAATGCGAAATTGCTCGCACCATTAGATGCCGCAACACAGGCTCAAGTGGCGAAAGAATATCGCCCTGAACATGGTCGCTGGACCGGCATCGCCGCCCGCAGCACCGTATTTGTCTATAACCCGGAAAAAATCAGTGAAGCTGAACTGCCTAAATCCATTATGGATTTGGCCAAACCTGAGTGGAAAGGCCGCTGGGCTGCATCACCATCAGGGGCTGATTTTCAGGCTATTGTGAGTGCGATGTTGGAGCTTAAGGGCGAAAAAGCCACGTTAGAGTGGTTAAAAGCCATGAAAGCCAACTCTACCGCCTATAAAGGCAATAGCACGGTCATGAAAGCGGTGAATGCCGGCCAAATTGATGGCGGAGTTATTTATCATTATTATCGCTTTGTTGATCAAGCCAAAACAGGTGAGAACAGCGGCAAAACTCAGCTACATTACTTCAAACATCAAGATCCCGGTGCCTTTGTGAGTATCTCCGGCGGCGGTGTATTGGCTTCAAGTAAGCACCCAAAAGAAGCTCAGGAATTCATGAAATGGATAACGGGGAAATCTGGTCAGGAAATGTTGCGCACCAATAATGCATTTGAATATGCTGTCGGTGTTGATGCCGCCTCTAACCCTAAATTAGTGCCGCTCAATGACCTGGAAGCACCGAAAGTTGAACCGTCTAAACTGAACAGTAAGAAAGTGGTTGAGTTGATGACAGAAGCAGGATTGCTGTAATCATACCAGCAACCTGCTAATAACCTGTATTTTAGCCCGTCGCGTTCTTGAAGCGATGGGCATTTAACACGCCGAGCGCCTTAACGATTATGGCCAATATAAATCCTGATGCTATTCCTCTGCCGCTCAGTCAGGCAGCTCAACGGCACTATAACCGCCGCCCCGGCTTTGGGATTGTGGCCATTGCCGTGGCGCTTTCATTGTTATCCCTGCTGCCGTTATGGTTTGTTATTGGCATTGCGATTGATACCGGTTGGTCGACGGTCAAAGCTCTGGTGTTTCGCGCTCGAGTAGGTGAATTACTACTCAACACCGCATTATTGGTGGCATTCACCTTACCGCTCTGCGCCATTATTGGTGTCACATTGGCATGGCTTACCGAACGCACAAACTTACCTGGTCGGCGGATTTGGTCACTGCTGGCTATCGCCCCACTGGCAGTGCCTGCATTTGTGCAAAGCTATGCATGGATTAGCCTGGTGCCCTCAATGCATGGGCTTGGCGCGGGCGTATTTATCTCTGTTATTGCCTATTTCCCTTTTATTTATCTGCCTGCTTGCGCGGTATTACGTCGCCTCGACCCCGGGCTTGAAGACGCCGCCGCCTCATTGGGCAGCCCCCCGACCGCGGTATTCTTTCGGGTTGTCTTGCCACAATTAAAACTAGCGGTTTGGGGTGGCTCGATACTGATTGCGCTGCATTTATTAGCTGAATATGGGCTGTATGCCATGATCCGCTTTGATACCTTTACCACCGCCATTTTTGACCAGTTTCAATCTACATTTAATGGCCCTGCGGCCAATATGTTAGCCGGCGTTCTGGCGCTATGTTGCCTGGGATTATTGTTAATCGAAGCCAGCAGCCGAGGCTATAACCGCTACGCTCGGGTCGGGTCAGGCAGCGCGAGGAGCCAAACGGCTTATTCAATGGGAACCACCCTCACCTTACTGTGTCTCATGTTGCCACTGGTAATGACCGCCCTCTCACTCGGGGTGCCCTTTATCACGCTGACTCGCTGGCTCTACATCGGCGGCATGGATGTTTGGTTGAATGCTGAATTGTTGCCCGCGTTGAAACAAACGCTAATATTGGCATTCAGCGGTGCGCTGATTATCACCTTATGCGCCATCCCCATGGCATGGCTATCCGTGCGCTACCCAAGCCGTTTACACCGTGTGATGGAAGGTTGTAATTATGTCACCAGTTCACTGCCCGGCATTGTGGTCGCGCTAGCGCTGGTGACTATCACCATTCGCATCGCACGCCCGCTGTATCAAACTGAACTGACACTTTTATTAGCTTATTTATTGATGTTTACCCCCCGGGCCCTGATCAGTTTACGAGCCGGTATTGCACAAGCTCCGGTCGAATTGGAAAATGTGGCTCGCAGTTTGGGCAAAACTCCCGCGCAAGCTATCTGGAGCACCACGATGCGACTGGCCGCGCCGGGTGCGGGTGCGGGCGCAGCTTTAGTGTTTCTGGCAATATCCAATGAACTGACCGCAACCTTATTATTGGCCCCCAATGGTACCCGAACACTGGCAACCGGGTTCTGGGCATTGACCAGTGAAATAGATTATGTTGCCGCATCACCCTACGCGCTGCTCATGGTGATACTATCCCTGCCGCTAACCTGGCTCCTTTATTCTCAATCTCAACGTACGGCGGGATTATGAGCACGCTTGAACTGCAACAAATCAGTAAATCTTACCAATCGGTCACAGTCTTAGACGGGATTGATTTGCACATTACTGCGGGCAGCCGAACAGCGATTGTCGGGCCGTCCGGCTCAGGAAAAACCACCTTACTGCGCATTATTGCCGGTTTCGAAACCCCGGATAGCGGCTCGGTGATATTGCAAGGGAATCCGCTATTTGATAGCACAACTCAGGTGCCAGCCCATAAACGAGGGATTGGTTTCGTCCCGCAAGATGGCGCACTGTTCCCGCATTTTACGGTGGCGGGCAACATTGCTTATGGCTTGACGGGCAGCAAACAGGATAAAGCCCGGCGGGTTGATGAGTTAATGGAAATGGTGGCATTGGACAGCCGCTTAGCTCAACTTTGGCCGCATGAAATATCTGGCGGACAGCAACAGCGAGTGGCGCTCGCCAGGGCATTGGCGCAACGCCCAGTATTAATGTTATTAGATGAGCCATTTTCAGCGCTGGATACCGCCTTACGAGCATCAACCCGCAAAGCGGTAGCGGAGCTGCTGGCGCAAGCGAATATTGCCTCCATTTTAGTGACCCACGACCAAAGCGAGGCACTGTCGTTTGCCGACCAAGTCGCCGTGATGCGCGCGGGCAAACTGGCTCATGTTGGCCCGCCGCAAGAGCTCTATTTGAGGCCAGTGGATGAGCCGACCGCCACATTTTTGGGTGAAACACTGATTCTCGACGCACACATTGATGCCGGATGGGCCGATTGCGCGTTGGGTCGCATCAAGGTTGACGATGCAAAACGCCATGGTCAAACACGTATTATGCTGCGCCCCGAGCAACTGATTCTTACCCCGCTGCCCGCTGGCCACCATTATCCGGTTCACTGCTTGGCTAAGGTTATTGGCATTGATTTTGCTGGTTTTATTTCGACGCTCACTTTATCTATTATTGAACACGACCAAATCGTAGAAATCAAAACTATTAGTCGGGAAGATATCCGCATTGGCCTAGCCGTTGATTTGACGATAGTCGGCCAGGCTCATATTTTTGCTGACTAAGTGACTAACGACACATTTTTGCCAGAGCATGCCGATAAAACATGGCCATAAGCACGATTGCCACTCTGTTCGCCCCCGCAGATTGCATTATGCTATTGAAATGGCAAATATCGGAGTTGTACAAAATGGATCAAATTCACGTCATCATATTGACCGTCGGACTATTTGTACTCACATTTATCAATCCTGGAGCTAACTTGCTTGTTGTGGTGCAAACCAGCCTCAGCTCCGGTAAAAATGCCGGTTTACTGACAGGGCTAGGTGTGGCGTTGGGCGATGCGATTTACTCTGGATTGGGGTTATTTGGGATGGCCGCACTGATCACTGAGGGGGGAGCGCTATTCTCGGCAATTAAAATCGGTGGCGGTTTATATCTGATGTTATATGCCTACAATATGGTGCGCCACCGTCAGAAACTGCACCTGGGTATCGGTAGCATCGCCCCTTCGCCTGCAACCCCTTGGTATATTTACTTCCGCCGTGGTCTGTTGACTGATTTATCTAACCCGCAAACCGTGTTGTTTTTTATTAGTATTTTCTCAGTAACCCTAACCCCGACAACACCAACCTGGGCCAAAATAGTCGCCTGGCTCGGCATTGTATTGGCCTCTATCCTCTGGCGATCATTACTCAGTATGGCATTCTCTCGCCCTACGGCCCGCCGCGCTTATGGTAAAGTTCAGCATCTGTTAAGTGGTATTATCGGAGTCGCGGTAGGAGCTTTTGGCTTGCGCTTAATTTATGAAGGAATAACGCGTCGCTAATAACAAAACATTCAGTTAATTACTACCATAAAAGCCTCATTGGGGGCCTTTTTGCGCCAGCCGTAACTGTCGATACTCCAATACGGTCAGCACGATGACCGCCAGATCCAGTATGGTTATCAAAATCAAAAGCACCGAGTGGGTAAAGGTATAGCGATAGAGTTGATAGACAATAAATAAACTAAAAATCACTATCGCCGCCGGATAATAACCCAATTTTTTGCGCCACAATCCAATAATGACCCATAGCTTAACAATCCCATGAATTAATAAATACAATGCGGCGAAATGCAGACTGCTAATGGAAAGGCTCTGTGCCGCATGCAACAAATAATTGGCAACTACATCGCCACGATCTTCGATAAATTCAACTTGGGTGATGCGGTGCAGTATATTAAGCAACAACTGAGGGGTGACAAAAAAGGTTAGAATGCCCGCCATAACCTCCATGATGGCTAACATCGCTTTCAACAGTAGACTGACTTCAAACACAGCATGGATATTCTTTTCCCCGAAGAGATTATTACGCTCAAATCGGTTTTTCATATTCAACATCGTGCTGATTCCCTGCGTGGTAATACTGTAAAGAGTATTTTAAGAATAGCAGCTTACGTGGTGCCAGTTAAAGCACCACGTCATTGACATATTAACTGCTAGCTTTCGCCCACTTAGAAGGTAATGACCGTTTTTAAACCCGTTACCCATGCATCTTGCGTCTGGTTAACCCCAGCTGGAGAATGCCAATATTGTAAATCTGGCTGTAATTCCAACCAAGACGTCACTCGGAAACGGTAATAAAGCTCAGCAGTAATAGAATGTCCCGGCACTGGCGAATAAAGGGGATTTGCATAATCAGCAACATGATTAATTTGATTCTGATAGCGCTGATTATCCCGATAATAATCACTCAATTTAACCATCGAGACCCCAAACCCCAGCCAATCCTGGGGTCGGCTATCAAATAAGCCGCGATATCGAACCCCGGTAGAGGCCGCATAGTGCATATAATTCGTCCGTTGGTCTGCCAGTGACATGCTGTAAAACACACTTAAGCCACGGCTCGCATCGTCTTGATGTTTTGTGACTTGCTGATTAAACCCGCCGTAAAAGAACCAAGTATTATTGTGGTAGCGATAACCATCGGGATCGCCAGCACTAGGTACACCAGACACGCCATGATAAAGATCTCGTTGCTCGGCATTGGTATATAAAAGCCCCAAATTATAAATACCGGGCAAGCTCTGAAACGCATTAGTTTTTAATTCCAATTCCAGTGGCAATAATATGCCTTTGCTGCCCTTGGTTGACCAACTCCATGCCCTGCCACGGCTTGGTGCATCAGGGTTCTGCTCCATAACCCCGGTTTTTAGAGTCAAATTATCGGTCAGTTTATATTGCAACGTAGTCCCCCAATAATGGACATTCCAGTTAAACCAAGTCAGTGAATTTGCGGATTTACCACCACATAATCCTAACGTCTGAAAGTCACAGGGAATAACTTGATCAAAATCCTGCACTTTATTCATTAAGCCAATGCGCCAATGTAACTTCTGGTCAGCAAAGCTGCGGGCAAAAGTTAACCATCCCAGACGAGTAATAGATTGGCCACCAAAACTTTCTTGCGACAGATCCGTTATATTTACCCGAGGATCTTGTAGCCTATCACGTGTCAGGTTGTTATCGTGATTACGGTTAACAATATTCCCTTCAATGACTGCATCTGGAATACCGGTATATAACTCGAGGTCTTGTTGAAAGGTTAATGAAAACTGGTCTATATAAGAAGCTTGTTTATTATGATTATAACCACCACCGGCGTTATATGATAATTGACTCAAATAACCAAGTGAATAATTAAAACCATGATCTGATAAAATAGGCCGAATACCTAACATATTCCCCAGCAATCCTTCTTGCTGTGGTTCAAATCCTAATGCTATTCCCTGCCACTGTGGTGTTGATTGTTCAATATACTCACCACTGCCAGCTAAACCCTCACTCAATGCCGGTGAAGAGAGTAAAATTGTTGAGGTTAGTAAATAAAATGCAGCAGAATTCATCTGACGAGTCAGAGATAAAATTGGTTTCATTATTTTCCCTTTTTAGAATAATTAGCGCACCCGATATAAAGTGAGTGCGCTATACCTCAGAGGATTAGCGTTTTAGTGCCTCGCCATGACTCTGAATAACATCACGATACCAATAAAAACTCTTCTTACGGCGACGTTCCAATGAGCCGTGGCCACTATCATCACGATCGACATAAATAAAACCGTAGCGTTTGGATAATTCAGCTGTTGAAGCACTCACTAGGTCAATCGGCCCCCAACTGGTATATCCCATAACTTCAACACCGTCTTTAATAGCTTCAGCGACCTGAACTAAATGGTCATTGAGATATTCAATGCGGTAGTCGTCCTCAATATTACCATCGGCATTCGGGCTATCTTTTGCTCCCAGGCCATTCTCAACAATAAATAGCGGCTTTTGATAACGATCCCATAATTCATTTAGCAAAATACGCAAGCCATCGGGGTCTATCTGCCATCCCCATTCCGAACTGGCAAGATGCGGGTTTTGTACCATGCTGAGAATATTACCTCTGGCCTTACGATTTAATTCTTCATCAGCGGTCACACAACCACTCATGTAATAACTAAAGGAAATAAAATCGACAGTTTCTTTTAAGGCTGTTTTATCTTCAGCCGTAATCTCAATACTAATATTATGCTGTTTAAAATAACGCGCCATATAAGAGGGATAATAACCCCGCACTTGCACATCACCAAAGAATAGCCATTCGCGATTCTGCTGTAGTGTTTCCAACACATCCGCGGGTTTGCAGGTTAATGGATACATCAATCCTCCCAATAACATATTACCAATACGGCCATCAGGAATAATTTGATGTAATGCTGCAACCACTTTAGCACTGGCAACTAACTGGTGATGAATCGCCTGATAGACTTCACTTTTACTGCTTTCCT
The DNA here is from genome assembly GCF_004124235.1 of Yersinia hibernica. Taxonomy (NCBI): domain Bacteria; kingdom Pseudomonadati; phylum Pseudomonadota; class Gammaproteobacteria; order Enterobacterales; family Yersiniaceae; genus Yersinia; species Yersinia hibernica. The sequence continues at coordinate 3,242,953 of NZ_CP032487.1, forward strand.
GTTCTAATCCTACGCCAGTAAAGGGTGCATGGAGTGACATATTTATCTCATTAAATGTCAGCCACAATTTGACTTTATGCTGATAACGCTGAAATACAGTGCGAGCATAATGTTCAAAGAAACCAATTGTTTTACGATTACCCCAGCCACCATAATTCTTCACTAATCCATAAGGCATTTCATAATGGGATAAAGTCACCAGCGGCGTAATATTATATTTCGCCATTTCATCAAACAACCGGTCGTAAAATGCCAGACCAGCTTCATTCGGTTGCTGTTCATCGCCTTGTGGGAAAATACGAGTCCAGGCAATAGAAATTCGTAAACATTTAAATCCCATCTCAGCGAATAGCGCGATATCTTGTGGATAGCGGTGATAGAAATCGATAGCCACATCTTTGACATAATTATCACCACTGACACGAGGAATAATGTCACCGAAAATACCGAATGGTTGTAAATCAGAGGTGGATAATCCTTTTCCATCAGTGAGGTAAGCCCCCTCTACCTGATTTGCCGCAATAGCGCCGCCCCACAGGAAGTTGTCTGGAAATGCATGTTTCATTAGTTTTCTCCTGAATTAGTATTAACGAATCACGGTTAATAACGGTGTTTGCTCTGTAATGGATAATCCTTTAGCCGGTAAAATATCTTGGTAATCTTCACTATTACTAATAATGACGGGGGTCGTCAGGTCATAACCCGCGGCAGTGATAGCCACACAATCAAATTCCAGCAACAAATCACCGGTATTTACTCGGTCCCCCACATTTACATGTGCAGTAAAATATTGACCTTCGAGCTTGACGGTATCGATACCGACATGAATAAGAATTTCAGTACCAAAATCGGACTCAATGCCTATTGCATGGTGCGTTTTAAATAAGGATGCCACGACACCAGCAACCGGTGAAACAACCCGCCCATGTTGAGGAATAATGGCAATTCCAGCCCCTAATAGACCACTAGCAAACGTCGTATCATTGACGTCGGTCAATGCTAGCAACTGGCCACTGATAGGGCTGAATACCACTTCTCCCAGCCCCTGATGATTCTCAGTTATAAACGCAGACTGAGATAAACTTTCAGTTTCTGGTACAGCAATAGGGGCTGGCAGACCAAAAAAGAATGTGCCAATCGCGGCAAAAATTAAGGCTATCAGGGTACCAATAATCGCGCCCCATACACTCGCATCAATACCTGTTGCAGGAATTATCTGGGCAAAAGAAAATATGCTGGCCAGACCGAATGAATAAACATGGGCCTGGCTATAACCGACGATAACGCCACCGATAGCCCCGCCGATGCAGCCAAATATAAAAGGTTTTTTCGTCGGTAATGTCACCCCATAAACCGCAGGTTCAGTAATACCAAATATGCCAGCAGTAAATGCCGAACCAGCCAATACCTTCATTTTTGCATCACGAGTGCGTAAGAATACGCCAAGCGTGGCCCCCACTTGCCCCATGACTGCCGGTAATAGCAGCGGCAACATGGCGTCATAACCCAGCACACTCAGGTTATTAATCATCAACGGAACCAGCCCCCAATGCAGGCCAAAAATAACGCAAATCTGCCAGATTCCAGCCAATACCCCGCCGGCAATAGGGGGGGCTGCAGAATAAATAAGCTGAAAACCTGTAGCTAATAAATGACTTAGCCAAGTCGCCAGCGGGCCAATCAACAAAAAGGTTGCCGGAACAGTTATTGCCAAACACAGCAATGGGGTGAAAAAGTTTTTAATACTACTGTGTAAGATTCGGTTGAATCCTTTTTCTAATCGGCAACTGACCCAAGCGGCTAATATGACTGGAATCACTGATGAAGTGTAATTGATAAAAGTGACTGGAATACCGAGGAAATACACCGCCGCCGCATTTGGTTGCCCCGCTGCATTAAAGGCGGCCAACATCAGGGGATGCACTAAAGCACCACCAATCGCCATGGTAATGAATGGATTGCCACCAAATTTCTTACCGGCGGTATAGCCTAATACCAGTGGAAAGAAATAGAACAGTGAGTCACTGGCTGCGAATAAAATCATATAACTGCCGCTGGTTGGCTGTAACCAGCCACAAACAACACTTAGCGCTAAAAAGCCTTTAAGAATACCGGAAGCGGCTAATATTCCGAGTAACGGAGTAAAAATGCCCGAGATAATATCGATACTATGGCTGAGTAAATTCTCTTTCTGACTTCCTGGCTGATGTTCATTTTCATCGCCATCAGATAAACCGGCTTGCCGCAATAATGCCTGATAAACTTCACTGACATGATTTCCAATAACGACTTGGAACTGTCCACCACTCTCCACCACCATAATAACGCCCGGATTCTTTTTCAGCGCTAGTGCATCTGCCCGCGAACTGTCCTTGAGTTTGAAGCGTAAACGAGTAGCACAGTGGACAACACTGTTAATATTGCTCTTACCCCCGACTCCGGCGAGGATCTCGCTGGCAACTGTTGTGTATTGCATAATATTATCCTTCGATGGAGCAATTATTTATTTAGTTAAACAAATATTCAGGTCATTAAATTCGAGCAAAAAAAAACCTGACTGTGCTCCGTATCGTAATTAAGCGATACAAACACATTCAGGTTTTGCCTGCCGTCGGCAGTAACAATCCTTTATTTTAGTCAAATTTCTCTTGCTGACAGTTTAATCTGGCAAGCTAAAACATTCCCGTCGCACCCGCTCAATATGAATAGTCAAAAACATCAATTCCTCTTTGCTCAACTCCTGCCGATATTGCAATTTAATATGTTGTTGAATTTTACCGGCACAGCGATATGCCTCGCCATAATTCTCTTTTATTGCATCATGCAGGGAATCATCATTGCTGGTAACACCATTGCGCCCTAACATTCGCTGTGAAAAAAATTTCAGGTGTGTCACAAAGCGATGATAACTCAGCCCATTCTCGTCATATTCTAATTTAAACTGATATTTCACGATGTGCAGAATCTCCTGCATCACTTTCGTGACCTGCATGACTTCGGGCATTTCGCCGTTAAGTTGCGCATTGACCAAATGTAGTGCAATAAATCCGGCCTCATCTTCACGCAATTGTACCCCTAGCCGTTGTGCAATGATTTGCACCGCTTCGCAGCCCAATGCAAACTCCTTTGGATACAGGCGACGAATCTCCCACAGCAATCCATTCGTAATATCCAAACCTTGTTTATGGCGCTCAATAGCATAGAAACAGTGGTCAGTGAGCGAGATATAGAGGTTATCTTGTAGCTTACCCAACTTAGATGTTGCCAAGGTGATAATACAATCACATGTAATCATCACTTCTAATGGAATACAGCTCAGTAACTCACTCAGTCGCGAGACCAATTCATTATTTTTCAGAGCAAACACTTTTTCTATCAATGTGTTATCCAGCAACTCGCCGGGGTGTTTTTGAAAGCCAAGACCTCGGCCCATAATCACCTGTTCTTGACCATGCTGGTCAAGAATAATAACTACATTATTATTAAGTATTTTAGCAATTTGCATGCGTTAGCCCTGAAAACAAAAAAACCCGACTCAGCAGCATTCATCAAGCCACTCAATCAGGTTTTGCCCGCCATTGACGGTAACAATCCAACTGCGATTAAATTAACAGGTTAATACCTTACTGCAAGCAGGCAGAGATAAAAATCGTGATACAGATCTCCTCTTGCGCCAGAAAACAAATCAACATGCTATTTTAGCGACGATAACTATTGCCTAATTCCATCCATAATTCATCTTATACAGGTGAAAACAGCAACGAGTAAGTGGCAACTATTTATTAGGATTTTTCTCAAAACAATTAAGATAAATTAAATAAACCCAATAAAAAACCAACAGAATTAATATACTCACCTACATGAGATTGATTCTTTATCACAAATTTTAGCGATTTTAAATATTAAATTTATGTATAGAAAATAGTTAATTCATCGCAGTAAATCATTAATAACCTTCGACAAGCTCACATAAACCACGCCCATACTTTCGTTATACCGCCTTAATTGATTTATATCATATAAAAGTAACAAATTATTTCCTAATGTGGGGCATTACAGTTCCATTCTATTTTTTATTTTCGCCAAGATAATGTCTTTCGCAAAGGTAATGTCGATGAATAACTATAAAAAACCTATCGCCGGTTTGCTGAGCCGCCGTGAATTTATTCAAACATCTGCAGCAGTGACAGGGGCGGCAGCAATTGCCGGTTCAATCACCCTCCCTTTCTCAGTACAAGCGGCACCCGAACAGACTGCGCCGGTAAATAAAGAGAGCATTAAATACAGCGCTTGCTTAGTCAACTGTGGGAGCCGCTGCCCGCTAAAAGTGTATGTCAAAAATGGTGAAATTATTAAGATTGCTAATGAGGCAATTTTTGATGATTCCACATTTGGCGAGCATCAAATTAGGCCGTGTTTACGCGGCCGTTCGGTGAGGTGGAAAACCTATAATCCTGACCGGGTAAAATATCCCATGTTGCGCGTGGGTAAACGCGGTGAAGGTAAATTCAAACGAATCAGTTGGGATGAAGCCACGACTATTGTGGCTGACAAGCTAAAAAATACTATTGAGCAATACGGTAATGAAGCAATTTATTATCAATATGGTTCAGGCTCTACCGGAGCTAATTTACAAGGCCGTAATGCCTGTAAAAGAATGCTAAGTTTACTCGGTGGTTTTTTGGATCAACACGGTACTTACTCCACAGCACAAATTAATACCGTGATGCCTTATATTTATGGTAATGCAGATGAAACGCTACTGGATGAAATTAAAAACTCAGATTTAGTTGTTATGTTCGGCCATAATCTGGCGGAAACTCGCATGTCAGGTGGTGGGCAATATATAGAAGCGGTTCATGCACTGGAGAAGAGTAAAGCTAAAGTTATTATTATCGATCCACGGATGACAGACAGTGTTACCACACTCAATGCCGAATGGATCCCGATATACCCGGGTACTGATGCTGCTCTGGTCGCCGCGTTGGGTTATGTATTAATTAAAGAAAACTTAACAGATGAGAATTTCCTGAAGGAATATTGTGTGGGTTGGGATGCCAGCACATTACCTGATTCAGCCCCAGCCAACAGTTCATATAAAGATTACATTTTAGGTTTGGGTATCGATGGAGTAGAAAAAACGCCGGAATGGGCCAGCGAAATAACCGGCATTGCTCCAACCCGTATTATCCAACTTGCACGCGAGTTAGGAAATGCCCGTGCTGCTTGGATTTCCCAAGGTTGGGGTATTCAACGTAGTGCCAATGGTGAGCAAGCTGCGCGCGCCATTATGATGCTGCCGTTAATGACCGGAAATATCGGGCGAGCAGGAACCAATACCGGTGCCTGGGGTGGTAATGTCAAATATCCGGTACCAGGATTTAATATTCCCAATCCAGTAAAAACTGCCATTCCCTGTTTTATGTGGACTGATGCTATTTTCCGTGGCACTGAGATGACGGCTAAAAATGCCCATGTGAAGAATAAAGATAAACTGGATACCAATATTAAGTTTATGTGGAATTACGCCAGTAATGTGATAGGAAATCAGCATTCTGACCTGAATAAAACTCATCGTATTTTACAAGATGAATCACTGTGTGAATTTATTTTAGTGTGGGAAAACCACATGACCAATTCGGCTAAATATGCAGATTTATTATTACCCGATGTCACTTCAGTTGAATCAAATGATTTGATTGATAACTCTTATGCCAGCGGAGCCTATCACTACGTAACTCGGCTGCAAAACGCCATTGAGCCGATGTGGGAATGCCGCCCGTCTTATGATGTTCTGGCCGAAATTGCCACCAAATGCGGGATTGGTGCCGCTTTTACCGAAGGCCATTCCCAACAAGAATGGATTGAAATCAGTTATAACAAAATGCGAGAAAAGAACCCGGCGTTACCCCCTTTTGCGCAAACTAATGACCAAGGCATTATTGACCGGATCTATGCGGATAGCAGTCAATATATTGCTTTGAAAGACTTTCGCGATGACCCGCACAATCACCCATTAAAAACACCATCAGGCAAAATTGAAATCTACTCTGAAGCCCTTGCCACCCTGGGGAAAGAGTGGCAATTGACCCCCGGTGACCGCATCACCGCCGTCGCCGAGTATAGCCCGACTTTTGAGGGGGTCAGTGATGTCGAAACCCTGAGAAGCTACCCGCTACAAATGACCGGTTTCCATGTCAAAGGCCATTGCCACTCCTCTTATTACAACGTGGCAATGTTGCGCGAAGCTATCCCTCACCAATTCTGGATGAATCCGATTGATGCAAATGCCCGCGGGCTACAGCAAGGTGACATGGCTGAAATTTTCAACGATCGCGGCCGCGTCCGTATAGCCGTCAAAATTACCGAGCGGGTCTTACCCGGTGTTATTAGCGTCCCGCAAGGAGCATGGCGCAACCTCAATAAAGAGGGCATTGATGTGGGCGGCTGTATCAATACTTTGACGACATTACGCCCTTCGCCATTGGCGAAAGGTAATCCACAACACACTAACCTCGTGGAAGTTAAACGCGTATAAGGAGTTGAAAAATGAAGCAATATGGTTTTTTTGTCGACTCCACCAAATGCACCGGGTGCAAAACCTGTCAAATCAGCTGTAAGGATGAGAAGAACCTGGATCTCGGGCCGAAGCTGCGCCGGGTATATGAGTATGGCGGCGGTCATTGGGTGCAACAGGGCAATATGTGGGTACAGAATGTTTTTAATTATTACTTATCCATCGCCTGTAATCACTGCTCGTCACCCACCTGTGTTACCGGCTGCCCAACCGGCGCGATGCACAAAAGAGAAGCCGATGGTTTGGTGGTGGTCAATCAGGACTTATGTGTTGGCTGCCGTTATTGCGAGATGCGCTGCCCATATGGTGCGCCGCAATTTGATGCCAAGAAGAAACTCATGACCAAGTGTGATGGTTGCTATCAACGGGTTGGAGAGGGGCATAAACCAGTCTGTGTCGAATCTTGCCCACAACGGGCATTAGATTTCGACGAAATCACCGTCTTGCGCGATAAATACGGCGAAGAAAATGCTGTCGCCCCCTTGCCGCATGCTCATCTAACACACCCGAATCTGGTTATCAGAGGCCATCGTGATGCCAGACCTTCCGGTGACACTTCAGGCCGTATCCAAAACCCGGCGGAGGTCTAAAAAATGCATGAATTACCCTTAGTATTCTTCACCGTGCTGGGGCAAACCGCGGTCGGGTTATTTGCTTTAGTGTTGTTAAGTCATAAGCTTGGAATGACCAGCGCACAACAACTCAAGCAGGCCAATATTGTCGGCCTGATTCTGATGTTAGCGGGCTTAGCCATTGGTGCTCTGCATGTTGGCCAGCCCTTGCGGGCGATGAACATGTTACTCGGCGTCGGCCGCTCCCCCATGAGCAATGAAATAGTGCTCAGTAGCCTGTTTGTAGCGATGGCGTGTGGCACCGTTTTTTTCTCCACTATCGTGAAAAACTCGCGGCTGGCCGCACTGTGCAATATGGCCACGGTTATTTTCGGATTGGCCTTTGCCTGGTCAATAACTCAAGTTTATCAATTAACTACAGTGCCTCACTGGGATACGGCGTACACCTCATTACAACTGTGGATGACTGTCCTGGTTGGTGGCGGTGCTTTCGCCATCCTCACGGGCGCACGTCAGCTGGGGGCTAGCGCCTTATTAGTCGGCGCTATCGTGACGTTGGTGAACAAACCGGGCTATTTAAGCTTCCTTGGCCAAAGCTCGGCGCAACTCAGTAGCCAACAGGCGCTATTTTGGGGAGTGCAAATTCTGTTGCTGACTTTGGGTATTTTCGTCGCCGCCGCCGCATTGCTGAAAGATAGCATTCCCCGAGCCACACTGGCAGTCAGTGCATCAGCGCTGGTGATGGGTGAATTGGCCGGGCGCATTGCTTTCTATAACTTGTGGCAAATCCCGATGTGACTTAACGCGTTGATAATTAAAGTAACGGATTAGCCGCCTTTCTCTGCGGCTAATCAAAACGAATATAGCCGGGCCAGAAGAGAACATATTTTGATGCTATTAGACACTACCTTGCCACGTATTCTTGGCGCGTGTTTTTACTATCCACCACAGTCCGATGCGGTACAGCGCCTGTGGCCGTTACTGTCACAAATGACCGACCTTTTCCCCTGGCCCAATCCAGCAAAAATTGCTCATGACTGCCAACAGATACCCAATATCTTGCCAGAGCAATTGGAATATGACTTCTCGGTGTTGTTTGAAGGGCAAGGTGAAATGCCCGCCCCGCCCTGGGGTTCCGTTTATCTGGCGAGAGAAAACATCCTAATGGGGGAGAGCACCCTGAAATATCGTGAATTTCTCTTCACCTTGGGGTTGGCAAGCCAGAGTGTTATTCATGAGCCAGAAGACCAGTTTGGTTTAATGCTTTTGGCTTGGGTGTATTTAATTGAGCACCCACATATATCTCCGCCACATTTATCTCAACAGCACCCCGGCGGCGCGGCCATTACACTGCTCACCGAGCACTTACTGCCGTGGGCCTACCGCTATCTTGAGTTGGTCAAAAATGCACAACTGGAGTATCCGGTTTATCCGCTATTGGCTGAAATTACCGAGTGTTACCTGAAAACGCTGCAAACGGAATTGGGTTTATTCCCGCCCCCTCATGAGCTATATCGGTGATCAAGAAAAATCGATGAACAGAGATGAGCGCTACTACAAAGCTTATATGGAAAGCCGGGTTATCAGCCGCCGCGGGCTATTTCGTGGTTTATTAAAAGGCGCGGCTGGCGACTCCCCCACGACATTACCCGCAACTGGCCCTCACCCGGTGATGAAACATCCCTGTCAAAACACCTATATTTATTGTGACAGCTGTGCCGATTACTGTGAAAAACAAGCATTATTCTGGCAACCCCACCAGCCGCCCAGCTTAATCAATGAACAATGTAACGGCTGCGGTGAATGTGTGGCTAGATGCCCGGCAATGGCGTTGGAAATGTGCGAATAAGCCCGCGGTGATACCGGCAACTCTTATCCATCATGGTATTGGCAATCTGGAAGACTGCCGCATCCAGCAACTTACCGGTTTTTAAATCAACCCGTTTTGCATGCGCGGTTGAGTGAATGTACTAAATAGATAACCTCAGTTTGCTGATGTCAGTACAATGCTCGTATCTTTACCCACAGGAGCCACACCGTGCACCATTACCCAGCCAGCTATGCCTATGATGAAACCAGCGGCGAATATCATATTTATTATCGCGACTTCCCGGAGTCAGGTTCAGTGACATACTCGGTCAATGACGTAGAGTTAGAAGCGCAAGATGGCATTAAGAATGGCATCGCGGCACAAATGGAAGAGCAGCTTGCTGTCCCTGCCCCATCAGCATTACAACCGGGCGATATTGCTATTCACGTCCCCATTTTGGTGCGCCTGAAAGCCGAGTTACACAATGCCATGCTGACCACCAAAACGCGCAAAGCGGATATGGCTCGCAAGCTGGGCCTGAATGCCGCGCAGATGGATCGCCTGCTTGATGTGTATTACGCCTCCAAAGTTGAAGCTTTAGAACAAGCCCTTTATTTACTGGGCTTTGAGGCTGATGTGGCGGTCAGCAAGATAGGAGAACCGCGCTAAGGCAGCCGTTAGCGCTTAAATTTAAGTCAAGAGAGTAACAAATTGTTATTAGGCGATAATTTAAAAAAACGTTAATAGCTTCACACTTCAATATATTGACTAATATTAGTGACTATTTTTACACGAAAGTGTGATCTGATGCATAAAATTACAGTATTGAAAATTGCTCTCTATTGGGATTACATTAGCGCCATCAACTCGCAGACAGTGGCTGAGTGACTCAGGCTGGCGAGGTAACTCCAAGGGGGAGTTGTACAATGAAATATTTCTTTATGGGCATCTCAATTATGTTGGTGGTTTGGGTTGGCACCTTCATGATAATGGTCGAGTAATACGCCGCTGATCCCACCACCTGACATCGAATAAAGGGCGCATTTGCGCCCTTTATCATTTTTAGCCGCTATATCATTTACCCGGCATCATTCTGCGCAGAGTATCATCACGGCGAATATAGTGGTGATAAAGTGCCGCCAATGCATGTGCCCCAATCACGAAGTACCCTAAATTGGCAATTAATTCATGTGTTTGTTTTAGATAAACCCGCGCCTCATCATTGGGTGTCACCCACTGTGGAACTTGCCACCCCAGGAAAAACCAGGTTTTCCCGCCATAGGCTTGCGCCAAAACACCCAATATCGGCAAGGATAAAAACATCAGATATAGACACCAATGTAAAATATGCGCACCTAATAGCTGCCAGTCAGGGAGTTTGGGGGTGATTGCCGGTGTCACATGGCGGCGGCGTAGCCAGAGCCGCGCGAGCATGAGCAGCCAGACGGAAATACCAAAATTAAAATGCAGGTTTTTCATCAATGTTCGATCTTCATCAGGCACCGAATCACTGAGTAGCATTGCTGCATAGGTTAAAATGACCATTAGCAACGTAAGCCAATGTAAGGTTATTTGTGATAATGAATAACGATTTCTCATAGCCACACGCCCCACCAACATAACTCAATGAATAATATACCCTAAATAACTCAAGTTACAGGAAAGCAGCAAGCGATTTGAACCGTATGACACCGGCAACTTGCGAATAAGTATGGTGTAAAACAAATGAAGAAAACATTAAGGGCAAATCAATAACATGTTGAAGAGTGATTTTTTATGCTGGCCAGAGCCCTCAGCTGCCAGCCAGAATAAGTTTGTGTGACGGTAAAAATGGCTCGCGGATTAAACCGTCTCTTCTGGCGCGGCGGGTTTACCCGGCATCAGTAAACCATCAGCCCGGAACATACTTTTGATTCCACGAACAGCTTGGCGAATCCTATCCTGATTCTCAATCAGTGCGAAACGGACATGGGTATCACCATAATCCCCAAATCCAATCCCTGGCGAGACACAAACTTTTGCATCAGATAACAATCGCTTAGCAAATTCCAATGACCCTAAACTTGCGTAAGGTTCCGGAATTTTAGCCCAAACATACATGGATGCTTTCGGATTTTCGACCATCCAGCCTGCCTCATGTAGCCCGCGCACCAAAGCATTACGCCGCTGACGGTATTGTTCGGCGATATCACGGACACATTGCTGATCCCCCTCTAGCGCCGCGATCGCCGCGACCTGCAATGGGGTAAAGGTGCCGTAGTCGTGATAACTCTTAATTCGCGCGAGTGCATTGACCAACTCAGGGTTACCCACCATAAAACCAATACGCCAACCCGCCATATTGTAACTTTTTGATAGGGTGAAGAATTCTACCGCAATATCTTTCGCCCCCGGCACCTGCATGATTGATGGGGCTTGCCAACCATCATAAACAATATCGGCATAGGCCAAATCATGCACCACCAGCACGTCATATTGCTTCGCCAGCGCGACCACGCGTTCAAAAAAGTCCAGTTCCACACATTGCGCCGTCGGGTTAGACGGGAAACCAAGGATCATCATTTTTGGTTTAGGAATGGTTTCACGAATAGCACGTTCCAGTTCACCAAAGAAATCAATGCCTTCGGTCAAAGGCACGGAGCGAACTTGCGCGCCCGCAATCACCGCACCATAAATATGAATGGGATAGCTGGGATTTGGCACCAGCACGGTATCACCGTGATCTAAGGTGGCCAGCATCAAATGCGCCAGCCCCTCTTTTGATCCAATGGTCACAATCGCTTCACTTTCAGGGTCAATATCCACCTGATAGCGGTCGGCATACCAGCGAGAAATAGCTCTGCGCAGGCGTGGGATCCCCCGGGAAGTAGAATAGCCGTGAGTGTCTTCACGTTGTGCAACACTGCACATTTTCTCAACAATATGTGGCGGCGTCGGGCCATCCGGATTCCCCATACTAAAATCAATAATGTCCTCACCACGGCGGCGAGCGGCCATCTTGAGTTCAGCCGTGATATTAAAGACATAGGGGGGAAGACGATCAATACGTGTAAAACGGCGTTTGGATGAAGATTCAGCCATAATTTCCTCGAGGAGACGTTAGCGCCCGGACCGTCCGAGCGACGCTGACCAACAAATGGTCTGTTGATGAACATATCCTAGCGTTTAATCACTGTCGAGTGGCTACTAGCAAATATCTCACTCATCGGAGTTCACCCTGGTAGTGCGAATTCACCGGCCAACAACCCCAATACCCAATCATCACACCACTGCCCAGCAAGCTGGTAGTTATCACGCAAAGTCCCCTCCAGCTGAAAACCACAGCGCTCCAGCATTTGCCGTGAAGCCTGATTTCCCACAGTGACAGTGGCTTTCATTTTATGAAATTGACATTGCTGAAAACCAAACGCCAAAACTGCCAACAGCGATTCTTTAGCAAAGCCCTTGCCCTGATAACACGGCAAGATGGCATAACCGACTTCGGCTTGCTGTAGCGGCAGCCATTCGGCCAGAAAACCAGTGAGCCCTATGGCCTGCCCGCTTTGTTTTTCGCGCACCACCAAGCATAACCAGTGGTTGGCAGTTTTCTCCCACGGCATTAAACGTGATTCAAAACGCGCCCTAATTTCCGTCATTTCCATCGGATCCGAGATATAACGCTGAACCACGGGGTCTTGATATAGCTGTAAGAATAGCGGCCAATCCTGTTCATTTAGACTATCTAGCATCAGCCGTGGTGTTCTCAATGAAATTGACGGACGACCAAACATGGGGATCACAGGCACTATTTTTCCCTTAATTTGAAGAGGTTGAGCAGCAAAAGGCGAGAGAAAATTAAAGAGGAAATTTCATCAAAACCTCATCCCTTTATTCTTCTCCATTTTAGCTAAATAATATTCACCTCAAGATAACAAAAAATCAACAAATGGTCAGCAAAGTGCAAACCATTACGACCGGACGGGCCAAGTCGCGAGAGCAACTAACGCCCACGCAACTTGAAATGTGATGGATATATTGGAGAATCAATATGATGGCTTCCTTACAAATAGACGATATTCCCGCGGCAATCAAAGCGGTGAAGCAACAATTACGTCAAGCACTCCCTCATTATCAACAGGCCTTCCAAGCCGTGGAAGAGAATATCCGCCAGCAAGTCACTGAAATCCGCCGTAGCTTGGCTCAAGGCGAAAATCCGATTCCGCGCATTTATGCTGATGATATTATCAATGGCAAAGTATCCGAAGAACAAAAAGCACAAATAAAACAACGAGGTTGCTGCGCTATCCTTGGTGTATTCCCGACGGCGAAAGCCGCAGCCTGGAATCGTGATATCGGTGATTATCTGGATCGCAATAATTTTGTCGAACGACTGAAGAATGCCGCCGAAGACAACTATTTCGGCACCCTGGCCGCCAGCAAACCGCAAATTTATGGCATCTACTGGTCCGCCCCACAAGTTGAAGCTCGCCAAGATGCGCGCATGAATGCGGTGCAGATATTCTTAAATAATCTGTGGCAAACCGAGAGCCACGGCAAGCAACACTTTGATGCTAATCGGGTGGTCACCTATGCTGACCGCACACGGCGTCGCCCGCCGAAATCTTCATCTTTAGGCTTGTCACCACATGTGGACGGCGGCTCCATTGAACGCTGGCTGGATGAGAATTTCCGCCATGTTTATCGCCATGTATTTTCCGGTGAATGGCAGAAATACGACCCCTTTGCGGCAGAGGGTCGCCCGGAAGTGCGGGAATTCCCATCCCCCGCTGTGTGCTCAATGTTCCGAACTTTCCAAGGTTGGACAGCGCTGACACCACAACGTACCCATGCCGGGACGTTGAATGTGATCCCGATTGCCAATGCAATGGCCTACATCCTGCTGCGTGCTTTGCAGGATGATGTGGCTGACGATGACTTATGTGGTGCCGCGCCGGGGCGTGCATTATCGGCTAGTGAACAGTGGCATCCTCTTTTAATGGAAGCCATTTCCCCAATTCCAGATTTGGAAGCTGGCGACACGGTATTTTGGCACTGTGATGTGATTCATTCAGTGGAGAATGAGCATAATGGCGAGTTTGACAGCAATGTTATGTATATCGCCGCGGCCCCGTGGTGTGAAAAAAATGCCGCTTATTTACCGCGTCAATTAGCCAGCTTTATTGATGGCCGCTCCCCACCAGACTTTGCCGCTGATGATTTCGAAGTCGATTTCACCGGTAGAGCCACTGCCGATAACTTGACGGCCATCGGCAAACAGCAGCTGGGCATGACCGAGTAAGCTGACTCAACCGAGTAGCCCGCCGGGGATTATTTCCTCGGCCGGCTCTGAGTTGTTTAGCTCAACAGCACGGATAAAGTAGCAGTCACTCCCCATTTTCCTTATAGTTAGCCGCCCATTCGCCTCAAGATTTGATAGATTCGAACTGACAATCCCAAATTGTTGCCAAGAGAAAATAGCGTGCACCAAATATTTGAAATGCTACTGGCGGTGTTTGATCGTGCCGCACTAATGTTAATTTGCTTGTTCTTTCTGACCCGCACCCATCTATTTCGCCAGTTACTGCAAAAAGAAAAACACACGCCGCTAGAATTAGCCGCCGTGACCGCAATTTTCTCGCTATTTGCTATTTTTGGCACTTATTCCGGCATCAATGTCGAAGGTTCGCTGGTTAATGTGCGAGTGATTGCCGTCATGTCCGGTGGCATTCTATTTGGCCCATGGGTGGGGATTATTACCGGACTTATCGCGGGTTCTCATCGCTACTTAATTGATATTGATGGCATTACTTCGGTTCCCTGCTTAATTACCAGTATTATTGCAGGTTTAATGTCGGGTTATATCAACCTGCACATTAAAAAAGAGCGGCAGTGGAGCATCGGCATTTTAGCTGGCATGATTTGTGAATCTCTGACGATGCTTTTGGTGGTTATTTGGGCCAAACCGACCGCTCTGGGTATCGATATTGTGTCTAAAATCGCGATTCCGATGATTTTAGGCGCAGTGTGTATCGGATTGATCGTGCTGCTGGTACAAAGTGTTGAGGATGAAAAAGAGGTTATTGCCGCCCGACAAGCAAAACTGGCATTGGATATCGCCAATAAAACCTTACCTTATTTTCGTCATATCAACGGCGAATCATTACGCAGCGTATGTGAAATTATTCGTCATGATATCAAGGCTGATGCCGTCGCCATCACCGATACTCAGCATATTTTAGCTTATGTCGGTGTCGGCGTGGAGACCTATAATATTGGTCATGAAATAATCAGCGATATTACTAAGGAAAGTATTCAACGCGGTAAAATTACTATCCGTAATAATGATGAAGTCCACCGCACCCCGCAGATTCATTCCCTTATCATTATCCCTTTATGGGAAAAAGGCGAAGTCACTGGCTCGCTTAAAATCTATTATTGCCATGCGCATAAAATCACCTATTCACTCAAAGTGATGGCGGTGGGTTTATCACAAATTATTTCGACCCAAATTGAGGTTTCCCGTATTGAACAACTGCGTGAAATGGCCAATAAAGCGGAAATGCGCGCGCTGCAAAGTAAAATTAACCCACACTTTTTATTTAATGCGTTAAATGCAATTTCCTCATCAATTCGTATTAATCCAGATACCGCACGGCAATTAATCATCAACTTATCTCGCTATCTGCGCTATAACCTTGAACTGAATGATGAACAAATTGATATTCGCAAAGAACTGCATCAAATTCAGGATTATATTGCCATTGAGCAAGCACGGTTCGGCAGCAAATTGACCGTTATTTATGATATTGATGATGATATTGCTCTAAAAATCCCCAGTTTGCTGATTCAACCACTGGTGGAGAATGCCATCGTGCATGGTATTCAACCTTGTCGCGGCAAAGGGGTGGTGGTGATTGCTGTTAAAGACTGCGGCAGCCAAATAAAAATTTCAGTGAAAGACACCGGTAATGGGATTAACCAGGAAACCATTGAGCGCGTGGCAAATAACGAAATGCCAGGTAACAAAATTGGTTTACTCAATGTCCATCATCGGGTGAAGTTACTCTATGGGGAAGGTTTACAGATACGTCGAATGGAGCCAGGCACCGAAATTTCTTTTTATATCAGTAAAAATGGTAGCAAGATCCATTTAGAGCCGAGTATTCAGCCGGAGCTTAACCCGTGAAAGCAATTATTGTCGAAGATGAGTTTCTGGCTCAGGAAGAATTAAGCTACCTTATTCGCCAGCACAGCAATATCACTATTGAAGCAACCTTTGAAGATGGGCTGGATGTGCTTAAATATCTGCAAAACCATCAAGTTGATGCTATTTTTCTCGATATTAACATTCCATCGCTAGATGGTGTTTTGCTGGCGCAAAATATCAGCAAATTTACCCATAAACCTTATATTATCTTTATTACCGCTTATAAAGAACATGCGGTAGAAGCCTTTGAAATTGAAGCTTTTGACTATATTTTGAAACCTTACCACGAGTCACGTATTGTCACTATGTTGCAAAAGTTGGAAGCGCTGCATAAACGTGATCGGCAAAATACAGAGCAAACCAGCAGCCCCAGCCATCGGGCGGCCGCGCATACCATCAATCTGATGAAAGATGAACGTATCATCGTCACGGATATCAATGATATTTATTATGCAGCGGCGCAGGAGAAGGTCACACTGGTTTATACTCGACGTGCAGAATTCATTATGCCGATGAATATCACTGAGTTTTGTAGCCGCCTGCCTACCGAGTACTTTTTCCGCTGCCACCGCTCTTATTGTGTGAATTTAGCCAAAATTCGCGAAATTGTGCCGTGGTTTAACAACACCTATATCCTCCGACTCAGTGATTTGGACTTTGAAGTCCCGGTGAGCCGCAGCAAGATAAAAGAATTCCGGCAATTGATGCGCCTTTAAATGCATTTCATTCCCTGCCGAGTGCAGCTCATTCCACTTTCGATCTATAGCGATTAGCCCGCCCGTATACTGATTTCATTCGGCGGGCTGATAACACCTCCAGACCAGATCTTCGGTGCTCCATCAGCGCGTAATTTTTAGGCTCCGACACTATTGCTCACGGTATCCCCTCAGCAATAGCCACATTCGGGCCATATGCATTGCTGTTTAAGGAGTCCGGCATGAGCAGTAAACCGGTAAATCGTTGGCTAATTGTTATTGGCACCATCATTGTTCAGATGGGTTTAGGCACTATCTATACTTGGAGCTTATTTAATCAGCCGCTAGGGGAGAAATTCAGTTGGTCATTGGGGGCGGTTGCCACCACATTTTCTATCACCAGTTTCTCGCTGGCTATTGCCACTTTATTTGCTGGCCGTCTGCAAGAGCGCATTGGTATCCGTAAACTGACACTGATTTCCGGCATCATTCTCGGCTTGGGCTTAATAGCCAGCTCCTTCGCCACCTCACTTGGGATGATTTACCTGCTGGCGGGTATTGTGGTGGGTTTTGCCGATGGCACGGCCTACATCACGACGTTGTCGAATCTGATTAAGTGGTTCCCAGAGCGCAAGGGGTTGATTTCTGGTATTTCTGTCGGAGCATTTGGCACCGGTAGCCTGTTGTTCAAATATGTGAATGCCAGTTTGATTGCCAACCAAGGTGTATCGCTGGCTTTTTTCTATTGGGGCATTATCGTGATGGTCTTGGTCGGGGCCGGTTCTTTCTTATTGCGGGAGAAAATCGCCACGCCACCCACTACCAACCTGCAATCTCCCCGGATGGGCCGTGATTTCAGTGTCAAAGAGATGCTGGCAGTCAAAGAGTCTTATTTCCTGTTTATTATCTTCTTCACCGCCTGTATGAGTGGCTTATATCTGATTGGTATTGTGAAAGATTTGGGGGTGCAACTGGCAGGAATGGATTTGGCTACCGCCGCCAATACGGTGTCGGCCATCGCCATTTTCAACACCGCGGGCCGCATTATTCTGGGAGCGCTATCAGATAAAGTTGGCCGCCTACGGGTTATCAGCTTCACCTTGCTGGTGACCACCTTAGCCGTATCAGTGCTGAGCTTTGCCCCACTGACTCACGCCCTGTTCTTCTTGTGTGTTGGCGCGATTGCCTTCTGCTTTGGCGGTAACATCACCGTGTTCCCGGCCATTGTTGGCGACTTCTTCGGCCTGAAAAACCACAGCAAAAACTATGGCGTTATTTATCAAGGGTTTGGTCTAGGTGCGCTGGCGGGGTCATTTATTGCGGCACAGCTGGGCGGATATCACGCGACTTTTATTGTTATTGCCGCGCTGTCGGTGCTCTCCCTACTATTGACCCTGATTATCAAACCACCCAAAGGGGCTACAGCTGAAGTGGCGGAGAGCTCAACCGCTCCAACCGGAATCACCGCCAACAGCCATGCATAACAGTTAATGTTGTCTAGTCATAAAAAAAGCAGAGCCTCGGCCCTGCTTTTTTGTTTTACCTGCTTCAAGGATGAAGAGTATGCCCTAACTTCTGACGTAAATATGCCCCCGCCCCCAGCAAACCGGGCTGCTGATGAGTAATCATGTAGACTGGGATATCCTGTAAGAAATCTTTGAAGCGGCCTTTATCTTCAAAAGCACCGCGAAAACCGGATGCTTTAAAGAATTCCATAAAGCGAGGCACAATACCGCCGGCGATATACACGCCGCCAAAAGTGCTGAGATTCAAAGCCAGGTTGCCGCCAAAGCGCCCCATAATCACACAAAACAGGGCCAATGCGCGGCGACAATCGGTGCAACTGTTAGCTAAAGCCCGCTCAGTTACATCTTTCGGGGCCAGGTTCTCAGGCAGTCGCCCATCAGAAATCACAATAGCCCGGTATAAATTGACCAGCCCAGGGCCTGAAAGCACGCGTTCAGCAGATACATGGCCCAGTTCCTGGCGCAATACGGCCAAAATCCGGTCTTCTTCTTCACTATTGGGGGCAAAATCCACATGCCCCCCCTCACCCGGCAAGCTTATCCAGCGGCTATCCACATGAACTAAATGTGCCACGCCCAAGCCTGTGCCCGCACCATAGACCGCAACCGGTTTACCTGGCTGTGGCGCTGTGCCGCCAAATTGCAGGACATCCTGCGCGGATAACATCGGGATCGCCATTGATACTGCCGTGAAATCATTAATGATTTCTAAGTGCTTCAACCCCAAATTTTGCTGCATTGCGGCAATAGAAAATGCCCATGTATGATTAGTCATGGCGACCCAATCACCTGTAATCGGGCAAGCAATCGCAATACAGGCGTGCTCGACAGTCACTTTATGCTCGGATAAATATTGCTTAATGACAGCTTCCAGACTGTCGTAATCCAATCCTGAATATGTTTTTGCTTGTGATATTTCGCCCGTCGCCACAGCGCAAAGCGCCAGACGGGCATTAGTGCCGCCAACGTCACCCACCAGGGCATAGCTTGTCATCAGAAACTTCTCCGTTACTGGTATTCTTAATTTCAACTATGCTCACTGTAAAATCAGGTTGCGGAAACAACAATCTCAATACTGGAAACCGTTTCGCTTTGGGATAAAGATCACATAAAAACGTTTCAGCAGCGGAATATTGCCGCTGCTGCGGGATAAAACTGCGGGGTAATAAGCCCAAAAATCAATTTGAGCCACGGCCTTTATTGGCCGCGGGGGTCAATATCGCGGACTGGCGTGGGCGGATAATTCGCGCCCGTAAACTGTCATAGGCCCAGTTATAAAACATGGTGTAAGGCAGGAAGAATAAGAAGAAACCAATCTCCAGCATAAATGCCTGTAACAGTGATATTCCCAAGGCAAAAGCCGCAATCGGCAAACCAATCAGGATAAATCCGCCCTCAAAACCCAGTGCATGCAATGCGCGCACTCGTAACGTTTTGGCCACCCGGCTCACCGGCCAGAAGTAGTCAAATAGGCTGTTGTAAATAATATTCCACAGCATCGCCACTGAAGAGAGAAGCACGGCCAATGTTCCCATTTGCAATATGGAGCGATCAAGCAGCCATGCCCCGGCTGGCGCGCAAATGGCGACCGCAATCACTTCAAAACCAATAGCATGGATAACGCGCTCAAATACAGATTTGCGATGAACTTGCATAAAACACCCACTTAATTAATCAATAACAGATTGTCGGGGGTGATTATCATCGCTTTTTAAGATAGATTAAAAATAGAACCCATCGATAAAATAGATAGTTTATGCATTACTCTCCCGAAGCCCTGATAGCATTTGTCGAAGCCGCGGCACTTGGCTCTTTCTCCGCGGCAGCCCGTAAGCTGCGCAAAAGCCAGTCGACCATCAGCACCGCAATTGCCAATCTGGAGGCAGATTTAGGGCTGACATTGTTTGACCGCCAAGCTCGCCAGCCGGTGTTAACTGACCATGGGCGTCGGGTGCTCTCTCATGTGCAGGAAATTCTGGCCGCCAGTGAACGGTTGGATAATCTATCAATCCGTTTGGCAGGCCAAGTTGAAACCCGACTGACTTTTGTTTTGTCTGATACCTATCAGCCCACCCATCATGAAAATCTGCTGCGCCGCTTTGAACAGCGCTATCCTGATATCGAATTTGAGTGTTTGATTGCCGAGGATGACGATGTCATTGATTTGCTGCAACTCAGGCGAGCTCATATTGGCGTAGTGGAAGTTCAGCATCATTATCCACCGGATATTGCTGCCACCCGATTATCTGCTCAAACTGAGATGGCAATATTTGTCAGAGCGGATCATCCACTGGCACAATGGCCGCAGGTTCACCCGGAGCAATTAGCCACCACCCGACAACTTCGTCTCAATACCTATAACCGCACCGAACGCAATCAGTCACAAGGGCTAATGTGGTCAGCTCCCAGCTATTTGATGTTGCTGGAAATGGCGGAGCAAGGCTTCGGTTGGGCTATTTTGCCGCGTTGGTTGGTTGAACAATATAGCCGTAACAAGCTGGTGTCGATTGCGGCCGTGGGTTGGCCAAAAATGATCTCAATTGATGCCGTTTGGTCGAAAAAAAGCCCACCCGGGCCGGCGGGCTATTGGCTGTTAGATCAGTTGACCGGTAATATCAATAGCCCCGAGTGAGGTCAGGTTGCCGTATTGCGGGCCTGAAGAGATTTGGCCACATTAACCAATAATTCAGGGGCATCCATTGGTGGCAAAACTACCTCGATAAATGCCAACTGTTGGCAATGGCCGATTTCTATCAATACCTGTTGCAGCTCATCTACCTGCGTAACACGACGTGTAAAGGTTTGTTTACCCAAAGCCAATGCCTGGGGTAGGTGCGTCCAATCCCACTGAGCAATATCGTTATAGTGCTGATGTGGCCCATGAATAGCCCGCTCCACCGTATATCCTTGGTTATTAAGCAGAAAAATAATAGGGGCTAATCCGTCACGCAACATTGACCCCAACTCTTGGATAGTCAATTGCGCTGCGCCGTCACCGATAAGCAAGATCACTCGGCGCTGAGGTTGTCCTACCTTCGCGCCATAAGCCGCCGGTAAACTAAACCCAATTGATCCCCATAATGATTGCGAAATAAATGTGCATCCGGTGGGTAAATGCAAACTTGCAGCGCCAAAACATGAAGTCCCCTGATCGGTAATCACAATATCGCCGGGCAGGAAAAACGGCTGGATATGATGCCAAAATGCTTGTTGGCTAAGCAAGTGATGTTGCGCAACCTGCTGTATCGGATGAGGATTAACTGGCTGCTGCCATTCATTTTGTAAAGTCTTACATAACTGATGTAATGCCGCCACCGCCACGGTCATCGGGATTTGGTTGAAAACTTTGCGCCCGATACGCACCTGCTCCGGCTGAACATCAATACAATTATCTTGATTAATATGCTGGCTAAATCCGCTAGTAATGGTATCGACAAACCACACCCCGACCATCACTAAAACATCAGCACCTTCAATATATTCTTTGACTTTGCTATCACTGGCCGCACCGGCATAGGTCCCAAGAAACAGCGGGTGAGATTCATCCAACAGCCCTTTACCCATCAGCAAGGTTGAATGTGGCAGATTCACGTCTGTCAGCCAATTATTCAGCGACTGTCGGGCACCAAATCGGTCGGCCAAGAAATCGGCTAATAGCGCCACGCGGCGTGCTGACTGCAATTTTTCACGGGCGGCATCAATAAATGCCTGCAAAGAGGATGGGGATAAAATAGGTTGAGAAAGCGCCAAAGCGCCCAAGTGCATGGTCACATCGGCCTGTGCAACATTGCTGGGAAGTTGGAGATAAACCGGGCGTCGCTGGGATAATGCAGCCACTAACACGCGGTCGATTTCTGCCACAGCATTTTCAGCCGTCAAACTGGTTTGTGCGCAGCTAATCTCTTTCGCCATATGAGCAAAATGGCCAAAATCGCCGTCACCTAATGAGTGGTGGAGCAACAGACCAGCCTGTTGTGAAGGTAAGGCCGGGGTACCGACAATATGAATGACTGGAAGATATTCAGCATAACTGCCAGCAATACCATTGATAGCACTTAACTCCCCGACCCCCACTGTGGTAAGCAATGCAGCCGCAGGCATGACTCGGGCATAACCATCCGCAGCATAGGCGGCATTAAGCTCATTAGCACATCCCATCCATTGGATAATCGGGTGGCTAATAACATGGTCTAGAAAGTGAAGATTAAAATCACCAGGAACACCAAAGAGATGCCGGATACCCACTTGTGCCAGTCGATCCAGTAAATAGTCTGCGACCTTATAGTGACTCACCATGACCACACCACCTTAATGATTATTATTGTCAAACAAGTATTATGCAAAACATAAATAAATCTAATGTTTTATAATTATTAATTAGCTTGCGTGGTGTAACTATTTTCTGACATCTCATTTCCGTTAATACTGGATATAAGCTCTGTGATCGCGCTAGCTTATGCCATCAGTGGAAACGTATACATTAAAGTGCGGTTTACTTTTATTAATAAGGAGCATCATGGTCTATCAGGCAGCGTCCTCCCGCTATCAGGAGATGGAATATCACCGTTGTGGCCGTAGCGGATTAATGCTGCCGGCCATTTCTCTTGGTCTGTGGCACAATTTTGGCGATAACACACTATATGAAAATAGCCGTAATTTGATTCATCGCGCTTTTGACCATGGTATTACCCATTTTGATTTAGCCAATAACTACGGCCCACCGCCCGGTTCAGCCGAGCTGAACTTCGGCCGGATCCTGCATCAAGATCTGCGCCCTTATCGTGACGAACTGATTATTTCATCCAAAGCGGGTTACACCATGTGGCCCGGCCCTTATGGTGATTGGGGTTCAAAGAAGTATCTGATTGCCAGTATCAATCAAAGCCTACAACGTATGGGTTTGGATTATGTTGATATCTTTTACCACCATCGCCCTGACCCTAATACCCCGTTGACAGAAACCATGGCGGCACTGGATTTGCTGGTGCGTCAGGGCAAAGCGCTGTATATCGGCCTGTCTAACTACCCCGCAGCACAAATGCGCCAAGCCTGTGACATTCTCGCGCAACTCGGCACCCCTTGCCTCATTCATCAACCCAAATACTCCATGTTTGAGCGCGGGATTGAAGCCGATTTGCAGGATACATTGGATGAATATGGCGTCGGGTCTATTGCTTTCTCGCCCTTGGCTGGCGGTTTATTAACTGACCGCTATTTAGCCGGTATCCCATTGGACTCACGGGCAGCCAGCGACAGTAAGTTCCTTAATCCTGAGCAACTTTCAGTAGAAAAGTTGGCTAAAGTTCGCCAATTGAATGAACTGGCACTGGATCGTGGGCAGAAATTGTCACAGATGTCTTTAGCTTGGGTGTTACGCGGGGGCCGGGTAACGTCAGCACTGATTGGTGCCAGTAAAACCAGTCAAATTGATGATGCCGTCGGCATGTTGGCCAATAGCGAATTCAGTGATACAGAAATAAAAACCATTGAAGACATATTAGTGTAAACGTTCTCTTTTCGTCCTCAACAGGGGTGCCAGGCCCCTGTTACCGCCTTTCATTCACTCAGCCCACAGATAAATCCTAAATAGATATTTTACAGTTTTATCCGAATCTCAGCGGGCGGCTTACTATTTAAGATAACGCCATAGCCCATAAGGTCAGGCAAGGATAAATAATGTTTACAATGCTAAAGCTAAGTGTCGTGAGGCCGAGAAGAATAAGGCCGCTGCTGCTCATAACCCTATTAGCTTGGTTCCCGCTGATTCCGATGGCCAATGCCGAGAGTATTGAGTTGCTACCCAGTATTTCTTTACACATTGGCGAGCAAGATAACAGCGGTAATTATTGGGATGGTTATGACTGGCGTGACCGCCAATGGTGGCATGACCATCAAGGGCGAGATTTAGGCGAGCGTAATCGTCATGGTCATTATTGGGATGGATACCGTTGGCAAGATAGAGATTGGTGGAAAAAAAACTATTACTATCGCGAAGGGCGCTATTGGAAATATGACAAGCATTATGATAAGCATGGTAAAAAACACCATCGCGGCAAAGGCCACGGTCATCATCATGACAACTAAATGAAATACTCCGGTGGGTTTGTATCCACAACCCGCCCGAGTGATAAATTAAAGCAGACTGATGAGCAGATAAGCATTTAATCCAATCACCACCAGTACAATCAGCTGCCCCAAAACCTGAATCAGTTTTGAGTTAGTCATATCGCCCATTAATTCTTTATTGCCAGTAAAGGCCAGCAATGGCACCAGCGCCAAAGCAATACCAAAACTCAGCAAGACTTGGCTCATGACCAATATCCGCGTCGCATCCATTCCCATCAAAATTACAATAAATGAGGGCAACATGGTGACGGAACGCCGCAGCCAAATAGGGATGTAAAACCGGACAAAACCCTGCATAACCACTTGACCGGCTAAGGTGCCGACCACCGTGGATGACAACCCGGCGGCCACTAAGCTCAGGCCAAAAATGGTCGCCGCGGCATTACCCAACAGTGGCTGTAAGGTTAAATAAGCTTGCTCAATCTCAGCAATACTGCCGTAGCCGTTGAAATGGAATGCTGCCGCAGCAGTCGCCATCATCGCCAGATTGACGAAACCTGCAATCGTCATGGCAATGGCGACATCCAATTTGGTCGAGGCATAACGATCCGCTTTAGAATTTTCCCCGGCAGTTTGTGTCAATGATGAATGCAAATATATGACGTGCGGCATAATAGTGGCACCCAATACCCCGGCGGCCAAAAATACCGCATCCCGATTAGGTAAGTCGGGGATAAGCATCCCTCTGCCTAATGCCGCTATTTCAGGGCGCGAGAAAACCAGCTCCACAATATAAGCGGCGGCAACAAACAGCAGCAAGCCACCGATAACCAACTCAAGGGGTTTTTGCCCGCGCTTTTGCAACATGAGAATAAGGAAAGTCGCGATACCGGTTAGCACCGCCCCCTCGAGTAGCGTCACTCCCAATAGCAATTTGAACCCAATGGCGGCCCCAATAAACTCGGCCAAGTCAGTTGCCATTGCAATTATTTCGGCTTGCACCCAATAAGCCCATACCGCAGGGCGCGGAAAGCGGTCACGGATATGTTCAGCCAGGTTTTTACCGGTAGCAATACCGAGCTTGGCGGAAAGAAGTTGGATAAGCATGGCCATGATATTGGCCCAAACCACCACCCACAATAGGGTGTAACCGAATGAAGCACCGGCCTGAATATTGGTGGCAAAGTTGCCGGGATCAATGTAGCCAATAGCGGCGATAAAAGCCGGCCCCATCAGGGAGAGTTTAATCCTCCTTGATGTACGGCGGGGCGTATCGACAGCACGACTATCCAACATTCAATATTACCCTTGGAGAATTTACGGCTACTTATTATCATCAATAATATATAAATGATAATAATTATCAAGCGCATTTAGAAAAGCGAAATTTATCACTCTGATAGCTAATACCGCATAATCTGCCAAGGCGTCACCGTCAGTTGCCAGTTTTCGCAAAATTGGATGAAAACTGCATCGCAATTTCCGAGACCGAACACTACAATTATTCAAACTAGCATATTTACACTATCGCTGTAGCATATTATTAACATGCTATTTTTTGTGATCAACCCCACTAATTTGTTTGCATTTATGAAAGTGAATTTCTATATTTGCAACATACATCTCGTTTTTAATGTAGCCGTTACATAAAATGACCACCGAAATCTAGACTGCCTCTAATTTGGAGCACATACATGTCCCATATTTTACAGTTTGCGTTGGCCTTAGTTGTGGTGGCCATATTAGCATTAGCGATCTGTAAGGATCGTAAAAGCATCCGCATTCGGTTTGTTATTCAATTGTTAGTTATTGAGGTGCTGTTAGCGTACTTCTTCCTTCATTCGGAAGTTGGATTAGGTTTTGTGAAAGGATTCGCCGGCTTATTCGACAAATTATTGGGATTCGCCGCTACCGGCACCGATTTTGTCTTCGGCAATATGGGGGATAAAGGTCTCGCGTTCTTCTTCTTAAGAGTGCTGTGCCCTATCGTCTTTATTTCTGCGCTGATTGGTATTCTGCAATACATTAAAGTGCTGCCCGTCGTTATTCGCATCATTGGTACTTTGTTGTCCAAAATCAATGGCATGGGTAAGTTAGAATCATTCAACGCAGTCAGTTCACTGATTCTGGGCCAGTCTGAAAACTTTATCGCCTATAAAGATATTCTGGGCAGAATGTCTGAAAAACGCATGTACACCATGGCGGCAACAGCAATGTCGACAGTCTCCATGTCGATTGTGGGTGCTTACATGTCAATGCTGGACGCAAAATTTGTGGTCGCAGCACTGGTGCTTAACATGTTCAGTACCTTTATCGTGTTGTCGTTAATCAACCCGTATAAAGCAGAAGATGAAGAAGAGTTGCAACTAAGCAATCTGCATGAAGGCCAAAGCTTCTTTGAAATGCTGGGTGAATACATCCTAGCTGGTTTCAAAGTCGCCATTATCGTTGCGGCCATGTTGATTGGTTTCATTGCATTGATTGCAGCAATGAATGCACTGTTCAGCCTGCTGTTCGGCATCAGCTTCCAGGGTATTTTGGGTTATGTCTTCTTCCCATTTGCCTGGGTGATGGGTATTCCTGCTCACGAAGCCTTGCAAGTGGGCGGCATTATGGCAACCAAACTGGTTTCTAACGAATTTGTGGCAATGATGGACTTGCAGAAAGTGGCATCTGAATTGTCACCACGCAGTGTGGGGATTCTGTCTGTATTCCTGGTTTCATTCGCTAACTTCTCTTCTATCGGTATCGTAGCCGGTGCGATTAAAGGCCTGAATGAACACCAAGGTAATGTGGTTTCTCGTTTTGGTCTGAAACTGCTGTACGGCTCTACACTGGTCAGTGTGCTGTCCGCCTCTATTGCGGGCCTGGTACTCTAAGTATCAGAAAAAAAATCCCTAAAGAGGCGCTACGGCGCCTTTTTTTATGCCTGTGATTCACAGTCAAACCATTCACTCCAATGATACCTTATGGGGAGCTAGCAGGCCGGGAGTATAAGTAAGTCAGATTGTGCGCCATGCACACTTTTATCGCGTTGATTTGTATTGGATATTGCTATTTAGATTAATGCTGATGCGTTTCACTCGAACCTGAGCGCAAGCATTGCTCAAAATTGACATGCAACTTTGTCTTGTCCACGAGATATTGGCTCGTATGAACTTCTGAGTTTAGGGGGGAATGGTTAAGATACTTGCTATAATGGTGGGTCGTGCGGGATTCGAACCTGCGACCAATTGATTAAAAGTCAACTGCTCTACCAACTGAGCTAACGACCCATTATATATAACTGAAAGTACAGAAGTGGTGGGCGATACCAGATTCGAACTGATGACCCCCTCCGTGTAAAGGAGATGCTCTACCAACTGAGCTAATCGCCCACTTCTATGACTGTAATGCTGTAAAACAATGAGCGATGAGTGGTGGGCGATACCAGATTCGAACTGATGACCCCCTCCGTGTAAAGGAGATGCTCTACCAACTGAGCTAATCGCCCTCATCTATCTCACTTAATGCTTGTATTTCATTGACTTCACAACGCGTCGAGTTTGGTGGGCGATACCAGATTCGAACTGATGACCCCCTCCGTGTAAAGGAGATGCTCTACCAACTGAGCTAATCGCCCCGCCGTGTTGTTGGAGTCGCATTATAGGGATAGTTCGAAGTGAGTCAACGGTTTTTAAAACGAAAACAATCGTTCGCCGCAAATTTAAACAGGATGCGATATTTATCGCCGCTGTAGGCACTTCTTTAGCCGGATCTATCAGTAATCATCAATTGCATGCCGGTAACATCGTTGAGGAATTACCTCATGGTGGTAGAATGTCGCCTACTTTTTCGAATTTACAGCAACAGCCAGCGTTTGTTAGCTGGCGCAGCGTAATAAGGCATCGCACCCAATGAAAATTAAAACCCGTTTTGCCCCCAGCCCTACTGGCTATCTGCACGTAGGTGGCGCACGTACTGCGCTCTATTCCTGGTTATTCACCCGCCATTTAGGTGGTGAATTTGTTCTGCGCATTGAAGACACTGACCTTGAGCGCTCAACTCAGGAAGCCATCGACGCCATTATGGATGGGATGAACTGGCTAAATCTGGATTGGGACGAAGGCCCGTATTTCCAAACCAAACGATTCGACCGCTACAATGCGGTGATTGACCAAATGCTAGAGAATGGCACGGCATATAAATGTTATTGCTCTAAAGAACGTTTGGATGAATTGCGTGAAACCCAGATGGCGAATGGCGAAAAACCGCGCTACGACGGCCGCTGCCGCGATAGCCAGTGCAGCCATGGTGCTGATGAGCCTTCAGTCGTGCGTTTTCGTAACCCGCAGGAAGGCTCCGTTATTTTCGACGATAAAATCCGTGGGCCAATTGAATTCAGCAACCAAGAGCTGGACGATTTAATTATCCGCCGTACCGATGGTTCGCCAACTTATAACTTCTGTGTGGTTGTTGATGATTGGGATATGGAAATCACCCATGTTATCCGTGGTGAAGACCATATCAACAATACTCCCCGCCAAATCAATATCCTGAAAGCGCTGGGCGCGCCGGTTCCTGAGTATGCCCACGTCTCAATGATTCTCGGTGATGATGGCAAAAAACTGTCCAAACGCCATGGTGCCGTCGGTGTCATGCAATATCGCGATGACGGCTATCTGCCGGAGGCTCTGCTGAACTACTTAGTGCGTTTGGGTTGGTCTCATGGTGATCAGGAGATTTTCTCTGTCGCCGAAATGACCGAGTTATTCACTCTCGATGCCGTCAGCAAATCAGCCAGTGCTTTCAACACTGAAAAACTACAGTGGCTAAATCACCATTATATCAATAGCTTGCCACCAGAGCAGGTTGCAGTGCACCTGTCATGGCAAGTTGAACAACTGGGGATTGATACCCGTAATGGCCCAGAGTTGGCAGAGATTGTTAAACTGCTCGGCGAGCGCTGTAAGACATTGAAAGAAATGGCCGAATCTTGCCGTTACTTCTATGAAGAGTTTGACGAGTTCGACGCTGACGCCGCGAAAAAGCATTTACGCCCTGTGGCGCGCCAACCACTTGAAGCCGTCAGAGCTAAACTGGCCGCTATCACGCAATGGACCACTGAAAACGTCCACAACGCCATTCAGGGCACTGCAGATGAGTTAGGTCTCGGGATGGGCAAAGTCGGCATGCCACTGCGTGTTGCGGTCACTGGTGCCGGCCAATCACCGGGGATGGATGTCACTGTCCATGCCATCGGTCAGGCACGGTCACTGGCGCGTATTGATAAAGCTTTGGCCTTTATTAGCGAACGCGAAGCGCAGCAATAAATCAGCCAGTTAATGCTTAAGGTGGCTCAAGCAAGCCACCTTTTTTTATGCTTGAACAGCCGCAAATAATCTCTTTATTCTGCTGTTTGCTCACTGATTTGGCGGCTTTTTCAGCGCTTAGCGCGAGAAATTGAATTAGCCGTTGACACTTTTTCAGCGGTTTCATATCATGCGCCCCGTTCACACGATTTATTATGTGCGCATTGGGGCTATAGCTCAGCTGGGAGAGCGCTTGCATGGCATGCAAGAGGTCGACGGTTCGATCCCGTCTAGCTCCACCAAATTTCTGGTTTGATAAATATTTAATAAAATTTTCAAACTTGATAAATGGGTGGCATCATAGATAAATCAGTACGAACAACCACATCTGTGGGGCTATAGCTCAGCTGGGAGAGCGCTTGCATGGCATGCAAGAGGTCGACGGTTCGATCCCGTCTAGCTCCACCACCCTTTAAAAGACCGGCTTATAGCCGGTTTTTTGCTTTTTAGCGCTGGTCATAATGACTCTCCGATTTATCCTGCTATCCTGTTGAATCTCCAGACTCATTGATGACCGAGGGAATAGCCCATGCCCCCGCAGCAACAAATTATCCACTGGCTACGTGCCGACCCTTATCGGATGCATGCATTGTTGCTTGCCCGCGAACTCGGGCTGCATCAATGGTATCTGGCGGCGGGATTTGTCCGCAATTTGGTGTGGGATAAACTGCATGGCTACTCTTCACCTACCCCACTTAATGATATTGATTTAGTCTATTTTGATGAGGAGGATGCCAGCGAACAGCGCGATTTACAGCTCGAAAAACAATTACTTCAGATGCCGCCGTTTCAGGGCATCCCCTTGCCGTGGTCAGTAAAAAATCAAGCCAGAATGCACCTGTACACTGGCCGCTGGCCCTATACCAGTACCGAAGATGCCATCAGCTATTGGGTTGAAGTTGAGACTGCGATTGGTGCCAAGCTTACAGCAAATGGCGATATTGAGCTGCTTGCCCCCCTCGGTTTGGAGGCGCTATTTGCCCACACTATCACGCTAAACCCCAAAAACGGTGAAATAGACACCTACAACCAGCGGGTTAAGAGCAAAGGTTGGCAGCGACATTGGCCGCAATTGCGCTTGGTGGTTTAGCCCCGCCAATCCTATTGTGGCACTCAAAGAGCAGGTAAGTGATAAGTTAGTGATAAGATTGTGTAAAACAGCCCTTAAGAGTTAAAGGTCAATATCTCGGCGTCGATAAGCATTATTCCACCCACGTTCTCTAAGGAATAATAATGTCGAATACCATTTCCACCGCAACCGTGTCTGTCAGCAGCAGTAGCGCTTCGGACAGCAGCAGCGCAGCACAAATTAAATCTCTTAATCAAAAAATCCAGAAACTCACTGAAAAATTAAGCACCTTAAAAGATTCGGGTTTGACTGCTGATGAGCTACAAAAACAGCAGCAACAAATTCAGAGTCAAATTGCCGCACTGCAAGCTCAAGTCGCCCGTATTGAAGCAAAAGAGGCCGAAAAAACCAAAGAGGGTGATAATAATACCGTGAGTGCAAGTGCAGCGACCGGTGATGGCGTCAACCGCCCGTCGGCCCAGAACCAGATTGATGTTTATATTTAATGCGGTTTATGCCCGATAAATATGCCCAGGGTGATGAGCGGAATGCCGCCCAGCGCCCTATTTTGCCGCCGGATTAGCTGCGTTTAAGCGGTTTGACCAAACTCTCCAGCCCTTCAATTTTAATGGCCAGCGTGATTTCCATCAGCATCCCCAGCTTACCTTGCGGAAATTCGCCCTTACGCGCAAACCACAGCAGATACTCTTCAGGAAGGTCAATTAATACCCGCCCCTGATATTTACCAAAGGGCATTCGGGTATTAGCAATCTCAAGCAAATTTTCTTTTTCCATATCACTCGCCCCTGGGATAATAATTATTCACCCAATAAACGGATCATTTCCGCCTCATCAATAACTTTAATCCCAAGTTCCTGTGCTTTAGCTAATTTTGACCCCGCAGCTTCGCCCGCAATCACCAAATCCGTTTTTTTGGACACACTGCCACTGACTTTGGCCCCCAAAGCGGTTAGGCGGTCTTTGGCGTCGTCCCGTGAGAGGAGGGTCAGTGAGCCGGTCAGCACCACTGTTTTACCCGCAAATGGGCTGTCAATCTCTTCGGCAATAATTTGCTGCGGTTCCGGCCAACTGATCACTTTCTCCAGCGCTTCTATCACTTTCTGATTGTGTGCTTCACTGAGGAAGTTCACTACGTGCTTGGCCACCACTTCGCCGACGTCGGGCACACTTTTGAGTGCTTCAATATCAGCCGCGCGTAAATTTGCCAGATTGCGGAAATGGGCGGCTAAATTGGCGGCGGTCGCCTCACCGACTTCGCGAATCCCCAGGGCATAGAGGAAGCGCGCAAAAGTGGTCTGCTTCGCCTTTTCCAGCGCCATAATCAGATTTTGTGCCGACTTTGGCCCCATCCGCTCCAGCCCTGTCAGCTTGCCTGCGCTCAATGTGAATAAATCAGCCGGGTTCTCAACATATTGTTTTTCCACCAGTTGCTCAATAATTTTATCCCCCATCCCCTCAACATCCAGCGCCCGGCGGGAGACAAAATGTTTTAGCGCCTCTTTACGTTGCGCCGCACAGAATAGCCCGCCGGTACAGCGGGCCACCGCTTCGCCCTCCACCCGCTCGATGTCAGAGCCACACACCGGGCAGTTTTGCGGGAAAGTAATGGCTTTGGCATCCTGAGGGCGCTGTTCCATTACCACACCGACCACCTGCGGAATGACATCCCCGGCCCGGCGAACAATCACAGTATCGCCAATACGCAAGCCCAGCCGCTCGATTTCATCAGCATTATGCAAGGTGGCATTGCTGACGATCACCCCGGCCACCTGCACCGGTTCCAGCCGCGCTACCGGCGTAATGGCCCCGGTACGCCCCACCTGAAATTCGACGTCACGAACTTGGGTTATCTGCTCTTGGGCCGGGAATTTAAAGGCGGTGGCCCAGCGAGGCGCGCGCGCCACAAAGCCCAGTTGCTCTTGTAAATCGAGGGAGTCAACTTTAATCACCACACCATCAATATCAAAACCTAAACTAGCGCGGTCTTGTTCAACTTGGCGATAGAAAGCAATAACTTGCTCACTGCCAGTACACAATTTGACTCGATGACTGACCGGCAAGCCCCAAGCTTTGAATTGCATCAGCCGCTGAATATGGCTGCGCGGCAGTTCGCCATCCTCCAGTAAACCGACACCGTAACAGAAGAAAGTTAATGGCCGTTTGGCCGTGATGCGCGGATCAAGCTGGCGCAATGATCCCGCCGCCGCATTACGCGGGTTGGCAAACACCTTGCCCCCTTTGCGGCGCGCTTCTTCATTGAGTTGCTCAAAACCGGCCTGTGGCATAAAAACTTCACCACGAACCTCGACGCGTCGTGGGATGTTATCCCCATGTAAACGCAGTGGAATAGCCCGGATGGTGCGCACATTGGCGGTAATATTCTCACCGGTGGTGCCATCACCACGGGTTGCCGCCCTGACCAGCTCGCCCTCTTCATACAATAAACTGACGGCCAATCCATCGAGTTTTAGCTCGCAACAGAACGTTAGCGGCTCCGCCGTTTTCAGCCGGTCATGCACCCTTTTGTCGAATGCCAGATAACTCTCTTCATCAAAAACGTTATCCAGCGACAGCATCGGGACTTCATGTTTAACCTGTTCAAATGCATCAAGCGGGGCGGCCCCCACTCGCTGAGTTGGTGAATCATTGGTAATTAATTCAGGATGTTGTGCTTCCAAATCGCGCAATTGTTGCATCAGGCGATCATATTCAGCATCAGGAATTTCTGGTGTATCCAGCACATGGTATTGATGTTCGTGATGGCGCAGTGAGGTTCTTAGTTGATTAATTTGCTGAATTATTGATTCCATAGCTCACCATCAAAGATAAAAAACCCCCGGCATGCGGGGGTTCGGGTTAATTCGATTCATTGCGAGGCAACATTATCAGGCGCTTGCGTTGGCATCCAATACTTCGCGGATGCGGGCCTTATAGGTTTCCAATTTTTGCGGGGTCATCATGCGGCGCTCATCATCCAATACCACACCACCGACATCATCGGCAATACGTTGAGCTGATTGCAGCATCAACTTGAAGTTTTGGTTAGCATCGCCATAAGACGGCACCATCATAAACATTGAGACACCCGGTGTTGAGAAGTCTGACATGGTGTCAGGGTCAAAGGAGCCGGGTTTCACCATGTTGGCCAAGCTGAATAATACTGGGCCACTGCCGGCGGGGCTAAGATGGCGATGGAAAATCCCCATTTCACCAAACTGGAAACCAGACTGCAGCACACTTTGCAGCAAGATTTCGCCGCCCAGCGCACCACCGTGGTGGGCAGCAACATGCAACACCAAAACGGTTTCTTTCAGTTTTTGCGGTTTCAGCTCACGAGCAGGTTCCGGCGGTGATTCCTCAGGCTTCGCAGCCACAACAGCTGCATGTTCAGCCACCTGTTGTGGTGCTGCGGGACGCGATGGCGAATAAGATTCTTCAACCGAGCCCAGCAAAGGATCACGCTGTGATTCATGCGGTGGTTGCTCAGCAGATAGCCCACCCAAAAGAGGGTCGTCATAATCTGTTTGCACTGAAGCAAAAGGTTTCTGGCTAGCGGCCGCCTTAACCTGTACCGGCTGAGTCTCAGTATGCTGAATAACCGGCAATACATCGTCGTCGTCATCAATATGATTAAACGAAGGCTTCTCTTGTGGATGAGCAGTGCGGACGCGCACTTCTCCCACCCCTTCATCGAGACTCTCGATCGGGGCTTCAACACGTTCTTGTTTCGGACGTTTAACTGGGCGATCGCGAAAAAGTGACGAGCGTTCTTTACGGCTGGTCCATAAACCATGCAATAACAACGCTATTATGGCGATCGCGCCAACAACGATTAATATCAGACGCAAATCCTGCATCATTACTATCTCTGTTGTTCCAATACATTGCCACCGCGGCAAACATTCACCCTTTAACTCTATTTCCCAACGAACACAAGTGCAAGTCCGCGCTCAATTTTCTTCAAAGAAAGATGATTATGCTAGATGTTTCGCTCACTTTTCATACAATATGCGACTATGCAGTGGGAAATCATACCGATATGATACACCGGTCAATGAGCTTATAGAGAATAGAATGGCATGGTATATACGCAAAAAGTGGTAAAAAAGGTCAGTGGTATCCATTATTTTGCCCAAGGATGGCGGTTAATTTCCCGCCCGGGTATTCGGCGATTCGTCATTTTGCCCTTACTGGTGAATATACTGCTAATGGGAGGGGCCTTCTGGTGGTTATTCAACCGGATAGGTGACTGGGTTCCCCAGTTGATGAGTTATGTGCCTGACTGGTTACAGTGGCTCAGTTACCTGCTGTGGCCAGTGATGGTGATTTCAGTGCTGCTGGTTTTCAGCTATCTGTTTAGCACCATCGCCAATTTTATTGCCGCTCCCTTTAACGGTTTGCTGGCCGAACAGTTAGAAGCCAGTCTGACCGGCAAACTATTGCCTGATACCGGTATCATGGGGATCGTGAAAGATTTGCCACGGATTATGGCGCGTGAATGGCGCAAATTAGCCTATTACCTGCCCCGAGCACTGGTGCTGCTGTTGCTGTATTTGGTGCCGGGTATCGGCCAAACACTGGCACCGGTTCTGTGGTTCTTGTTCAGCGCCTGGATGCTATCAATTCAATATTGTGACTATCCATTTGATAATCATAAAGTGAGCTTCCAGCAAATGCGCAGCGCTTTGCGTCAAGATAAGGTCGATAACCTGCAATTTGGCGCACTGGTCAGCTTATTCACTATGATCCCATTCCTTAACTTGGTGATTATGCCAGTGGCTGTCTGCGGTGCGACTGCAATGTGGGTTGATCGCTATCGCGACCAGTTTATTCCACCAGCACGATAATTCTGCATGGGCGCGCTCATTGCGCCCTTGTTATTGGGATTAAAACTTATTTCCTAATAACATATAGATATACCAATTACTTACTTCCATAGCCATAATGTTAGCGTATGATTTGAACGTTTCCTACATTTTCATAGAGTTAAAGGACGGGCTATGAGCAAGATATATGAAGACAACTCTTTAACAATCGGCCATACGCCGCTGGTTCGTCTGAACCGTATCGGTAACGGGCGCATTTTGGCAAAGGTTGAGTCACGCAATCCAAGTTTCAGCGTTAAATGCCGGATCGGTGCCAATATGATTTGGGATGCCGAAAATCGTGGCATTCTGACCGCAGGCAAAGAACTGGTTGAGCCAACCAGTGGCAATACCGGTATCGCCCTGGCATTTGTTGCCGCCGCGCGCGGTTATAAATTGACCCTGACCATGCCCGAAACCATGAGTATTGAGCGCCGCAAGTTACTTAAAGCATTGGGGGCCAATCTGGTGCTGACTGAGGGCGCCAAAGGGATGAAGGGGGCGATTGCCAAAGCAGAAGAAATTCAAGCGACCGACCCAGACCGCTATATCATTTTGCAGCAATTTAGTAACCCAGCAAACCCGGAGATTCACGAGAAAACCACCGGCCCAGAAATCTGGGAAGATACCGACGGTGAGGTGGATGTCTTTATTGCCGGTGTAGGTACCGGCGGGACTCTGACCGGTGTCAGCCGCTACATCAAAAATACCAAAGGCAAAGCGATTACAACGGTTGCGGTGGAACCCACAGATTCCCCAGTTATTACTCAGGCGTTGGCGGGGCAGGAAATCAAACCTGGTCCACATAAAATTCAAGGTATTGGCGCCGGTTTTATTCCCGGTAACCTCGACCTGAGTCTGGTGGACCGTGTGGCTTTGGTCACCAACGATGAAGCCATTTCCATGGCGCGCCGTTTAATGGATGAAGAAGGTATCTTGGCGGGTATTTCTTCCGGCGCAGCCGTTGCGGCAGCGGTCAAGCTTTCTGAAGAAGATGGCTTTACTGACAAAACAATTGTGGTTATTCTTCCGTCCTCGGGTGAGCGCTATTTAAGCACGGCGTTGTTTGCAGATTTGTTCACTGAGCAAGAGCTGCAACAGTAGTTAGGCCGTCGCACTAAATGCTAAAAAAGCACCCTTATGGGTGCTTTTTTTGTGGCACGCGTCAAAGTTTTTACTACATAAAGATTGATTTTACCCTCTGGGTTTAGTATTTAACCGGTCAATTATTTTGATACGCGAAATTAATCGAATACTGAGCGACTCTCTGGCTGAATCGATTTATCAATTATGCAACACAACAAAAAATGTCATCACTGAACGCTGATTGAAGACATAACGCAAAGAGAGCATTATTCTTAGTTGCAGCAGTATCGATTTTAAACCTGAATTCAGGTTGTATCGGAAACTATCTTTGTGACTTACCTGCGCTTGAGGCATAGTCATACGCGGGTTGAAAGAGAGTTATACGCGCACCAATACAGGCTAAAGTTTGGGTTTTACACTAAACTTTAGCTCCACAACATAAATCCAATAAGTTGGGGAAATACAATGTTCCAGCAAGAAGTTACTATTACTGCACCAAACGGTCTACATACCCGCCCTGCTGCCCAGTTCGTAAAAGAAGCAAAAGGCTTTGCGTCTGAAATTACTGTGACCTCTAACGGTAAAAGCGCTAGCGCGAAAAGCCTGTTCAAACTACAAACTCTGGGCCTGACCCAAGGTACTGTTGTTACGATCTCTGCTGAAGGCGAAGATGAGAAGAAAGCTGTTGAGCATCTGGTAAAACTGATGGCAGAGCTTGAGTAATCACGCGCTCTTTTTTAGTTAACACCAGTCAAGAGTAAGGTAGGGTTATGATTTCAGGCATTTTAGTATCACCGGGTATTGCTTTTGGTAAAGCACTTTTACTGAAAGAAGATGAGATTGTCATCAACCGGAAAAAGATCTCTGCTGACCAAGTGGAGCAAGAAGTCGAGCGTTTCAAAACTGGGCGGACTAAAGCTGCTGAGCAGTTGGAAGCGATTAAGACCAAAGCTGAAGCAAGTCTCGGCGAAGAGAAAGCGGCCATCTTCGAAGGGCATATCATGCTGTTGGAAGACGAAGAGCTTGAGCAGGAAATCATAGCCCTCATCAAAGATGATAAGCAATCTGCTGATGCAGCGGCTTATTCCGTCATTGAAGGCCAGGCGAAAGCACTGGAAGAACTGGATGATGAATATCTGAAAGAACGTGCGGCTGACGTACGTGACATCGGAAAACGTCTGCTGAAGAATATTCTCGGCCTGACTATTGTCGATTTGAGCGCAATCCAGGATGAAGTCATTCTGGTTGCAGCCGATCTGACCCCGTCAGAAACCGCACAGCTTAATCTGGATAAAGTGTTGGGGTTCATCACCGATTTAGGTGGCCGTACCTCTCACACCTCAATTATGGCGCGTTCGCTAGAATTACCGGCTATCGTCGGTACCAGCGATGCCACCAAACAAATCCAGAATGATGACTATTTGATCCTTGATGCGGTCAATAACAAAATCTATTTAAATCCAACTGCTGAAGTCATTGAGCAGTTAAAAGCGGTGAAAAACCAGTACATCACCGAAAGAAATGATCTAGCCAAACTGAAAGACCTGCCAGCCATCACCCTAGATGGCCATCAGGTTGAAGTCGTTGCCAACATTGGTACGGTGCGTGATATCGCCGGTGCTGAGCGCAACGGCGCTGAAGGTGTTGGTCTGTATCGTACCGAATTCCTGTTCATGGACCGCGACTCACTGCCAACGGAAGAAGAGCAGTTTCAGGCTTATAAAGCCGTGGCGGAAGCCATGGGCTCGCAGGCGGTTATTGTCCGGACTATGGACATCGGCGGTGATAAAGACCTGCCGTACATGAACTTGCCAAAAGAAGAAAACCCATTCCTGGGCTGGCGCGCCATCCGTATTGCTATGGATCGCAAAGAAATTCTGCACGCGCAGCTACGTGCTATCTTGCGCGCCTCGGCGTTTGGTAAATTGCGTATCATGTTCCCGATGATAATTTCGGTTGAAGAAGTGCGCGAACTAAAAGCAGAGCTTGAACTGCTCAAGAGCCAATTACGTGAAGAAAATAAGGCCTTTGATGAAACTATCGAGGTCGGTGTGA
Organism: Yersinia hibernica; assembly: GCF_004124235.1. NCBI lineage: Bacteria > Pseudomonadati > Pseudomonadota > Gammaproteobacteria > Enterobacterales > Yersiniaceae > Yersinia > Yersinia hibernica. Next base: position 3,281,832 of record NZ_CP032487.1, read on the forward strand.
TGGTTGAAACACCTGCGGCGGCGGTTATCGCTCGCCATTTAGCTAAAGAAGTTGACTTCTTTAGTATTGGGACAAACGATCTAACTCAGTATACTCTGGCAGTAGATCGTGGCAATGAGCTGATTTCTCATCTCTATAATCCAATGTCACCATCGGTATTGGGCCTGATCAAACAGGTAATTGATGCATCTCACGCTGAAGGTAAGTGGACCGGTATGTGCGGTGAACTTGCTGGCGACGAACGTGCTACACTGTTGCTATTGGGCATGGGGCTGGATGAGTTCAGCATGAGTGCGATTTCGATCCCACGCATCAAGAAAATTATCCGTAATACGAATTTCGAAGATGTGAAGGTGTTGGCGGAGCAGGCATTAGCTCAACCAACAGCGAAGGAATTGATGGATTTGGTTACCACATTCATCGAAGAAAAAACGCTCTGCTAATTCCACGATACTGGAACGCTGCCCAATATAAATACTTAGGAGAAGATCATGGGTTTGTTCGATAAACTGAAATCACTGGTTTCAGATGATAAAAAAGACAGTGGCACTATTGAAATAGTCGCTCCGTTGTCTGGTGAGATCGTCAACATCGAAGATGTTCCTGATGTTGTGTTTGCAGAGAAAATCGTTGGTGATGGCATTGCCATCAAACCTTCAGGCAATAAAATGGTTGCTCCTGTTGACGGCACCATCGGTAAAATTTTCGAGACTAACCATGCTTTTTCTATCGAATCAGACAGCGGCATTGAGCTGTTCGTCCACTTCGGTATTGATACTGTTGAACTGAAAGGCGAAGGCTTTAAACGCATCGCTGAAGAAGGCCAGCGCGTCAAGAAAGGTGATGTTGTTATTGAGTTCAATCTGGCCCTGCTGGAAGAGAAAGCCAAGTCAACTTTGACACCGGTGGTTATCTCTAACATGGACGAGATTAAAGAACTGATTAAACTGTCTGGTAGTGTCACCGTGGGTGAGACGCCAATTATTCGTATCAAGAAATAATTTTATACGAATGAGAAATGGCGCCTGCGGGCGCCGTTTTTTGTTTGCTAGCTGGCTATCCAGCGCGGAACTCGCAATGTAATCACTAACCCGCCCTGTTCACCGTTTCTTGCTTCAACCTGCCCGCCATGCGCCAAAATCACCTTACGGGTAATCGCCAGCCCTAAGCCGTAACCTTTACCTGATACGGCCGACATCACGCGCACGAAAGGATCGAAAATGCTGGATAACTTACTCTCATCAACCCCCGGCCCTCGGTCAGAAACTTGAATCTGAAAATTCTTATCAACCACTGAAAGCGCCACTTTGACCTGTTGCCCTTGGGCCGAGAAACGCAGCGCATTACGGACAATATTATCAAGCGCTCGCCGCATCAATTCAGCATTCCCTTTGACGGTATAGTCAACTTGCGGTGTCACCTGTAGCAGGATGTCAACCCCCGGCACCTGTGCCTCATAGCGGGCATCGTTGACTACCGCAGTCACTAACTCATGCAGATCAAAATACTCTTCATCATCGGCGATATTGTGATTTTCGGCGCGTGATAATGCCAATAACTCACCAATCATCTTATCGAGCCGTTCAGACTCATGCTCAATGCGCTGCAAAGAAGTTTCGACATTATTCGGGTTCTGATGTGCCAATCCGATAGCTAATTGCAGACGGGCCAGCGGGGAACGTAACTCATGGGAAACATCATGCAGCAGTTGCTCGCGGGCGCTGACCAACTCGCTCAGCCGCTCCGCCATTGAATCAAAATCCCGCGCTACTTCGGTCAGTTCATCATGACGACGGCGCATGACAGGTAATAGCCGCACAGATAAATCCCCCTGTGCCACCCGTTCAAAACCGGCGCGCAATAGGCGCATGGGCCGCGTTAGGTTCCAGGCCAGTAATGCGCTAAAGAATAAGCCGCCCAGCACCCCCATCCAAATCATGGGGATCGGAATGTTCAGTATTTCACGGCGATCGCCCTCTTTCGGCTGATTAACTTTCCTAACCCCATCAATATCGTAACGAATGCGGTAGTGCTGACCATCAAGGCCTGTAACCCAAGCCGTCACTTCTTGGCGAGAAAACTCAGGTTCGCGCCCTTTAGGAGGCAACGCCTTATCCGGTGATTCTACCGTCACTGGGGGTATTTCTGTTGTCGGTAAAACCGAAAAATAGTTTTTATCTGCCTCAGGCCAGTTGGCAACCATGGAATTGAGCGCAGCTAATCCCCCACTTTGTAATACTGAGGCCGCGGAGGCGACCTGTAGTTTAGCAATTTTGCGTACCATCTCGCGCTCAGGTGGTTCATGGCGATTACCGTAAAAGGAAAACACCAGCCATAACATCTGAGTCATCAAAATAAAAGTCAGCCAAAATCCTAACAGAATTTTCCAAAACAGCCGTCCGCGCATACTCTACCGACCCCACTTATGGCGATTATCTGATGCGATAGCCAATGCTGCGTACCGTTTCAATATTTAATGTGCTCCCCGGCAATGCTGCCAGCTTCTGTCTGATATTGCTGATGTGCACATCGACACTGCGGTCATACGCCTCTCGTGGCCGCCCTAGCCCTTTATCAGACAACTCATCTTTGGTGACGACACGCTCGGGTGAGCGCAACAACAGTTCCAGCAAATTAAACTCCGATGCGGTCAAATCAAAAGGTTTACCTTGCCATTCACTACTGCGAGTCGACGGGTTAAGGACTAAATCACCCTGTATAATGACACTGTTATCAGCCGACGATACATCGGGATGCTCGTCAAAACGACGCAATACTGCACGCAGCCGTGCTATCAATTCACGCGGGTAACAGGGTTTGGGCATATAGTCATCAGCCCCCATTTCCAGGCCGATGACGCGGTCGATATTATCGCCTTTGGCTGTCAGCATAATAATGGGCAAACGGCTTTTTTTACGCACTTGGCGCAACACATCAATTCCACTCATGTCAGGCAACATAATGTCGAGGATGAGGGCGGTATAGTCCCCGGACAAAGCACCTTCAATGCCCTCTTTGCCGGTTAATACCAATTCGGCATTAAACCCTTCGCCGCTCAGGTATTCTCTCAACATAGTACCCAATTCCACATCATCATCGACTAACAAGATTTTCATGTATTCACTCTCCTACCTGATTTCGGCTATTTTCATGTCTATTTCACTCGCGCGCAGCCGGTTTTACTCAATCCTTACATATCCTTGAATTTCACTTAACTCACACCCATCGGCCTTGGCGGTAAATTATCCCCGGACATTTGGCTTCACTATTTTCTTCATTGTGGTTCAAGGAATTTTGATTGATTATGCGAAAGGTTACCGGATCGAAAAAGCGCCTTATCGGGCTGGCTATTGTAATGCTGGTCGCCAACGGGGTACTGCTTTTTAGATTGCTGTCACCGCCAGATAAACCCGGCTTTATCACCGCCCCAGCAGAAATCCGCACTCTGGAACAAACCGTACTGGCAGATGGCACTATCAAAGCCCAAAAACAGGTCACGGTGGGTGCTCAGGTTTCGGGGCAAATCAAAGCTCTCCATGTCACCCTAGGTCAACAGGTTGAAAAAGGCCAGTTAGTGGCTGAAATTGATGATCTTACTCAGCAAAATGCCCTAAAAGATGCACAAGAGGCGCTGAAGAATGTTTTGGCCCAGCGCGCAGCCAAAGTGGCAACCCAGAAAAATAATCAATTAACCTATCAGCGCCAGCAGCAAATTCTGGCCAAGGGTTTGGGGGTGCGGGCCGATTTTGATAGCGCCCAAGCAACCTTAGAGAGCACTGAAGCTGAAATTAAGGCCTTGGATGCCCAAATTGCACAGGCAGAAATCGCCGTCAGTACCGCTAAACTCAATCTCGGTTACACCAAAATCAGTTCGCCGATTACCGGCACCGTGGTGGCGATTCCGGTTGAGGAGGGGCAAACCGTCAATGCGGTGCAAAGCGCCCCCACCATTATAAAAGTTGCGCAGCTCGACACCATGACCGTCGAGGCACAGATTTCTGAAGCTGACGTGGTAAAAGTCAGCGTCGGCATGCCGGTTTACTTCACCATTTTAGGCGAGCCAGAACAGCGCTTTAGCGCCACATTGCGGGCTATTGAACCCGCGCCCGACTCTATCAACGATGAAACCACCACCACCTCATCAAGCTCGAGCAGCAGCTCCAGTTCGGCCACTAGCGCCATTTACTATAACGGCCTGTTTGATGTCGCGAATCCCAATGGGGCATTACGGATTTCGATGACAGCGCAGGTGTATATCGTGCTGCATCAGGCCAAAGATGCCGTGGTTATCCCGGCCACCGCATTGGAGAGCAGCAATGGGCATTATCAGGTTCAACTTGTTGATAAAAATGGAAAAATAAGCTACCGCGAAGTCACCGTCGGGATAAACAATAATGTCGATGCCCAGATTCTCTCCGGTTTGCAAGCCGGGGACCTGGTGATTGTGAGTCAGGCGAGTGGCACCACCAGCAACAATAAGGCCCCGCGTATGGGGCCACCAATGGGGATGTAACTGATGCCCACTCTCAATCTCGGTAAAACTCTGCTCCAACTCGATAATGTCAGCCGCTGGTTTGTGACGGGTGAAGAAACGGTTCAGGTGCTGAAAAATATCAATCTGACCATCTACAGCGGTGAAATGGTGGCGATTGTCGGGGCATCTGGCTCTGGTAAATCAACCCTCATGAACATTCTCGGCTGTCTGGATAAACCCAGTTCCGGCGAGTATCTAGTGGCAGGGCGTATTCCCCAGCATTTAGATAGCAATGAATTAGCCGAATTACGCCGGGAACATTTTGGCTTTATTTTTCAGCGCTACCATTTACTCAATGATTTGAATGCTCGGGAAAATGTCGAAATTCCGGCGATTTATGCCGGTGTTGACCAGCAAGAACGCCGCCAGCGCGCCGCCTATCTACTCACCCGCCTTGGATTAGTCGACCGATTGGATTATCACCCCAGCCAACTTTCCGGCGGGCAACAACAGCGAGTCAGTATTGCCAGAGCATTGATGAATGGCGGGGAAGTGATTCTGGCGGATGAACCCACTGGCGCACTCGATACCCACAGTGGCAGCGAAGTCTTAAATATTCTCAAGGATTTACATCTACAAGGTCATACCGTGGTGATTGTCACCCATGATATGTCGATTGCCGAACATGCTCAGCGGATTATCGAACTCAGAGACGGCGAGATTATTGCTGACCGGCAAATGCCGCCAGCCGCGCAGCCAGAGCCGCTGGCCACAACCCGTGCCATAGCAGCCCCAGAGATTGCCAATAAAGCGCCACTCACCCCGTGGAAGGCGCAATGGGACCGCCTACAAGAGGCGTTCAAAATGGCGCTGTTAGCGATGTCCGCCCAGCGCTTGCGCACCTTGTTGACCATGCTGGGGATTATTATCGGCATTGCGTCGGTGGTCTGCGTCGTGGCATTGGGTAAAGGCTCGCAACAACAGGTACTGGCGAATATCAATGCCATGGGCACCAGCACCTTGGAGATTTTCCCCGGTAAAGATTTCGGGGATATGCGCTCAGCCGCCATCCACACATTGCGGGCCACTGATGCGGATGCTTTAGCCCAACAAGGTTATATCCATAGTGTGACGCCGACGGTCTCCACCAGCACCACCCTGCGCTATGGCAATCAATCAGTCAGCGGCACGGTAAATGGGGTTGGCGAGCAATATTTTCTGGTGCGCGGTTACACCATCGACCAAGGCATGGCGTTTAACCGCGCCAGTGTAGATAACTTAATGCAGGAAGCGGTCATTGATGAAAACACGCGCGCGGAACTGTTCCCTAACGGGGAGAATCCACTCGGCAAAGTTATCTTGCTCGGCTCCCTGCCCTGCCGGGTGATTGGCGTAGCCGCCAAGAAACAGAGTGGTTTTGGTAGTGACGAGAATCTCAACGTGTGGATCCCCTATACCACCGCGATGAAACGCATGCTTGGCCAATCCTATTTAAAGAGCATCACCGTGCGGGTGAATGATGATATTGACTTGGCCAATGCCGAGCAAGGTGTGACCAAGCTACTGACTCAGCGCCATGGGACTCAGGATTTTTTCGTCATGAACACCGACAGCATTCGCCAGACCATCGAGAAAACCACCTCGACCATGACATTGTTGGTATCGATGATTGCGGTTATCTCATTGGTGGTCGGTGGTATTGGGGTAATGAATATCATGCTGGTTTCTGTCACCGAGCGCACCAAAGAGATTGGGGTGCGCATGGCGGTTGGTGCGCGCGCCAGTGACATTATGCAGCAATTCTTAATTGAAGCGGTGCTGGTGTGTTTGCTGGGCGGAGGGCTCGGCGTTGTACTCTCTCTGGGGATCGGCCTGCTATTTAGCCAGTTCAGCTGCAGCTTTTCGATGGTTTACTCCGCCACATCCATAACCACCGCATTTGTCTGCTCCAGCTTAATTGGCGTTGCCTTTGGTTTTTTCCCCGCCAAGCGAGCGGCACAGATGGACCCGATCAGAGCATTGGAACGCGAGTAACTTCAGTTGTAAGAGTATTGATGCTAATTTCGGTTAATACTCAAGGAGTTATCCTTGTTGCTATGCAGCTTCAACCGAATACCTCCTACTCAAATACGCCGGTCGATAAATAGCGATCCCCGCGATCACAGATAATCGCCACGATAACCGCACCGGGGTTATCAGCCGCAACCCGTAATGCTCCGGCCACTGCCCCACCGGAGCTAACACCACAGAAAATCCCCTCTTCTGTGGCCAGCCGGCGCATGGTCTGCTCGGCAGAGGCTTGGCTGATGTCCAACACCAAATCAACCAGCTCAGGGCGGAAAATGCCCGGCATATATTGCGCTGGCCAGCGGCGAATCCCCGGAATGCTGCTGCCCTCAGCCGGCTGCAAACCAATAATAGTGACATCCGGATTCTGACTTTTCAGATATTGGCTCACACCGGTAATGGTGCCGGTAGTGCCCATGCTGGAGACAAAATGGCTAACTGTCCCGGCGGTTTGCTGCCAAACCTCCGGCCCAGTTCCGCTAAAGTGCGCGTAAGGGTTATCGGCATTATTAAACTGATCCAGCACCTTACCCTGCCCGGCGGCCTGCATTTGCAGTGCTTGATCCCGCGCGCCTTCCATCCCTTGCTCACGGCTGACCAAAATGAGCTCGGCACCGTAAGCGCGCATGGCGGCTTGGCGCTCCAGACTCATATTTTCGGGCATCAGTAATTTCAGCTTATAACCTTTGATGGCGGCAATCATCGCCAGCGCAATGCCGGTATTGCCGCTGGTCGCCTCAATCAATACATCACCCGGCGCAATTTCTCCGCGTAATTCTGCACGTTGGATCATCGCCAGTGCCGCCCTGTCTTTCACCGACCCCGCCGGATTGTTGCCCTCCAATTTGACCCAAATCTGGGCATTCAGCCCTTGGCTCAAACGTTGCAATTTGACCAGTGGAGTGTTGCCGATACAGTGTTCAAGGGTTGTCACGTTAATTACCTATTAAAATACCGTTCCTCCTTGCCGTGGTGTGCGCTGCTTTCACGAACCCGAATCACTGACTGACGTAAGCTCATCGGGACTCACTCATTAGCTGCCTGGCTACCACCGCAATGACTTTGGGTATGATTCTGTGTCTACAAAAAGAAGAAAAACTTATCAGGCACTTTGGGCTAAAGCAATGGGTTGCAATAATTGATCGCCAGAATATAAGCGGGCATTTAATCCGCCAACATAGTAGCGATTGCCGCGTACCGGCGCGTCAATATTGCCCTCTGGTAGCACAACACTGATAGGATCTTGATGCCAGCCAATAGGCTGCACTGTCAGTTGCCAGAAATGGCCACGTGGGCTGACTTCCAGTACCTGAACCGGCAGCGGGCAGCGGTCACTCGATTCGGTACTAACCTCCATCTCCCAAGGGCGCAGGAAGAGATCCACACTGCCTTGGTGCATTGGCGCTAAATCCAGCGGCCAATGATGAGCACCGATAAATAATTGCGAACCACGGATTTCACCGCTCAGGCGGTTAACTTCACCGAGGAATTCCAACACAAAACGGGTTGCAGGATAGCGCCACACTTCATCGGGTGTGCCGACCTGCTCAATATTGCCCTGACTCATCACCACCACCCGGTCTGCGACTTCCATCGCCTCTTCTTGGTCGTGGGTCACAAAAACACTGGTGAATTTCAGCTCTTCATGCAGTTGGCGTAACCAGCGGCGCAGCTCTTTACGCACCTGTGCATCCAGTGCGCCAAAAGGCTCATCCAGCAGCAGAATTTGCGGTTCAACCGCCAGCGCACGCGCGAGTGCCACCCGCTGTTTTTGACCGCCGGAAAGTTGTGATGGATAGCGGCTAGCCAGATGGCCTAATTGCACCATTTCCAGCAGTTGCGTAACTTTCTGGGTGATAGCTGCCGCATTGGGCCGCTCACGGCGCGGTAACACCGTCAAACCAAACGCAATGTTATCGAACACCGTCATATGGCGGAACAGCGCGTAATGCTGGAAAACAAAGCCAACCCGCCTATCGCGGGCATGCAAGCGGCTGACATCAGTACCGTGGAAACTTAAACGCCCCGCGTTTTGGTTCTCCAGCCCGGCAATAATGCGCAATAAAGTGGTTTTTCCCGAACCGGAAGGGCCAAGCAAAGCCACCATTTGGCCCGAGGGAATATCCAGTGAGATGTTATTCAGGACTTTGGTGCGACCAAAATACTTGCTGATATTATCAATCTCAATGCTCATGCTTTTGCTCCTGTTCGAGGCGAACAACTTGACGTGCTAAGCGCCATTGCAGGCCGCTTTTCAGAAAAAGGGTCACTATTGCCATCAGAGTCAGTAATGCCGCGGCGGTAAATGCCCCAGCGGTGTTGTAATCCTGATGCAACAGCTCAACTTGCAGCGGCAAGGTGTAGGTCTCGCCACGAATTGAACCGGATACCACCGAAACCGCACCAAACTCGCCAATAGCGCGGGCGTTGGTCAGCACCACGCCATACAGCAATGCCCAGCGGATGTTGGGTAAGGTCACGCGGCGGAACATTTGCCAGCCAGAAGCGCCGAGCAATACCGCCGCCTCATCTTCCTGACTGCCTTGGCTCATCATCACCGGCACCAGTTCTCGCACCACAAATGGGCAGGTGACAAACACGGTCACCAGCACCATGCCGGGCCAGGAGAACATCAATTGGATATTGTGCGAGTCCAGCCAGCCCCCCACCACACCGTTTGAGCCGTAAAACAGCAGATACATCAGCCCGGCCACCACGGGGGAAACCGCAAACGGAATATCAATTAATGTCATCAATAACTGGCGGCCCGGGAACTCAAACCGCGTCACCAGCCAAGCCAGTACCACACCAAACACCAAATTGACCGGCACCGTAATCAGCGCCACCAATACCGTCAGCCAGATGGCGTGCAGCATGTCTGGGTCAGTTAAATTCTGAACCACCACCTCAAACCCTTTTGAGAATGCGGTGATAAAGATCCACACCATCGGGACCACGAGCAGTAAAAATGAAAACAGCGCGCCAATGGTAATGAGTGCCCACTTACCCCAATTGATAGGTGGGCGGGCGACGCCATTAAATTCCGAGATATCAGCCATTAGTGCCCGCCTATCCGCCGACCAAAGCGGCTTTGTAAGGTGTTAATAGCAAACAACAGCACCAGTGAAACCGCCAAAATGACGGAGGCAATGGCGCTGGCGGCCGGGTAATCAAACTCTTGCAGGCGGATGAAGATCATCAGCGATGTCACTTCCGTCTTCCAGGCGATATTACCGGCGATAAAAATAACCGCGCCGAATTCCCCCAGACTGCGGGTAAAGGACAATGCCGTCCCTGCCAACAATGCCGGTGCCAATTCGGGCATCACCACCCGGCGAAAACTCTGCCAGCGGCTAGCGCCTAAGGTTTCCGCCGCTTCTTCATATTCTGGCCCCAACTCTTCTAATACCGGCTGCACGGTGCGCACTACAAACGGAATGCTGGTGAACGCCATCGCCACCGCAATGCCGAGCCAGGTGAAAGAGACTTTAATGCCAAACTCATTTAACCAAGCCCCGTACCAGCCGGTAGTGGAAAACAGTGTTGCCAAGGTTAAGCCCGCCACCGCCGTCGGTAAGGCAAACGGCAAATCCATCAAACCATCAAGCAAACTGCGGCCGGGGAATTGATAGCGGGTCAGAATCCAAGCCATCAACATGCCAAATACCGCATTGAATACACTTGCCACGCCAGCGGCCAGTAAAGTCACTTTATACGCCGCGACCACCTGAGGGTTGGTAATCACCGTCCAGTACTGTGCCCAACTCATTTGGGCAACTTGCATCACTAATGCGCTGAGCGGTAATAACAAGATCAAACAGGTGTAAAGCAGGCTGCTCCCAAGGCTGAGGGTGAATCCGGGCAGAACCCGTTTACTGGATGCCGACAACATTACTGATGACCTTCTGCTAACAATTTATCCAGCACGCCACCAGTGGCGAAGTGAGTGCTCATCACTTGTGGCCAGCTACCGAACTGCTCTTCAACCCGGAATAATTTGGTATCAGGGAATTGAGATTTAGCCGCTGCCATCGCCGCTTTGTCATTGACGCGGTAATTAAAGCTGGTAATAACCTGCTGTGCCGCTGGGCTGTAGAGATAATTGAGATAAGCTTTGGCGGCTTTTTCGGTGCCATTTTTCTCGATATTTTTATCGACCCAAGCGACGGGGAATTCCGCCAAGATATCAACCGGCGGGACAATGACTTCATATTTGTCAGTGCCATACTCTTTGCGAATATTATTGACTTCAGACTCAAAACTGATCAGCACATCACCCAAACCACGTTCCACGAAAGTGGTGGTCGCGCCCCGGCCGCCAGTGTCAAAAACCACCACATTTTTCAGAAAGCGTTTCATCCAATCGCGGGTTTTGGCAGCATCCTGACCATTGGCTTGCTGAGTTGCCCCCCAAGCGGCCAGGTAGGTATAGCGGCCATTGCCAGAGGTTTTGGGATTTGGGAACACCAGTTTGACATCTTCGCGCACCAAATCATCCCAGTTGTGAATGTTTTTGGGATTGTCCTTACGCACCAGGAAAGCCATGGTGGAGTAGAACGGCGAGCTATTATTCGGTAAGCGGGTTTGCCAATCGGCGGGGATCAAATTGCCGCGGTCATGCAGGATTTGTACATCCGTGACTTGGTTATAAGTCACCACATCGGCTTTCAAACCTTGCAAGATAGCCAACGCCTGTTTTGACGAACCGGCATGAGATTGTTTGATAGTCAGCTTGTCGCCGGGGTTTTGTTGTTCCCACTGTTGCTCAAAACCGGGGTTCAATGCGGTGAATAACTCGCGGGAAACATCATAAGAGCTGTTGAGCAGTTCAGTGGCGCAGGCGGTTGCACTGCCGAAGATTAATGCGCTAAATAAGGCAACACGGGGCCATTCATTTTTCTTTATTGAAGTCTGTCTCATTTTGCACCTTATTCACTGAGTTTATCTGGCAGAGGTATCATTCAAAAAGAATGCTGTGCCGCTAAATTTCATTCAGTGTATTTATAACTAGGTGCATACCTATAACGCTTTTATATACCGTTTAGTGATGTGCAAGTATCAAATGCTCTAAGCCAGTCACAACGCTGGTCGCCAGCCCACTATTTTACTTATATCTGGTGATTAAAAAGCCCGGCAAAGCTGCACCGGGCAATAAAAAGGGCTTATGGGCTAAATGGTTACTTCTGCGTGACAGCACTCGCGCGGGTTGTCGCAACAGCGCCACTAAATGGCTTGCCATCAATTGCGTCCACCATCCGTAAGCCAGATGGACGAACCCAGCGCTGCACACGGGATGGCATATCAAAACCAATCAGCAGAATGACCACAAATGTTAGGCTGAAGGAAAGTGAACCCAATGCGGTACCCAAGCTAAGATGCTGAGCAATTGACGCCCCCAAAATAGGGGCTAATGCTCCCCCCAGCGCGCCGACGTTATAGGTAAAGCCCAACCCCGCAGCACGTTGTTCAGTATCAAAATAGCCCCCCAACAACTTTGGCAACAATCCGGCAATCCCTTGGCCCAGCATCTGTTGCAAGAACAACAATCCCCCGAGGAACAAGATGCTGCTGCCCTGAATCGCGAACAGCGGAATTATCAATAATTGTGAAATCAGCAAACTGGTGACATAAGCTTTACGTGTCCCCAGCCAATCGCCCAAGAAGCCGCCCACACAGCACCCCACCGCGGCACCAAACCCACTGAAGAACAATACGTTGCCCACAGTATGCGGGTCATAACCCAGATCCATTTTCAAATAAGTGGGCAGCAGTGCTTGAATCGGCCACGAGTAGAGGAAAGCACAAAATACCACCATCATCAGCATCACACCGGTTGGCCAGCGGTCACCACTGGTTTGAACCATAAAGTAGATGAATATCGCGGCACAAAGAATACCGAGAATCACTACCAGAGGTATCGATACCATGCCGGTGAAACAGGCATAGAGCGCGGCCGCGGCAAAGATTGTGAGCGCAATATTCAGGTAGCTCAAGTGACTGCGATACAGAATATCCACCATATTGCGGTCTTTAGTCTGTTTAGACTGCTGTTGTTTGCTTTGCGCTTTTTCCCAATCCTCGGCTTCGGGTAGATTTTTACGCAACCACAAAGCAAAGATAATTGGCAGCAAACCAATATAGAAAAGCATACGCCAGCCGAATGCGGGAACCACGTAACTATAGGCTTGCGCGGCTAACACGGCACCGATAGAGAAGCCAGAAATCAGGAAACCACTGGCTTTATTACGCATATTCTTAGGCCAGCTCTCCATCACATAAGTGGAACTGGAGCCATACTCCCCCGCCATCCCGATACCAATAATCAGGCGAGCAACAAACAGCGTGGTATAACCTGGCGCCAAACCACAGGCCAGCGTACCAAAGGAAAACAGCATAATACTGGTGATCATCGCCAATTTACGGCCATAGCGGTCACCCATAGCACCCAGCACTAATCCACCGAACCAGCGCGAAATAAAGGCCGCTGAAATCAGGCTTGTCGCTTGAATCAGCGTCAGACCAAACTCTTGTTTAATATCAGTCAGAACCAGGGTAATAAGAACAAAATCAAAGCCATCTAGGGCATAACCAATCCAGGCGGCAATAAATGCCTTCCACTGCGCAGGGGTGAGCTGCTTGTACCAGCGCAATGTTTTGTCTCCATGAGGTGGCTTGTCCGTATGGGGTTGTACTGAAGTGCTCATATCGTCGCTCTCTCCACCACCAGCTAAGTTCACTGGCAGAAACTGTTTTCCTCGCGGCAGGTAAACCATAGCAACTGATTGTTTAAAAACACTTAATCTGTCACTGCCAGACGGTTTTCGCCACATTTATATTTATGCGGTTTTACTCCAAACATAATAATTAAAAGGAGTAAAACTCCATTTGAGTGTATAAGATCAGCCCGCTATTTCAATCACAATGTGTCTAAAACGTGACAAAGATGGCGAAATGCTAGGGTGAATAAGATAAGCAACAGAATGAGGAGGTATTTACGGCCGCTGGCGGGAGATGTTGGCAGCAGCGGCAAACTATGACAGCAGAAATGGATTACCAGTCATTCATTTCGGCTAATGGCTTGGGTGGTTTTGCGTTTAATGCTTTCAGCCTGAGCCGGATCCGCTTTGACCAACAACGCATAAATCAGATCCAAGACAAACAGTTGGGCAATTTTGGTGCCGATGGAGTCGCCCTGCAATTGCCCCTGACGGTTGCCATTGATCAGCACAAAATCTGCCAACTCTGTAATGGTGGACCCCATATTGTGTGTGAGTGCGACGGTGGTGGCACCGGCCTGCTTGGCCAGCTTTAATGCATGCACAGTTTCAGCCGAGGTGCCCGAGTGGCTAATACCTATTGCCACATCACCGGGGCGCATCAAAGAGGCCTGCATATACATAAAATGGTTATTGGTGGCGGCATCAACCCGTAACCCAATACGCATCAATTTGCCTTTGGCATCTTCCGCGGTGATACCCGATGAGCCGACACCAAAAATGCAGATACGATCAGCCGGGCGCAGCAACTTAACCACCTGCTCGACACTCTCAAGAGACAGTAAATTCAGGGTTTCAGACAGCACATTATTAATGGCTGACTGTAACTTATTGCCAATCGCCAACGCATTATCGCCCTCTTGCACATCGGCATCTAGCAAACTGTTTTCACGATGATGGCGGGTGGCCACTTCAATAGCCAAGTCCATCTTGAAATCTTGAAAACCTTTATAACCCAGTGTCCGGCAAAAACGGATAATAGTGGCTTCGCCGGCCTGTGTCAGCGCAGAAAGGTCTGCAATAGAAAGTTGAGTCACTTTCGCCGGCTCCGTCAGGATATACGCGGCAATACGCTGCGCTGAGCGAGTCAGGCTATTTTGCATAGCACCCAAGGCATCAAGAATTTTACCTGGCTTAAATCGGGGAGCACCAGTTTTCACGCGAACACCTCAAGGGAAAGAGAATTGACAGGCAGGAACGTTTCTGGGGTGCATCATGACATAATTGGCTCATTTCGTGAAGAAAAATGGCGGAATTGTGCGCGGTGAGATCAATAAAAAAACCCCGGGGGGCCGGGGAAGATGTCAAAGATAACGTGCTTTTTTATTATCTAAAAGTCATAGAAATATTTTCTTTACAGTAACGAGCGATGAACTTTTACTACCGCTTTCTTGATAGTGCTAGAGCCGGCAATTTGGCACCCCGGCTTATGGGGTTCGCCCGGTAAAAACACCGCGAACATCCCCGGCCGCATATGTAATTGGCTTTTATCTGGAATGTCAGCAATCAGTTGGTAGTCATCGTCAGCATGATAAGGTTCAAGCTGCTCAGTCGGTGTCAGCACCGAGTATTCAATCCCCTCAATGCCGCTTATCAGCAGCTGAACATCGGCATAGGTTTGGTGCATTTCGGCTTTCTTACTCTCAGCCGGTTGGGTAGTAAACTCCATCACATTCATGAAAACAAGGTCACCGTCAATTTCATGACGCCCGCAACTTAATTCTGCTAATGGCGTTTTGGTCAAATAGGTTAACACCCATTGCAAACGCTCGGGTAGCCCACTGAAAAATGCTGTTTGTGTTAATGATCCGCTGATCATATTGGCCTCAAAAATTTTGGTCTGATGTGATGACTACAGTGATGATTTGGCCCACAATGCGGCCCCCAACAGCCCACTATCCTGCCGGTGATGCGCAGCTTGCACCGGCACCCGGTAGATTGCTGGCAATATCTTTTGTGCGCCGATGACCCGCTCCAAATAGCCGACAGCTAACCCAACACTCCCCCCCAGAATGACCACCTCCAGATCCAATGCCATTTTCATATCGGCCAGCATCTGAGCAATCGCAGCCGCCGAGCGGCTAATAATGTTTTCCGCCGGAATATTACCCTGCTGCGCTAATGCAAATACCTTGGCGGCGTCCACCGGCTGTTTCCAGCCCAGAGTTTCTGCGCCGATTGCGCTACCGGAGGCCACACTCTCAACACATCCTCGCCGGCCACAGCCACACAGTAAACCATGGGGATCAGACAAAGTGTGGCCAATGTGTCCTGCCAGCCCGTTTTGACCCACCAGCAACTTTTTATTCAGCACGATGCCGCCGCCCACCCCGGTGGAAACCGTCACAAACATCATGTTATTGACTGAAATTATATGGTCACAATCACGACTTAATGCCTGATACTCAGCCCAGGCGGCGGCCTGCCCATCATTGAGCAGCACACAAGGCAAGTCAGCAATAGACTGGATACAATCTTGTAAGGGAAAATCTGCTAATCCTCCCAGATTGGCTGGATTAAGTGCCGTCAAGCGGCCACCGCTGATAATCCCGGTTGAAGCAACAGCAATAAAATCAACTAGATGGCGATAGGGCGCAATTAATGTTTCCAGTGTGATAGCCAGTTGTGCTGCCCCTCCACGTGGTGTCGCCACCTGCTGACGGCCAATCAACATGCCGCTTTCAGTCACCACTGCCGCCGCAATTTTTGTGCCACCGATATCCAATGCCAACACTTTACCCATCTGGCCTAACCTCTTGCACCTATAGTGAATGTCATGACGATGATGGCATGACTATGGCAACTTTCCCGCCAAAACTCCATTAATATTTTAAATGAGGAGTAATACTCCAATTCAAAATACCTTCATTGACTGGGAAAAACCTCAGTACGGCGCCGCCTATGGTGCCAAGCTCGCAAGGTGTGCTTCACATTTTAGCTTTCTCACCATTGCACCTCGGCAATAAAAGATCTAACATAATGGAGTGAAACTTCATTTAGAATTTAATATCGGAGCAAAAAGCCGTGAGCAATCTGACTGTGAGTGACCAGATGATGAGTAACACAAATAATCTTCGCCACAAGCTCCAAAATGGACTGATTGCTTCTTGCCAGCCAGTGCCGGGCAGTGCCATGGATACCCCAGAAATTGTAGCAGCAATGGCATTGGCGGCACTGGCGGGCGGTGCAGTCGGCCTGCGGGTGGAGGGTATTAGCAACATTGAGGCCGTGCGTAAGGTGACTGATGCTCCCATCATCGGCATTATTAAACGCGACCTGCCCGACTCCGAGGTTAGAATTACACCGTGGCTGGAAGATGTTGATGCCCTGAGTGTTGCCGGTGCCGATATTATTGCATTTGATGTCACCTGCCGCCCGCGCCCGGTGTCCGTGGCAGCGCTGTATCAGCGGGTTCGGGCAACTGGCCGTCTGGCGATGGCGGATGCCTCCAATCTGGATGATGGTCTGCTGGCATTCCGGCTGGGCATCGACTTTATCGGCACCACATTATCCGGCTATACACAAAGCCCAGTTCCCGACCAGCCGGACTTGGCACTGGTTAAACAGTTATCCCAAGAGGGCTGTAAAGTCATTGCAGAGGGCCGTTATAACTCACCCGCACTGGCGGCGGCGGCAATATCTACTGGGGCTTATGCCGTCACCGTCGGCTCGGCCATTACCCGCATTGAACATATTTGCGGTTGGTTCTGTGATGCCATTCAACAACAAGTGCCGCCAGAACACGACGCCGCAAAACTGACTGGATGTTGATTGCACTGAATATTAGTCAATGCAATTGATGGAAAAAACTCAAGATTGATAGCGCTAAAAACTCGCGTGACCGACTGGGTCACCCACTCTGATTTATTAAGGATGCGTATGAAAAAGTTAACTGGCCTGATAGCAGCTCCGCACACCCCTTTTGATGAGCAGGGTGAGGTGAATTATCCCGTCATCGACCAAATTGCAGAGCATTTGGTGAATGATGGCGTGCAAGGCGTTTATGTTTGCGGCACCACCGGTGAGGGTATTCATTGCTCAGTAGAAGAACGTAAAAAAATAGCAGAACGCTGGGTAAAAGCGGCACAAGGCCAACTGAGTATTACCTTACATACCGGCGCACTGAGTATTAAAGATGCCGTCGATCTTTCTCGTCATGCTGAAACACTGGATATCTTCGCGACTTCCGCCATCGGCCCTTGTTTCTTTAAGCCGGGTAATCTTGATGACCTGATTGCTTATTGTCAGGCCATCGCGGCCGCGGCACCGTCAAAAGGTTTCTATTACTATCACTCTGGAATGTCCGGCGTGAATTTAGATATGGAACAATTTTTAATTAAAGCTGAATCAAAAATTCCCAATTTGTCAGGAATTAAATTCAATAATGCGGATTTGTATGAATTCCAGCGCTGCCTGCGAGTAAGCGGCGGGAAATTTGATATCCCATTTGGCGTAGATGAACATTTACCGGGTGGTCTGGCAGTCGGGGCGATTGGTGCCGTCGGCAGCACTTATAATTATGCAGCGCCTCTGTTCCATAAAATTATTGCTAATTTCAATGCCGGCAATATGGCCGCCGTTCAGCGTAGTATGGATCAGGTTATTGCACTTATTCGCGTATTAGTCGAATTTGGTGGGGTGGCCGCCGGAAAAGCTGCAATGCAATTACATGGGATTGATGCTGGTAATCCGCGCTTACCATTGCGCGCGTTAACCAAAGAACAAAAACAAACGGTCCTGAATAGAATGCGCGATGCTGTTGCTATTTAGAGCGGGCCAAAAATAAAGGCCGGGTACCCGGCCTTTCATTATTACAGCGACATTAATTTAGTCAGCGACGGCGCAAAATAATAGCTGCCGGTCACCGGTTTGCTAAAACCGAGTAATAAATCATGCTTCCCATCTACCGAGCCAAACATACTCAATAATTGCTGTTCAATATTGTGTAAACGCGCGCAATAGGCAATGAAATACAAGCCATGTTTGCCACTGGCGGTACCGTAAGGCAAGCTTTGGCGCAGAATTTTCAGCCCCTGACCATTCTCTTTAAGATCAACCCGGCTAACATGGGAAGTGTCGGGGCGCTGGTCTGATGCCAACTCTTGGCTGTCATGCTTGGTACGGCCGATAATTTGTTCTTGTTTGTGCTCAGGAATACGTTGCCACTTTTTCAGGTCGTGCTCATAGCGCTGAACCAAGACATAACTGCCACCAGCATCCTCTTCACCCTCAGCAATGACCGCAACCTCTGGCCGGCTGTCACCTTGTGGGTTCTCGGTGCCATCAATAAAACCGGTAAAATCACGCTCTTCAACCCAGCGAAAACCATGGGTCTCTTCTTCAACCGCAATAGCCTCGCCAAACGCGGCAACAGCGGCTTGCGCTAGGGTAAAATTAATATCTTGCCGTAATGACTGAATATGAATCAATAAATCACGCTGGGTGGCGGGGGCAATCATCGGGGCTTTACCTAAGGCAACAAAAGGTTTTAACTCTTGCGCCCCCTGACCATTGGACAGGTCATGCCAAATATCTGAACCAAAAGCAATAACAGCGCCTAAATGCTCATTAGGGTATTTTTGTTGTAATTCTTGTAGCGCCAGACAGAATTTTTTGCACCCCTGGCGAATGGCATCAAATTCGCCTTGCACTTTTGCCTCCATGAAAATGGCAAAACGGCAATGTTCCAGCAAAATGCCACTCTGAACTTGAGTCATTTTTCTTCCTCACTAAAAAACCATACCAATTATGCCGAATATCATAGCTGAAGCGATTAAAATAACCTTGCGTCAACGCAAAATAAAATTGGGCGGGGTGCCAAGACATTGAGTGAAAGGAGATAATTAAGGCGCCAAATATAAGTCGCGCCTTAATAGAGTGGCAATAAGACGATAATAATATTTATTCGCTTTTAGCGCGCCATATAATCTTGCTGACTTTCCAGCTTTGCAAAGTATCGTCAGATGGCATTAAGCCCTCTGGGCCATGCCAGTCGCCCGCAAATAAATAGCTGACATGCTGACTGTCTGGCGCAGCACATTCTATCTGCTCACTATCATCGCCAGTGCCTTTATGACAAACGCCAAAAGCTTTTTTATAGAGCTGGCTAAATGGCGTCCCAACACTCACACCCCATTGGCTCGGAATATCTTTATCCATAACGTCAATGCGCTCTACCGTGCCTTTTGGCTGACCGGAGATAGTCAATTTAATTTGATTTTCTTTCATTGCCTGGAAGAAAGACACTAACTTGCCATCATTGGTTGCCATACCGCTGCGCAGCCGATAATCACCTTGCAACCCTTCTTTGATGTCATTCTCACTTAAGGGCGTACTGGCCGTGATACCACCGACACCTTTATCCGTAACTTGCATGCGACTGCTGCCGCCAAACCAATTAAGCGGTGACAAACTTGACCAAGAAAAGCCGGACGTGGCTGAACACCCGGCCAGCAACAAAGGGGCCCCCAGTAATAACAAGCGCGCCCCTGACAACCGTGAGCGAATATTCATCTAAAGCTCCTTAAAAAACCACTGCATCCAATGAGCTTTTCTGCAAAGAACCTTTATCTTGCGAAGAACAATGCACAGAAGCAAAAGCATGACAGTTGAAAATGATAACCAGAGATTGGAGTCCAACACGCGGAAAAAGTGCCATAGCGCTGTAGCCTTTAATTATTCTTTCCCTTAAGCGGCATATCCAAACGAATGCTACCGAAGGGAAAGAAGCCGCCAAGTAGATTGATAAAATAGACTTTATCCCCATACATACTTAACCAACAGCCATATTCGGATTAGTTGGATATGTTAATAGGTCAATTCTAACGTAGTTTTGGTCTAGTATTGGTTAACCAGACTGGCACAGTTTCTGGTTTTAAATGTAATCATTCATTCATTGAAGGAGCAATAAAATGAAGAAGCTGACCTTAGCTGCAACCTTAGTTATGTTATGCAGCACACCTTTCTTGGCGCAAAGTGCGACAAACACCGCACAAGGTGGTTTTGATGGCCCAGCAACAACACAGACGCAACCTGTAGCACAAGGTGGGTTCTCCGGCCCGAGCGCCACGAATACGACAGTAGATAAAGTGAAAAGCATGCGCGATGATGCCCGCGTTACTCTGGAGGGGAATATCGTCGAGCGCCTGGGCCATGATACTTACACTTTCCGCGATAGCACCGGCACCATCACTGTTGATATCGACAGCAAACGCTGGAAAGGTCAAACCATCACACCACAAGATAAAGTCCAAATTGAAGGGAAAGTTGATAAAGACTGGAACTCTGTGGAAGTCGATGTGAAAAATATTACTAAGATTAAATAATTTTCTTTAACCTCGGGTACTGTATTTGTATCAATGCAGTGCCCGACATTTACATTCCCTCTTCATTCCCGACCCCACAAATAAAAAACCTCTCAACAATATTGGATGTAAATATATTTAATTAAACTACTGTGAAAACATGTTTATTATTTGTTTATTTTAACTGAACTAGAAATTGATTAGATTACAATGTATCAGGCATATCAAGACAAGTCGCCTGTAGTTATAAACTATAATCTCAGCCAATAAACCAGGAAAGAAAATGATAAATAATCACCATGCAACAGAGAATTCAGAAGTCAAAGTATTAAATGGGGAGTCAGTAGATGACAATTTCGAGATAGACTTAGGAGTGAATAGTTATGTTATTAGAGATTCTGGTGGCATTGACACTTTGACATTTAAAGACACCAAAATAGAAAACTTAGAATATTCTAATAGAGGTGGCCGTGCCTATATCCGTGATAAAAAAACTCAAAACGTTGTGACATTTGATGATAGCGGTTACGCCGAACGTAAGAGAAATGTAGATAAAGCCTATGATTCATTTAACTCGACCTATCAAAGTATTGATATGGAAAAGGCTCTGGCAATGGAGTCTGATACCGGTATCACTTTCCGTCGTGAGCTATTTGAATTCCATAAACTGTACGATTTTTATCAGCAAGGAAGGTTTCCAGCCGCGCTTCTTTCAGAATCTGTTGACCATGTTAATAGTAAACTTGACGAAATGATTGGTGTAGCTGACTCACGGAATAACAAAAATAGTTTAACTCTTTACACGACAATAAAAACAGCCTTTAGTGATTACACCACTCAACTGATTGAGTTAGATACAAATCATGCAACGGTTATTGAAAAAATAAACGTTGATGGTAAGATATATGATATAAAAGATGTGTTAATTTCCCCGGCATTAAATAACCCCTACACCGAACACCCCGAAAAAACCCCAAAAAATATTTCCGAACTTGCCGATATAACTAATATTAGAATGCTTAAAGATAACATCTCCGACTATACAGAAAAGGAAGTGGAAAACCTTAATGATGAGATATACTCAGCCGACACCATGATTGAATATATGGCAGAATTCAAAGATCTAGGTCAAGAGCTAGGAATACAAAGAATGCCTAATTACTATGATTTCAATCCTATGCCCAATATTGTTACAGTCCATTAATTATACGCCACATTCGAGATAAACTTTCCCTCCGTTTGGAGGGGAAGTTTATAGCTACTCCGTGCTCTCTTCTGCCACCTCAAGAATGAACGGGGGCGGGATTAACCCATGAAGAGCCTGATAATACGCCGCCATCGATGGTAATGGCTTGCCCTGTTAAATAAGTTGAAGCGGCAGAACTTAAAAAGAGTACGGCGCCAATCAAGTCATCTGGATTACCTAATCGCCCTTGCGGAATAAAGTTCTGGAACCATTTTGAACGATATTCGTCATCCCACAGTGGGCGGGTAAATTCGGTCTTAATAAATCCGGGTTCAATGGCATTAACTTGAATATTATCACCCACCCATTCGCGCGCCATTGCCTTGGTTAATTGGCTGACTGCCGCTTTTGATGCGGCGTACACCGAAATGGTATTAAATGCATGTTTCGCACTCAGTGAGCTGATATTAACAATTTTCCCTCCCCCCTGTTTCGCCATATAAGGTTGGACGGCTTGCGCCAGAAAATAGACACTGCGTAAGTTAATATCAATGATTGCATCAAAGTCTTCGGCGCTGACATCTTTAATGGGCTTTCGACGATTAACTCCCGCGCTGGTGAGCAAAACATCAATTTGCCCCAATTGCTCATACACGGTATCGACTAATTGCCGGCAAGCGGCGACATCACTCAAATCAGCAATTATTGATAAAGCTTTGCCCCCCTCAGCTTCAATGACATCTTGAATTGGTTGGATACGTGCAATATCAATATCATGTAGCGCCACAGTCGCACCGGCATTGGCCAATGCTTTGCTCAGCACACTGCCAATTGCCCCACCCGCGCCAGAAACCAAAACCACTTTGCCCCGTAAAGAAAATAACTTATCAATAATATGACTCATAAATACCCTCAAATTGTCAGCCGTCGACGCGACAGTCAGCATTGAAATAGACAGTCAGCATTGAGATAAATGTTAACAACGCCATTTTTGACTAAAATCTAGAGCTCCACTGGCCGCGCAGGGTCGAGAATCCATTCACTCCAGGAACCCACATAATGTTTGGCATCCCCCAGCCCAGCATGCGCCACTGCCAATAGATTCTGTGCTGCTGTCACCCCCGAACCGCAGTAAAAAATAGTGCGCTCAATCGGAATCTCGCCCAATAAACGAGTGTAATGCTGGCGTAATTCTTGCGGCGAGCGGAATAGTCCATCGCTGTCTAGCGTATTGGCGCGGTCGGCCAACCTAGCACCCAAAATATGCCCACGCACCGGATCATGATATACACCGCCGCCATGAAAACCGGCTTCTGAGCGGGAATCAAACACCGCCCATTGCAGGTTCTGGCGAACACTATCGACCTGCTCCACGTTGGCCAGGTAATCAGAGCGCTCTTTGGCTATGAATACCGCAGGGGCCGGGGCTGGAACCTCGGTGGAAAGGGGGTGGCCGCCATCAATCCATTGCGGCCAGCCGCCATCTAATACCGCCACAGCATCATGTCCCAACCAACGCAACATCCACCATGTCCGTGATGCCGCCATTAGTCCCCCACTGGCGTCATACACCACGACCTGAGTGTTAGGGCCAATTCCCCACTGGGAAAGCGTTTTTGCAAATACCTCAATTGGCGGCAGTGGTCGCCGGCCGGTCTGCCCAGGAATAACAGCGCCAGCCAAATCAGTGGCCAGATTGGCGTAGTGAGCGCCGGGAATATGCCCGGCCAGATACTGGTTTTGCCCCCAATTTTCATCATCCAGTGTGAAGCGCGCATCCAAAATGACCCAATGGCTATCCTGTAGATGCGCAGCCAATTCATTGGCTGAAATTATGGTTTTGTACGTCATATAACCCCCAGGTAAAAATAATCAGTCTGCATTTAGACCGGCAGGCCGGGTAGTGGAATATGTTCTGCAATTAACCCCTGTTCTCTGACTGAAAGCCAAAACTCTACTGGGATAGCATGCTGAAAATTCAATGAATTTTGTGTGACGTCAGTTGGCCGGGATGGGCCATACAGCACACTGGCAACAGCACTGAATGCCAATGGAAACTGCAAGGCGGCAGCCGCCAGTGGGACCGCAAAATCAGTGGCGACGGCCTGCAGTTTTCTGACTCTATCAGCCACTGAAAGCGGCAATTTGCCGTAGTCATAACGCGCGTCATCATGGATACCGGTCGCCAAGACCCCGGAGTTAAATACGCCACCAATGACGATGCCAGCCCCCTGCTGCTGCGCCCGTAACAGCTCGTCGGCATAGATTTGTTGCTCAAGTAAGGTGTAGCGCGAGGCCACCAGAAACACATCTAATGGATAGCTATCCAAAAAAAGGTTAATCATGCCCGGCTCATTAATGCCAGCGCCGAATGCAGCAATCTCCCCGGCTGCTTTCAACTCCTCCAGTGCTCTGAAGCCCCCCGATTCCAGCTCTTTTAACTTGGCACGCAAATCTTGTTCTTGGGGGAAATAGCCCGTATCCAAATCATGGATATATAAAATATCGACTTTATTGATCCCCAGCCGCTGTAGGCTATCTTCATAGGAGCGTAAAATGCCGTCATAGGTGTAATCGTGAACATGGTCAAAGGCCAGCCCACCTTGCCAGGGCGCGGTTTGAAATGTTTTTCGCGCGCCAGGTGCTATCAGCCGCCGGCCCACTTTGGTCGATAGCACATAGTCATCTCGATGTTTTCTATACAGAAATCGCCCAGTTCGGTGCTCCCCTTGACCTCGCCCATACCAAGGTGCGGTGTCATATAAGCGGATACCGCTCTCCCATGCGGCCGCCAGTGTCGCCTGCGCATCCTGTTCCGCAATCTCTTCGAACAACTCACCTAATGGGCATGTCCCCACCCCGACAGTCGGTATTTGAAACCCAGTTCTCCCCAATGATCGTGTGTTTTCTAACCCCATGATTTCTCCTCGCCATGCTTAATCTCTTGCGGGCTGAACTTGCTGCGCCGTTGAAGCGGACAAATAGGCCGCCTCGAGCAAACCGTAAGTCAATAAACTGTCCCACCCTGATGTTTCCGGTTCACGATGGTGGCGCAAACACGCAATAAAATGGCGTTGGGTATGCACCACACTGTCCTGAATCTGTGTCCAGGGCTCGCGCGTCCATAAACGCGCATCATGCTCAATTTTTTCTACTCTGGATTGGCCATTGGCGTGGACGGTAAGCACCTGATTGGCACCAATTAATAATGTGCCGGCCGTGCCTTCAATCTCGACCAATGTCTGTGGGAAAAGGTCTGGATGCCGTCGCGATGCATAGCTGAAATCAAGCACCGTCGTCGCGCCATTGTCATGTGAGAGCAAGATAGTGGCCGCATCTTCACCGGCAATACCCGCCTTAACTTGCTGGGTGCGGCAAAATACCCCATGAGCTTCGCCAAATAAAAACCGTGCCAAATCCAACAAGTGGATCCCGACGTCCATTATCATGAAACGCTTAACTTTTATTAGGTAGGGTTGGTTGGCATAGACATCAATAGCGGTGCGCCACGAGAGTCGGCCAAAGGTTAATGCCCCCAACTCGCCACTGTCGATAACCTTTCTGGCAGCTCTGAATACATTCTGAAAACGAAAATCCTCATGCACCATCAGCGGCACATTCGCCGCCTGTGCCATTGCCACCATCCGGCGGCACCCGTCCAAGTCCGGGGCAAACGGCTTTTGCACAATGACTGGAATATGATGTGATAGCGCGGCTTCCACCAAGGCTTCATGGGTTTCCATCGTGGTGGGAATATCGACAAAATCGAGCGTTTGCGTCGCGAATAGCGCGTTAACATCCGCAGTGTAATGCGCAATACCAAATGCCTCGGCCGCCGCTTTGGCTTTCTCAATATCCAAATCACAGACGGACACAATCTCGACATCGGCAATATCTTGCCAACCGGCCAGGTGGTTCTGGGCAAAAAATCCGCAGCCCACAACGGCCCCTTTTAGTTTTGCAGTCATAGCTTAATTTCTCTGATAACTGATTCTCGCCACTGCATAAGCATCTAAACTGATGCCCGCAGCGGTATCCAGCACGTCACTTTGCTGACGAAATCGGTCGGGTGATAACGCCGCCAGCTCACTGTGAGCCACATCCAAAATTCGCACCTGAGCCACACCGACATCAGCGAGGGTGACACTCACCGGCTCACTCGATAGATTGGCCAGCAACAGAATGTTCTGGCGGCTCTCTTGCCAGCCAATAACCGCCAGTTTTTCACTGCTTGATGCCGTAGCAAGGCGCGGTTTCCCATGGCCTGCCGCCAAATCAGCGGCCACATGAAATAACGGATACACCGGGCCATCACCCTGCTCATCCCACCACTCTCGGGCATAATTTTGCGGCGTTGAAATCACCCCAAATGGCCCAGTCGGTGCCGCCATAACTAAAGTATCCACCCCATGTTCGGCGATGATAGCGGCGTAACCGACATGCCAGGCCGCAGCAAATAAGCCGCGCTGACGGGGATCATTTTCCGCCAATCCCACCCGGGCAGAGTCCGGGTTAGCCACCGGGCCACTGCCATAGGGGTTTAGCCGCGCACCAATCCCAATCGGGCCGATGTGATAAGGCACATTTCTGATGCTCGGTTTTTCCGAGCCAGCAATCTGTTTTGCCGTGTGAATAATGTGTCTGGCGGAACGAATAATGTGGGGCAATGATTGCAAGGTTTCGATAACCGATGCATCGTCTGCCGCATGCACCGTAGGCGCGGTGGCGTGCGTGATAAAATCGAATGTTCCCACAGCGGGGCGCTTGCGGTTGAACTCCGTAAAAAAGGCCGGACTTCCACCACCGATGGGAATCCCCGGAAAGACTTTTTTAGCCTCGCGATAGATATCTCTATCAGAGGGGGATGGCGGGCGAATTTCACCGGGCTGGAATGAGCGCTCATCAATTTTAGGGAAAATCGCCACTGATATCGGCGAAATACCAACATCTTTTAGCAATTTTGCCGCCTGCGCTATCTCCGCTGCCGGGTCATGACTGGCGGTTAGCAGTAATTCAAACTCCACCGATAAATGGGTGCGGGAGGCCAGTTGGCTGGCGGCGGCGAGATGTTCAATCTGGTGCTGAGCCGCGGGGTCATAGCGCAGTAAAAAGTGGACTGGGCCAAGATTTGCCAGCTGCGGCGCGTAGGCCAGAGCATCCGCACTTTTATCAGCAGACAGCCCCAAACCAATGGCGGGTATCCGCTGCTCAGTGGGCGCTCCCACCGCTACGTAAACAGAAGCCGCGGAGTTAATCGCCGGCACATCAGCCGGTAAAGTGGCGTTGTCGCGAATATTCATGCTTACCGACTGGTGCAACACCTGCTCTGGCAACAGCTGATAAGGGTAAGGCAAGCCAATTGGGCGGCTGTATATTTTAAAAGACGCATCTGACCAATTACGATGATCTTCGGCTTCAAACGTATCGCCATCAAATCGGGTGGTTACCGACAGGCCCTCAACCGGCTGGTGGGTAATGGCGCGAATATCAAAGATAGGCTGCCCAGGGCTAATGGCATCAGGGATAGTTAACTCGGCGCTCCCGCCCGCGGCATGTTCGACCTGCACAGCGCTGCCCGCAAATCCGTCCAAAGGATAGAGCACGACAAATCCGGTACGGTTGGTTGCAAAGGGCGAAGCAGCAATAATCTGGGCGCTTGCCGACAATACCCCATCACTGCGCCCTGCAAAGCGCAGATTAACGCTGACCTGCTCATCGCCATTTATATAATTCGCCTGATAATTCACTTCGAATGAATCATCACCCTGCTGAATATCTAACCCGCTAATCTGCGGCTCAGGTGTGCCCCAACCCGGGGTGCGCACCAGAAATGTCAGCGCACGCAATACTTCAACCCCGCGCCAGCGAATCCAGCGCAAAGCGCCATTATCAAATTCGGCAGATAACCACTTTGCAGATAAAGTGTGTTTCGGCGTCTCTGTGGCAGAGGTGCCGGTCAGGAAGACAGCTCTACTCATCTTTTTTGCCTCTTGATAAAAATATCAAATGTCACGGCGGCAACAATAATGATGCCAATTAGCAGCTGCTGTATGTATGGCGAGATGTTCAAAATGACCAGGCCATTTAGCAGCACGCCAATCAGCAGTGTGCCAATCACTGTTCCCCCAATACTGCCGGTGCCGCCATATAAACTGGTGCCACCAATCACCACGGCCGCGATGACATATAATTCATATTGATTACCTGCCACTGCCTCCGCCGAATTCAGGCGCGCGCTCAGCAAAAAGCCCCCTAACCCGGCTAATAATCCGGTCAGCACATAAACACTGGTTACTACCCCTTTCACATTCAAACCACATAACCGCGCGGCTTCAGGATTGGAGCCAATGGCATAAACCGAGCGGCCATAACGGGTAAAATGCAGTGTCACTGAGGCGAGAATTGCCACCGCGGCAAAGACAATAACCGGCACCGGAACCGGCCCAACCATGCCGCGCCCCCACCAGCCAAAAGCATCATCAAAACCACTGACCGGGCTGCCGTTACTTATCATCAATGTCAGGCCGCGAAACACCGTCAATCCACCCAATGTCACGACAAAGGCGGGCACCATCAGACGAGCAATAATCAATCCTTGCAATGCCCCCGCTAAACCACCGGTGATAATCGCGGCCAATGCTGCCCATTGCCAGGCAATCTCCCGTGCATCAGAAAACAACATAAACTGGCCTTCAATACCGCCCTTGGCGACAACCGCGGCGACCATCCCCGATAAAGCAGCAATGGCCCCAACAGACAAATCAATGCCACGGGTCAAAATAATGAATGTCATCCCCACGGCGATAATGCCGTAGATGGAGACTTGTCTGACGATATTAAAAAGATTGATTGATGAGAGAAAACGCGGAGCTAATAAGGTAAATAGCGCCATTAACAGCACAAGAAAAATAAGCGGAGCATAACGCGCCAAAATAGCTTTCTTCTTATTGCGATTTTTATTTCCAATCAGGATTGTCGAACTCATAGTCATCTCTCTAATCCAATAAATTAATTCACACTGGCGGAATATGGCGCGTCATCAATTGCATGACATTCTCTTCATTGGCCTCATACGCCGACAATTCCCCAGTCAATTGGCCCGCCCGCATGGTGAGAATACGGTCACTGACGGCAAGAATTTCTGGCAAATCTGAGGAAATCAAAATGATAGCGACGCCCTTTGCGGCCATATCACGTAACAATCGGTGGACATCGGCTTTCGCAGCAATATCAACTCCGCGAGTCGGCTCATCGACAATCAGGAGAGCGGGGTTCTGTGCCATCCACCGAGCCAATACCACTTTTTGCTGATTGCCGCCCGACAGCGTGGCAATATCAGCGCCCAAACTGACCGCGCGTAGGTTTAACTGTTTTTTAAAATCAAGGAAGGAAAGCCGTTCACGTTGCCTGTCAATAAAGTGGCTGGCGGCAGGTGAAGGCGAGTAGATAATCGCGAAATTCTCCTCTACTGTCAGAGACATAAACAAAGCTTGCTGCTTGCGGTCTTCCGGCACCAAGCCGATACCAGCGGCAATCGCATCACGCGGAGAAGACGGATGAAAAGCTTTCCCTCGGATGCGTATTGTCCCACTCCCGATGGGATCTGCGCCAAATAGCAGCCGGGCAATCTCTGTTCTGCCAGCCCCCACTAACCCGGCAAAACCGACAATCTCACCGGCCTTCACTGAGAAACTGACATTACGTACATTGGCACTTTCCCCCCCAACCGCCGCACTCGATAAGTTTTCGACAGTCAGAATATTACGACCTGTAATACCGCGCGCAGAGCGGTCGAACTCAGCTAAATCACGGCCAACCATCAGCCGGACAAGACTATCAATAGAGACATCCTTGACTTCACCCTGCCCAACTAATTGGCCATCTCTCAATACGCTGTAGGTCTCACATAAAGTTTTAATTTCCTCAAGCCGATGGCTAACATAAATAACAGCCACCCCATTTTCAGAAATGGTACCCACCACCTGTTTTAATTTTTCGACTTCTGTAGGACTTAATGCCGCAGTAGGCTCATCCATGATAATTAATTGGGGTTTGGCTGTGAGTGCGCGGGCAATTTCAACCAACTGTTGCTCAGCAATACTTAACTCAGCAATCTTGCGCAATGGATTGATAGCTACACCAAGCAATGCCAATACTTGGCGTGTATCATTCTCAATGACTTTCCTACGAATAAAACCCCAGCGATTAACCGGTAAGTGCCCAGCAAAAATAGTTTCGGCGACGGTTAAATCCGGAAATAAACTAAATTCCTGATGAATCGTTGTAATACCCGCTTGCCAAGCATCCAGTGGTTTATTAAATGATGTCGAGTGGCCTTGTAAAATAATACTGCCGCCATCGGGTTGATACACACCACTTAATATATTAATCAGCGTCGATTTCCCTGCGCCATTCTCGCCTAGCAACGCTCTTATTTCTCCAGCCCGTAAAGAAAAAGAGATATTATCCAGTACCGTCTGACCAAAAAATA
Organism: Yersinia hibernica; assembly: GCF_004124235.1. Lineage (NCBI taxonomy): Bacteria > Pseudomonadati > Pseudomonadota > Gammaproteobacteria > Enterobacterales > Yersiniaceae > Yersinia > Yersinia hibernica. Next base: position 3,312,130 of record NZ_CP032487.1, read on the forward strand.
ATTTGGTCAGATTCCGGACACTAATATATTTACCGCCATCCCAATTTTCGCCTAAAGAATCGGGATGAGACGATAATGACAAAGTCTCGAACGACATTATTTGACGAGCCCAATACGTTCTGCATCATTAAGATTTTTACTGGTAATAGCAACTGGAGTCACTAAAACATCAGCGGTTGCTGGGCGAGCACCAGTGCGAATGTAATCAGTCAGAATCTTGACCGCTTCACGGCCTTGTTTACCTGGATATTGATCAACTGTCGCCGTTAATACACCATCGCGGACTGCTTTTAATGCATCAGTTGAACCATCGTAACCAAAGATAGCAATTTTGCCTTTCAAACCACGCGCCTCAACAGCTTGAGCGGCCCCCAAGGCGCTGTCATCATTACCTGCGACAATAACTGTTGGGGTATTTGCCAAACCGGTTAACAGATTTTCTGTTACCGATAAACCTTGATCACGGTTAAAGCGCGCAGTTTGCTCCGCAACAAATTTGTAAAGTTCAGGATGCTTATCTAATGCATCATGTACACCTTTATTGCGGTCATTAGCTGTTTTGTCACCAGGGATTCCCTGCAAGTTAATAACAGTCGCACCCTGAGGGAATAATTTTTCTACCGCCTCCCCCTGTCGCTGCGCACCAATTAAATTATCTGCGGCCACATTAGCAATAACCTCTGGTACCCCATTGACCGGGCGGTCAATAGTCACAACCGAAATACCTTCTTTAATTGCATTACGTAATACCGGAGCCAAAGCAGTGGCATCTGCTGGAGCAATAATAATACCATCAACTCCTTGGACAATAGCTGCTTCAATATCAGCAATTTGTTTAGGTGCGCTTAATTGACCATCAGAGCGAATGACTTTTACATTGCCCAATTTCTTAGCTTCATCTTCAAGTTGTTCTTGTAGAAAAACAAAATGTGGGAAGCTGTATGTCAATGCTGAAACTAGAATCGTTACCGGCGCATCCTTACCTTTCGGCGCAGCATTGGCTGAGAATGCAAAGGTGCTCAGGGTAATAGCTAATGTAGTCATTAAATAAGTTATTTTGCGCATAAGATAACACTTCCCCGTTCATATAAAATTATCTAATATATAGAAATAAGAAAAAATATAGAAAGTGATAAATTAAAATCACTGTCAGTCTTTTTGGTAAAACAATATAATTTGACTATATCATGATGATGATTATTTAAAATGAAGTTCTACATGATATTTTCACATTTAAATATGCGAAAAGTAGGATATCAATTTCAATAAAAGTATTAACTAAAGAACAAAATGATATTTACGATATTATTGCGAAAATCTTATTTGAATGGAGCTAGCAATGAGCCGGAGTCAGACCAATAATATTAGCCAAATGCTTGACGATAAGCCAAGGAGCAAAATAGTGGGAGCGCGCTCCGCTGGCGCGCCCAACTCAAGCTAAACCCTCAATACTCCTGATCGACAATCAGCCGTTTGCCCAGCATGATGCTGTCTTGGGTTTCGTAATCCAGCTTTTCATACATGCCAATTACCGCGTCGTTATCTTCGCGCACCATAATATTCAGCTTTGGGCAGCCACGGGCGATAAGTTTTTTTTCCAGGCGACTGATCAGCGCATTGGCAAAGCCACGACCACGAAAATCGGGGTGAACCCCCAGATAATAGGCTGAACCACGGTGGCCGTCATAACCGCCCATTACCGAGCCGACAATCGCGCCGCTGACTTCCGCCACTAGAAATAATTCGGGGTCATGATTCAACTTCCGTTCAATATCCATTTCCGGATCATTCCAAGGCCGCAGTAAGTCACAATGCTCCCACAGCAGAATCACTTCTTCAAAATCACTTTGCTGAAATACACGGATTTCCATGGATATTCGCACCCTTGAGTAAAATGGATATGCTGATCATTACGCAATATTATATCACGCAATAATAAAGTGATATTTCCCATAGCGATAGTACGCAATGATATTTGAGAAGCAGCAGATAAACCTCATACCGCGCCCAACGCAATAAGCATTAATCCACACCGAGAGTACAACAATGATGGCAAATCGGGGTATACTTAGCCCCTGAAAATTTCCTGGTAACAAGAACCCCTCTAATGAATTTACCCGATATCGCCCAAATCAAAATCTATCTGCTGGATTTGCAGGATAGAATCTGCACTGTGTTGACTCAAGCCGATGGCAGCGCGAAATTCACAGAAGAAAACTGGGTGCGTGAAGAGGGGGGCGGTGGCCGCAGCCGGGTATTGGTTAAAGGGGCGGTATTCGAGCAAGCCGGGGTCAACTTTTCGCAGGTCTCAGGCGCGACACTACCTGCATCCGCCACCGCCCATCGCCCTGAACTGGCGGGCCGCAGTTTTCAGGCGCTGGGCGTGTCGCTCGTTATTCATCCACTCAGCCCTTATCTGCCCACCAGCCATGCTAATGTGCGCTTTTTTATTGCGGAAAAACCCGGTGAAGACCCCGTGTGGTGGTTTGGTGGTGGCTTTGATTTAACCCCCTTTTACGGTTTTGAAGAAGATGCGATTCACTGGCATAAAACCGCCCATCATTTGTGCCAGCCATTTGGTGAGCAAATTTATCCGCGTTATAAAAAATGGTGCGATGACTATTTCTATATTAAGCACCGCAATGAAGCCCGTGGTATTGGCGGCCTATTCTTCGATGATTTAAACAGCCCCGATTTTAATACCTGCTTTAACTTTACTCAGGCGGTTGGCAATGGTTTTCTTGATGCTTATATGCCAATTGTTGCGCGCCGCAAAGCATTGAGTTGGGGAGAGCGCGAGCGCGAATTCCAGCTTTATCGCCGTGGTCGTTATGTCGAATTTAATCTGGTTTGGGATCGTGGTACGTTATTCGGCTTGCAAACCGGTGGCCGCACAGAATCTATTTTAATGTCTCTGCCGCCGCTTGTGCGCTGGGAATATAATTATCAACCGGCGACAGATAGCGCTGAAGCGGCACTGTACCGCGATTTTTTGCCAGTCAAAGATTGGCTAGCCGCAGGAGAACATGACTGATGCAAATTTGGGTTGATGCGGACGCCTGTCCGAATGTCATTAAGGACGTGTTATTTCGGGCCGCAGACCGCACCAGCATAATGGTGACACTGGTGGCGAATCAGCCACTGAAAACTCCGCCCTCAAAGTTTATTCGTACATTGCAGGTGGCATCCGGTTTTGATGTTGCCGATAACGAAATCGTGCAGCGTGTCGAAAAAAATGATTTAGTCATTACCGCTGATATTCCGCTGGCGGCGGAGGTGATTGAGAAAGGAGGAATTGCACTAAACCCTCGCGGCGAACGCTATACTCCCGACACGATTCGTGAGCGGCTGAATATGCGCGATTTTATGGACACCATGCGCGCCAGTGGTATTCAAACCGGTGGCCCCAACACCTTAAATCAGCGCGACCGCCAGCAGTTTGCCAATGAGCTGGATAAGTGGCTCCAGCAAGCTCGCAAAGCCCATGGTTAAATTTGCCCTAAAAAAGAAAAAACCCGCACGTATAAAACGGCGGGTTTGATGCACAACACCAAAAATAAATCGTTATAACGGTTGGGTTTGCGCCTCTACCACCGCTAATGCCACCATATTCACGATACGCCGCACAGAAGCAATTGGCGTCAGAATATGCACCGGTTTTGCAACCCCCATCAGCACCGGCCCGACGGTCACCCCCTCAGAAGAAGTTACGCGCAGCAAGTTATAACTGATGCGCGCAGCTTCCATATTCGGCATAATCAGCACGTTGGCGGCCCCTTTCAGTGGGCTGTCTGGCATCAGGTTATGGCGGATACTTTCCACCAGCGCGGCATCACCGTGCATTTCACCGTCAATCTCCAATTCAGGTGCCATCTGATTCACCAGCTCGAGTGTCCGGCGCATTTTACGGGCTGCCGGGCAATTCGAGGTGCCGAAACTCGAATGTGATAGCAATGCCACCTTGGGTTCGATACCAAAACGGCGCACAGTTTCAGCTGCCATCAGCGTAATCTCTGCCAGTTGCTCCGGCGTGGGATCATCATTGACGTAAGTATCGGCAATAAAAGTGTTACCGGTTGGCAACAGCAGCGCATTCATCGCGCCCGCCACATGCGCACCGTCGCGGAAACCAAAGACTTTTTCGACGACATCATAATGCTCATGATAGGTGCCAATGGTGCCACAAATCATAGCATCGGCTTCTCCCCGATGAACCATAATGGAGCCAATCAGGGTTGGGTTACCAATCACGGCGCGGCGTGCCTGTTCCTGCGAGACGCCACGGCGTTTCATGATTTGATAGTATTCGTGCCAGTATTCATTAAAACGCGGGTCAGATTCATTATTGACCACTTCGAAATCTTTTCCGGCCGTAATTTGCAGACCCAATTTTTTCAGTCGGGTCTCAATGACACTTGGGCGACCAATCAAGATTGGATATGCCAGCCCCTGAGAAACCAGCTCTTGGGTCGCATGCAATACCCGCTCTTCTTCCCCCTCAGCCAACACCACCCGTTTTATCTCTTTTTTCGCCTGTGAGAAAATCGGCTTCATAAACAGGTTAGTTTTGTAGACAAACTCCGTCAGTTTCTCGACATAAGCACTAAAATCTGTGATTGGGCGCGTTGCCACACCGGAGTCCATCGCCGCTTTTGCCACCGCCGGGGCGATTTTCACAATCAAACGCGGGTCAAATGGTTTAGGAATGATGTATTCAGGGCCAAAGGAAAGGTCTTGTTCACCATAAGCCGATGCCACCACATCACTCTGCTCAGCCAATGCCAAGTCTGCAATTGCATGCACACAAGCCAGTTTCATCTCTTCGTTAATCGTGGTCGCGCCCACGTCTAATGCGCCACGGAAGATAAACGGGAAGCACAGCACGTTGTTGACCTGATTGGGGTAATCCGAACGGCCTGTACAGATAATCGCATCTGGCCGCACGGCTTTTGCCAATGGCGGTAAAATTTCAGGTTCCGGGTTCGCCAGCGCCAGAATCAGCGGGCTAGGTGCCATGGTTTTCACCATGTCTGGTGTGAGAACACCTGGGCCGGAGCAGCCGAGGAAAATATCCGCCCCCGGCACTGCATCGCCCAAGGTGCGCTGGCCGTTGTCTTCAATGGCGTAAGCCGCTTTGGTTTGCTCCATATTGGCTTCACGGCCTTTATAGATAACGCCCTTAGAATCACACACCGTGATGTTGTGATGCTTCAATCCCAAGGCAACTAACAAGTTCAAACAAGCAATGGAGGCAGCACCAGCCCCTGAAACCACCAACTTCACATCACTAATGTCTTTCTTCACGACCCGCAAGCCATTAAGCACTGCGGCGGTACAGATAATTGCCGTACCATGCTGATCATCATGGAATACTGGGATCTTCATGCGCTCACGCAATTTCTGTTCAATATAGAAGCACTCTGGTGCTTTGATATCTTCCAAATTAATGCCACCAAAGGTGGGTTCCAGCGAAGCAATAATATCGATCAGTTTGTCTGGGTTGTGTTCATCGATTTCAATATCAAACACATCAATACCGGAGAATTTCTTAAATAGAACCCCCTTTCCTTCCATTACCGGCTTACCGGCCAATGCACCAATATTCCCCAGCCCCAGCACGGCGGTGCCATTTGAAATAACAGCAACCAGATTACCGCGCGCCGTATATTTATAAGCCGCCAAGGGGTCAGCAGCAATTTCCAGACAAGGTGCCGCAACACCGGGAGAATAAGCCAGCGCCAAATCCCGTTGGGTCGCTAGTGGTTTAGTTGGCGATACCTGAATTTTCCCCGGAGTAGGATATTGGTGAAAATCAAGTGCGCTCTGTTTTAATTGTTCGTCCATCGTAGGTTCCCTTTGCTTTTATGCTTTGAGGTGGAATGACCAGTATAGTGAGTGAATTATCACAATCTATGAAGCAGGGCATACTCTGCATAACATTTTTGCATCAACAGAAGAATTTACTTATCAATCAGAGGGGATTATCAACATTCGGAGGGTTCAGTGCCGCAGGGTCACGGCAACAGAATAGCGCGAAGCACGGAATAGGAAGAATATTAATTTAATAAGCCGTGGATTTGGGCGTATTGCAATAGCATGATGGTTTTACCATCTTTAATTCGGCCATCGGCCATCATGGCAAGAGTTTCAGTGAACGGTAATTCGACGACCTCAATCACCTCATCCTCTACCCCAACGTCATCGGTAACTTTCTGGTCCGGATGATATTGTGCAGCAAAGAAATAGATAATTTCAGTGACGCCACCCGGTGACATATAGGCTTCAAATAACTTCTGTACTTTATCAACCTGATAACCGGTCTCTTCCATGGCTTCGCGGCGAATACATTCTTCGGGAGAGTCGTTATCCAGCAAGCCGGCGCAAGCTTCCAGTAACATGCCGTCAGGATTGCCATTCACATAAGTCGGCATGCGGAATTGATTCGTTAGCACCACAGTGCCATTAGCGCGGTTATATAACAGAATAGTCGCGCCATTCCCGCGATCATACACTTCGCGAATCTGCTGTACTGCCGTTCCATTATCAGTAACTAAATCAAAAGTATATTTATGTAGTTTGAACCAGTTTTTAGATAACAATTCACTCTGAATATTTTCAATTTTGACTGACATAAGACCTTCTTTATCTGGCTAATAATAATTAGCGTAATCTATCACTTGCGAGTTTATAAACTTCATTACGATCTCTTTTGCCAACGGCAAATAGGTCTTATCATGAAAAGAACACGCCAAGATTGCAATAAAAAACGCCCGGCTGACATCATGTCTACAGGGCGTTTGATTCGGGTGGGCGAGTGCAGCTAACACCGCTGCAGCGTCAAGAACTTAGGATAAATCCACAGCCATTGGTGTTGCAGCAAGGCAGCCAGCAAGCTCATCCGATGAGCTGACTCAAGTCAGTGATTCGGGTGGGCGAGTGCAGCTAACACCGCTGCGGCGTCAAGGGCGCAGGATTTTAGAATCCGGTCGGCACACCCTTCATATCCGGCAATTTATGGGCGATACCTTTATGACAATCAATGCAAGTTTTGCCCTCTTCAATGGCTTTGCTGTGCATTTTCGCTGCGACTGTTTTTTGCGCCGTAAAGTCCATATTGTCGAAATTATGGCAGTTGCGGCACTCTTGCGAGTTATTGGCTTTCATCCGCGCCCACTCATTTTCGGCCATGGTTAGGCGGTGGGCCTCAAACTTCTGCGGCGTATCAATCAAACCAAAGGTCTTGGCATACAACTCCTTGCTGGCTTTGATTTTACGTACCATTTTCGGCCCCCATTCATGGGGCACATGGCAATCCGGGCAGGTTGCCTTCACACCACTGCGGTTGCTGTAGTGGATGGTTCCCATATATTCCTGATAAACGTTGTCTTTCATTTCATGGCAGCTAATACAGAATTTCTCTGTATTCGCCATTTCCATGCCGGTGTTAAAACCGCCCCAGAAAATGATGCCACTGACAAAGCCAATCAGCAGTAGCGTCCCGAGTGCTAGTCGGCTAGGCCGACGCCACCACTGCCATAATCGCTTGATAATGCCGGGCTTTTTAGTCTCGTTCATTATTTTCTCTCACAATAGCTATCTCGCTTACTGACCAAAACCAGGGGCTGGCTGGAAGCTATTACCGACAATCGGCGCGGCATCAGTTTGTGGCACGTGGCATTGCAAACAGAAGTAGCGGCGTGGTGAAACTTCACTCGATACCTTGCCATCGCGGTCAATAAAGTGAGTTGGGCTAACACGCGGCGCACCGGTAGTGCGATAATGTTCAACACCATGGCATTGCAAGCAGCGGTTAGTATTTTTGCTGACTTGATAACCCTCTACACTGTGTGGCACCATCGGTGGCTGGTTAACATAGTTCAGGGCCATCCGCTGCTGCTGTTTTGGCATTTTTACCGTGCCCTCAGCCGTGGCAGAGACTTCCGGTGATTGGCTTAAATCCATCTCGACATTGCTGGCTGCATTGACAACCCCCGCTATCATCCATATCGCCAGTAGCGACATCACAGATAAAACCCGGCGATTTAATGATTTAACTATCTGGTTATTCATTATTTTCTCCTGAAAAACACCGTATCACGCGACAACCCGAACCAATTTCACTGCGCATTTTTTAAAGTCAGTTTCTTTGGAGAGCGGATCGGTGGCATCCAGCGTCAGATTATTCACCAACTGGGCGGCATCAAAGAACGGCATATACACCAGCCCTTGCGGTGGGCGGTTACGGCCACGGGTTTCTACCAGCGAAATCACTTCACCCCGCCGTGAAATCACTTTCACTTTGTCTCCGCGCCGTAAGTCACGGGCTTTAGCATCCAGTGGATGAATAAATAACACCGCCTCTGGGAAAGCACGATGTAACTCAGGGACTCGGCGGGTCATGGAGCCGGTATGCCAATGCTCCAGCACTCGGCCAGTGGAGAGCCACAGGTCATATTCCTGATCCGGGCTTTCGGCGGCGGGTTCGTAAGGCAGGGCGAATATCACCGCTTTACCATCCGGTTTGCCGTAAAAACGGACGTCTTCGCCGTTCGGCACGAAGGGGTCAAAGCCCTCGCGGTAGCGCCAAAGGGTTTCCTTGCCATTGACTACCGGCCAGCGCAATCCGCGTTCCTGATGGTAGCGGTCAAATGGGGCTAAATCGTGACCATGACCCCGGCCAAAATCGGCATACTCTTCAAATAACCCTTTTTGCAGGTAGAAACCAAAATCACGAGATTCGTCATTCAATTGGTCAGCCGGGATTTCACTCAACGGGTATTTATTCACCACATTGTTGGCAAACAGCACGTCATACAGCGTTTTACCGCGATATTCCGGTTTTTTGTTAATCAGCTCAGCAGGCCACACTTCCTCTACTTTGAAGCGCTTAGCGAACTCGACCATCTGCCATAGGTCGGATTTTGCCTCACCCGGTGCTGGCACTTGTTGACGCCAGAATTGGGTTCGGCGCTCAGCATTGCCGTAAGCGCCCTCTTTCTCAACCCACATCGCGGTTGGCAAGATAAGGTCAGCTGCCAGCGCACTCACCGTCGGGTAAGGGTCTGAAACTACAATAAAATTATGCGGATCGCGCCACCCCGGCATGCGCTCTTCATTGATATTTGGCCCGGCCTGCATATTGTTATTGCACATCACCCAGTAGGCGTTGAGGGTGCCATCTTTCAGTGCCCGGTCTTGCGCGACCGCATGTAAACCGACTTTTTCCGGAATAGTGCCCGCCGGCAACTGCCATTTGGTTTCCGCAATCTGGCGATGTTTTTCATTGGTGACGACCATATCTGCTGGCAGGCGGTGGGAGAAAGTCCCCACTTCGCGCGCGGTGCCGCAAGCGGAAGGCTGGCCGGTCAAGGAGAAAGGCCCAGAGCCAGGTTTAGAAATTTTGCCGGTTAACAGGTGCAGGTTGTAACACATGTTATTGGCCCAAACGCCGCGCGTATGCTGGTTAAAACCCATCGTCCAGTAAGAAACCAGCTTCACTTTCGGGTCCGCATATAACTGCGCCAGTGACACCAATTGGTCTTGCGGTACGCCGCTCATTTGGGCGGTTTTTTCGAGTGTGTACTCGGCAACAAAAGCTTTGAAATCATCAAAGCTCATCGGCTCAGAGGCATCACTGCCCGGGTTTTTAGCCGCTTTTTCTAATGGATGGGTGGGCCGTAAACCATAGCCGATGTCGGTCGCGCCACGACGGAAATTCACATGGCGGTCAAGGAAGCCCTGATCCACAGCATTATTTTGAATAATGTAATTGGCGATATAATTCATAATCACCAGATCAGTCTGCGGGGTAAAGACTATCGGGTTATCGGCCAGTTCAAAGCTGCGGTGTTCAAAAGTAGACAGCACGGCGATTCTGACATGGTCATTGGTCAGACGGCGGCTGGTCATGCGCGACCACAAAATGGGGTGCATCTCCGCCATATTGGAGCCCCACAGCACGAAAGCATCAGCTTCTTCAATATCATCAAAGCAGCCCATTGGCTCATCCATACCAAAGGTGCGCATAAACCCCACGACCGAAGAGGCCATGCAGTGACGGGCATTAGGGTCCAGGTTATTGGAGCGGAAACCGGCTTTCAGCAGCTTCGACGCCGCGTATCCCTCCCATACCGTCCACTGACCGGATCCGAACATGCCCACTGCCGTCGGGCCTTTTTCTTTCAGTGCCTGTTTAAATTTCAGCTCCATGATAGCAAAGGCTTGATCCCAACTTACCGGGGTAAAATCGCCCTCTTTATCATATTGCCCCTCTTTCATGCGCAGCAGCGGCTGAGTCAGGCGGTCTTTGCCATACATGATTTTAGGGAGGAAATAGCCTTTCACACAGTTCAGCCCGCGGTTGACCGGTGAATCAGGGTCGCCTTGAGATGCCACGATGCGGCCATTTTGCGTGCCAACCAAAACACCGCAGCCAGTACCACAGAATCGGCAAGGCGCTTTATCCCATTTGATTGCGTTTGTTGTCTCGCCCACCACGGCCTTGGCAACCGTGGGTATGGTCAATCCGGCGGCGGCGGCCGCAGCAACTGCGGCATTGGCCTTCATAAAATCCCGGCGACTGAGTTTCATGGCATTTCCTCACCTTGGCTTTCCTGCTGGTGATAAACCAGCGATACAGCCAGCACGCCATCCAAATTCCGTGCTGACTCAATATAATTCAGGAGCACGTCTGAGCGCGCTGCCTGCATCACCACCACCAATTTACCCAGAGCGGCATCACTGGTGGGTATTTCTGTCCCCGGAATCGCCAGCAGACTGTCGATTAGCGGCGCAATGCGCGCGGGTTTGGCTTGTAACACCAATCCACAGACATGCCATTCTTTATCCATCATCGTCACTCCGGGTAAGGGTTACTGCCTGGACTGGGCAACTGGGTACACAGGCACCACAGCCGGTACAGGCAGGAAGGTCTAATTCGGGCTGAGCAATGCCATTCAGCCGCGGACGAAATGTGATAGCCCGCATTTCACAACTGTCCTGACAACTGCGGCATTCAATATGGTGAAAAGATAAACAGCGGTCTGATATGTTGACTTTAAGTGACCATGCAGGCAGCGCCGTTGACAGAAAAACGCCCGCATCACACACCTGCACACAGGCTTGGCAGAAACTGCATTCGGCGCGCTGAAAATCTATTTCGGGGAATCCGCCACTGCCGGCAACCAACACGCCAGTTTCACAAGCGGCAACACAATCATGGCAACGGGTGCAGCCAGCAATAAAATCACTTTCCATTACCGACCAAGGTGGCCGGGTAACCGAGGATGGCTGTTTACCGGCAAACCAAAAGCCAGTCAGTAATTTACGCCGTGATAAATCAGTCATGCTGATATCCTTAACATCCACTGGCGCGCCCGCGTGTGCGTGAGAATATTGTTTATTTAAAGTTCAGTGGATTACACCAAACCATTTGATAATAATTCTTATTTGTATTAATAAAGAATTCCCCAGAGTTTAGGTATTAAATACAGAATAATGAGTAATAAAATAATTACTCTTTAGGGTTAATCGCTACTAGATATTGAGCAAGATCAATTAATTTAGTGGTTATTTACGCGGTTTATCACGGTTAAATCTATTTGCGTTATCACTTTTTTTATATAACGATTTGTTTAATGAGAATTGCTGTCAATGAGAAATGATAATCTGGCTATTATTCTGCAGATAAACTACCGCGGTTAAATGAATTTGATCGACGTTTTAAGGTACACTTAAAGTGTGGTTCAGCTAACTATGATGGATAACATGGTCGGCCAAATTGGCGGCCCCAAATAATCCACGTTCAACAGCCAGTCATTTAATGCTATCGGTTACAGGGACAATACTTATTATGACCAAAAGTCACACCATTATGATCGTTGACGATCATCCCCTCATGCGCCGTGGGATCAAGCAGTTACTTGAGCTGGATAGCACCTTTGATGTGATTGCTGAAGCCAACTGCGGCAACGACGCCATTACCGAAGCGGCTAAATATCAGCCGGATGTCATTCTGCTCGACCTGAATATGAAAGGAATGTCTGGGCTGGATACATTGAAAATATTGCGCCATGAGGGCATCGATGCGCGAATTATTGTTTTGACGGTCTCAGATGCACGCAGCGATGTATATGCCATGATTGATGCCGGTGCCGATGGTTATCTGCTTAAAGACAGTGAACCTGAAATATTGCTGGAGAATATCCGCCTGGCTTCAGCGGGTGAAAAAGTATTCAGTGATGCCGTCACACAGTATTTATCATCCCGAAATGAACAGGTTAATCCATTCGCTGAATTAACCGAACGTGAATTAGATGTTCTGCAAGAAGTGGCGCGCGGCATGTCCAATAAACAAGTGGCGTTTGAGTTACACATTTCAGAAGAAACCGTGAAAGTACACATTCGTAATTTATTACGTAAACTGAATGTGCGCTCGCGAGTCGCGGCCACCATCATGTTTTTAGAAAATAAAAAGTATTAACCGCTGCTTTATTATTTAATAGCAGCCAAGCAATTAGATTACTTAATGGCTGCTAAAATAAAATCATGGTTGTCTGCTATCCACTGTTTATTCAGTGGCCCCCAGCTATCCAGCCGGTAATATCCCGCATTATTGCGCACACCATCTTGTACAAATGTCATGCTAATGCCCAAACCGGGCAAGGCTTTCAAGATATCCTGCAATGTTCGCCGCGGCCAGCCTGTCAATGCCATCAAACCCGGCACATTCAATGGCTCACCTTGACTTATCAGCCAACACAGATAGAGACGACGGGCAAATACCGGATTGAGTTCCATATAACATCCTATTTTGAGTCACTGTTAATGAGTCTACCTGATACCAGAAAAAATACCTGTTTATCCCCGGCAGGCTTCAAGCTGCCCGTCCGTGGGTGGCCTTATTGCAGCACGAATTATTTAGGATATATGACTGTTATCGCCATCAATATCACCATCAAGCCGAATTAACTCGATTTTATCGAGGTTTTTTACAGCTTCTCCATATTTTCTTCACGTTTTCTTCAGCATTCCCACGTAAAGTGCACAGTGGATTTTGCTACATTTAACTTGAGAGGCTGGCACTGCATGGCAAATTTTTTCATCGACCGCCCGATATTTGCTTGGGTATTGGCGATAATTTTGTGTCTTACTGGCGCATTGGCAATCTCAACTCTGCCGGTTGAGCAATACCCCAATCTGGCCCCGCCAAATGTGCGCATCAGTGCCTCATACCCCGGAGCTTCAGCACAGACACTGGAAAATACTGTCACGCAAGTCATCGAACAAAGTATGACTGGCCTGGATAACCTGCTGTATATGTCATCACAAAGTAGCAACTCCGGCAGTGCATCAATAACATTGACATTCCAGGCGGGTACTAACCCGAATGAAGCCATGCAGCAGGTACAAAATCAGTTGCAATCGGCGATTAAAAAGCTGCCGCAAGATGTCCAACAGCAAGGTGTTTCCGTCTCTAAATCGGGTGATAACACCCTGATGATGGTAGCATTTGTTTCCACCGATGGCAGTATGGACAAGCAAGATATTGCCGATTATGTCGCCAGTAATCTGCAAGATCCATTGAGCCGTATTGAAGGTGTCGGCAGCATTGATGCTTTTGGCTCCCAATATGCCATGCGCATTTGGCTTGACCCCAATAAACTCAATAATTATCAACTTACTACCCAAGATATTGTCGCCGCTATTCAGTCGCAAAATAGCCAGATAGCCGTGGGCCAGTTGGGTGGGACGCCCTCTGTTGATAACCAAGCGCTAAATGCCACAATCAATGCTCAATCCCAATTACAAACCCCGGAGCAATTCAGAGAAATTACCCTGAGAGTCAATCAGGATGGGTCACTGGTGACCTTGGGTGATGTGGCAAAAATTGAAATGGGGGCCGAAAAATATGATTACCTGAGCCGCTTTAACGGGCAGCCGGCATCGGGGATGAGCATCAAACTGGCATCAGGGGCGAATGAACTGCAAACCGATGAATTAGTCAAAGCCCGTATCGCCGAACTGGCTCCATTCTTTCCACACGGCCTTGAAGCAAAAATTGCTTATGAAACAACCCCTTTTGTTAAAGCCTCGATTAAGGATGTGGTGAAAACATTGCTGGAAGCCATTTTGCTGGTTTTCTTGGTGATGTATTTGTTCTTACAAAACTTCCGCGCCACACTGATCCCAACTATCGCCGTCCCAGTGGTGCTCTTGGGCACTTTTGCCATATTGTCGGCATTTGGTTTCAGTATTAATACCTTAACCATGTTTGCCATTGTGTTAGCCATCGGGTTACTTGTCGATGATGCTATCGTGGTGGTGGAAAACGTGGAGCGGGTCATGAGCGAGGAAGGGCTTGACCCGCGCGAAGCCACCCGTAAATCAATGGGGCAAATTCAGGGCGCACTGGTGGGGATTGCCCTGGTGCTATCAGCCGTGTTTATCCCAATGGCATTCTTTGGCGGCACCACCGGGGCCATTTACCGGCAATTCTCCATCACCATTGTCTCTGCCATGGTGCTGTCTGTTCTGGTGGCATTGATTTTGACCCCAGCCCTGTGCGCCACCATGCTCAAACCCATCAAACCGGGGCACCATCAAGCTAAACGCGGTTTCTTCGGCTGGTTTAACCGCATGTTTGACAGCAATGCCCACCGTTACGAGCGGGGTGTGGCGCGCGTATTACACCACAGTGTGCGGTATATGTTGCTGTATTTATTGCTCCTTGGCGGGCTGGCACTGTTGTTTATCAAGTTACCGACGTCATTCTTGCCACTGGAAGACCGCGGTGTGTTTATGGCGCAAGTCCAGCTTCCCGTCGGCTCCACTCAGCAGCAAACATTAAAAGTGGTTGAGAAAGTCGAAAATTATTTCCTGACAGCCGAGAAAAATAATGTGCTTTCGGTGTTCTCCACCGTGGGCTCTGGCCCTGGCGGTAATGGCCAGAACGTCGCGCGCTTGTTTATCCGATTATCTGACTGGGAACAGCGCAAGGATAGCAATGACTCCTCTTTTGCCATTATTGAACGCGCCACTAAAGTGTTTAATAAAATCGCGGAGGCCAAAGTCTCGGTCAGCAGCCCACCGGCCATTTCAGGTTTGGGTGGCTCATCCGGTTTTGATATGGAATTACAAGATCACGGCGGGCTAGGTCACGACAAACTGATGGCCGCCCGTGATCAATTATTACAGCTGGCCGCCCAAGACCCAGCACTGACGCGCGTGCGGCACAATGGCTTGGATGATAGCCCACAATTGCAGATAGATATTGACCAGCGCAAAGCCCAAGCGCTGGGGGTGTCATTGGATGATATCAACAACACCCTCAAAACCGCGTGGGGCTCAACTTACGTCAATGACTTTGTAGACCGCGGCCGAGTGAAGAAAGTTTATGTCCAATCTGAAGCCACCGCGCGTATGCTGCCCGAAGACGTCAATAAATGGTTTGTGCGCAATAAAAGCGGCGGCATGGTGCCTTTCTCCGCGTTTTCGACCACGCGCTGGGAATATGGCTCACCACGGTTGGAGCGCTATAACGGCTATTCGGCATTAGAAATCGTCGGTGAAGCCGCGCCAGGGGTCAGTACGGGTACCGCCATGGCGGTGATGGAGGGGCTGGTCAAACAACTGCCCAATGGATTTGGCCTGGAATGGACGGGAATGTCCTATCAGGAGCGGTTATCTGGCTCACAAGCCCCAGCCCTTTATGCTATCTCACTGTTGGTGGTGTTTTTGTGTCTGGCAGCATTATATGAAAGTTGGTCAATCCCCTTCTCGGTGATGCTGGTGGTGCCGCTCGGGGTGATTGGGGCGGTGGCGGCAACCTGGATGCGAGGTTTGGAAAATGATGTCTATTTCCAGGTCGGCTTGCTCACCATCATTGGCTTATCAGCCAAAAATGCCATCTTAATTGTCGAGTTTGCCAGTGAGTTGAATAATAAAGGCAAAGATTTGGTGGCGGCAACACTGGAAGCTTCCCGCCAGCGCTTACGGCCCATTCTGATGACTTCACTGGCGTTTATCTTTGGGGTACTGCCTATGGCTATCAGCCAAGGGGCTGGCTCGGGTAGCCAACACGCGGTGGGCACTGGCGTGATGGGGGGGATGATTTCAGCTACGGTACTGGCTATTTTCTTCGTGCCACTGTTCTTTGTTTTGGTGCGCCGCCGCTTCCCGGGCAGGCCACCGCGCGCCAAAGAATAATATCCCGCCACCACTGAAAGATTACGGGATATAAAAAAGGCAGGAACTTTACAGTTTCTGCCTTTCTGCGAGCGATTCCTCGCCCCTGGATATATAATTAAGTCAATCGATAAAACAACAAAAGATATGAACTCTTACTGCCGGTTTATTCGCTTATGCCTTACGCAACATAGCATCGATAAACTCTTTCCACGTACCTAACTCAAAATCAACCATAACTTCCTCTCTAATTATCGCAGTTAATTATACGCCTATTTTTTAAACAGTCAAAATAGGTGTCGGCCGGCGTTGCGGTTGAAATGAGATCTGCTTCAGAAATATTGCGATTAGTCTTTTTACTGTGTTGCTCTGCGGCCCCCACTTTACTTGCCTGTTAGGTGATTACGGAGTAGCGTGCTCAGATAGATAAGGGCTAACGCCGTTTTTGACACCAAACATGCTTGGCAAAATACAGAGTAAAACCATGAAACACTCTATTGATTCGCTGAAAGAGTTGGGCCGTTATGCTGATGCGGTGGCAATGGCACAAAACTTGCTGCGCAGTGACCCCAATAACCCCAGTCTGCTGTATAAAATTGCCTCCCTCTATGACGTGCAAGGGCTAGAGTTGCAAGCCATCCCCTTTTACCGCGCGGCTATTGAGCATCATCTGGCAGGTAAAGAGTTACAGGAAGCCTATCTGGGGTTGGGCAGTACTTACCGGGCGCTGGGGCTATACCAAGAATCATTAGATACATTCGACACCGCGCTGGCCCATTTCCCGCAGGCAAAAGAGATAACATTATTTCGCGCCATGACACTGTACAATCTTGGTGAAACCAAAGAAGCTGTGGCCACCTTATTGATATTACTGGCTGAAACCTCAAACTATCAGGATATCAGTCTGTACCAAAAAGCGATTCGCCACTATGCCGCAAATCTTGACCATATTGGCTAAATTCCCCGGCCACACCGGCACCTTTAGGCGCTAATCATCCCATCGCCGTCTGGATTCAAACTCTATTTTCACGCATTATGGGCGAATAGCGCCGGACAGCCGCATAAGTGGCTGGCCTGATTTGCCATTCTAGCCGAGGTAATATTTTTTCATGTCAGATAACCCAGCCACCCCATTTCTGCGCCTGTATGGCATTAAAAACTGTGACACCATAAAAAAGGCCCGCCGCTGGCTGGAAGAACAAAATATTGCCTATCAGTTTCACGACTATCGTGTGGATGGGTTGAGTGACGAACAGTTGCAAGGTTTTATCGATAAACTGGGTTGGGAGCCATTACTAAATACCCGTGGTACCACTTGGCGTAAAATACCGCAGGCCCAGCGCGATGCGATTATTGATGCGCAATCGGCTAAACTGCTGATGCTTGAACACCCTGTTATCATCAAGCGCCCACTGCTAGAAGTCACTGATGGCGAGCTGCTACTGGGCTTCAAAATTGAAAATTATCAACTATTTACTCAGCAACACCCTCCCCATAACCAAACTGCTACTGAGGTGCAATAACATGATCTGTCCGGTAATCGACCTGGCCCAACAACTGATTAAACGCCCGTCGCTCAGCCCTCATGATGCGGGTTGCCAGGAGATCATGATTCAGCGCTTGGAGGCCATCGGCTTTACTGTCGAACCGATGAATTTTGGCGATACCCTCAATTTTTGGGCATGGCGTGGTGAGGGCGAGACACTGGCATTTGCTGGCCATACGGATGTGGTTCCCACCGGTGATGAAAGCCACTGGAGTAGCCCGCCGTTTGAACCAACCATTCGCGATGGCGTGCTGTATGGCCGTGGTGCCGCCGATATGAAAGGGTCATTGGCGGCGATGGTGGTGGCGGCGGAGCGTTTTGTTAGCGCCCATCCGCATCATAAGGGCCGCTTGGCATTTATGATTACCTCCGATGAAGAAGCTAAAGCCATTAATGGCACTGTCAAAGTGGTTAACGCCTTGATGGCAAGGAATGAGCGGCTAGATTATTGTCTGGTGGGTGAGCCGTCCAGTACCGATAGCGTCGGTGATGTCGTGAAAAATGGTCGCCGAGGCTCTATCACCGCCAACTTGCGCATCCACGGCATTCAAGGGCATGTGGCTTATCCGCATCTGGCTGACAATCCGGTTCACCGCGCAATGCCCGCCCTGAATGAACTGGTTGCGACACAATGGGATGAGGGGAATGAGTTTTTCCCGGCCACCAGCATGCAGATAGCCAATTTGCACGCCGGCACTGGCAGCAATAACGTCATCCCCGGTGAACTCTATGTGCAGTTCAACTTCCGCTTCAGCACTGAGCTGACCGACAGCCTGATTAAGCAGCGGGTTGAAGCCCTACTGGAGCGCCATCAGCTCAATTACACGTTGGAATGGGTGTTATCCGGCCAGCCATTCCTCACCGCCCGTGGCGCGCTGGTTGATGCCGTGGTGAATGCTGTTGAGCATTACACTGAAATCACGCCACAATTATTAACCACCGGCGGCACCTCAGATGGCCGTTTTATTGCCTTAATGGGCGCACAAGTGGTGGAGTTGGGGCCGGTCAATGCCACTATCCATAAAGTGAATGAATGCGTCCACGCGGCTGATTTACAATTGCTCAGCCGGATGTATCAGAGAATCATGGAGCAACTCATTGCATGACAGCGAATACATTAACATCACAGATGCTTACCGGGCGTTCAACAGAACATTTAGTGATGTTAACCGGCAATCACCGCATGCAGCCACTGGCGGTGGATGCTTTTCGGGCCATGCAACAGGCGGCAAAAGTGGCTGGTTTTGATTTACAGCCGGCCAGCACTTTTCGCGATTTTGACCGCCAATTGGCTATCTGGAATGGTAAATTTCGCGGCGAGCGACCAGTATTAGATAAAGACAGTCAGCCAATAGATATTTTGCGCCTTGATGCCGCCGCGCGCTGTGAAGCTATTTTGCGCTGGTCTGCCCTGCCGGGGGCCAGCCGCCATCATTGGGGCAGTGATTTGGATATTTACGACCCGTCACTGTTACCTGCCGGGGCAAAATTGCAACTGGAGCCATGGGAATACCTGACTGGTGGATATTTTTATCCATTGACTCAATGGCTTGATGCGCACATGGGGGAATTTGGTTTTTATCGGCCTTTTAGCGAAGACACCGGCGGTGTGGCCGCAGAACCTTGGCACCTGAGTTACCGCCCTCTGGCGGCAGCAGCGCAACATTTACTGACACCCGCCATTTTGCTGGAAGCTTGGCAGTCACAGGATGTGGCAGGCAGTGAGTGGCTTACCCGCCATTTACCCATGATATTTTCACGCTTTATAGGAAGTAACTCATGCATTGGCTAGCTGATTACTGGTGGATAGTACTCATCCTGCTGGTAGGGATTATTTTAAATGGCATCAAGGAGTTACGCCGCCTTGATCATAAGAAATTCTTGAGCAATAAGCCGGAGTTGCCCCCACACCGCGATAACAATGCGCAGTGGGATGACGACGATTGGCCGGATAAAAATAAGAAAAAGTAAACGGGTGGGAGCCGCGCTCCCCCCTGATTTAATGCTCGGCCAAGTCCTGGTGCAGATGGGTAATAGCGCGCGTTAACATCGGCTGATTAATGCTATGCCCGCTATTGGCCGCCAAATCCAGAGTCACAGTATTGCCCAGCGCGGTTAAGCTACTGGCTGCGGCTTTGGCCTGTTCAGCCGATATCACCCCATCCTGTTCACCATGAATCAGATGAATCACGACGTCAGTTATGGGTTGCTGCGGCAACGTGGCGAAACGCCCACTAAACCCAATCACGCGCCCGGCTAATTGCGGCTGCGCTTTTACCCCCTCGAGTGACATAATCGTGCCCTGCGAGAAGCCAATCAGTGTCGTGTGTGACGCATTCAAGCCGCTTTGCTGCTGCCAGTGGTGCACGGTGGCAATAAACTCGGGCATCACTTCATCAATACGCCCCTGGCGGCTCTGTTCAGTTATCCCTTGAACCGAAAACCACTGCCGCCCATTCCCCATGCCACTGGCAAATGGCCCATCAATACTGATAACCAGCGCCTGCGGAAAAGCCTGTGCAAAATAGCTGCCGACCGGTGCCATCCCTGCGGCACTGTCGCCAACCCCATGAAATAACAAAATTAATTGCTCAGGTTTTGCCGGTTGCTGCACCACAATGTGTTTCTGACTCATTGCGCGACCTTTAGTATCCAAATAATGATAATGTTAACTATACGCCGCTCGTGAGAGAGAGATATTAGGTTTTATTGATGGAGTTGGTGGGAATTATTGATGATGATACTGCCATTATGTGCAGTGATAAATGCCTGCCGTCATCACCCCGCCATGCCTTCGGCCGCCTCCTGCCGCCACTTTGCCACCAATGCTTTGCGCCCTGAAAGCCCTTGATTCTTAACAATCTCTGCTTGTGAAATGCCATGCTGCAAATATTGTCGCAATGCGGGCAGGGGTAATGTTGTCTGCAAGAGCAGCCGCTGTAAGGCGGGTAAACTCGCTTCTAATGGGCGACATGCAAAAGCAAAACCGGCCAATTCGCGCCTATCGTCGTCATTTAAGCGGGTGTCGGGTTGTTCTGGCAGTGATAATGATAAGGGAGCAGGAATATCAATCCATTGCTGTAACCAATACCAATCGCGCTCTAATTGCTGCCGTGCCGCCTCACAGAGCATTTTCCCGGCCAAACTCAGCGGCAATATGGCCATGGTTGCATAACAACCGCTACTGGCTTCTCTGTGGCTGCCAATGCGCACCAGTTGAAAACCACAAGCCCGCCAAAAACACTCTAATTCGGCGGTGTAGCCAAAACTGACGGAAAGAAAATCTAGCCCTTCCTGCTGTGCCCGCGCCTGCTCAGCGGCAATCATCTGCCGGGCAATGCCCTGTTGTCGCCAAGAGGGGGTGACCGCGACCCGACTGATTCGCCGGGATAATAAGATGGGCGCTTGCCATTGCCCACTGTGGGCAGCCAAGGATTGTGCCACCAAACTGCCCTTTGGCCGGCGTTTACCCGCCCAGACCGCATGGGCTAATGCACTCGCCAAACCGCCCTCATCCACCAGCCATAAAGCCCCGACCACGGCATTCGCAACCTTTGCTGTTGAAAAATGCATTCCGGGGGCATCCATCAAACGCCGTAAATCCAATGGCGTGGTGCGGTAATGGGCACTGGAGAGCAAGCCGTAAAAGCGCCGCAGTAATTCGGTATCCGCTAACCAATCTGACTGTTCACAGGCGCTGATCTTGACAAGTGCGGTGCCAGATGGGGTCAATGGCCGCCCGTCACCCTCAAACTTGTCATTAAATAACAGGATGTTATCGATAATCCGCTCCAGCGGATCATGGCTGGCCCAGCGAATGGGGTTGGTGAGTGTTAACGGGTGCCAATCATTCAAAGTGGCGCAAAACTTCAATAAAAATCCGCGCCCAGTTCCCTCATACCCCTGCACCGTGGTGGTGAGTAATGCCCGTGGGAAGTAGGCCAAAAGTGCTGACAACAGCGCCGTGGGGATGGCCGCAGCCTCATCAATCAATAACCAGTCGACATCACTCACATCATGCTGCCGACAGTAAGCTAACAGGGCATCAGGGGGCCAAAAACGTACCTTTCCCTCTGCTCGCTGGCTTAATACTTGGGTTGCCGCCTGACCCGGCCCGGTCACCCAATAATTGCCCGGACACTGCGCCACCAGCATGCCGGCCAGTGTTGACTTACCTCGCCCACGGGCTGCCGTCAGCACCCAAACCCCTTGTTTTGCGCGCATCAAGCGCTGAAGAATGCTGTGCTGCTCGGCAGTGGCAGCCCCATCTGGCGGCTGCCACTGTGGCCGGGAATCAAACACTGGCGTTGGCGCGAGCTGGCCCTGTCGCCACACCATCACATCGGGATCCGCCAGAAGTTGGCGCTGTAGATGGTTAATAAAGTTGGGCGTGGGGATGGCGGCATCCTGTTCACTCCAGCGCAAACTGTCAGTATCCGGTAAAAATGGCCAGCAGCCCCACTCTGGCGCTAACACCACCAGCCAACTTCCCGCCCGTAATGTCCCGGCTAACACCGCCAGCGCTTGCGTATTCAGGCCCGCAGTGGCATCAAATACACTGTGCAGCTGCTCTTGGCCCAATAACGTATGGGCCGCAGCCGGGTTTATGCTTTTGATGTTTGGCGGCGGATTTTCGCCCATCCACAGCCAATCGCCGGGCAATTGCTCACTTAGCGTTAGCGCCTGCTGGCGTGACCAATCAGCACGGCCACTGAGCACCAATAAACGCCGGTGTCCCTGCTGTGCCATCAGCGCCTGGCTGGAGATAATCCCTTGAATCACGTCAAGATTTACCAATAACTAGGGAGAGTAAGCCCGCGGCAATGAGTGGCCCAACCGGCACCCCACGGAACAAGGCAACCCCCAACACGGTGCCGACGAGTAAGCCGGCCACTACCGAGGGTTGGTGGGTCATCAGTGAGACGCCCCGACCGCCTAGCCAGGACACCGCCACGCCAACCACAATGGCTAGAATCGATTTCCACTGCACAAAGGAGTGCAATACTTCACTGGCACTGATTTTCCCGCTGGCAATCGGCGTCATGACACCAATGGTCAGAATCAATATACCGATAGTCAGACCGTATTTTTCTATCCACGGGAAAAACTGATTCAGCGGGGTAATGCGAACGGCGATTAATGCCAGAATGGCGAGTGTGACTGTCATGTTGTGGCTAATGATACCGAGTGCCGCCAACACTAAGAGAATTAATAAAGTTGGATCAAGAGCGGCCATAGTTCTTCTGCCTTATCATCATAGTTATCACCACCATGCAATAAAATGCCGGCGGCCAATACGCCGGCAGAAAGTCGCCCTATGATAGTCTCTGCTTACTTGAGGTTCTAGCGCTATTAGCGGTTGGCAAAGGTGTTGCAGCTATTCGGGTCGCCACTGTCGAAACCCCGTTTAAACCAGGTATAGCGTTGCGCCGAAGTGCCGTGAGTGAAGCTATCCGGAACCACGCGGCCCTGTTGTTGTTGCTGTAACCGGTCATCGCCAATGGCTTGCGCAGCATTCAGGGCTTCTTGTAAATCCCCGACATCCAGCACCTGTTGCTCCTCCATGGCTTTCCCCCATCCCCCGGCAAAACAGTCGGCCTGCAACTCCATTTTGACTGACAGGCGATTTGCTTGCGCCTCTGAAGCACCCTGCTGCTGTTGCCGCACTTTGGTGTCAATGCCCATCAAATGTTGCACATGATGCCCAACTTCATGAGCAATGACATAGGCTTGCGCGAAGTCACCGCCCGCACCCAGTTTATTTTTCATATCTTCATAAAAAGATAAATCGATATACACCGTGCTATCTGCCGGGCAATAAAACGGCCCCATGACTGACTGCCCAGTGCCGCAACCGGTCCGCGTTACCCCGCGGTACATCACCAGTTTCGGCTCTTGATAAGCACGCCCCATCTTTTGAAAAATAGGTTTCCAAGTATCTTCGGTGTCAGCCAGTACCACCGAGGTAAATTTAGCGTATTGGTCATCTTTGGCACTCTCGGGGCTTTGTGAACGCGGGGGTGACTGAGTCTGAGACATCGGATCATTGCCATTTAACAACGGCGTCAAGTCAACGCCGTAGTAACCCGCCACCAACACCACAATGAGGATGACAAGGCCACCTTTACCACCAATAGGCGGCCTAAAACCACCGCCGCCGCCCGATGAGTCACCCCGTCGGTCTTCTACATTGTCACTTTCTCGACGACCTTGCCAACGCATAGCTTTACTCCCAGATATATTCCTTACGTATTATCGTAGGAAATCTGTAAGGCTAATACCATTAAAAGTACAAATGATTAATGCAACAGCGGGGAGAGTTAATCAGGGGTATTAAGGGAAGATAAAGCTTATCTCCCCTTAGTGCGATGACGCAAAAGAAAACGTAATCGATTGCGCGGTTAGTCTAATTTAACGCCAATACGGTGTGCAACTTCCTCGTAAGCTTCAATCAAACCACCCAAGCTTTGACGATAACGGTCTTTATCCATTTTATTGAGCGTTTTCTTATCCCACAAACGGCTGCCATCAGGAGAGAACTCATCACCCAACACCACTTCACCGTTGAACAGGCCAAATTCCAGCTTGAAGTCCACTAGGATTAAACCTGCATCATCAAACAATTTACTCAACACGTCATTGGCCAAGTAGCTCAGCTCTTTCATCCGTGCGAGTTGTGCTTCGCTCGCCCAACCAAATGTCTTGCAATAAGACTCATTGACCATCGGGTCATGCATTGCGTCATTTTTCAAAAACAGATCAAACAGTGGTGGACTCAGTTCTACACCTTCTTCGATACCCAGACGTTTTACCAGTGAACCCGCCGCGCGGTTACGGATAACACACTCAACTGGGATCATTTCCAGTTTTTTCACCAGCACTTCGGTGTCCGACAGCAAGCGCTCCATCTGGGTAGGAATACCGGCCGCTTCCAATTTAGCCATAATAAAATGGTTAAATTTGTTGTTTACCATGCCCTTACGATCGAACTGTTCAATGCGCTGACCATCCAGTGCTGACGTATCGTTACGGAACTCCAACACCAATAGGTCAGGATTTTCGGTGGTATAGACGGTCTTCGCCTTGCCACGATACAACTCAGCTAGCTTTTGCATCTTATTACTCCAAGTCTTTTGGATAGAAATAGATAAAGGGGCCGCAGCCCCTTTGGTTTTATTGGGTATTTGTCGCACTTGTCTGGCTAAGTGCCGCCTGGAACACCGCAACCAGCGCATCATTCTGCGCCTGAGTCAGGGTATGCCCTTTAGGGCTGATGAACTGTAAGCTACTGCGGTTATCAAGATCACCGACTTGCAACTTATAATCACCTTCTGGCAATTCTGGGTCTTTGGCGCCCAATGCATCCCAACTGCTGCTGCTCATTGATTTAACGGTAACGTTAATCGAGCCTTGTGGGCGACTGCGGTCAGTGACCTTCATGCCAATCTTCTCAAGAGCAGCCGGTAGACGTTCCCACAGCACGGCATAAGGTGCACGAACAATCAGTTGCGGCAGGCCAGTATCATCACTGCCACTTTGAACATCAATAGTGCCGACTTTACGTGCTGCCTGGCTGCTTTCACTATCAGAGCGAACTTTATCCAAGCCTTCGATAATGGCATTTAACATCGCGCCATTGTAGCGCTGGATTTCGGTATAGCTGGTGATAGGTTTTCCGCCTTGTTGTAACTCAAGGGATTTCACCACCAAGGCCAGTTGATAACCTTGCTCCTGCACACTTATCTGATAACGGCCTTCAAACTGGACGTCTTCATCCGCGCGATTCCATTTAACCCAATCAGTTGTCAACGTTTGGTTGGCATCCTGACGGCTGGCAATCGCCCAGTTTCTGTCCTGAAGAACGCGGGTGACTTGCGCCCAGAGATTACGATTTTGCGGGCTATTTTCTAACAACAGCTTGCTGGTATCGTTAGCATTTTCAGCACGAGAGCCGCTTAATAATGCCAATGGTTGTACCGGAGGACGGATGTCCAACTGCTTGCCCACCGCACCTTGAGTGTTGACGGAACGGACATCATACTCACCATTTTGTATCGGCAGGATCATCCCGGCCGGTGAGTTCAGCGGCTTCAGCCCCGGAGCTTCAAGGTAAGATTCGTCACCGCCAACCTGGCGTTTGTAGCGTTGGTCGGTGGTGCAGCCTGCCAACAGCATGGCCAGTGAAACTCCCACAACCGTTACCACCGTCGACTTTTGCAATGATATTGCCATCAAATTTCCCTAAGAGTTACAGCAAACCTGCGCTTTTCAGCGCGTCTTCCACAACCCGTTTAGCCGGGTCAGTCAATGGAGTCATTGGCAGACGCAAAGTGTCATTCGCCATTAACCCCAGTTTCTTCGCGGCCCATTTCACCGGAATTGGGTTTGCTTCTACAAATAAATGCTGATGCAATGGCATCAAGCGCTGATTCAAACGGCGAGCTTGCGCAAAATCGCCCTGTGCAGCTAATGCACAAAGTTCAACCATTTCACGCGCAGCAATGTTTGCTGTCACTGAAATAACACCTTTACCGCCCAGTTGGATAAAGTCCAGACCACTCGCATCATCACCACTGAGCAGAATGAAGTCTTCATCATCAACCAGCACTTGGATCTGACTTACACGACTTAAGTTCCCTGTTGCCTCTTTAACAGCAACAATATTTTTAATCTTGGCTAAGCGGGCAATGGTCGGCGGTAACATATCGCAACCGGTACGCGATGGCACATTATAGAGAATTTGTGGCAAATCGGTACTTTCAGCAATGGCTTTGAAGTGCTGATATAACCCCTCCTGCATCGGGCGGTTATAATACGGCGTTACCGTCAGGCAGCCCACCACACCGGTATCATTAAACCGCTGTGTGAGCGAAATGGCTTCGGAGGTGGCATTAGCCCCGGTTCCGGCAATGACGGGAATCCGGCCGTCGGCCAGTTCGAGCGTCTGCATGACCACATCAACATGTTCGTCATGATTCAGCGTTGCAGACTCACCAGTGGTGCCCACAGAGACAATCGCCGCCGTTCCACTAGCTACATGATAATCGACAAGTTTTTTAAGGCTCGCACGATCGACAGCACCTTTGTCGTCCATCGGCGTGATTAGTGCAACTATGCTTCCTGTAAACATTCGATTTTCTGTAAATTCTGGACTTCCCATAAACATTGCCCACCCCCTCCTTAAACAAGTTCCTCATGGTACTTTTGACCTCTATCCAAAAGCAAGCAAACAACTGTGTTGTAAGCGCTTGGCAGCAGGTTTTTTTTATGTTTACCATGGTAACCCCAAAGAGCATGACAGGAAGAGCGATTTTGCCGCAGCTTGATGAACATTATCTGGTCATTACCGCACTCGGTGCTGACCGCCCTGGGATCGTCAATACTATCACCCGCCACGTCAGTAGCTGCGGTTGCAATATTGAAGATAGCCGGCTGGCCATGTTTGGTGAGGAATTCACCTTTATTATGCTGCTTTCAGGCAGTTGGAATGCGATAACTTTGCTGGAATCGACCTTGCCGCAAAAAGGCGCTGAGCTCGATTTACTGATTGTCATGAAACGCACCAATGCTCACAATCAGAAAGCCATGCCGGCCACCGTATGGGTCAAAGTTGAAGTGAATGACTCCCCTCATATTATTGAACGGTTTACCAATCTGTTCCATTGCCACAATATGAACATTGCGGAGTTGGTTTCCAAAACTCAACCGGCTGAAGGTGACATTCCTCCTCGGTTACATATCCAGATGAGTGCGCACAGTCCCGCCAGCCAAGACAGTTCAATAATCGAACACGCTTTTTATCAGCTATGTACAGAACTCAACGCACAAGGCAAGATTAGCGTTGTGAACTATCCACAGCATGACTCACGAATGGAGAGTTAGTAATGAGCCCATTGAAAGCCGGTGATATTGCGCCGAAGTTTAGTTTGCCCGACCAAGACGGCGAGCAAATTAGTTTGGCCGACTTCCAGGGACAACGTGTCTTGGTCTATTTTTATCCTAAAGCCATGACACCTGGCTGTACAGTTCAGGCCTGCGGTCTGCGCGACAACATGGATGAGTTAAAAAATGCAGGCGTTGAAGTGTTGGGTATTAGCACTGATAAACCTGAAAAACTGTCACGTTTTGCCGAAAAAGAACTGCTGAACTTCACATTGCTGTCTGATGAAGATCATCAGGTTGCTGAGCAATTTGGTGTCTGGGGCGAGAAAAGCTTTATGGGTAAAACCTATGACGGCATTCATCGCATCAGCTTCTTGATTGGGGTTGATGGGCGGGTGGAGCATGTATTTGATAATTTCAAAACCACTAACCACCACGAAATCGTTTTGGACTATTTGCGCCAAAGTGCCTAAATCGCCACCCTGCCCTATATTGACCAAAAAGAGCGCCTAGGCGCTCTTTTTATTGGCTCAATTTAGTGATTCGGGTAAGTGAACGCCGCTAACACCGCTGCGACGGCAAGGGCGCAGGGGATAGTTAATCGGCGTCAGGGATAAACTCCTCCGGCCAAGCATGAATCACCGCTTTAACCAGTGTGGCCAGGGGAATGGCAAAAAACACCCCCCAGAAACCCCACATGCCGCCAAAAATGATTACTGACAGGATAATAACTAGCGGATGCAAATTCACCGCTTCAGAAAACAGCACTGGCACCAGCAAGTTACCATCTAGCCCCTGCACCACTAAGTAGGCAATAAAAAGTGTCCAGAAATCCGCGCCAATCCCCCATTGGAATAGGGCGACCAGCACCACCGGGATAGTCACAATCACCGCGCCAATATAAGGAATTAACACAGAAAAACCGACCAACACCGCCAGTAATAGGGCGTAATTCATCCCCATCACGAAGAACACCAAATAGGTGGCGATGCCGACCACCACCATTTCCAGCACTTTTCCGCGAATATAATTCGTAATTTGCTGGTTCATCTCCAGCCACACTTGCCCGGCCAAACCACGATTGCGCGGTAAAATACGGCGCACAGCATTCAGCATCTGCTCTTTATCTTTGAGCAGGAAAAACAGCATCAATGGCACCAAAATCAAATAGATGGCTAATGTCAGTAAGCCGATTAATGAAGCCAGCGAGATTTTCACCACTGACTCCCCCATCCCAGAGAGCTTACCGCGCAAATTTTCGGCCATCATATCGACAATACCGGCATCGACCAATGCCGGGTAACGCGCAGGTAATGTCTGAGCAAATGCATTGAATTTATTCAGCATTTTCGGCATATCCGAGATAAGATTATTGCCCTGTTGCCAGACGGTCGGGGCGACAACAAACACCGCCAGCAGCGCAATACCCGCGAAAACGACCAGCACAATACTGGCCGACCACTGGCGCGAACAACCAATCCGCTGTAAGCGGGCCGTCGGCCACTCTAGCAGGTACGCCAGGACAATAGCCGCCAATAGCGGGGCCAAAATACCGCTGAAGAAGTAGAGAATACAGAATCCAACCAACAGAATGACCAGTAACGCGATAACCTGCGGGTCGGTAAAACGACGGCGATACCATTGTAACAACAGCTCTAGCATCCGAAATTGCTCCTAAATACCATGGGAAACCCGCAAATTGGCGAATTGCTTTCATCGCCCCGAAAACAGGGGCATAACCCGCAGGTCAGTTCGACACGTCAGCGGTCTTCTTATCACCGTTGCCTTAGCCGCCATTCCTTTATATAACTATTTCTTTATACCTACAGGCTGACTAAGATAGTTGCAAGATCCAGTAATGGATGATGAGCTTAACCTTTGACCTATTTAAGACTATTTTTGTGATCTAACTCGCTTTCGTGATGATTGTACTGGAGAGCAGAGCAAGGAAGAAGAACTCTTGCACATCTCGGAGTCTAATTGTCATTACATCAGTAGGGGCAACCTCGTTTATGACATATCAGTTAAATAAAACAGGTCAGTTAAACAAAGCAGGCCGGGCAAGTAAAACCGTGATAGCCACCTTGCTCAGTAGCTTGTTACTCACCGGCCCTGTAGCTGTCAATGCTGAGACACAGACGCAAGACTTGTTGCCTGATATTGGCACCTCTGCGGGTGCGACATTAAGTATTGATCAGGAAAAAGCCATGGGGGATTTTTATGTCCGCCAGATGCGCGCCAGTGCCCCACTGATTTATGACCCATTACTGACACAATACATCAATACGTTAGGTAACCGCTTAGTCGCCAATGCTTATTCAGTTCGCACACCATTTCATTTCTATTTGGTGAATAACGATCAGATTAACGCCTTTGCTTTCTTTGGCGGCAATGTGGTACTCCACTCAGCCCTGTTCCGCTATACCGACAACGAAAGCGAACTGGCATCCGTATTAGCCCATGAAATATCTCATGTTACGCAACGCCACCTGGCGCGCGCGATGGAAGAACAGCAACGCATGGCCCCCCTGACTTGGGTGGGTGTGCTCGGCTCTATTTTACTGACGATGGCCAGCCCACAAGCGGGAATGGCTGGCTTGAGCGGCACATTAGCCGGTGCTCAACAAGGTATCATCAGCTTTACTCAGGGTAATGAACAGGAAGCTGACCGAATTGGCATTCAAGTATTGCAGAGGTCGGGATTTGACCCGCAAGCCATGCCAAACTTCCTGCAAAAACTGGCTGATCAGTCACGATATGCATCCAAACCACCCGAAATGCTGCTAACTCACCCATTGCCCGACAGCCGCTTATCTGATGCACGTAACCGTGCTAATCAAATGAAACCGCACCCGATTGCCTCGTCGCAAGATTATCTGTTCGCCAAAGTCCGTATTTTGGGCATGTATGGTTCAGCGGAAAACAGCCTGACACCAGACTTACTTGAAACCTTAAGCAAAGGAACTTCGCGCGAACAGCTGGCTGCCAAATATGGCCAGGCCATTTTGCTGTATCAAGCAAAAAAATACGATGAAGCCCGTAATCAGCTACAACCGCTGCTAACACAACAACCGGGCAATATTTGGTTCCTCGACCTAATGACTGATATTGATTTGGGCCAGAATAAAGCAGCCAGCGCGATTAGCCGCCTGCAAGCAGCAATGGCGAAACAAAATGATGAGCCGGTATTGCAGCTGAATCTGGCCAATGCTTATGTTCAGGGCGGCCAACCGGCAGCGGCCATCAAAATATTGCGCAACTATACATTCAGCAACCCGAATGACCCGAATGGTTGGGATTTACTGGCACAAGCTGCGGCAGCACAGGGTCTGCGAGATCAAGAGCTGGCAGCGCGCGCGGAAAGTCTGGCATTGAGTGGTAAATTGACTCAGGCTATCGGCTTACTCAGTGACGCCAGTGCGCGGGTGAAACTGGGGAGTTTAGAACAAGCGCGCTATGATGCCCGCATTGACCAGTTGCGCCAATTGAATGAGCGCTTTCGTAAATATCAGAAGTCCTAAGGAAAGTATGATGAAAAACGTCACGATTTACCACAATCCGCGTTGTTCCAAAAGCCGGGAAACTCTCGCGTTAGTTGAGCAGCACGGAATTAAACCGCAGGTAATATTGTATTTAGATACCCCGCCCTCAGTGGCGACGTTAAAAGAATTACTGCAACAGTTGGGTTTCAGTGACGCGCGGCAATTAATGCGCACCAAAGAGGAGCTGTATAAAGAGCTGAATCTGGCGGATAAGGCCCTGACACAAGATCAATTACTGCAAGCCATGCACCATTATCCGAAACTGATCGAGCGCCCAATCGTGGTTTATCACGACCAGGCTCGGATTGGCCGCCCACCAGAGCAGGTGCTTGAAATTTTATAACCATGATTAACTAATTGAAAAATAATGATTTAGCCCTCCCCACTGTTATTGGGGGACAGGCAGCTAACACCGCGCCAATAGCGGGATTACAACCCCAGAATCTCTTTCACGAAAGGAATGGTCAACTTACGTTGTGCAGTAATAGAGGCGCGATCAAGCTGATCTAAGGTCATAAACAGAGTGCGCATTTCCCGATCCAGGCGTTTTAACAGAAAACGCCCCACATCTTCCGGTAACTCAAAACCTCGCAATTTGGCGCGTAATTGCAAAGCCTGCAATTTCTCATCATCTGACAAGGGCTGCAATTTATAGATTTGCCCCCAATCGAGCCGAGAGGCCAAATCAGGTAAACCGAGGTTCAATTGCCGTGGCGGGCGATCACCGGTTATCAATAATCGGGTTCGGCCAGTCTCTACAATGCGGTTGTAGAGATTAAATATCGCCATTTCCCACTGTTCATCACCAGCAATACACTCAATATTATCAATACAAACCAGTGCCAGCTGTTCCATACCATCCAGCACTTCCGGCACAAAATAAGCGCGTTTATCCAGCGGAACATAACCCACTGCCTCACCTTTTTGCGATAACTCAGCACAAGCAGCATGCAACAAATGGCTACGCCCGCCACCCTCGCGTGACCAGAAATAGATATAACTGCCATGAGACTGATGAACAGCAGACTGGATAGCCGCTAATAGGGACGGGTTCTCCCCCGGATAAAAACTAGCAAAAGTTTCATCATCGGGAAGATAGAGTGGCAGTGAAAGCTGTGCCGGCGTATTCAGAAGCACCTCAACCAACAAAACGGGCGGGAAAACATGGCAAGCTTACCACAAAAAATTACAACAGCATAAAAACCTGAACTGAGGCGAAAAACTGGCCGAACCGACAAGTGCGGCGCGGCCAGAGGTAACTTTTACTTAAGTGCCGGTTCGTCTTCTGTTGTTTCAATAATCTCTTCTTCAGTGCGAACCAAACTGATCACTTTGAACAGCAAGCTCAGGCCGATGCCAACAACTGTCGCCAGCGCCATCCCTTTCAGCTCAGTGGCACCAATATTCACTTTTGCGCCACTCACCCCGATTATCAGAATAACAGAGGTTAAAATCAGGTTTTGCGCTTTGTTGTAGTCCACTTTTGACTCAATCAGCACCCGGATACCTGACGCCGCAATGACGCCGTACAGCAGCAATGAAACACCGCCCATAACCGGCACCGGCACCGCCTGGATGGCGGCAGCCAATTTACCGATACAAGAGAGCATAATGGCCAGAACCGCTGCGCCACCAATAACCCAAGTGCTGTAAACACGGGTTATCGCCATCACACCGATATTCTCACCGTAAGTGGTATTCGGTGTGGAGCCGAAGAAACCGGAAATCACGGTTGAAATACCATTAGCAAACATTGAACGATGCAGGCCAGGGTCACGAATCAAATCTTTTTTCACGATATTCGCGGTGACCACCAAGTGCCCAATATGCTCGGCAATCACCACCAGTGCTGCAGGTAAGATGGTCAAAATAGCGAACCACTCAAAGCGCGGGGTATAGAACGTCGGTAAAGCAAACCAATGGGCATCGCGGATAGGAGTCAAATCCACCACCCCCATCACGAATGACAAGGCATAGCCGACCAGCACACCAATCAGAATAGGAATAATGGCAAAAAAGCCACGGAACAGCACCGAACCCAAAATAGTGACACCCAATGTCACCATTGAAATGATGATGGTGGTTGAATCGACCGTCACCCCTGGCGCGGGTAATAACCCCGCCATACCGGCAGCAACCCCCGCCAGTTCAAGGCCGATAACCGCAACAATCGCCCCCATTGCCGCTGGCGGGAAGAGCACATTCAGCCAGCCAGTACCGGCTTTTTTTACAATCAATGCCACCAGACAAAACAGCACGCCGCACATGATAAAACCGCCCAGTGCAACTTCGTACCCCAGTGGCAACAACAGTAATACCGGCGAAATAAAGGCGAAGCTGGAGCCCAGATAAGCCGGAATTTTTCCCTTACAAATGAATAAGTAAAGCAAAGTGCCGATACCATTAAACAACAGCACTGTGGCCGGGTTAATTTTAAACAGAATAGGAACTAAAACTGTGGCACCAAACATTGCGAATAAATGTTGAAAACTCAGGGGGATCGTCTGGAGCAGCGGTGGACGCTCGCTGACGCCAATGGTGCGACGGCTCATTTCTCTATCCTCTAATTAAGATTATGTGCATACTTTTCTAACTTAACATTGCAACGGAATTCGCCACACTGACTCAGCCAACTCACTGATTTTAAGTCAGCTTATTAGGTTTCACTTGTGTGCGGCTCTGCTGCAACGCCCAGTTGTTTAGGTATGAAGGGGTTTATGCAAAAAAATTATTCAAAAAAAAGCCGACTATCGAGTCGGCTATCATCTGTTATTTCGTTCCGAAAATCTTATCACCGGCATCACCCAATCCAGGGATGATGTAACCGTGTTCGTTCAACCCTTGGTCGATGGAAGCGGTGTACAACTCGACATCTGGATGAGCGGCTTCCAATGCTTTAATCCCTTCAGGGGCGGCAACCAGCACCAAGACTTTGATGCTCTTACAGCCGGCATTCTTAAGCAAATCAATGGTCGCAATCATCGAACCACCGGTTGCCAGCATCGGGTCAACCACCAACGCCATGCGCTCGTCAATATGCGACACCAGCTTTTGGAAGTAAGGTACTGGTTTTAGTGTCTCTTCGTCGCGATAGACACCGACCACACTGATACGAGCGCTAGGGACATTTTCCAAGACCCCTTCCATCATGCCCAAACCGGCACGCAGAATAGGCACTACCGTGATTTTCTTACCTTTAATCTGTTCAATCTCAACCGGCCCGTTCCAACCTTCGATGGTGACTTTCTCAGTCTCCAGATCAGCGGTTGCCACGTAAGTCAGCAAACTCCCTACTTCAGACGCTAACTCGCGAAAACGCTTTGTACTGATATCATTCTCACGCATCAAACCAAGTTTATGTTTTACTAGCGGGTGTTTCACCTCAACGATCTTCATTATTTTTCTCCCGGTTAGGCGGCTGGCGGCCAAAAAAATCGCGAGATTATACCGCCTTTTTTTTTGAACGCCACAATGAATAGCCTGATTCAGATCAATAGAAAATCATTATTAAGTCAAGCAAGCTAAAAATCAGCGTGATATCACAAGCTACTCGCAAACGTTTGCCTGCGCTGTTAGAATTGTCGCGTTTTCTTTCTATGCTTAAACCGCCAACCGCCGTGGGGACCTCGCAGTGACCAACAAAACCTCTCTCAGCTATAAAGACGCAGGTGTAGATATTGATGCCGGCAATGACCTTGTTGATCGCATAAAAGGTGTGGTTAAACAAACCCGTCGCCCAGAAGTGATGGGAGGATTGGGCGGGTTCGGTGCCCTGTGCGCTTTGCCGCAAAAATACCGTGAACCGATTCTTGTTTCAGGCACTGATGGCGTTGGCACCAAGCTGCGCCTGGCAATGGACTTGAAACGCCACGATACCATTGGTATCGATTTAGTCGCGATGTGTGTTAATGACTTGGTAGTTCAAGGTGCTGAACCACTGTTCTTCCTAGACTACTTTGCTACCGGCAAACTGGATGTGGACACTGCCGCCAGTGTGATTACCGGTATCGCTGAAGGATGTAAACAATCAGGTTGTGCACTGGTGGGTGGCGAGACCGCCGAAATGCCGGGGATGTACCACGGCGAAGATTACGACGTTGCTGGCTTCTGTGTTGGTGTAGTCGAAAAATCTGAAATTATTGACGGCAGCAAGGTCGCTCCGGGTGATGCTCTGGTAGCCCTAGGCGCCAGCGGCCCGCATTCAAATGGCTATTCACTGGTACGTAAAATTCTGGAAGTCAGTAACACCGACCCAGAACAGACTCAATTGGACGGTAAATCTCTGGCGGATCATTTGCTGGAACCCACCAAAATCTATGTGAAATCCATCCTTAGCTTGATTGAGCAACTTGATATTCATGCTATTGCTCACCTGACCGGCGGCGGCTTCTGGGAAAATATCCCACGCGTATTGCCACAAGGGACTCAAGCCGTTATCGATGAAGCGAGCTGGCAGTGGCCGGCGGTATTTAGCTGGTTACAGCACGCCGGTAATGTCAGCCGCCATGAAATGTATCGCACATTTAACTGCGGTGTCGGCATGGTGGTGGCGCTTCCGGCAGAACTGGCCGATATTGCCGTTGAGCAACTGACCGCGTCGGGTGAAAAAGCCTGGAAAATCGGGGTGATCGCGGCGGCAACTGAAAGTGACGAGCAAGTGGTGATTAATTAATCATTATGAAGAAAATCGTGGTTTTGATTTCAGGCCAGGGAAGTAACTTACAGGCA
This sequence comes from Yersinia hibernica, assembly GCF_004124235.1. NCBI lineage: Bacteria > Pseudomonadati > Pseudomonadota > Gammaproteobacteria > Enterobacterales > Yersiniaceae > Yersinia > Yersinia hibernica. Next base: position 3,348,013 of record NZ_CP032487.1, read on the forward strand.
CTGATTGATGCCCAGCAACAAGGGCGTATTTCAGGCGAAATTAGTGCTGTATTCAGTAATAATCCGCAAGCTTATGGGCTCGAACGCGCTGCACTGGCGGGCATTGCACAGCAGGCGCTGGATGCGAAAACGTATGCCTCGCGGGCCAGTTTTGATCTGGCATTGGCGCAGGCCATCGACCAGTATCAGCCTGATTTACTGGTGCTGGCGGGTTATATGCGCATTCTCAGCCCGGAGTTTGTGCAGCATTACGCTGGCCGGATGTTGAATATTCACCCCTCCTTACTGCCAAAATACCCCGGCCTACACACTCATCGCCAAGCCTTGGAAAACGGTGATCGGGAACACGGTACTTCAGTGCATTTTGTCACTGAAGAGCTGGATGGCGGCCCTGTTATCCTGCAAGCCAAAGTGCCGATTTTCAGTGATGATAGCGAAGAGGATGTGGTCGAGAGAGTGCAAACTCAGGAGCACAATATTTATCCGCTGGTGGTCAGTTGGTTCACTGATGGCCGGCTATTGATGCGAGATAATGCTGCTTGGTTGGATGGTGAGCGCTTACCTGTACAAGGCTACGCGGCGGAATAACGCCATTAAGATATAAACGCTAAAGGCGCTGCCATTTTTGGGTGAGCGCCTTTTTTAATTTCCTGTGCTCATACCTTATGCTGATAGTATAATTTCTAGGGCAGCAACCGCTGTCGTCACACGAGGAATAAGCATGTCTAGCACTAGCAGCGTCCGGTTACGTCCACTGGAACGGGATGATCTGCCGTTTGTTCATCAACTAGATAATAATGCCAGCGTCATGCGCTATTGGTTTGAAGAGCCTTACGAGGCCTTTGTCGAGCTGTCTGATTTATATGATAAGCATATTCATGATCAGAGCGAGCGACGCTTTATTATTGAAAGTCAGGGTACGAAAGCGGGCCTGGTCGAGTTAGTGGAAATTAACCATATTCACCGCCGTGCTGAATTTCAGATTATTATCGACCCAGCCCATCAAGGCAAAGGTTATGCCGGTTCAGCCGCCAGATTGGCAATGGAATACGGTTTTTCCGTATTGAACTTGTATAAACTGTATTTGATTGTGGATAAAGAAAATGAAAAAGCTATTCATATCTACAGCAAATTAGGTTTTGAGTTAGAGGGTGAGTTAAAACAAGAGTTCTTTATCAATGGCGAATATCGCACTGCCATCCGCATGTGTATTTTCCAGCCACAATATTTGGCCAAATATAAAACGCCATCGATAAAGAGTGCTTAGCCGATAGCCCGGTCATCCATTGGCACTGTAGCAACCCACGTCGCTTCAGTGCCAACCTCGCCGAATCAACCGTAGCGCCCAGTAATATAGTCTTCCGTACGCCGCTGATGTGGCGAAGTAAACAGTGCGTCGGTATCATTATATTCCACCAGCGCCCCCTGATGGATAAAAGCGGTGTAATCTGAAACTCTTGCGGCCTGCTGCATATTATGGGTCACTAGCACTACGGTATATCGCTGTTTTAATTCAGTAATAAGCTCTTCAATTGTCAATGTCGAAATAGGATCCAATGCCGATGTCGGCTCATCCAGCAACAGCACTTGTGGCTCAATCGCGATGGCTCTGGCTATCACTAAGCGCTGTTGCTGACCACTGGAGAGGCGAAACGCGTTTTCGCGCAGCCGGTCTTTGACTTCATGCCACAAAGCAGCGGCCCGTAATGAGCGCTCAACGGCATCATCGAGAACCCGCCTATCACCAATGCCCTGCAAACGCAGGCCATAGACCACATTCTCATAAATAGATTTTGGGAAGGGATTTGGCCGCTGGAACACCATCCCAACCCGCCGACGCAATGCCGCAACATCAGTGGATTTATCCGTGATAACTTCGCTACCAAGACGGATCTGCCCTTCAAAACGGCAGTTATCCAGTAAATCATTCATCCGGTTAAAACAGCGTAATAACGTTGATTTGCCACAACCGGAAGGGCCAATCAACGCGGTAACACGGTGCTTGGGCACATTAAAGGAAATATCGTGCAGCACCTGTTTGTCGCCGTAGAATAAATTGAGCTTTTCGACCGCCAAGGCAGTTTGCTCGTGAGTCAGTTGCTGCACATCAAACAGTGGCAGCGCATCCGGCATCAACAATCCCATATAGTGTCCTGCGGGTTAAAAAGTTCAGTCACAGCATTAAACCACGATATTTTTCGCGCAAATGGTGGCGAATACCAATAGCCGCTAAATTAAGGCCCACCACAATGATAACCAGCAATAACGCGGTGGCGAACACTAATGGCCGGGCCGCTTCTACATTGGGGCTTTGGAATGCCATGTCATATATCTGGAAGCTTAAATGCATAAATTTACGTTCTAAATGCAGGTATGGGAAAACACCGTCGACTGGCAAGAGTGGCGCTGATTTTACCACCCCCACCAACATCAGCGGAGCCGTTTCTCCTGCGGCCCGTGCTACCGCCAAAATTAGCCCGGTAATCATGGCCGGCGCGGCCATTGGCAACACAATATGCCACAGTGTTTCAGCTTTATTCGCCCCTAGCGCAAGTGAACCTTGCCGTAAGCTGGCCGGAATGCGCGATAACCCCTCTTCAGTCGCCACAATCACCACCGGCAATGTCAATAATGCCAGTGTCAATGCCGCCCATAATACGCCCGGCGTACCGAAGGTCGGGTTGGGCAGTGCTTCGGGGTAAAACAGTTTATCCAGTGAGCCGCCGATAAAATAGACAAAGAAACCGAGGCCAAATACCCCATAAACAATGGATGGCACGCCGGCTAAATTCACCACGGAAATTCGAATCATCCGAGTCAGCCAATTTTTCCCGGCATACTCATGTAAATAAACTGCCGCAATGACCCCCAATGGCATCACCACGATGGACATCAATATCACCATCAAAATAGTGCCAAAAATAGCCGGGAACACCCCGCCCTCAGTATTGGCATTCCGCGGGTTATCGGTCAGAAACTGATAGGTTTGCAGCGCAAAATGGCGCAGTTTCTGGCCAAAACTCATCGCATTGGGATACCAAGCACGGTTGATTTGGCTAAGCGGCAGTGGGTGAATTTGCCCATTCATATCCCGCAACAGCAGTGTGTAGCGATTTTGGTCTGCTTGCAGACCGCGTAATTTCTCCATCATCGCCAGATGACTGCGTTGCAGTTCGCCCCATTCGGCTTCAATTCGGTCTTGCGATTTACTGTCAAAATCACCGGTCATTTGCAGGCGTTTTTTCTGTAGTCGCAATGTTTCAAACTGTTGATTTAGCATGTTCATCTGGCGAAACTGGATATCTTTCGACTGCCTGACCAGCGCCTGTATCACCGGAATACGTTTTTGCAGCTCCTGGGCTAAATTATCGCCCACCACTGGCTGGCCGTTATCCAGCATTCCCGCGAGAAAACCATATGCAGCCCCATTATTTTGGCGGTCTAATACCAGCAAATCTTTGGGTTGGCGGCGTTGTTGAATATCCGTGTCCAACAGCCGGTGAAAATCCTGCCCTTGTATCTCACGGTTACCGGTTTTAATCAGATAGCGGGTCACGGTGTCACCCGCCTCTGGCGGTAAAATAATGCCCGCTTGCTCTAATTGCTGGCGCGGCAGAGGCTGTTGCTGATAAATCTCGCCAATCACTCTAACCGGGCCGGCGGCAGTTTGCTTTAGCTCAAACTCATAAACCGGGCTGGGCCAGAAATAGCGCATCCCCTGCCCTGCCAATAACAAAATTACCCCCAGTAAAGCTAACAAGCTGATACTCACCGCTCCGCCAGTCAGCCAGATCCACGGCGAGCCAGATGCAAACCACTTTTTGGTAAAACGGGCCATCAGGCAATCTGCTCCATTTGATAGCGTTCACGTAAGCGCAAACGAATGGATTCGGCGAGGGTATTGACCAAAAACGTAAAACAAAACAGCACTAACGCCGTCAGGAACAGCACCCGATAATGACCACTGCCCATCACGGCCTCCGGCATTTCAATGGCAATATTGGCCGCCATCGCGCGTAACCCTTGGAAAATGCTGCCATCAATAATCGGGGTATTCCCCGTGGCCATCAGGACAATCATGGTCTCCCCGACTGCCCGGCCAAAACCTATCATCAGCGCGGAGAAAATGCCCGCATAAGCAGAGGGCAAGACAACGCGAGTCAGGGTTTGCCACGGCGTGGCACCTAGCGCCAGAGAACCTTGGCTCAGTGACGGCGGCACACTGAATAGCGCGTCTTCTGCCAGCGAGAAAATGACCGGGATCAGGGCAAAGCCCATGGCAACCCCCACAACTAACGCATTGCGCTGAGAATAATTATCGCCCAACCATTCATGCAGCGGAATTCCTAGTGTCCATATCGCCAATTTCGGCCCTAACCAGAGAGCTAAAAGCCCCGTCAGCAAAATAACCGGTAGCAAGATAATGACATCCCAGCCGGCAGGCAGTTGGCGCTGCATTTTTTCCGACACTCGCGCACTGCCCCAGCCACACCCGAGAATCGTCAACGCCAGCAATGGCGGCAGCAATAAGATACCGGTCAGATAATGCTCAATCACCGGAGCCAACCAAATACCGGCAATCAACCCAATCACCACCGTCGGGAATGCCCCCATCATCTCAATCGTCGGTTTAACGATGCGCCGCAGGCCCGCCGACATAAAATAAGCCGTATAAATTGCCCCCGCCAGTGCCAGTGGGACGGCAAATAACATGGCGTAGGCGGCAGCTTTTAAGGTGCCAAAAATAATCGGTATCAGGCTAAATTTGGCTTGATAACTTTCTTGTGCTGAACTCGACTGCCAGACATAGGCCGGCTCTGGGTAATCTTCATACCACATGCGCTGCCATAGGCTGCGCCAACTGATATCCGGGTAGCGATTATCTAATTGATAAACAGACCAGCCGGCAGCATTCTCTACCAACAGACGCTCGCCCCAAGGAGAAAATGCTGCATGGGTCATCCCCTCAGCCAACTTATACTGCAACAAAGGCGCTGACTGGGTGCTGGAGAAGAGTGATAACTCGCCTTGTGGCGACAATGAAGCAAATACCCGCCGGGCATTTTCAGTCGTCAGTAAGCCCTTACCCACAGGAGTAAAGCGGCGAATTTGCGTTAGATGATATTGATTATCTGGCGCTTTGGGCACGTCAAACCATTGCGTGACTACGCCATCCGGCGCTTGAACCAGCAGTGACTTCCCCCCCGCCAGTAAAGAGAGTTGCAATGGCCCTTGCGACGGGTGCTGGTCATCCAATAAAGGGACAATTTCACGTAAAGTCAGCTCAGCACCGAATTGATAAATATACAATTGTTGACCGGAGAGAAGATAAAGCAAACGCCCGTCTGGGGCTAATAACAGCTGATTGATGGCCTTGGGCGCATCGGCCAGTTCAGTGAGCTGCTGGCCGCCGGCAGTCAATGTCGCCGCGATTAAACGGCCATCATTAGTGGTGGCCGCCAGAGCAAAGTGTTGTGGTTGCGGCTCCGCCACCACCAAATGACTCAGATTTTGCCCTTGCAAATCCAAAGAGCGCGGCTGTTCACCCAGCGGAAATTGCCAGCGCGGCGGTGTCGTTGAGAAGTCGGGTTGCAGCAAAATAACGCGGCCATCACTCAAGCCAATACTATACAAAGATTTGCCTGGAGCACGGCTGATTGATACTGGCGCTGGGGATAACTGCTGCTCACTGATAAGGCTCCCGGCGGGAAATTCACCCTGTGCTTTGAGGCGAATGAAAAAACCTTGGCCTTTGTTATCAATACGATACCCCACTCCCCCCTGCGCATCAGTCCCCAGAGCGAGAGTCGGCGCACTGCGATTTAGCGCAAATTGACTATGCAAACTCATTGAGGCAGGTTTAAAGAGCGGCAGGACGGCGTACAATAAATAGACGAAAATCAGCATTAAGGTCAGCAAAACCAGCAGGCCACTGCCCGTGACGAGCATATGCACCAGACGTTCAATAACAGCCCGGCGCTTATCTCTCCCTGATTGTGTGACTACGCCCGCTTGCTGCATATTTTTGAATGCCCCATGCCCTTAGGCCGCTATATCCCGTCGATGTTATCAGCCCAGCCGCAATCTATAATATATAGCGCCAGATAACCGAGCATTTTATGTCAGTTTTGTGGCGTTTGCATGACAATGTTGCTGGCGGCGCTCAATCAAGTTAACTCATGATATCTGTTGGACATTCTTGTCAATATTTCGCAATAATGATTGAGGACACTAAATACTCCCACAATAATCTTACTGGAGTTGCAATGGGTCAGGAAAAGCTCTACACCGAAAAAGAACTCAGTTGGTTATCTTTTAATGAGCGGGTATTGCAGGAAGCGGCGGATAAGAGCAATCCACTTATCGAGCGGATGCGATTTCTTGGCATTTACTCCAATAATCTTGATGAGTTTTATAAAGTCCGTTTCGCTGATCTGAAACGGCGCATTCTGATCAGCGAAGAGCAAGGCTCGGCTGTCACGTCCCGCCATTTGCTGAAAAAAATCCAAAGCAAAGTGGTGAAAGCGGATCAAGAATTTGACGGGCTATATAATGATTTATTGCTGGAGATGGCACGCAATCAAATCTTCTTGATTAATGAGCGGCAAATTTCCGAAAACCAGCAAATATGGTTAAAACAATATTTTAAACAGCATCTACGCCAGCACATTACGCCAATTCTGATTAATCACGACACGAATTTGGTGCAATTTTTAAAAGACGATTACACCTATTTGGCGGTGGAAATCATCCGTGGTCAGGACATTGCATACGCCCTGTTAGAAATTCCCTCCGATAAAGTACCGCGCTTTGTTAACTTGCCACCAGAAGCGCCTCGCCGTCGCAAACCAATGATATTACTTGATAATATTCTTAGGTATTGCCTTGATGAGATTTTTAAAGGCTTCTTTGATTATGATGCACTAAATGCCTATTCCATGAAAATGACCCGCGATGCCGAATATGATTTGGTCACCGAAATGGAATCCAGCCTATTGGAATTGATGTCCTCAAGTTTAAAACAGCGCCTGACGGCCGAACCAGTACGTTTTGTTTATCAACGCGATATGCCTGATGAAATGGTGGAATTACTGCGCAATAAGCTGGGGATCTCGAATGATGACTCGGTCATTGCTGGCGGGCGTTATCATAATTTCAAAGACTTTATCAGCTTCCCAAATGTTGGCAAAAGCAATCTGGTTAATAAGCCGTTACCGCGTCTGCGCCATGTTTGGTTTGATAAATTCCGCAATGGTTTTGATGCTATTCGCGAACAAGATGTGCTGCTGTATTACCCGTACCACACTTTTGAGCACGTATTGGAATTGCTGCGTCAAGCATCTTTCGACCCCAGTGTATTAGCCATTAAAATTAATATTTATCGTGTCGCCAAAGATTCGCGCATTATCGAATCAATGATCCATGCGGCCCATAATGGCAAGAAAGTGACGGTGGTGGTGGAATTGCAGGCGCGTTTTGATGAAGAAGCCAATATTCATTGGGCTAAAAGCCTGACCGCCGCCGGTGTACACGTTATTTTCTCTGCGCCGGGCTTGAAAATTCATGCCAAGTTATTCCTAATCTCCCGTCTCGAAGGCGAGGAAATTGTGCGTTATGCTCATATTGGCACCGGTAACTTTAACGAGAAAACCGCGCGTATTTATACCGACTATTCATTGCTGACGGCAGATGCCCGTATTACCAATGAAGTTCGGCGAGTCTTTAACTTTATTGAAAACCCATACCGCCCGGTCAAATTCGATAACTTGATGGTATCACCGCAGAACTCGCGCTTGATGCTGTATCAATTGATTGATCAGGAAATTATTCATGCTCAGGCCGGTGAAAGCGCCGGGATTACCCTGAAGATAAATAATTTAGTGGATAAAGGCCTAGTAGATAGGTTATATAGCGCCTCCAGTGCGGGAGTGAAGATCCGGTTATTAGTGCGAGGGATGTGCTCATTAATCCCCAATATGCCGGGGATCAGCGATAATATTCAGGTCATCAGCATTGTTGACCGCTTCTTAGAGCATGACCGGGTGTACGTCTTTGAGAATAAGGGCGACAAATTGGTCTATCTCTCTTCCGCTGACTGGATGACGCGCAATATTGATTATCGTATTGAGGTCGCAGTTTCATTACTGGATCCGCGGTTAAAACAGCGGGTACTGGATATTTTAGAGCTGTTATTTAACGACACGGTAAAAGCCCGTTATATTGATAAAGAACTGAGTAATCGTTATGTACCGCGTGGAAATAGGCGCAAAGTACGTGCACAGATTGCCATCTATGATTATTTAAAAGCACTGGAACAACCAGAGCAGTAAGGCGAAAACTATGCCGCTAACCAATAATTCAACTACCACAAAACCGCAAGAAATTGCCGCTATCGATTTGGGTTCCAACAGTTTTCATATGGTTATAGCCCGCGTCGTCAATGGTGCACTGCAGGTTTTAGGGCGACTGAAGCAACGGGTGCATCTGGCTGATGGCTTGGATAGCAATAATATGCTCAGTGAAGAAGCCATTGAACGGGGTCTGGCTTGTCTGGCTCTGTTTGCCGAACGTTTGCAAGGTTTCTCGCCAGATAACGTCTGTATCGTGGGGACACATTCACTGCGGCAAGCGGCGAATGCCGAGACATTCCTCAAGCGAGCCGCTGAGGTGATTCCTTATCCGATTGAAATCATTTCCGGTCAGGAAGAAGCGCGTCTGATTTTCATGGGCGTCGAACACACTCAGCCGGAGAAAGGCCGCAAATTAGTGATTGATATCGGTGGTGGTTCAACCGAGTTGGTTATTGGCGAAGACTTTGAACCTTTGCTGGTCGAAAGCCGTCGTATGGGCTGCGTCAGTTTTGCCCAACAGTTTTTCCCACACGGCGAAATTAATAAAACGAATTTCAAGCGCGCTCGGCTGGCCGCTGCTCAGAAGCTGGAGAATCTAGCTTGGCAATATCGAATTCAGGGCTGGCAATATGCTCTGGGGGCTTCTGGCACCATTAAGGCCACTTACGAAGTGCTAGTGGAAATGGGCGAGAAAGACGGTTTGATAACACCAGAGCGCCTCGAAATGCTGGTGGAGCAAGTGCTGCAATATAAACATTTCTCTGCACTGAGCCTGCCAGGGTTATCAGAAGATCGCCAATCCGTATTTGTGCCGGGCTTAGCTATCTTATGTGGCGTGTTTGATGCGTTAGCTATCAAAGAGTTACGTTTATCGGATGGCGCGCTGCGTGAAGGGGTGCTGTATGAGATGGAGGGCCGCTTCCGCCATCAAGATATTCGCCAACGTACGGCAAAAAGCCTGGCCGAGCACTACAATATTGACCGGGAACAAGCTCGTCGAGTGCTGGAAACCACGGAGCAGCTTTACACCCAATGGTTGGCACAAAACACCAAGCTGGTGCAGCCGCAACTTGAAGCATTGCTAAAATGGGCGGCAATGCTACATGAGGTCGGCCTGAGTATTAATCACAGCGGAATGCATCGTCATTCTGCTTATATTTTGCAAAATACCAACTTGCCGGGTTTCAATCAGGAACAGCAATTACTGTTGGCAACCTTAGTGCGTATGCATCGAAAAGGGATTAAGCTTGATGAGCTGCCGCGCTTGAATTTATTCAAGAAAAAGTATTATTTACCATTAATTCAATTATTACGTTTGAGTACTTTATTGAATAATCAGCGCCAATCAACCACCACGCCAGAAACACTGCGGCTGATAACAGATGACAGTCATTGGACATTACGTTTCCCGGCAGGTTATCTGACACAAAATAATCTGGTGCAATTGGATTTTGAACGTGAACAGGCTTATTGGGATGACGTGGTTGGCTGGAAGCTTCTTATTGAAGAAGAAGCACCGGAAGAGGTTGAGGCTGAAGCCCCTAAAGCATAAGCGGAACAAACCCTGACGAGCTGACTCAAGTCAGTGATGCGGGGGCCTAAGGGTAGCTAACTGTTGCTGGTATCAAACAAGCTGCGATTTCAAGTACCAAGGGTAAAAATGATGAAAAGAAGGCCCTCAACACAACTCACAAAAATCATCTTGCTGGTGAGCTTTCTCATTCTGTTTGGCCGCTTATTGTATGCGGGGATTGCTTCTGTTTCCCATCATCAGGAGCGGCGTGAAGCCCAGCGAGTCGAACAGTCTGTGGATGGCGAGCAGCCTGGCCCTCATGAGGCCGACTTCACACCCTAAATTTTTTCTATCTACTGTATTTACCCCAAATAATTCGAGTTGCAAGAGCGCGGCAATTGAGCAAATCCCCGGCGCTTACACAAGTAAGTGGCTGGGGTAAACAAAAGCAGCCAACGCACATGTAATTTGAAGCATGACGGATATAAAGGACACCTTATGCCAGTGCCGATTATTCCTGCGCCACTTTCTTCCATGGTCAAAAACAAAGCTAAAAATAATGCGAAAGAACTGGCGGAAATACGCAACCGAATACTTTCCTTATTACTGAATAATAAAGCGCTGGTCGACGGTATTCTTGGCCGGCAGGAAGAGCGCGAAAAACTCAGTGATGAGCAATTAGCGGAAAAAACATTAGAAATAAAGACACTGCTCAATGACTTACACGCAGCTGACCTGGCCGACTTACTCGAAGCTTTACCCAATGACGAACGTTTGGCATTGTGGCGATTAGTCAAAAATGAGCAGCGCGGTCAAACGCTGGTCGAAGTCTCTGAAACGGTGTGGGACACGCTCATCAAAGAGATGAGTGATAAAGACTTGCTAAAAGCAATGCGCACTTTGCATGTCGATGAACAGGCTTATCTGGCCGAATACCTGCCGCGCAACTTGATGGGCCGCCTGCTCACGTCATTGGATCCGACCCAACGGGCCAAAGTGCGCGAAATTATCCAATATGGCCGCGATACCGTCGGCCAGATGATGGATTTCGAACTGGTGACGGTACGGGCCGATATCACCCTAGCCACGGTGCAGCGCTATTTGCGTTATCGGAAAAATATCCCTGATGCCACAGATAAAATCTTCGTTATTGACCGCAAAAATACCTTACTGGGCGAATTGCCGCTGACTGCTGTGCTTCTCAACTCACCCAATACTCAGGTATTCCAGGTGATGGAAAGCAACCCGATCACTTTCCAGCCAGAGCAGAAAGCCGAAGATGCCGCCGGAGCCTTTGAACGTTATGACTTAATCAGTGCCGCAGTGATTGATGCTAAAGGCAAGCTGATGGGCCGCTTGACCATCGAAGAGATAGTTGACGTGGTTAATGAGGAGAGTGATACCACGTTAAGGCGCATGGGGGGGTTAAGCCCAGAGGAAGATGTGTTCTCCCCGGTAGGCCGGGCTGTGCGAACCCGTTGGTCATGGCTGGCAATCAATCTCTGTACTGCCTTTGTGGCCTCAAGGGTCATCGGGATATTTGAAGATACCATTTCGCAATTAGTGGCATTGGCTGCGTTAATGCCAATTGTTGCAGGTATTGGCGGCAACACAGGTAATCAAACTATCACCATGATTGTTCGTGCTTTGGCATTGCACCATATTCAGCAGGGCAATGTGACCTTCCTGATGCTCAGAGAACTGGGGGTAGCCCTGATCAATGGCTTGGTTTGGGGTGGAATTATGGGGCTTGTCACCTATCTACTCTATGGTGATCCGGCCATGGGCGGCGTGATGACGTTGGCGATGATCCTTAACTTGTTAATGGCGGCGTTGATGGGCGTGACTATCCCGATGACCATGGCCCGCTTAGGTCGTGACCCGGCGATTGGTTCCAGCGTCATGATCACAGCAATCACTGATACGGGTGGTTTTTTCATTTTTCTGGGGCTCGCCACCATATTTTTAGTTTAGCGATTATGCTAATAAATAATTAATTAATTGAACAGTGAGTACCCGAATCACACTCGTCAGTGCTCATCTAGGCTAAACTATTGAATGCGGTATATTTTTATGTGGTGGGATTTTCCTATCACAATCAAAGTAATGGCGAACAAAATAAGGCGTTCTATGGATCTCAGCGCGGTCGAAAAACCGGCTCCTGACAATAAAACAATTCTACACATTACTATCACCAGCATAGTGGTGTTTTTGTTCGCACTCTTTTGTATTCGGCTTTCTGAGCAATCAGAGAATCTGGCCCCCTTATGGTTCCCGACCGCAGTATTGATGGTGGCACTATTCCATCACCCGACGCGCTATTGGTCGTGGCAATTATTGGCGGCAGGAATAGCGATTATTGTCGCCAATTTTATTTTGTATGGTATCAGTTGGTTCCCACTGCCACTGACATTGATAAATCTGACGGAATCAGCCGTTGGCGCGTGGTTACTGCGGAAATTGCTCCAACCCAAAGACCCGCTAAATAGCCTCTTCAGCTGGCTCAAATTCTCCATTTGTACTGTGATTCTGGTTCCGCTGATAAGTGGGCTGGCCGCCGCTTGGTATTTAGCGCCGCAACACGGCAATTTTACCCAAGTGCTGACCGTGTGGTTTATGTCTGAAGCTATCGGCATGTTAGCCTTAGGCCCAGTTGGCTTGCTTTATCGCCGGGGTTATTTCAATCTCACCACCAAAAGTAAAGCGCTGTTTGACATGATCTGGATGATGACAGCCTCGCTAACAGCTTGTTATATCGGCCTGATTTACCTACCTTTTCCTTTTACTTTCATCATAATGGCATTGATTTGGGCCTCCATCCGGCTGCCGCGCTTTGAAACCTTTACTATCTGTTTTCTGGCGACATTGCTGATTGCGATGATGATTAATTTCAACCTGTTTACACTTCAGGCTGATACCAAACTGTCAGTCCAGGCGTTTTCTTTTATTCCCTTATTAATGGTGCTGATCCCCCCACATGCTATGGCAATGGTCATGCACGCCTTTCGGATGGAAAAAGAGCATATTGTTGAAAGTGAAAACCGCTTTCGCAACGCCATGGAGTATTCCGCCATCGGCATGGCACTGGTCTCGCCGGAAGGCAAATGGATGCAAGTCAACCAGGCACTGTGTAAGTTGCTGGATTATAGTCAGGACACCTTACTGACTCTGACTTTTCAGCAAATCACTCACCCGGAAGACCTCTCGGCAGACCTGAAATTACTTGATGACCTGTATCATGGCCGCATCCCCAGTTATTCGATGGAAAAACGTTACATCCGCCGTGATGGCGAAGTGGTGTGGGCATTGCTGGTTGTGAGTGTGGTGCGCGACCATGAGCAACAGCCGCTCTATTACATCTCACAGGTCGAAGATATTAATGATCTGAAAAAGAGTGAAATAGTTAATCGCCGTCTGATGGAGCGCATTACGCTGGCTAACGAGGCTGGCGGCATTGGTATTTGGGAGTTGGATGTCAAAAAACAGCAAATCAATTGGGATAAACGGATGTATGAACTTTTCCATCTTCCGTTCAATACCCCGGTTGATGATGCCGCCTGGCAGCAATACATTCACCCGGAAGATATCAACCGCGTTATTCGCGAATACAGCACCGCACTGGCACAACGCCAGCCGTATCGGCTCGAATTCAGATTATTGCTCCCTAACGGCAACATTGTCCATTTGCGCAATAATGCCAATATGATTTGCGATAAAAATGGCAATACTCTGCGCCTGATTGGCACCACCTTGGATATGACGGAAGTCAGAAATTTGACTGAAGCCCTGCATGAAGAAAAAGAACGATTACATATCACGCTGGATTCTATCGGCGAGGCCGTAGTCTGTACTGACCAAGAGATGAATATTACCTTTATGAATCCGGTCGCGGAGAAAATGACCGGTTGGGCCAACACCATCGCGCTGGGTCAGCCGGTACACCAGATTATCAAACTGACTGACGGGGTGGATGGGCCCACCATTAATAACCCGATAGAACATATCCTTACCCAGCGTCCTTACTCTTCACTGAATGAATCGATGGTATTACATCATCGCAATGGGCAGCATTTCGACATTCAAGAGTCCGTCGCCCCCTTGAAAACACTGGAAGGGACTCTTGTCGGGGCGGTACTGGTGTTCCAGGATGTGGGTGAATCTCGCGCAATGATGCGCAAACTCAGTCATAGCGCATCGCATGATAATCTGACTGGCCTGCCAAACCGCGCTAACTTTGACAATAAATTGAAAGCTGCCATTCAGCAAAGTGCGGATTTTGACCAGCAACATGCGCTGGCTTTCCTTGATCTTGATTATTTTAAAGCCATTAATGATACCGCCGGCCATCCTGCCGGTGATGCATTATTGAAAGAACTCAGCCAATTAATGCGCCAACATTTGCGAAATAGTGACTGCGTCGCGCGACTCGGTGGCGATGAGTTCGGTTTACTGATGCTCAATTGCACCCTGCCCCATGCCAAAGCCATTACCCAAAGTTTGGTTTCGATGATAAATGGCTATCATTTCTACTGGGAAGATAAACTCTACCGGATTGGTGCCAGCGCCGGTGTCACTCAAATCAGTAGCAGCAACAATCAGCGCAGCGAAATTATGACGCAAGCGGATATCGCCTGTTATACCGCCAAACACAGTGGCCGCGGCCAGGTTTATCTTTATCAACCCCGGCAAAAGCAGCTGTTAGCCCGCCAGCACGAACTGCTGAGTCGAGAAGATGTAGAGAATATTCTGAGTGACGATCAGCTGTTACTCCAGATGACCCCGACAGCACCGCCGAAAACGCCGCTCTCGGTCTGCTTCTATCAGGTCAGTTTCGAGATTAATCGGCCCCAAAATATGATTGTCAGCCAGTTTGCCTTTGAAGAGGCGGCGGCGTTGTATAACATTCAGCCGAAAGTTGACCACTGGGTATGTGAAAAACTGTTAGTGGAACAAGCGCAAGCTATTCACCGCAAAGGGCTGGCACTGGCGATTCCGCTGTCAGAAGTGGCTCTGCTCAAAGAAGATTTCCGCCAATCATTACTCAGCTTGATACAACAGACTATCTTGCCGCCACAAAGCCTGTATTGGATGGTCGACGAGTCCACATTGCTGCAATATCCGTTTGCGATTGGGAATTTTCTTGCCAAACTGCAACAACTAGGCTGTAAACTCATTGTTAAGGAGTTTGGCCATAATCTGAATGATTTTGAATTACTGGCTGAACACACCATCGATTACCTGAAATTCAATAGCGATTTAATTACTCAGATTCATATTAATCAAATGGATGAAGTGCTGATATCCATCATCAACGGCACAGCCCAACGCGCTCGTATCGCTACCCTAGCGGGGCCGGTAGAATTAGCCGCCACTCTCAACAAGTTAGTGGCTATCGGGGTTGATTTAGCCGATGGCGAAATGATTGGCCGCACTACCCCGCTGACCGAGGTGCTTAACAGCGGATATTTCGCGATTAAATAACCCAATATCCTGACGTGACGATTGCCCCACTGCTCACTCTAGGGTAAAGTCGCCCCCCTTTATTTGGCTTGGGGGCGATGATGTTCATTGGATTTGACTACGGCACAGCAAACTGCTCGGTTGCCGTGATGCGGGGCAATGATCCCGAATTACTGGTGCTGGAAAATAATGATGTCTATTTGCCCTCTATGCTGTGCGCCCCGACCCGGGAAGCAGTAAGTGAGTGCCTGCACCGCCACTGGCAGGTGCCAACAGGCAGTGATGAGAATCAGCAACTGTTGCGCCGGGCCATCGCCTTCAATCGCGAAGAAGATATCCCAGTGACCGCTGACAGCCTGATGTTCGGCCTGTCGGCGCTGGCCCACTATATTGAAGACCCCGAAGAAGTTTACTTTGTAAAATCGCCTAAATCTTTCTTAGGTGCCAATGGGTTAAAACCTCAACAGTTAGCGCTATTTGAGGATTTAGTCTGCGCCATGATGTTCCATATCAAGCGCCAGGCACAATCGGTCTTAGCCGCAGAAATTAGCCAGACCGTGATTGGCCGCCCGGTTAACTTTCAAGGTTCCGGCGGTGAAGAAGCCAACCGCCAGGCTGAGGGTATTTTACTGCGCGCCGCACAACGCGCCGGTTTTCGCGATATTGCCTTTCAGTTTGAGCCCGTCGCGGCGGGGCTGGATTTTGAAGCCACACTAAAAACCGAAAAAACCGTCTTGGTGGTGGATATCGGCGGCGGAACCACCGACTGCTCAGTGCTGTTGATGGGGCCGAAATGGCAGGGCATGGCCGACCGCCAACAAAGCCTGCTGGGCCACAGTGGCTGCCGGGTCGGCGGAAATGACCTGGATATTATGCTGGCGTTTAAGCAGCTGATGCCGCTGTTTGGCATGGGCGGCGAAACCGAGAAAGGGATTGCGATGCCGTCATTACCCTATTGGAATGCGGTTGCCACCAACGATGTTCCGGCCCAAAGCGATTTCTACAGCACCGTTAATGGCCGTTTTCTGCGCGATTTAATCCGTGAGGCGGCTAACCCACAGCAAGTTGAGCGGCTACTGAAAGTCTATCAGCAGCGTTTGAGTTACCGGCTGGTACGCGCCGCAGAAGAGAGCAAAATTGCGCTCTCGGAGCAAGAGCAAGTCACCGCAGCACTGGATTTTGTCCAAGCAGAATTGGGGCAAACCATCAATCAGCCGCAGCTTGCGGAAGCTATCTCCCAGCCACTGCAACGGATTCAAGAGCAAGTCAGCCTGGCGCTGGCCACCAGCCAAGTCACGCCAGATGTCATTTACTTGACCGGCGGCAGCGCCCGCTCCCCATTGCTGCGTGCTGCTTTAGCGCAACAATTGCCGGGTATCCCATTAGTGGGCGGCAATGATTTTGGCTCGGTTACCGCCGGATTAGCGCGCTGGGCGCAAACACTTTATCGCTAATATGGTTATGTTAATCTGGAGTCGATTATCCAGTGCGGTTGCCAGAACTTCATGGCGCAATTAACCACTGATAACCACGCCACAAAAGGGCCATAAATATGGCCCTTTTGTGCAATTACGTGCAGATATTCCCTTGGCAATTAATATTACACAGATAAATGGAATACTGAACGGCTCCCCGCCAATGACCTCATTTAAATCAAAAAACACCTATTCCGAACTCATTTTAAGGGCTATTCCGAGTTATTCCGCTCGCCATAAGCATTAGCGCCTTTGTTACTTTTTATTTTAATGAAAAATTCCAAGCCACTAATAACCAACCCCCACTTATTAAATAACTTTACTTTTCTTACCCCGCATTAATTCCAAAAAAAAACCTATTATCCTGATTCTGTTAGCCACTATATTAGCGACCAGAATGAAACGGCGACAAAAACCTTTCATTGCAATATAGGTCATTAGGGCCATACAACTTAACTATTCATTATCACGAAATATTTCGGATTGGAGTTTTATTATGAACATGAAAAATAAACTGATTGTTACTTCTTTACTGGCTGCCTCAGCATTTGCCTCAGTAGCAAATGCCGGTGTTTTTAATATTACCGGTTCTATTGCAGCAACACCTTGTGTTGCAACAGCATCTGTAGTCGATATTAAAATGCCATTAATTAATAAAGATAAACTGGGTGCTAGCGCAGGTAAATTCGCTGATAATTCCGCAACGGACTTGGTTATTAAACTGACCAATTGCCCGCAAGTGAAGCAAACGGCTACGGTCACCTTTACAGGTACGGCAGATACTAATGAGACCAAAGCGTTGAAACTGACCGGTGTGAGTGGTGTTGCATTGGCGCTGTTTGAAGCAAATGGCAATGACCAAATTGCAATCAATAAGGCAGCCAAAGGGCAGGCGATGAATAACAACGTGGCTCAGGATCTGAAATACGTAGCAAAATATGTTACCACTTCAGATACTTTTAAAGAGGGCAATGCTACTGCCACGCTAAATTTTGCTGTTGCTTATAACTAATTCTGCTCCGCACTAATAAGGTTCGCTACCCTTTGTCAGCAATACCTTGATTAGCGGTTATTTGTTGTGTCTTTACCGCCCCGATATTTTATTTGTCGGGGCAGTAAGTTTTATTCTTTATTTTGCCACTCAGGCAATAAATTAATCTACTCAGAGAGAACAGCCATGCCGTGGTTAAAATCGCTATTTTTTATCGCCTGCTTAACCGGTGTGATAAATTCATCTCAAGCTGGCGTATTAGTCGGCGGCACCCGCGTTATTTATGATGGTGCTAAAAAAGAAGCATCTTTATCCGTGACCAATCAGGATAAAAATATCCCTTATTTAATTCAAAGCTGGGTTGATAATACCGAGGCCAGCAATAATAAAAAAGTGCCATTTATTATCACCCCACCACTATTCCGCTTAGATGCCGGGCAAGAAAGTAACTTACGTATTCTGTTTAGCGGCGGCAATTTGCCACAAGACCGCGAATCGATGTATTGGCTGAATGTCAAAACCATTCCATCAAGTCAAAAGAGTGATGGCAACCAGCTATTTATCTCAATTAAAAACCGCATCAAATTATTTTACCGCCCAGCCGGTTTAGCCGGTAGCGCTGCGGATGCCTATAAAGCGCTGAGTTTCTCCCGCCACGGCAAACAATTGCAGATAAGCAACCCCACCGCCTATCACGTCTCCTTCCATACCCTGAAAGTGGCGGACAGTGAGATCAAAGGCGCGCTGATGGTGGCCCCGAAAAGCACCCTGAATGTTGACATCCCGGCAGGCGCTGCCGGCACGGTGAGCTGGCAGGTGATTAATGATTTTGGCGGCACTTCCGATGTTGCCACTGCCAGCTTATAACTCCGGATGATCACTATGACGCAACTTCATTCTGCTTTCCCGCCCGCATCACGGGCGTTAAGGCTGGCTATCCAGCTGGCTCTGGGGTTGACCGCCTTGTCTGCCCCGGCCTGGGCCGAAGATTACTTCAATCCCAGCTCATTAGAAATCAAAGACGCCAGTTATGCGGCGATTGATCTCAGTGTGTTTTCGCAGTCCGGCGCACAGTTGCCTGGCACCTATCGGGTCGATATTTATCTTAACGGCCAACAGCTAGAGACACGCGACGTCACCTTTATTACTGATAACGGCAGCTTACTGGCCGAAATCACCCCGCAGCAACTGGCTGATTTCGGAGTGAAAGTGGCCGCCTTCCCGGCGCTACAACAGCAGCCAACGGATGTGCCGGTAACACAATTGGGCGAATTTATCCCCGACGCCAGCAGCCATTATGATTTTAATCAACAGCGGCTGGATTTGAGCATTCCGCAGGCGGCGCTGAACA
Source organism: Yersinia hibernica (assembly GCF_004124235.1). Taxonomy (NCBI): domain Bacteria; kingdom Pseudomonadati; phylum Pseudomonadota; class Gammaproteobacteria; order Enterobacterales; family Yersiniaceae; genus Yersinia; species Yersinia hibernica. Next base: position 3,367,154 of record NZ_CP032487.1, read on the forward strand.
ATCAGGCCCGCGGCTATATTGACCCGAAACAGTGGGATCAAGGTATCCCTGCGCTGATGGTCAATTACAGCCTGAGCGGCGCGAATAGCTGGCAAAACAACCAGCCGGGCAGCAGCAACCACTTTCTGAACCTGCGCAGCGGGCTGAACTGGGGGCCGTGGCGCTTGCGCAACTATTCCACTTACAGCCACAGCAGCAATAGCCAGCCCCAGTGGAATAACCTGACCAATACCTTACAGCGCGATATTCACGCCATCAAAGGCCAACTGACACTGGGGGACAGCTACACCCCCGGCGATATCCTGAGTGGGGTGCCTTTCCGTGGTATGCAGTTGGCCTCTGATGACAGCATGTTGCCCGACAGCCTGCGCGGTTTTGCCCCGGTAGTCCGCGGCATTGCAGACAGCAACGCGCAGGTCACCATTCGCCAGAACAATAATGTGATTTACCAAACCTATGTGCCGCCGGGGGCTTTTGCCATTGATGATCTGTTCCCCACCTCCTCCAGTGGTGACTTAGAGGTGACCATCAAAGAGGCCGATGGCAGCGAGCGCAGCTTTAAACAAGCATTTTCATCCGCGCCCATTATGCAGCGCGAGGGCAGCCTGAAATATGCTCTGAGCGCCGGTCAATACCGCAGCGGTGGCAAAGATAGCCCCACGCCGCACTTTGCACAAACCGCGCTGGCCTACGGCATGCCCTACGGCTTTACCCTGTATAACGGCTTATTGATCTCGTCGGATTATCAGTCCGCGGCGCTGGGGGTCGGGGTAGGTTTAGGGCGCATCGGGTCAGTTTCCGCGGATGTAACCCAAGCCAAAACTCGCTTTGAAGACGATAACACCCGACAAGGGCAATCTTACCGCCTGCAATATGCCAAAAGCTTCAGTGAAGCTGGCACGAATATCTCGCTGGGTAGCCACCGCTACTCCACCGAGGGTTTTTATGATTTCAGTGAAGCCAATCAACTGACCGGGGCGGGCAACATTAACTCGCTGGGGCGTAACAATAACAAGCGCAGCCGCACTCAGTTTCATATCAGCCAGTCGCTGAATGATTTTGGCAGTCTGTACCTTTCGGCTTATCAGCAGGATTATTGGCAGCGCAAAGGTTATGAGCGCAGTGCCACGCTGGGTTACAACATTTCGCTGCAAGGTATTAGCTATGGCCTGAACTACAGCTACAGCCAAACCCCCGGCCAGCTACAAAATGATCAGCGCGCCAGCCTGAGTATCAATATCCCATTGAGCAAATGGTTAGCCAATAGTTGGGCCAATTACAGTATTAACACCAGCAAAGGCGGGGCAACCACTCAGCAGTTGGGCCTCAGTGGCAGCGCGTTGGCAGATAATAACTTGAGCTACAGCCTGCAACAGAGCCGCACCCATCGCGGCGGTGGCAACAGCGGCAGCTTAAGCAGCAGTTACAGCGGGACCTACGGCCAGCTAAATACCGGTTACAGCTATGGTGCAAACAGCCACCAGTTGAACTATGGCCTGAGCGGCGGTGTGCTGGCGCATCCTTATGGCATCACTTTGTCACAATCCCAGAGCGACACCTTAGTATTGGTGCGCGCGCCCGGTGCCAGCGGTGTCGGTGTGGGGAGTGGCCGTGGGGTGAAAACCGACTGGCGCGGCTATGCGGTGGTGCCTTATGCCAGTGCTTATCGCCAGAACAGCATCGCGCTGGATACCCAAAGCATGGGCGACAACATTGATATGGACATCACCAGCCAAAACGTGGTGCCCACCCACGGGGCGGTGGTGCTGGCGAACTTCAAGCCGCGCCTCGGTAGCCGGGTGCTGATTAACCTCAGTTACCAAGGCAAATCAGTGCCGTTCGGTGCGATGGTGAATTTGCAAGATGATGAGGCAGACAGCGCCAATAGCAGTATCGTCGGTGATGACGGCCAGGTGTATCTCAGCGGTGTGCCGGATAACGGCAACTTGCAAGTGCAGTGGGGCCATCAGCAAAAGCAGCAGTGTCAGGTGAAATTCACCCTGTCGGCGGCCGAGGCCAATACCACCTCGGCAGTGCGCATATTGGATGCGGTGTGCCGGTAAATAAACGGATCAATAGGCTGATACATTAATTAGCCTATTGCCAAGATATGAGAAATAAAATCATCAGGTCATTATGTTAAATTTAATGAAAAAATATTTACCTAATATCAGTAACACCCGCAAAATTGGGCTGTTATCCACCTTCGCTATAGTCGGCTGTTTATTTATGTCCTCAGCCGCGCATGCTAAGAGTTGTTCAGCAATGGCCGGAAGCAGCCTTGTAACCAATGATAATTTTAAATTCCCACGTGGTTCATCCCTACAAAGGAATATGCCATTATTTAAAGCCAGTCAGCCTTTTAATTACATGTGCAGTCAACCTGATCAGAGTCAACTTAATAAATTCCACTATGAAATTAAAATTAACAGCCCCAGCAACCAAGATGGGTCCTATCCGACTAATATCCCCGGAATATCAATAAAATATACTATAGACTCTGGTCGCAATTGTGTGCCGGATGCCCATAATAAGTTAAAAGGCACTTGTTCTATAGACCAGAGGTCGAGGCCGGCCAACTTTAGACCAACGATTTCTTTGCAAACCAAGCCGGGTACATATATGGCGGGAAAAGTCTCTGTCAACCATGAGATGGATATTTATTATAGCTTTGGTAATGACCCACAGAGAAAACTCGGCACCTTACTCAGCGGCAATCTGAATTTTTCTTTTCAACGCTATGGCTGCACCGTGGATAACCCCACTATCAATTTTGACTTAGGGAAACAACAGAGTGGGGATTTTACTCGCATAGGCCCCCACAAGCATGAAATAAAAAAACAGATAGCCTTAACCTGCGATCCCAATACCAAATATTTCCTTCAAATTGATGGCGATGCTGAACCGAACTATCCGGGAGTGCTTAAATTAACGCCAGAACCCGGAGCTGCCCACGGGGTGGGTGTGCAATTACTTGTCGGTTACTATAAAGAGGCAGTATTTGGCCAACCTAAACAAATGGGGACTGCTGCTGCCAACGGCACGGATATAAAAGAAACTATCGATATCATCGCCCGCTATTATCAAACTGAAAATAGTGTCATCCCCGGTAAAGCCAATGCCAGCGCCACCTTTACGCTGACTTATCAGTAGCATAAGGGACTTGGGTTGCAGTTAAGGGAGCGGAAGGGCTGGTTTGCCCTCCGCTCAGTTGAGGCCAGCGAGACAACGTGATGATGGCACACCATCAACTGAAGCCGCAATCCCCACATAGCTTGACAATATTTTCATATTTCCTCCATTTTTGTCCTCTCAATCCCCGCTAAACTAGTAACATATCAAAATCGGTCATCTTGCAAGATGTTGTTGGCCGCATGCAATAACCTGACCGCTGGCTGATGGCGGCTCAACCCAGTTATTTACTTGCCGCGCACCTATATGTCGAAATCTATTGGGTATTAATTTTTTATTTTTGCACCGGTGTACATCACCAGACCAATACCATAAAAGGGACTCACCGCCATTATGAAAGCTCAAGCCAAACGCACTTCCCGATTATTGACATTATTGGGGGCAGTGGTGGCGATTATTGTTGCCGTGTTTGTCTGGCGTCATTTCAGTGCAGCCCCGCAGAATATTGCGCCTGGCGTGCAGCCAGCCGCGAGTGGCAGCAGCACCGCGCGCGCAGGGGGAAGACGCAATATGCCAATGCCCCCCGTACAGGCCGCGAGCGCCACCGAACAAGCGGTGCCACGTTATCTCACCGGTTTGGGCACGGTTAGCGCCGCCAATACCGTCACCGTCACCAGCCGAGTTGATGGTCAGCTAATGGCTATCCACTTCACCGAAGGCCAACAGGTTAAAGCCGGTGATTTACTGGTAGAAATTGACCCGCGCCCATACCAAGTTCAACTTACCCAAGCTCAGGGGCAATTGGCCAAAGACCAAGCCACATTGGACAATGCGCGCCGCGATTTGGCCCGCTACCAAAAACTGGCGAAAACCGGCCTGATTTCCCAGCAAGACCTGGATACCCAAAGTGCTTTGGTGCGCCAGAGCGAGGGCAGTGTGAAAGCCGACCAAGGGGCCATCGACAGCGCCCAGCTGCAACTGACCTATAGCCGCATTACCGCGCCCATCTCCGGTAAAGTCGGGCTAAAACAAGTGGATGTCGGCAATTACATTACCAGCGGCAGCGCCACTCCGATTGTGGTGATCACCCAGACACATCCGGTCGATGTGGTCTTTACCCTGCCAGAAAGTGATATTCCCGCCATTATGCAAGCGCAGAAAAATGCAGCAAAAAACCATGCAACGGTGCCGGTTGAAGCGTGGGATCGCACCAATAAACAGTTGCTGGCGCAAGGTTATCTGCTCAGCATTGATAACCAGATTGATACCACCACCGGCACCATTAAGCTGAAAGCCCGCTTTGCCAATGAGGACGACGTGCTGTTCCCCAACCAGTTTGTTAATGCGCGGATCAAAGTAGATTTACTGCAAAATGCCGTGGTGGTGCCCACAGCGGCGGTGCAGATGGGTAATGAGGGCAGCTTTGTCTGGACGCTCAATGATGAAAATAAGGTCAGTAAGCACTTAGTCACCACTGGAATTCAAGATAGCAAACAAGTGGTTATCAGCGCCGGGCTGGATGCGGGTCAGCGCGTGGTGACTGATGGTATTGATCGCCTGACGGAAGGTTTACAGGTTGAAGTGGTGACCCCGCGTTCGGCCGATGCCAGCCACACTAACACGGCGGAAAAGCCAGCGGCGCAGGAGCATGGCACACATCGCCGTGGCGGGAAACCAGCCACTGAGGCAGCGGCTGGCTCAGCTGCGGCTGCGGAGAAATCCTGATGCAAGTGATGCCTCCAACACCCGGTGGCGGGCCATCACGGCTGTTTATCCTGCGCCCGGTGGCCACCACATTATTTATGGTCGCCATTTTGTTGGCGGGGATTATCGGCTACCGCGCCTTGCCAGTTTCCGCTCTGCCCGAGGTGGATTACCCGACGATTCAGGTGGTTACCCTCTACCCCGGTGCGAGCCCGGATGTGGTGACATCCGCCATTACTGCGCCACTCGAGCGCCAGTTTGGTCAGATGTCTGGCTTGAAGCAGATGGCATCACAAAGTTCCGGTGGCGCGTCGGTTATCACCTTGCAATTCCAGCTCACTCTGCCGCTGGATGTGGCCGAGCAGGAAGTGCAGGCGGCGATTAACTCCGCCACTAACTTGCTGCCAAGTGACCTGCCCTATCCCCCAATTTACAGCAAAGTGAATCCGGCCGATCCGCCGATTCTGACACTGGCCGTGACCTCCAGCGCCATTCCGATGACCCAAGTGGAAGACATGGTGGAAACCCGTATTGCGCAGAAAATCTCGCAAGTGAGCGGGGTCGGCTTGGTCACCATTTCTGGCGGCCAGCGCCCAGCGGTGCGGGTCAAACTCAATGCACCGGCGGTCGCGGCACTGGGGCTGGATAGCGAAACCATTCGCACCGCCATCAGCAATGCCAATGTCAACTCGGCTAAAGGTAGCTTGGATGGACCGACCCGCTCGGTCACCCTCTCTGCCAATGATCAGATGAAATCCGCCGAGGATTATCGCGACCTGATTGTGGCTTACCAAAATGGCGCGCCCGTGCGCTTGCAGGATGTCGCCACCATTGAACAGGGCGCAGAAAATAATAAACTGGCTGCTTGGGCCAACACCGAACAGGCGATCGTGCTGAATATTCAGCGCCAGCCGGGGGTTAATGTGATAGCCACAGCCGACAGTATTCGTGAAATGCTGCCGGAGCTGATTAAAAGTTTGCCCAAGTCAGTGAATGTCAAAGTGCTGACCGACCGCACCACCACTATCCGCGCCTCAGTCAGTGATGTGCAGTTTGAATTAATGCTGGCGATTGTCTTGGTGGTGATGGTGATTTACCTGTTCCTGCGTAATGCGGCGGCCACCATTATCCCCAGCATTGCGGTGCCGTTGTCACTGATTGGCACATTCGCCGCAATGTATTTCCTCGGCTTTTCAATCAATAACCTGACACTCATGGCCCTGACTATTGCCACCGGTTTTGTGGTCGATGATGCCATTGTGGTGATTGAAAATATCTCGCGCTATATCGAAAAGGGCGAAAAACCGCTGGATGCGGCGCTAAAAGGGGCCGGTGAGATTGGCTTCACCATTATCTCCCTGACTTTCTCATTGATTGCGGTGTTGATTCCATTGCTATTTATGGGCGATATCGTCGGCCGGTTGTTCCGCGAATTTGCGGTGACATTGGCAGTGGCTATTCTGATTTCAGCGGTGGTCTCCCTGACTTTGACGCCAATGATGTGCGCGCGGATGCTCAGTTATGAATCGCTGCGCAAACAAAACCGCCTGTCGCGCGCCTGCGAAAAGTTTTTTGACTGGGTGATTGCCCATTATGCTGTTGCACTGAAAAAAGTGCTTAAACATCAATGGATAACTTTGGGTGTCGCGGTGAGCACCCTGGTACTGACCGTGTTGCTTTACTTGCTGATCCCCAAAGGCTTTTTCCCATTGCAGGACAATGGCTTAATTCAGGGCACCCTGGAAGCACCGCAATCGGTTTCGTTCAGTAATATGGCTGAACGTCAGCAGCAAGTTGCCGCCATCATCCTCAAAGATCCCGCCGTTGAAAGTCTGACCTCATTTGTTGGGGTCGATGGCACCAATGCCACACTGAACAATGGCCGGTTGCAGATTAACCTTAAGCCATTAAGCAGCCGAGCAGAGCGCATCCCAGAGATAATTACGCGCTTACAGGCCAGTGTGGCCAGCATTCCGGGGATTAAACTCTATCTGCAACCCGTACAAGATTTGACCATTGATACCCAACTGAGCCGCACACAGTATCAATTCACACTGCAGGCGACCTCACTGGAGGAACTAAGCACTTGGGTGCCAAAACTGGTGAGTGAATTGCAGCAACAAGCGCCGTTCCAGGATGTCACCAGCGACTGGCAAGACCAAGGATTGGTGGCGTTTGTCAATGTCGACAGAGACAGCGCCAGCCGGCTGGGGATAACCATGGCCGCTATCGACAGCGCTTTATATAATGCATTCGGCCAACGGCTGATTTCCACGATCTACACCCAAGCCAACCAGTATCGGGTGGTGCTGGAGCATGATGTCAAAGCCACGCCGGGGCTGGCGGCCTTCAATGATATTCGCCTAACTGGCAGTGATGGCAAAGGTGTGCCACTGAGCAGCATTGCCACCATTGAAGAGCGCTTCGGCCCGCTCTCTATCAACCATTTGAATCAGTTCCCGTCAGCCACCATCTCATTCAATCTGGCACCGGGCTATTCTCTGGGTGAAGCAGTGAGCGCGGTGACCCAAGCTGAAAAAACCATCCAGTTGCCTGCCGATATTATGACCCGCTTCCAAGGATCAACATTGGCGTTTCAGGCCGCACTGGGCGGAACGCTGTGGCTGATTATCGCCGCGATTGTGGCGATGTATATCGTGCTCGGTGTGCTGTATGAAAGCTTTATTCATCCGGTCACTATCTTATCAACCCTGCCAACCGCCGGGGTTGGGGCATTGCTGGCCTTGATGTTAACTGGTAATGAGCTGGATGTGATCGCCATCATTGGGATAATCCTGCTTATCGGCATCGTGAAGAAAAACGCCATCATGATGATCGACTTTGCGCTAGCCGCCGAGCGAGATCAGGGCATGACGCCATATGACGCGATTTATCAAGCCTGTTTATTACGTTTTCGCCCCATTCTCATGACCACCTTGGCCGCGCTGTTTGGCGCATTACCGCTGATGCTCAGCACCGGCACCGGGGCTGAATTACGCCAGCCGCTAGGGGTCTGTATGGTCGGCGGGCTAATTGTCAGCCAAGTGCTAACCCTGTTTACCACGCCGGTTATCTATCTGTTGTTCGATAAATTGGCGCGCAACTCCCATGGTAAAAATCGATATCAGCATCAAGATATTGATGCACCAGAATTACCGAGTGGGCGGGAATAGCCGTGAAATTCTTTGCTCTGTTCATCCAGCGGCCGGTCGCGACCACCCTGCTCACGCTGGCCATCACTCTCAGCGGCATTATCGGCTTTAGTTTATTGCCGGTATCGCCGCTGCCACAGGTGGATTATCCGGTGATTGCCGTGAGTGCCTCCATGCCCGGGGCGGATCCGGAAACCATGGCGTCATCCATTGCCACACCACTGGAGCGCGCACTGGGAAGAATCGCCGGGGTCGATGAAATGACCTCAACCAGCTCATTGGGCAGCACGCGGATTATTCTGCAATTTTCTCTCAGCCGCGATATTAATGGCGCGGCGCGTGATGTGCAGGCCGCACTCAATGCGGCGCAAAGTTTGCTTCCCTCCGGGATGCCCAACCGCCCGACCTATCGCAAGATGAACCCGTCGGATGCGCCAATTATGATAATGACCCTGACGTCGGACACCTTCAGTCAGGGTCAATTATATGACTTTGCCTCGACCCAACTGGCGCAAAAAATTGCCCAAACCGAGGGCGTCAGTGATGTAACCGTCGGTGGCAGCTCCCTGCCTGCGGTTCGGGTGGAGCTCAATCCTAGCGCCCTGTTCAATCAGGGGGTGTCACTGGATGCAGTGCGCCAGGCGATCAGCGCCGCTAACGTCCGTCGCCCGCAAGGTTCGATTGCTAACAGTGAGCAACATTGGCAGGTTCAGGCCAATGATGAGATTAAAACTGCCGCGGAGTATCGCCCACTTATCATTCACTACAACAATGGATCGGCGGTGCGCCTACAGGATGTCGCCAATATCGTCGATTCTGTGCAGGATGTGCGCAATGCCGGGATGTCCGATGGCAAGTCGGCCGTGCTGTTGGTGATAAGCCGTGAACCGGGGGCAAATATTATCGCCACCGTCGACCGAATTCGGGCCGAGCTTCCGGCTCTGCGCGCCTCAATTCCGGCCTCGATTCAACTGAATATTGCCCAAGACCGCTCACCGACGATCCGCGCCTCACTGGATGAAGTGGAGCAATCGCTGGTGATCGCCGTGGCATTGGTGATTCTGGTGGTGTTCCTGTTCCTGCGATCAGGCCGCGCCACCTTGATCCCGACGGTGGCGGTGCCGGTTTCGCTGATTGGCACCTTTGCCGCCATGTATCTGTGCGGTTTTAGCCTCAATAACCTGTCACTGATGGCGCTGACCATCGCCACTGGCTTTGTGGTCGACGATGCTATCGTGGTGCTGGAGAACATTTCTCGCCATTTGGAGGCGGGAGTCAAGCCGATGGTAGCCGCTTTACGCGGGGTGCGCGAAGTCGGTTTTACCGTGCTGTCGATGAGTATTTCACTGGTGGCGGTGTTCATTCCGCTGCTGCTGATGGAGGGGCTACCGGGGCGGTTATTCCGTGAGTTTGCCGTCACATTGTCAGTGGCGATTGGTATCTCGCTAGTGATTTCGTTAACCCTGACCCCGATGATGTGCGCCCATTTGCTCCGCGCCCAACCGGCTAGTCAGCAACAACGTATTCGCGGTTTCGGTAAGGTGCTATTAGCTATTCAGCAAGGCTATGGCCGCTCACTCAATTGGGTGCTGGGCCATACGCGCTGGGTGATGGTTGTGCTGCTTTCCACTATTGCCTTGAATGTTTGGCTGTATATCAGCATCCCGAAAACCTTTTTCCCCGAGCAAGATACCGGCCGCATGATGGGCTTTATTCAAGCGGATCAGAGCATTTCGTTCCAGGCGATGCAGCAAAAACTGAAAGATTTTATGAAAATTGTTAGCGCTGATCCGGCGGTTGACAATGTGACTGGATTTACTGGCGGCTCACGCACCAACAGCGGCTCCATGTTTATCTCACTGAAACCATTGAGTGAACGCAGCGAAACCGCCCAACAAGTGATTACCCGGCTGCGGGGCAAACTGGCAAAAGAGCCGGGAGCCAGTCTGTTCCTCTCTCCGGTGCAGGATATTCGCGTCGGTGGCCGTCAATCCAACGCCAGCTATCAATTTACGTTATTAGCGGACGATTTAGCGGCGCTGCGTGAATGGGAGCCGAAAGTCCGGGCCGCCCTGAGTAAGTTACCAGAGCTGGCCGATGTGAACTCCGACCAGCAAGATAAAGGCTCAGAAATGGCCTTAACCTATGATCGCGAAACCATGGCGCGGCTGGGTATTGATGTTTCAGATGCCAATGCCTTGCTCAATAACGCCTTTGGTCAACGGCAGATTTCCACCATTTATCAGCCATTGAACCAATACAAGGTAGTGATGGAAGTCGCGCCTCAATATACGCAGGATGTGAGTTCGCTGGACAAAATGTTTGTCATTAACAGCGAGGGCCGGTCAATTCCACTGTCATATTTCGCCAAGTGGCAACCCGCCAATGCCCCACTGGCGGTGAATCACCAAGGATTATCGGCCGCCTCAACTATCTCATTTAACTTGCCCGATGGCGGCAGCTTGTCTGAGGCGACCGCCGCAGTGGAGCGGGCGATGACGGAACTGGGGGTGCCCGGCACAGTGCGCGGTGTGTTTGCCGGTACCGCGCAAGTATTCCAGGAAACCTTGAAATCTCAGCTGTGGCTGATTATGGCGGCGATCGCCACGGTCTATATTGTGCTCGGGATTTTATATGAAAGTTATGTTCACCCACTGACCATATTATCGACACTGCCCTCGGCTGGGGTCGGGGCGCTATTGGCGCTGGAATTATTCAATGCGCCCTTTAGCCTTATCGCCCTGATTGGCATCATGTTATTGATTGGTATCGTGAAAAAGAACGCCATCATGATGGTCGACTTTGCTCTTGATGCTCAGCGCAATGGCAATCTCAGCGCCCGGGATGCCATTTTCCAAGCCAGTTTGCTGCGCTTTAGGCCGATTTTGATGACCACCTTAGCCGCCCTATTCGGGGCACTACCGCTGGTATTGAGCAGCGGCGATGGTGCGGAATTACGCCAACCGCTCGGGATTACCATTGTCGGCGGGTTGGCGATGAGCCAGTTGCTGACACTGTATACCACTCCGGTGGTTTACCTCTATTTTGACCGGCTGCGCAGCCGCTTTAGCAAAAAGCCGCTGATGAGGTTGGAATAATGGAAAACCCGATAAATTTCAAGACACTGCCAACACTGCGGTGGTTTGAAAAATGACGGGGATGACTCAAGCGACCTCCATCCGCTGGCAACTGTGGATAGTCGCTTTTGGCTTTTTTATGCAGACGCTGGACACCACCATCGTCAACACCGCCCTGCCCTCAATGGCGGCCAGTTTGGGCGAAAATCCGTTGCGCATGCAGTCGGTGATTGTCTCTTATGTGCTGACCGTGGCGGTGATGCTGCCGGCCAGTGGCTGGCTGGCCGATAAAGTGGGGGTTAAATGGATATTCTTCTCGGCCATTATCCTGTTTACTCTCGGCTCCTTGATGTGCGCGCAAGCGGAAACCTTGAACGAGTTAATTTTTTCTCTGGTTATTCAAGGGGTTGGCGGTTCCATGATGGTGCCGGTCGGCCGCCTGACCGTGATGAAAATCGTGCCACGCGAACAATATATGTCGGCCATGGCATTTGTAACCTTGCCCGGTCAGATTGGGCCATTAGTCGGGCCGGCGCTGGGGGGATTTTTGGTCGAATATGCCAGCTGGCACTGGATATTTTTGATCAACTTGCCAGTCGGCGTGGTCGGCACATTAGCCACTTTATGGTTGATGCCCAATTACACTACCCGAACCCGGCGCTTTGATATCAGTGGCTTTATCATGCTGGCTATCGGCATGGCAACATTGACACTGGCATTAGATGGGCATAAAGGTCTGGGCTTGCCGCCACTGGCGATCGCGGGCTTAGTCTTGTGCGCGATATTGGCCCTGGCGGGTTATTGGTGGCATGCCAAAGGTAACAGTTCGGCGCTATTCACACTGCGGTTGTTTAACCACAAATCCTATTCTTTGGGCCTGATCGGCAGCATGAGCGCCCGCATCGGCAGTGGTATGTTGCCCTTTATGACGCCGGTTTTTCTGCAAATTGGGCTGGGGTTTACCCCATTCCATGCAGGATTAATGATGATCCCGATGATTATCGGCAGCATGGGCATGAAGCGAATTATCGTGCGCGTGGTCAACCGCTTCGGTTACCGCCGAGTGCTGGTCAGTGCCACTTTGCTACTGGCGGTCGTCAGCTTGAGTCTCCCGCTGGTGGCGCTGCTGGGGTGGATGCTCCTGCTGCCGGTGGTGTTATTCTTTCAGGGAATGCTTAATGCGCTGCGCTTCTCCACTATGAATACATTGACTCTAAAAGATTTACCCAACCGCTTGGCCAGTAGCGGCAATAGCCTGTTGTCGATGGTTATGCAACTGTCAATGAGCTTGGGGGTCAGTACCGCCGGGATATTGCTCGGTGTATTTGCCCATAATCAGGTCGCGATAAACACCCCGGCGACTCACAGCGCGTTTCTCTACAGTTACCTGTGTATGGCCATTATTATTGCGCTACCAGCCCTGATATTTAACCGCGTGCCACCGGATACAGGCACTAATCGCAACCTATCCCGCCCGCCAGCTAAACCGGCCAACCGATAAAACAGAGGGAGATATCATGAGGGTAGGCATTACCGGAAAACTGTTCATGGCCATCTTCGCCACCTGCATGCTGGTGCTAATTACCATGCACTGGGGGGTTAGAGCCAGTTTCGAGCGCGGTTTTATCGATTATATCAAGCAAAGCAATCAGCAGCGCATAACCATGCTGGGTGATGCCCTCGAGGTGCAATACCAGCACTATGGTAACTGGGATTTTCTGCGCAATAATGACCAGATGATTTATCAAATCATGCGCTCTTTCGAGCAAAGTGGCGACAACAGCCGCAACCTGCCGCCACACGGCTGGCGTGCTCAATTTTGGGTGGTTGATAGCCACAATAACGTGCTAGCTGGCCGTTCTGGCCAGGTGCCCAAAGAGGCTAGCCGCCAACCTATAACGGTGAATAAACAAGTCGTTGGCTGGGTGATGTCGACCCCACCAGAAAAACTGACCCGCAATGCCGACATTAATTTTGACCAGCAACAGCGCCGCACCAGTTGGATTATTGTCGGCTTGTCGACCTTACTGGCCGCCGCAGTCACATGGATTTTATCCCGTGGCATGCTGGCCCCGGTCAAACGGCTGGTGGAGGGCACTCATCGGCTAGCCGCGGGTGATTTCAGTGCTCGAGTGGCAGTCAGTAGCCGGGATGAGCTGGGCCGCTTGGCACAGGATTTTAACCAACTTGCCAGCTCATTGGAGAAAAATGAGCAGATGCGGCGCGACTTTATGGCCGATGTTTCCCACGAGCTGCGCACCCCACTGGCGGTATTGCGCGGTGAGCTGGAGGCGTTGCAAGATGGTGTGCGCGCACCAACACCGGAGTCATTAGTCTCGCTACAAGCTGAAGTCGGGATATTAACCAAGCTGGTGAATGACTTACACCAATTATCGCTCTCTGACCGGGGGGCGCTGGCTTACCGCAAAACCCAACTGGATGCCACCCGCCTGCTGCAAATTGCCATCGCCAGCTTCCGCGGCCGTTTTGACAGCAAAAACATCACCATCACCGCCCAATTGCCAGAACAGGCGGTGATGTTTGGCGACCCCGACCGGTTAAATCAACTGTTTCACAACTTGCTGGAAAATAGCCTGCGCTACACCAATGATGGCGGCCGGTTAGCAATTACGGCACAGCAGGAAGAACAGACATTAACACTCTGCTGGCAAGACAGTAAGCCGGGGCTTAACGACGAGCAGTTGCAACGTATTTTTGAACGTTTTTATCGCACTGAAAACTCGCGTAACCGCGCCAGTGGTGGCTCGGGGCTGGGTTTGGCGATTTGCCATAATATTGTCGAAGCCCATGGTGGGAAAATCAGTGCTGAACATTCACCTATGGGTGGCTTGCGGATTACGGTAGTATTTCCGCTATTCCATTCACTAGGGTAATTCATTTCATGCAACAACAGCTTCAGTCTGGCACCGTATTGATTGTTGAAGATGAGCCCAAGCTCGGCCAGCTCTTGGTCGATTACCTACAAGCCGCGGGTTACCATACCCAGTGGCTCACTAACGGCGCAGAAGTGGTGGCCGCAGTTCGTCAGGCACCGCCAGCTATCATCTTGCTGGATCTCATGTTGCCGGGCAGTGATGGCATCAGTATTTGCCGTGAAATTCGCCGTTTTTCTGATGTTCCTATCATGATGGTCACCGCGAAAACAGAAGAGATCGACCGGTTACTGGGGCTGGAAATTGGAGCGGATGATTATATCTGCAAGCCTTATAGCCCACGGGAAGTGGTCGCGCGGGTAAAAACTATCCTGCGCCGCTGCCAACAACAGCGCGAGCAACCCAGTGATAATGCGCCACTGCTGATTGATGAATCGCGCTTTCAAGCCAGTTATCAAGGCCACCTGCTGGAGCTGACCCCGGCTGAGTTTCGTCTGCTGAAAATTCTGGCAACCCAACCGGGGCATGTTTTTAGCCGTGAGCAGCTGCTCAATAACCTGTATGACGATTACCGCGTAGTGACTGACCGCACTATCGACAGCCACATTAAAAACTTGCGCCGTAAATTAGAATCTCTTGATGGTGAGAAGCCATTCATTCGCGCGGTTTATGGAATGGGCTATCGCTGGGAAGCAGAGATTTGCCGGTTACTGTAATTTTCCTTCACAATATTGGCATTATGTTGGGGGTGCCCTCCATTCCGGCCAAGCTTGACTACACTCATAGGAGGTATCACCACCAACAGGAGAAATACTATGGCCACAGGTCATTATGAGATTAAGAAGGCAAAGAATGGACAGTACTTTTTTACGCTAAAAGCCAGTAATGGTGAAATTATTCTCACCAGTGAGATGTATGCCAGCAAGGCCTCCACTGAAAACGGCATATCATCAGTGCAAAGTAACTCCCCGCTCGAAAACCAATATGAGCTGAAGCACAACACCAAAAATGAGCCTTATTTTGTGTTGAAAGCGAAAAACCATCAGGTTATTGGTGTCAGCGAATTCTACAGCTCCGAAACTGCGGCTAAAAATGGCATTGCCTCTGTGATGAAAAATGGCCCAACAACAATCATTAAAGATTTAACGCTGTAACCTTATTGATTAGATAGCAATATTTTACTGACCTATTTTTGTACCCAATAGATTTCAAGGTGTAGGAAGGCGGCAAATAAGTGGCAAATGGGTCGCAGGCCGATTTGAACAGCATTGATGCTAACCCCGCCACCAGACCTGTAATTTGAAAGATAATGGCGACACGCGCGGGGCTACTGACCGCGCTTATTACCCCTCAAATTGATCCAGATCATTTAAACCTTACAAAGATTGTGCAATGGCTGATTTTCAAAGTTGCCAAGGTTACAATCCCCGGCTTTTAGCCACCCCCCTCGGGCGTGGTTCTGACTTGAACTCAGACTGAGAGCCGCTATATGTCGTTAACAAAATCGTCATCATCAACATCTGGTGCAAATCTGCCTTTTACCCCGGAATTACTCTCCCCAGCCGGTACCCTTAAAAATATGCGCTATGCCTTTGCTTATGGCGCAGATGCGGTTTATGCCGGTCAGCCGCGCTATAGCCTGCGGGTACGGAATAATGAATTCAACCATGAGAATCTGGCCTTAGGTATTCAGGAGGCACATGCTTTGGGTAAGCGCTTTTATGTGGTGGTCAATATTGCGCCCCATAACTCAAAGCTGAAAACCTTCCTGCGCGACTTAAAACCGGTGATTGATATGGGGCCAGATGCCCTGATTATGTCTGATCCGGGTTTGATTATGATGGTGCGCGAGGCATTCCCTCAGATGGATATCCACCTGTCGGTGCAAGCCAATGCAGTGAACTGGGCCACCGTCAAATTCTGGCAGCAAATGGGGCTGACCCGGGTGATTCTTTCCCGTGAACTATCACTGGAGGAAATCGCTGAAATCCGCGCACAAGTGCCGGATATGGAACTGGAAATATTTGTCCACGGCGCACTGTGCATGGCTTATTCCGGCCGTTGCCTGCTCTCCGGTTATATCAATAAGCGCGATCCGAATCAGGGAACATGCACCAATGCCTGTCGCTGGGAATATAATGTCCAGCAGGGTAAAGAAGATGATATTGGTAATATCGTGCATGTCCACCAGCCTATTGCGGTGAAGAATGTTGAGCCCACCTTGGGTATCGGCGCGCCGACTGACAAAGTATTTATGATAGAAGAAGCCCAACGCCCTGGTGAGTATATGACCGCCACTGAAGATGAGCACGGCACTTATATCATGAATTCCAAAGACCTACGTGCTATTCAGCATGTGGAGCGCCTGACCCAGATGGGAGTGCATTCGCTGAAAATTGAGGGGCGCACTAAGTCATTTTATTATTGCGCCCGTACGGCGCAGGTTTATCGCCGCGCCATTGATGACGCCGTGGCCGGTAAACCTTTCGACCCGACGTTACTGACCACATTGGAGGGTCTGGCTCACCGCGGTTACACCGAAGGTTTCCTGCGCCGTCATGCCCATGAAGAGCAGCAAACCTATGAATATGGCTATTCTGTTTCGGAGCGCCAGCAATTTGTCGGCGAGTTTACCGGTGTGCGCCGTGATGGTTTGGCTGAGGTGGTGGTCAAAAATAAATTCTCGGTCGGTGACAGTGTTGAACTGATGACTCCCAGCGGTAATATCCAGTTTACCCTTGAAAGTATGCAGGATAAAAAAGGCCAACCGGTGGATATCGCACCGGGTAATGGGCATATCATGTATTTACCCATTCCACAGGACATTAATGTGGAATATGGCTTACTGATACGGAATCTGAATGGGACAAATAGCCGCAATCCCCATGAAAAAGCATAAAAAAGTGCAATAACAAATAATGCCATCACCAAGATGGCATTTTTAGCAAATATTAGAAATGGATCACATCAATTATAATAACACTGGGGTAGGATAGCTTGAGTACAATCAAGAACTAAAAAAGTTTTAAAGCAAGACTAGGAACCACCTCCTTGGCTAGCCCAATCTCCCTTGGGCTGGCCTTTTCTTTTTATGACCATAACCATTTGATTATAAGTGACTTTCATCACGCCTTTATTATTAATGATTCTTGTTATGCAGTGAGATAATAATAAGAATAGCCGCATATTATGAATAATCCTATCCTAAATAAAATTTATCTTAGCTAAATAAGTACTCCTGTAAAAATAAAACCTCTTTTTATTAAGACCAACAATTACTGATATTCTCCATTATTTGTTGAATAATCTGATAGATAAATTAAACAATTATGGGTTACTGTTACTCTTATTGCAGAAATGATCTGGAGCAAGTTATGACCTCAATGCCACATACTCTTCTTATCCTCAATGGCAAAGAAGCGGGTAACCAAGATGTTCGCAATGCAGTCAAAAACTTGCGTGATGAGGGGGTCACTCTTCATGTTCGCGTAACATGGGAGCAAGGTGATGCCAAACGCTATGTCGAAGAAGCAGCAGTGCTGGCCGTCGAGACGGTGATTGCGGGTGGCGGTGACGGCACGATTAATGAGGTTGCCAGCGCGCTGATAACCTTGCCTAAGGAGAAGCGCCCCAGCTTAGGAATCCTGCCGCTGGGCACCGCCAATGATTTTGCCACCAGCTGTAGCATCCCTGCGCAAATAGAAAATGCCTTGCAGCTGGCGGTTAAAGGTCGGGAAGTGGCCATTGATATGGCGCAGGTGAATGACAAACACTATTTTATCAATATGGCCACCGGGGGTTTTGGGACACGCATTACCACGGAGACGCCGGACAAACTCAAGGCGGTGTTGGGCGGCGCATCTTACTTTATTCATGGCCTGATGCGCATGGATACCATTAAAGCCGACAGTTGTGAAATTCGCGGCCCTGATTTCGAGTGGTCTGGCGATGCATTAGTCATTGGTATTGGCAATGGCAGACAAGCCGGTGGTGGGCAGCCTCTGTGCCCCGATGCACTGATTAATGACGGCCTATTACAATTACGTTTGTTGATAGCAGAAGAGTTGCTTCCTGCCCTACTGGCCAGTGTCTTTAGTGGTGAGAAAAACAAAAATGTGATTGAGACATCACTACCTTGGCTTGAAATCACTGCTCCACATGACATCACCTTTAATCTTGATGGCGAACCTCTGTCAGGAAAAAACTTTCGTATTGAAGTTATCCCCAATGCCATTCAGTGCCGCCTTCCACCAAATTGCGAGCTGCTAGGTTAACTATTCTTATCTGGGCTAACAATGATTAGCCCATGATTATCCTCAATTTTATTACCTCCCGCGCCCCTCAGTCTACCTCGGTTAGAATTCGGCCATAGTTTAATCCTCTGTATTTTTCATACAAAAAACTTTCATTTCAGTTCAATTTTCTTTTATTTCTAATATTCACTTTGAAAGGTTTATCTTTCAAAGTGTGATCTACATGCAATAAATAGATCTAAAAAATGATTATGGTAGTGCACGTGGCGACAAACAAGATGCTGAAGTTCATGCTGATACCTCAGTGTTTTGACCCCGCTTTAGCACGCGGAACATTACATTTATCTTTAATAACAAAATTTTATAAAAACAGCCATAACCTCGATTACAGGAGAAACAGAATGATTGAACTTATAACCCATGGAGCCGAGTGGTTTATCGGGCTCTTCCAAAAAGGGGGAGAAGTTTTTGTTGGCATGGTCACCGGGATTTTACCTTTATTAATTAGTTTGTTAGTCATCATGAATGCGCTGATCAAATTTGTCGGTCAAGACAGAATTGAACGTTTGGCACAGCGCTGCGCGGGTAACCCTGTTTCCCGTTATCTGTTATTGCCACTGGTTGGTACCTTTGTATTCTGTAACCCAATGACATTAAGTCTTGGGCGCTTTATGCCCGAAAAATATAAACCCAGCTATTACGCGGCGGCGTCATACAGCTGCCACTCAATGAATGGTTTGTTCCCACACATTAACCCGGGCGAGTTGTTCGTTTACCTCGGTATTGCCAGTGGTTTAACCACACTGGGCCTGCCATTAGGCCCATTGGCGGTGAGCTACTTCTTGGTCGGGTTGGTCACCAACTTCTTCCGCGGCTGGATTACTGATCTGACGACGTCCATTTTTGAACGCAAAATGGGCATCCGCCTGGACCGTAACGTACAACTTTAATATTTAATTCAAATACATACTGTGTGGAGCAGATCATGAGTGAATTTATCCGGATTGAAAAAGGCGAAGGCGGTTGGGGTGGCCCATTAGAGTTGCCAGTCGTCCCCGGCAAAAAGATTGTCTATATCACTGCCGGTACTCGCCCGGCCATTATTGACCGCATTAGTGAATTGACGGGCTGGGAAGCGGTTGATGGATTCAAAGAAGGCGAGCCGCCGGCTGAAGAAATCGCCGTCGCAATTATTGACTGTGGTGGCACCCTGCGCTGTGGCTTGTACCCGAAACGCCGTATACCAACCGTCAACATCCATTCAACCGGTCAATCTGGGCCAATGGCGAAATACATTCTGGAAGATATCTATGTTTCCGGTGTTCGTGAAAAAAACATTCAGAAAATCAGTAAAACCGACAGTGCAGCAGCAGCCTCTAACACTGAATCCCCAGTAGAAACCGCCCCTAAAGCGGTAGAAACCGCCGCGGCCAAAAATGGCCGTGATTACGACACCACTAAAAAAATCACCGAGCAAAGTGACGGTTTACTGGCAAAAGTGGGCATGGGCATGGGTTCTGTGGTTGCCGTGTTCTTCCAGTCGGGCCGCGACACCATTGATACTGTACTGAAGACCATCCTGCCGTTTATGGCCTTCGTCTCGGCATTAATCGGCATCATCATGGCATCCGGTTTAGGTGACTTTATTGCTCACGGCTTAACACCGCTGGCCAGCAGCCCGATTGGGTTAGTGCTCTTGGCACTGATTTGCTCCTTCCCATTGCTGTCACCGTTCTTAGGCCCAGGGGCCGTTATTGCACAAGTTATCGGGGTATTGGTTGGGGTACAAATTGGTTTGGGAAATATCCCACCACAATTGGCCCTGCCAGCGCTATTTGCGATCAATGCTCAGGCGGCGTGTGACTTTATCCCAGTCGGTCTATCTCTGGCAGAAGCGAAGCAAGATACCGTGCGCGTGGGGGTGCCGTCCGTGTTGGTGGGCCGCTTCCTGACCGGTGCGCCGACAGTATTGATTGCTTGGGCAGCATCAGCCTTTATTTATCAGTAAAACATTATCAATAAGACCACAGCACTAGATTTTCTGTAATACATTCAACGGTTAAGGATGTACGTATGAATACAATTTATCAGACAACCATTATCAATATCGGTGACAGCGCCCGCGAGGCGCTGCTGGATGACATGCTCATCACCTTCCGCGAGGGGGCACCTAAGGATATTGAAGAGTTCTGTTTTATCCACCAGCACAGCACCACCGATGGGGAATTACAGGCGGGCAACATTATGGAACTGGCCGAGCAGCGCTATGTCATCACCGCCGTAGGGGACGTGGCGACACAGAATCTGCGCGAACTGGGCCATGTCACCATTCGTTTTAATGGTGATGAGCAGCCCGAGTTCCCTGGCTCCATCCATGTCATCGGCCCGACACCGGCGGATATCCCGGTCGGCAGCGCGTTGAAATTTATTCGCTAACTTATTTATTCA